>DFEB01000036.1 GCA_002368605.1 Treponema sp. UBA3813 | reverse complement strand
ACTCTGCTCTTACACGCAAGTTCCCAGAGCGAGCGCAATGCAAGTTTGTTGTTCGTCTACGAAAATTGCTTGTATAAGCAAAGAAAGTGTTACTGCGAGTTTTCGGCACGAAAACTCGTTAGTGAGCGTAGCGAACGACAAACGAACAGGCTGCTAAGGACAGATTCGTTCACTTGCAGAAACTGGTGGAGTTGTATAAATAACAAAGCTCTAGCATAAATGCGAACGGCACTGCTATTTGGGCAGTGCCGTTTTTATCTTTAAACATCGCAAAAATATTGTTATAATTTATTTATGATTAGGAGATTGTTCAATAATGTCTTTTTTATAATTTTTTTTACAATTGTCTCCTCTTTATATGCAAACGATACTTATCCTGTTTGGCTTCACGACAAAAATTCTGTTTATCCCTCTTCCGAATATATTTCTGCATTAGGCTCTGGAAAATCAAAGAAAATCGCAATGGAAGATGCCCTTGCTGGAATCAGCAGATATTTACGAACAGAAATAAAATCCAATGTAAAAGCAGAAACTAAAGCCGATTCGATAAACGGAAAATCAACTTATTCGCAAAAATTAGAAGAAACGGTGACAATTTCTTCTTCCGCAACTTTAAGTGGAATAGAATATACAAAGCCCTACTATGCCAAAAATGAAAAAACTTGGTATTGTGTAGCCTACATAAGTTGCGAATACGCATGGAATCAATATTTGCCAAAAATAGAGAACGCGAAATCTGCCTTTTACAGTTTTTACGATAAGGCAACAGAAGAAAATGAGCCTGTTTTTAAATGCAAGTTTTATAAGGTGTCGCAAGAGCCTGCCGAAAATCTGTTGATAACGCTTGATTATGCGCGGTTATTGCATCCGAAAAAGGAAGAAAAATATGCTTCTGACAGAAAAATTGTGATGGCTATCCCAAGCCTGATTGAAGCGGAAAAACTTAAATGTACTGTCTTTTTGGATATAAGAGGTGATTACGGAAATATTTTTTCTTCATCGATTTCAAAAGCTTTTTCAGAAAATGGATTTTTGGTTGTTGAAGATGAAAATAAAGCGAATTATGTGGCAACTGCCGTAATAAAAAATAACACTATCGGTGAAAATCCGCTCTCAATTACGCCATCTTTTGATTTCAAGCTTTTTGGAAAGTATAAAACAGTCTATTCTTTTAGCGACAGACTCGAAAACAAAACGACGGCATACGAATTGGAAAACGCGCAAAAGAAAGCATATCCTCAACTTGTTGAAAAAATTGCTAAAAAATTTTCTTTGGAACTGTCAGAATTATTAGGAAATTAAGAATATGAAAAATATAATGAATAATCGAATTTCTGTAATGATTTTATCACTGGCAATCATTCTGCAATCATGTGCCTCTACGAGCAATGTTTCAAAAACAGCCACAAAGCAAAATGCGAACAATTCCAATCTCTTGGTTCAAGTAGTTAGTCCGTTGTTGGAAAATATCGGCGGAACAGAGCAAATTTGGCTTGGCGGGCAGATTCAAGACAGGCTGAAATCAAATCTGCAAGATTACCTTGGAATGAAAATTGTCGCCGATTCAAAATCTGAAGATGCGCTGAAAAAATTACAGCGCGAAGCCGAGAGCGAGGCTCGTAACGAAAACACCGCCATTGAACTTGGCAAAATCACGACCGCACGATTTGCATTGTTTTCAAAAATCCGAAAGACAAACAACGGCTACATAATAAGTGCTGATTTTACAGACCTTACGACAGGCGAGCAAAAAGCAACGGCAACTTCAAAGGAATACACAAAAATCGAATATTTATACGGAAACACTGGGGCTGTTGATGAAATTACGCTTGCACTTGCGGATAAGTTGGGGGTAAAAATTAGTGATATTTATAAAAAAGTATTAACAAATGGTACTGCTGATTTTACAGTTGAAGCGCAGTTAGCTTTCGTGGAACAAAATGAAGCAAATTATAGGCGATTATTAAGCCAACTTGATGAACAATTGCAAATTCTTTCTGTTTCTACTGACAAAAATGCAGACAGCGAAAAAAGGAAAATTGAAGCAGAAAAAGCCTTGCTTGCGGAAAAGCAAACGGCAGAAGCAAAAAGAAAAATTGAACTTGAGGAAGAAAAAAGAAAATCGGATGCTGATTTAAAATTGGAAAAAGAACGCTCTATTGAGTTTATTACTCAGCGTGATAAACTAGCACAACAGGCGGCATTAAAAGCTACTGAAATTCGCAAAATGCAAATTGAACAACAAGGCGTGTTTGGGCAGATAAATACGATAGAAAATAAGAAAAAAGTTCTTGTAGAAATACGACAAGCAGCTGAGCAGAATTGTATTGAATTATACGAGCAATATCAGAAAGACAGGCGGGCAGAAATCGATAGAATTAAGAATAAGCCATATTCGGCTGTCGAACTTGAAAACGGTGAACCAACAAAAGCCGCTATTCAACGCAGGGAAAATCAAATTATTGTATCGAATGATTCCTTCTATAATAAATTTATGTCAGATGCGAAATCCGTAAAAAATGCAACCGTAGCTCAAGAGAATATTTTGCTCGCAGAAATCCGTACAGACCAAAAATCACTTACTAAAAATCGAACCGTAAGTAGTTTGGATGGCGAGTTAAAAGTAAGTTACGGCTCTTATAGCGGTGAAAACAACGGTTGGAATACATATATCTCACTTTATTCGGATGGAATCCTTTTATATGAAGATACTTTCATTTTAGAATATGAATCGCTCACAGGGAAAAAAGCCCCCGATGTTGCGGGAGAGCTGAATGATTCGGTAATAAATGAATATACGAATACTGTCGAAATGTACAATTCGCTTTTTGCTCGTGGAACACCACTATTTCATTTTGAACTAGATTACAATGTTATTGCAGAAAATGATGATAAAATAAGCAGATATACTTTTAATCTTAATAAAATCCGTATGTTTAGTATTGTTAATGAAAAACTTTTGCAAACTACGGATTTAAATAAAAAAACTTCTCGAATTATGAAACCATCATATGATATTAGTAATTCAGATGGAATTATACAGAAATCACAAAACTTAAAGAAACAAATAGATATGCTTCGTCAAAAAGGATTTAATGATTCACAGATTACTGATATTTTTATTGAATTTTGTAAGACTGATGATGGAACAGAAACTTTAAAATCTAAAGGATTCAATCGTTCTGAAATGGAAAAATTTATAAACTATGGAGAAATCACGCCAGAGATAACAGGACTATATGAATATAAATCTTGGAAAATGTCTCAGAAGATTGCGGAGGAAAAACAAAAACAGGAATATAACAGAAAGCATAAGTTTGATAAATTTATGGGCGGTATGACAGGTGCTTGGGTCGGGGGAGGAATGATTAACGGTTCAATGCAAAAGGGCGGCTATGGAGAATTTGATTTTTCATACAATCTTATTGGTCCATTATCTATTGGAGCGGATTGGCGCTTTAGCTGGGGAATAGAAACCCCATTGCTTGATGATTCTACACGCATAGACCTTGATGCATATTTATCATTAGGTGCGATGCTGCCAATTACTAGAAAAACCTCTATTATTGTTTATACAGCAGCTGCACCAGGCTTTTTTGTGTATCAAATTCCTAAAAATCCATATTATTCAGATAAAAGGAAAACAGAAACTGATACATATATCGATTTTAGAGCAGGACTTGTATTTCCAACTTCATTTGGAGATTTAAAATTTGTATATTCTAAAGAATTCTCAAACAAAAATGAGCAAATGAACATATTTGCCTTTTTGTGGGGAGGAAGGCTATGAAATTTCCTAAAATCTTAATTCCATTTTTAGCGGTCGTTTTGCCGACAATTCGATTTTCAACAAATGATACGGAATATAAAGTTAGTCAAAAAAACACTCAAAATAATGGCAAAGAAATAACTTCTGATGAATCAGCAGACCACAGCATTGTTTTACGACAGTTTTCTGATTCAGAACGATTTTTACAATTTGTAAAACACAGTTCTCATTCTTCGCATAGTTCTCATTCCTCACATAGTTCACATAAAAGCGGAAGCCATAGCTCTCATTATAGTAGTTCAGACTGCAACGGTTGTGCATTTGAAGACAATGAGCAAACAGAGGAAGAAGTACAAATATCATCTGAACTTATTGTAAGGCGATAACCGAACGAATGTTCCCCGAAATTCATTTTTTCAATCTGATTATTCCGATGTATCCTCTTTGCGTTGCGACAGGCTTTCTTATTGGAACAGCAGTTTTATATCTTTTTGCCTATAAATGCGATTTTCCAGAAAAATTAGTTTTCCCTTTAATGTGCTTCATAGAACTTGCCGTGATTTTGGGCGGTAAAATACTGTTTCTTTTGATAAATATTCACAATTTAACAAAGATTTTTGAAAAATTTGGTTTTATCGCAATTTTTACAAAAACAGGCTTCGTTTTCTATGGCGGGTTGTTTGGCGGATTCATTGCAGTTTTGGTTTTTTCAAAAATTTATAAAATATCACTTAATGAAATTCTTCCACTCGTTATAAGCGTGACACCATTGATTCATGCTTTTGGGCGGATTGGTTGTCTTTTTGTAGGATGCTGCTATGGTATTGAATACGATGGCTTTTGCTCTGTTCGTCTTCACGGTGTGAACAGATTTCCTGTGCAATTGTTGGAATCAACCATGCTGCTTGTTTTATTTGTTGTGCTTCAAGTGTTTTTATATAAATCAAGGAATAGAGTACCCTTCGCCTACTTTTTAGGCTACGGAACGCTTCGCTTTTTCTGTGAATTCTTACGGGGCGATGAATCAAGAGGATTTATAGGGCAATTTTCTGTTTCTGCTTGGATAAGTCTTATTATTTTTGTTGTAACTTTTATCGCTTGTTTTGTAACATTTTTCACACAATTATCTAAGAATCGGGTATCATAAAATATGAGCGAAAAAAATCTAAAAGCAAATTATTATTTTGACGAAGCAGGTGATCCGCAAATCTTGGGGCATCATGGCATTAATCTTATAAAGAAAGGGACTGCAAGCAAAGTTTTTATGGTGGGATTTTTGGAAACATCTTCGCCAAAAGAATTTACAAGAGCATTAAATAATTTGCGTGCGGAACTTACGAACGACGAATACCTAAAAGAAATTCCATCTTTTCATCATAGTCTTGAAATGTTTCATGCAAACAAAGACTGTTCGGAAGTCCGGGAAAAGGTTTATAAACTTTTAAAACAACAAGATTTTTCCTACTATTGCATTGTTGCACGAAAAAATGAAGATTTGTTCCGAAAAAAATTCAATATGAGTCAAAAATCATTATACAAATATTTAGTTGCAAAACTGTTGGAAAACAGACTGCATTTTTATAAGAACATCGACCTATATTTCAGCTCAATGGGAAGTGTCGTCCGCCAGACATCAATGCAACAAGCGGTGGATTCGGCAATTTCTGCTTTTAACGAGAAGAATCAAACACAAAATACAAGTAATATCCGTGTGTTCATTCAACAGTCATCGGAAATTCCGCTGTTACAGGCTTCCGATTATGTTCTTTGGACAATTCAGCGTGCTTATGAGCGGGGAGATTTTCGTTACTATAATTTTTTAAAAGATAAAATCAAACTTGTATATGATATTTTTGATACAAAAAATTATCCAGAAAACTGGTATTCCGAAATAAATCCGTTGGAGGCAAAAAAAATAGACCCTGTATAAGACTATGCTGCTTTCGCAACGCATGGCACGACGCCCACTTTCATCTTATTAGGACCTATCTGTAATCAATATACTATGGCTTTGCAAAAAAATCAATGTTTTTCCGAACAATTCCACGGTTCATTCCTTCTCACCAATTCCGCTGGCGAGCATCTTTTTCTTTCTCCAGAAGATTTTGCTGTTTTTCAAGAAAATCCGGAAAAACTCTCTGATAAAACAAAATCTCTTCTAAAATCCCGCTTTTTTATTTATGAAGAGGACAATGGGAACGAATTCAAAAACATTTATAACATAAAATATCGCACAAAACATTCTTACCTTGAAAACGAATCACTCTTACTCATGGTTGTGCCGACTATTTCCTGTAATTGCAGTTGTGTGTACTGTCAGGTAAACAGTCGGAAAAACAACTCTTCCGAAAATGATATGTCGCTAAAAACGGCTCTTGCTTTCTGTGATTTTGTGTTTGCTCTTCCTCACAAGAATATTAAGATTGAGTTTCAGGGAGG
The DNA here is from genome assembly GCA_002368605.1 of Treponema sp. UBA3813. Lineage (GTDB taxonomy): Bacteria > Spirochaetota > Spirochaetia > Treponematales > Treponemataceae > Treponema_D. The sequence goes on along the minus strand of DFEB01000036.1, from coordinate 13,393 downwards.
AGAACCGTCTCTCAGATTCGATACGATTGAATTTATTGTCCGCAGAGTAAGGCATTTAAATCGAAAATATCATAAAGATATTGAATATGTAATTTGTACGAACCTTATGAATCTTTCGGCACATGAGCTGAAAATCTTGCGAAAGTTTAGGATTGCTATTTCTACTTCCCTCGATGGAGCAAAATCTGTACATGAAAAGAATCGCCCTTCAACACATGTTGACTCTACTTACGATTCTCTGATAAAGAATGTGGAACTTGTACGAAAGAATGAAATCTATCCATCGGCACTCGTAACAATCACGGCACTAAATCTGTCGAGAATGGACGAAATCATAGACACCTACATTGAAAATCATTTTGAATCTATTTTTATCCGTCCGTTGAACAATTATGGTTGTGCGTTCAAAAATAAAAGTGTTTACTACAATCTTGAAGATTATATTTCCGCTTACAAAAATGCGATTTTATACCTTATTAACCGAAATCTGAATGATGGAATAAATCTTCGTGAAGAAATGTTTTCTATTGTTTTGCGAAAGATTTTTTCACCATTTAATGACGGCTTTGTTGATATGCAGAATCCCTGTGCGCTTGGTCAGATGTGCATGATTGTAAAGCAGAATGGAGATGTTTATCCCTCCGATGAATCTCGCATGATTTCTGAGATGGGAAACGAGCATTGGAAAATGGGTAATGTGAATGACAGAAATTGCCTCATCACAATGCAGGCAAAGAGGACTGAAATTTTAGAAAACGGGCGTTTGGAAAATTATGAAGAATGCAGGGATTGCGTTTACAGCCCTTTTTGCTATGCCGACCCGATAAAAAAGTGGTATATTCAGAATATTGCCGGTGAAGAATATGAATCATACTGTGGAATACGAAAAGAGTTGTTTCGGTTTGTTTTTGAGCAAATAAAAAATGCGGACGAGCGAAAATTATCGTTATTCAGGAGATGGGCGAATGCGTGATAAATCATTTATTCTCATTCCGAGTAAGAAGAAATATAAGAAGATTAATTTAGAAACTGGAAACATAGAGCTTTTTTCTCAATCAAAAGATGAGTCTGAGAAAATTCATGATATTATGCTTCTTGAAAATGATAAAAAACATCTGCTTTTCAGAATAGAAAACCGTGAATTAACTTTTTTCATCACTTCAAAATGCAATCATCATTGTATAATGTGTCCTCAAAAACTTGATATTGATTCTCAAGACAACGATTTGATTTTACAACGAGTGATTGAAAATCTTTATTACGATGACCTTGACGGAATTTGCTTTACGGGCGGTGAACCTATGTTAAAAATGCAATTCATTGAACAGGTTTTGCAGAAAGCGCCAGAACGAGTTTTTATTACGATTTTGACCAATGGGTCAATCTTACCTAGTGAGCAGATTTTGAGATCAGAGAGGGTAAAACTTTGCGTTCCTCTTTATGCGCCTTATGATGAACTTCACAATAAAATGACAGGCTCAAAATCTTTTTACAAGGTTGTTGAAAATCTGATAAAAATTTCTCAATATGAGACTCTAATCGAACTGAGATTTGTGCTGACAGCTTTAAACTGGAGGAGTCTTGAAGAATACGCACGTTTTGTTTGGAGAAATCTTCCGTTTGTACAGGATGTCGCATTTATGGGAATGGAGCTTACAGCGGAGGCTCATAAAAACAATGATATACTCTGGATAAATCCAAGAGAATATATCCCTGCATTACAAAAAGCTGTTTCATATCTTGATTCTTGCGATGTTACAGCATGGATATACAACTTGCCGTACTGTTTATTTGAAGAGAATTATCAAAAATTCTTGGTGAAATCAATTTCCCCATGGAAAATTCAATATCTGCCTGTCTGTAGTAATTGCAAAATGAAAACTGATTGTGGCGGAATGTTTTTTTCTGATGTAGGGGAATTTGAAAAGATTTTAGCTTTGAATTCCAAGGAGATAAGGTAAAAAATGATTAGTCTGTTGCTAGTAATAGAAGCAGATTAAAAATACAATTTGTCAGAAAGGAGCGTAAATACTCATGGAATCCCAGTTAATCGAATACAAAGAATCTTGGCACTTTTAGCTATACCCTAACTTTAGAAAAAATAGCAATAAATATCCGACTCTGTTGGGCGAGTTTTGCAAAGCAAAACTCGTTAAGCAAGACGCGAAGCGGATTGCGACGATTTGCGGTTTTGCAAAATGTGCAGGCGTGTCAAATCAGCCTGAGGCGACACCTTCTGTACCCTTCAAACCATAAGAAGCGATAACGCCCCTTGCGAGGAGATTTTTCCTTGCGAGGGGCGTTTTTTTTGTGCCATGTGTGCGTGCGAGGATGTAAGTGATTCACGGACTTTCATTTCTGCCATAATCCTAGCATAGCAAAAAAATCAAAAATTTAAACTACAGTGCCGCTCATTGACACCTTGACGAGGCCGATTATTTCAAGCTTTACGCTGATGACTCCGATTTTTAATACAAAATATGATTTTTGTGCTATATTTTTTGTATGGATGCTATGAGAAAAATGGATATAATCTCAATCATCATTTCACTAATCGTTACTGCTATTGTAATTCATAATACACACGGACGGATTAGCAGGAACCGATACTGGAAAATAGAAATTGCTATGCTTGCTGGCTTCATTTTTTACTGGGCTTTCGCTGTAATTATGCTTTTTGTTTTTCACTTTTCTTTGTTTTGGGGATTGGGATTTATAGGAAGTGTGATTTTTATTTACAAATACTGGCAGCTTCAAATCCTTCGCTTTCATGATTTGAATTATTCTGGTTGGTATTGTTTGTTTGGGCATGTCCCAATAGTAAGATTGTATTTTCTATATATCAGATTCTCTAAAAAACGGACAGCTTTGATAAACGAATTTGATGAAAGCATTGATTATCTCAGCTTCCTAAGGAAAAACAGTTTGTACCCAGAAATAAGTTTTCTTTCAACAGATGGAGTGGATTTTTTTGTTAACGGTATAAAATTTGAATACAGAAAATATAATAATCATGTTCAGTACGAAGTTTCAAAAATTAGCCTTGAAGAAAACAAGCTGCTTGAAGAATACTGCAAGAAGAACTTTAAGCAGACAGAAAATGCGCCAAGCTATGCTGAAAAATATAAAATTTCATTCTTGGATGAAGGTAGCCTTCTGGAGAATATAAAAAGAGACTTGCATGCAATGGTTTATAAAGATGGATTTGTCTTGATTAATGGCGCAGAAGTCTTTATTAGAAAAAATTATGATTTGTATGACATCGTTTATAAAAGAGAATTTTCTCCCCAAATAAAATTGTATTCTGCAATAGAAGATGACGGTGAATATTGCTGTCAGACTTTAACCAAGCAAGAATTGGTCAATTTGATAAAAGTCTTTGCTTGATAATTTTTACAGTATCGGCTTGGTTCGCGAATTAAAAGAAAAAGGCTTATAAAGTCTGCAATCTGGGCAAAAAAATACCACCGCTTTCTAACGGTGGCATGACAGATTCATCGCCCTATTTTTCTTTGTGCCGTCTGTCCAGCTCGTTGTAGACATCCTGCCAGGTGACGCCTTCTTTGTACATGAGAACGCTCACGAAATACAAGAGGTCGGCGGCCTCCCAGATAACTTCATCTTTTGAATCGGCATCATCGGTGAGCTCTTCGGCTTCTTCCATGACCTTTTCCCGCACTCGTTTTGCGTCCAAAGTCGCAGTGTAGCTTCCCGGCCGTGGGTTTGCAAATCGCTCTGCAATGGTTCCGTAAAGCCGCTCAAGATTTGATTTTGCATCCGGCTCAGCACCAAAGCAAGTGTAGCTTCCCGTGTGGCAGACTCCGCCGTGGGGGAAAACCGTGGCAAGAACAGTGTCCCGGTCACAGTCAACGCGCATTTTGATAAGCTCAAGGAAATGTCCGCTTGTCTCGCCCTTAGTCCACAAGGCTTTTCGTGTGCGGCTGAAGAAAGTAAGTTTTCCGCTTTCAAATGATTTTTCAAATGCTTCCTTATTAGAGTAGCCCATCATCAGAACTTCACCGCTGGGGCTCTGGGCGATTACCGGAATCATTCCGTCAACTTTTTCAAAATTAAGACAGCCGATAAAAGCATCTTTTAAATTAACTTTTCCAGTGTACAAAGCCATTCCCAGCTGAACGTCGCAGCCGAGTTTTTCAAGCTCTACAATCTGCTCAATGGAATTTACGCCGCCCGCAACAACCACGCGGCATTTGACGGCTTCTCGCAAGCTCTTACAGGCTTCCATATCGGTTCCCTGCATACAGCCTTCTTTTTCGACACAGGTGAACAAAAGCTCAGAGCAGTATTTTTCAGCCTCTTTTGCCCCTTCAATCAGAGGAATATCGACCGTCTCAGTCCAGCCTTTGACGGCGATTTTGCCTTTAATCGCATCGACAGAAATAATGACCCGCTGCTTACCGATTTTTTCGCAGAGTTCCTGCAAAAATTCTTCGTTGAGGACAGACTCTCCGGCCTTTGGATTTGGATTCCAAGCCGCGCTTCCGACGATAACTTTTTCGGCTCCCAAAGAAATAAGCTCACGGGCTTTTTTGACATCGCGGATGCCGCCTCCAACACGCACATTTCCCCGCCGCAAGAGTGATTTGAGCAATGGGGTGTTTTTTGTGTTTCCCTTTTCGTCTGTATTACGAAGTGCCTGGTCAAGGTCAATGATTGCGACCTCACCGTATTTGTTAAAATCAGAAATCAAAGAATCAGAATCGTCTCGCTGGAGAACTAAATCTTTTCCGTTTTTGAGCTGGACAACATGTCCGTCTTTCATGTCGATTGAAGCGATTACCATAGAAGAAATTATACAAAAAAATCAGATTATACACAATGAAGAGAATTTACACGCTGTTGAGCATATTTTAGATATTATTTTACAAAATATGCTCTTATCCTCAAAGTAATGGAGGAATTTATGATGAAAAAGTCACTTTCAATCATCGCTGCGGCTTTGCTTTCAGTCTCTCTTTTTGCAGAAGGAAGCAAAGATTATGTAAAGCAGGAAATCAATGCAAATGATCGCTGCTTGCCAACTTTCTACGAGTCAATACTTAAAAAATGGAACTTCTCGCTTGGCTGGAAAGACGGAAATGCAAAAAAATGGAAGAAAGCCGGTCTTGAAAAAGCAAAAGAGCTTATCATCCAAAACGAAGACAAAACGCCATTTGATATGGTCGTAATTGCCGAAGAACAACGCGAAGGCTACAAAGCCCAGAAAGTTGTATTCAACATCAGTGAAGAAAGCCGTGTCCTCGCTTATCTTCTTATTCCTGATGGCGGAAAAAAATATCCGGCAGCCCTCATGCTCCACGATCACGGTTCAAAATTCGTAATCGGTAAAGAAAAAATGGTCAAACCCTTTGGCGACACAGAGGAAGACGCTCAGAAACTCTCTGAGGCAGAAAAATGGTCTGTAAAATATTTCGGCGGACAGTTCCCTGGAGACGAACTTGCAAAGCGCGGTTATGTTGTATTGAGTTTTGACGCACTCGGCTGGGGCGATCGCTCTGTCCCAGACTTCAAAACTGCCAGCCAGCAGTCACTTGGTTCAAACCTTTTCAACATGGGTACAAGTTTCGCGGGAATCATCGCACAGGAAGATGTTCGTGCGGCAAAATTCCTTGCATCTCTCCCACAAGTCGATAAAAAGAAGGTCGCTTGTATCGGATTCAGTATGGGTGGCTTCCGCTCTTGGCAGCTTGCCGCTTTAAGCGATGATATTACGGCCGGCGTTGCAGTCTGCTGGTTCGGCACAATGAAAGGTCATATAATTCCTGGTGACGGTCAGCTCAAGGGAAATTCTGCATTCAGTATGCTCCATCCGACAATCGCAAAATACCTGGACTATCCTGATGTAGCAGGTCTTGCCGCTCCAAAGCCAATGTACTTTATCGGTGGCGACAATGATGCTGTAAACCCAACCGCAGGAACAAAAGAAGCATACGAAATCGTTCACAAAATCTGGAAGGCAAACAAAGCCGAAGACAAACTCAAGACCGAGTTGCTCCCTGGCGGCGGACATGAATATCTCCCGGCACAGCAGCTTTCTAGCTTCGAATGGTTAGACGCGCAGTTTAAATAATTAAAACACAATCTTAAATCCCGGCATGCACTCTTTTATCATGTCGGGATTTTCTTTTGCATAAGAGATGATTTTTTCGCCCAAGCCTGAATTGACGAGATTTTCTACATTTTTAACAGGTTGGCGATTTATGGCAGGGCAGGTGTTTTCCAGCATAACTTTGACCTGTCCGTCAATTTTTGTGGCTCGCAGAGGCCAGATTGAGCAGTCGAAGGGTTTTTCCTCTTTTGAGAGAAGGCAGCCTTTGTCACCCAAAAAAGGACAAGCCGCCTCTTCTTCACTGTCATCGCTTTTGTAAAGATGGAGCAAATCCAGGGTGAAGCTTTCGCTCCCGGCATTTTTAAAGCGCGCCTGAGGGTACTTTTTTTCGAGTTTTTCTTTCGTTGATTTATCAAAAAGTGGCGTTTCCCACAAACTCTTCCGTCTGAACGAGCAGCAGAATCGGCAGGCGTCACAATCTTCCCCGGATAAAATCGATTTTAACATCGCCCTTCCCCCTAGACAGAATAAAACTTTTCCAGAAGATTGTCGGGGTGGTAGCTCAATTTTGCCTTACGCAGACCTTCCACCCCCATGTCTTCCTCTCGGTTCAGAAATTCGTAGGAATCCGCCGAAGAAGCAAAGCACCAGTTTATCGCCGCATAAGCTCCGTTTGCCGCCGCCTCGGAAAGACACTTCTCAAAATGAACATCAAGCATTTTCTCCGAAATTCGAGAAGCGAGCGTCATCGCGACAGGTTTGCCGTTCGTGTACAAAACTCCGCCGTCGAGCGCAAAATCCTCTTTGTTCTCAAGCGCGGTTTTTATCATCTCATGCTCAAGCAAAAGGATTTTTTTGTCAGCCTCGGAAGTTTCGATTTCATTTGAGGCGAAGCGCTCTTCAAGCCATTTTTCTGCCACAAAAATCATATCCTCGGAAATAGCGCATAAATTTAGCGAGCGGAATTCCCAGTTTCCCTCGTAGATTCTCTGAAAGCGGGAGACATGATTCTTTTTCTTATGATAAGTCTTTCCCTGCAGTGCGGCCAAATTCTGCCTGAGGTAAATATAATCACAATCGTCGCGGTTAGTCTGCCAGTCAATCTTAATCTCTGGAAAATCACTTTTTAATACAGAGTCAATCTGATTTTTCTGGCTTTCGCTGAGCAGGCAGAATTTTACTTTCCGTCCCATTAACTTGGCATCTTCAATAATCAGGGAAATCGCCTCAGTTAAAGTGTGATTTTTGTCGGCTTCGGACAATTTCGAGTCACAGAGCTTCAACGGAAATCCGTAGCCCGTGCGGTTTTCCGCGCCAGTGTAATAACGGAACAAAAAGCCTTTCTCTATCGCGGTTTTTGTGTCATATTTTTTTTGAAGAAGAAAAATGTTCACCAGGGAAGTGTCGCTGCCTTCCAAATCCGAGGAAAGCAGGCAATCTTTGAGACAGTGAAAATCTTTTAAAGTCAGAATAGACCAGTTCATGCGTAGGTAAAATATACTAAAAAATCAGAAAATCGTCATCAAGAAATGATTGCAGAAGTCTATATGTTAAAAAAGTCAGAATAATCAAAACTATCGTATGTTTTTTATTTTTCCGAAGTCTTATACTCTAAAATGTACTTGAAATTCAATATTTCTTGTAACAATCTTATAAAAAAAAGGTTCTATATTTAAGAACGAAAAATGGAGGTAAAATCCTATGAAAAAACTTATCACAGTAATCGCGGCTTCATTGTTGCTCGGTGCTTCTGTTTTTGCAGAAGGCTTTATTAATGCAAATGACCTTGCGCTTGGAACGGTTGACTCTCCTCGAAAGGAGGAAGACGGATTCGTTCTTAATGCAACAAAGGCTGAAAAGCAGTTCCTTGTGGTTGAAGACAAATCCGCTGATCCCGTAACTGTTGACGGCGAGAAAATCACGAATCGTATCAATTTCAAAGGTGGCGGCACTGCTACTTACAGAAGTATCTCTTTCCCTGCAAAAGCGGGCGAGACAGTTACGATTTACGGTTTGTCTGCAAAAAAAGATGCAGAACGACCTGTGAAAGTTATTAACGCAGAGGGCGTAGAAATCAAAGAATTTGCAGCTGCAAAAGATGACCACTCGAAACCTGTTCCTCCGATGACATTCAAAGCTCCAGCTACAAGCACATACACCGTGTTCTCTCAGGGTGGTGGATGGTATCTTTATAAAATTGTTGTAGCAAAATAATTGATAAAATAAGCACTCCTCTTCCAATTGTTTTGACTAAAAAGCACGGGTTTTCGCACAAGAACCTGTGCTTTTTTTATTTGAATTCGTTTCATAACAAATAATTGTCGGAAATTTTCTTGTTTTTATGGTAGAATTATGATATCTGTATTTTTTCATAAAAAAAGGAGAATATATGAAAAAGGTATTTGCAAGGCTTGGGGCGATTCTTGCAGTCGCGCTCTTTGCAACAGCAGGCCTTTCGGCACAAGACCGAAAAGCTTGGTCGAGCGTTGCAGCCCCAGTTATCACAGGCATTGAGAAGGTGAGCGACAACGAATATATCATTTCGTACAACTGTCTCACGGGTAATGATGGTGCGGACGAAGGCGTTGTTTCTGCCACTTCCGATACAGGCGTATCAATAACAAGAACTTTCGGAAAAACTCGAAAAGAAGCAAAACAAACGCCTATCAAGTTCGAGAAAACGGGAACTTACTCAATCGTCATAAAAGCAAAGCGCAACGGCGAAACTGAAACCCACGATTCTGCTCCAAAAACGATTACATTCAAGCTTGATTTGGCAAAAACTTCGGTAACGGCATTGAATGTCGGCGAAGGCGTGGTCGAAGTCTCTTGGACTCCAGTTGATGAGGCTGACGGCTACATTCTTTCTTACACCGATGACAACGGCAAAACGGTCTCAAATCCGTCAACGAAAGATTTGTCTGCGAAAATTCAGCTCAAAGCCGGAACAAAAACCACGCTCAAAGTCACGACGACTCGCGGCGCGGACAAATCAGTCTCAGAGCCAATCAAAAAGACCGTCAGCGCAATCGCTGAGCGGGTCTGGAACTTCACCGAATTCGGCACTTCAACAAACCCGAACCGAAACAACATGGAGATGATTGACCCGGACAATCTCACGGTCAAACTCAATTCTTGTACTTTCGATCCGAAAACAGGCAACATCATCGACAAGGGCGGCAAATTCGAGACATTCTTCGACGGAATTTCTTTCTATTATACAGCCATCGACCCATACAAAGAGAACTTTGAGCTTACGGCAACGGTCACGGTCGATTATCACAACCCATCTGCAGACGGTCAGGAAGGCTTCGGCCTTTTGGCAATTGACCGACTAGGCGCTGACGGTCAGCCGATGATTATCGCTTACAACAACTCGGCTGGTATCATCTCACGAAAATACACAACTCATGTAAACGGTGTCAAAAAAGAAATCAAAGACGGTCTCGGCTCACGATTTGTCAGCGGTCTTACCGATGCAATCATTGAGGGCGGCGACGCGGAGATTTCAAAAAAAGCAACGAGCATCAGCAAGGCGTTCAGCTATGACCAGGCTTCTGACGCAATCAAAACAGGCGATGTCTACCGAATCACGCTCAAAAAAGACAACACTGGCTACCACGCAATCTACAAACGCGCAGTCGCTTCTGAGGATTCTGTCGAAGAATTCATCATGTACGACAGCGAGAACAAAAAGCTTACCCAGCTCGACAAAGACCACATCTATGTCGGTTTTGCCGTTGCGCGAGGTTGTAACGCGACTTTCAGCGATGTAGACTTCAAGGTCACTGACCCGAAGAAAGACCCGCCGCCAACGGAAGAGCCACCGGAGCTTGTTCCTCTCGCAACTCTCATCGACTGTCCGACAACTTGGTACAACACAAAATATCCGTTCGTGTTCACTTCAAACACAAAGGGTACTATCACTGTAAAGGACAACGACGGCAAAGTCCTTCTCAACGAAGGCAAAGTCGAGGCAAATGTTGACTTCAAACAGACTCTCAAAATCAAGAACGGAATCAACGACCTCACCGTGACATTCACGCCTGAAGACGGTTGGATTCCTTATCCAAAAGCGGTCGTTGCTCAGTATGACAAAACTTTGGGTGAATATGTCAAGAATTACAACGCGGTAACATACACGCACAGCATCATCTCTAAAGCTATCAAGGGAAGCAAAATCTATGTTTCTCAGAAAGGTGATGTATTCGGCGACGGTACAAAAGAATCTCCTGTCGATTTGGAATCTGCGATTCAGTATTCTAAGCCTGGCCAGACGATTCTCCTTGCTGGCGGCAGATACTATCTCACTAAGTCTCTCATGATTGACCGAGGAAACGACGGTACTGCAAAGGCACGAAAAGTCCTCATGTCAGAAGACCCGAACAACCGGGCGATTATCGACTTCTCGAACGCAAAAATGTCAACTTCGGGAATCAACCTCTACGGAAGTTATTGGACAATCAAGAACATTGATGTCACAAAAACTCCTGACGACTGCAAGGGTATTCAGGTCGCAGGTAATTACAACCAGCTTATCATGGTTGATACCTACCTCAATGGTGATACAGGTATCCAGATTTCAGGCCGCTCTTCTGAACCATACGAAAAATGGCCTCATGACAACTTGATTTACGGCTGTGAATCATTTGGAAACTCTGATCCTGCACAGAATAATGCAGACGGTTTTGCTTCAAAACTAACAACTGGTGATGGAAACATCTTCCGCAACTGTGTCGCGCACCACAATGTCGATGACGGTTGGGATTTGTACTCTAAGATTGAGACTGGTCCGATTGGCGCAGTCATCATCGACAACTGTATCGTTTACGCAAACGGCACAAAACTTGACGGCTCTGGAAAGGGTGACGGAAACGGCTTCAAACTTGGCGGTGACGGTATCGGAATCAAACACATCTTGCGCAACTCTATTTCTTGGGACAACGGTGTCAACGGCGTTACGAGCAACTCTAACCCTGCCCTTATCCTCGAACGAGTAACATCATTCGGAAACGGCGCATACAACATCGCTCTCTACGGAAAAGGCAAAGCTGAAGATAATCCACGAAGATTCAAGGCAACTGGTGTACTCTCTCTTCAGGGCGGTATGATGGACAAATATGATGAACAGCCGAAACTTCTCTCTGATGTAAACTACTTCTTCAACGGTGCAAAAGCCGCAAATGCAAAAGAGGAAGTCATCGAGAAAGACGCATTGGTAAATATCGATACAAGCGCATGGAAAAAAGGCTACAAGGATGACGGAAAGACATTCAACCGAATCCCACGCGATGAAAATGGTGTATTCGATATCGGTGATTTGTTCAAACTCACAAGCAAGGTTCCAGATGGAATCGGTGCAGATTACAACTCAACGACATTCAAGATTCCTTCTGCAAGCTCAAGTAAGCTTCCAATCGTGATTGTCATTATTGTTATTGTGGCTGCTGCATGTGGATTTGTCCTTCTTAAAAAGAAAAAGAGCAACTAATATAACGCTGCTACCATAATTCATTTCCCCGCATTTCTTCTTGAAGTGCGGGGATTTTTTTGTTTTCCTACTTTTCATAATTCCATAAAAAAATTAAACTCTCTAAATGCGCACAATCTGTTATAAGTGTCTCCGACCAATCGAAACCTGTCTCTGTAAATTCCTTCCGCCTTTTGATTCTGGCGTTAAGTTCGTTTTTCTCATGCATCCCAAAGAAGCGAAACGCAATCGCACTGGAACAGGAAGAATCGCGCACGCCGGGCTTCTTGACTCAGAGATTTTAGTGGGAATTGATTTCACAAAACATGCCCGCTTGTGCGAGCTTCTGGCAGACGAACGCTACTATCCCGTGCTTCTCTACCCTGGAGAAGACGCGTGGAATGCTCAAAAAGAGGGTTTTAAATCCCAAATCGGCAAAAAAAAACTGCTTGCAATCATAATTGACTCAACATGGTTCTGCTCAAAAAAAATGATTCGTCTCAGCACGAATATCATGGCGCTTCCCAAACTCAGTTTTGCAAAATCCTACCGCTCGATTTACACTTTTAAAAAAGAACCCAGCGAGGAATGTGTTTCTACGATTGAGACTTGTTACTATTTGATTAAAGAATTACAGGAAGCAGAAATCGTTGATGGAAGCGTGAATCCAGAATGTCTTATGACGGCATTTAAGGAACTGATAAAATTCCAGCTTCAAAAAGAAAATGACCGAATCGACGGTAAACTTCCGAATTCACACGCAACTGATTATAAATACACCAAAAAGAAAGAAATTCCGGATTTTATTTCAGATTAAGTGGCAACTTTCCTTCTGGCTCGAAATCCCCGGCCAGCACACCGAACAGAGCCTTAAAAGTGTAGGGCGAATAACTGTAACCAAAGAGAATTGTGTCAGCAAAATCAAACCCGGTCAAAACCGGCACTGGCGTAAGCACGGACATAATAATCACGCGTTTCCCCGATTTTTCAAGGCGTTTTGCAATCATTGCGCTCCGCTCATTAGCCACGCATATAATTATCGTATCGTAATTTGGGGCCATTGCCTCGATGTTGTTGCTCATCCAGTCAGCCTGAACAGGACCGAGTTCATAGTCAAATTTAAACTGGGCGTAATCCCCTAAGGTTTTTTTTGCCTCATCGAAAAATTCAGGAAACTGATTTTGACCAGCCACCAGAATTTTTTCATTTGAGTTGCGTTTGTAAGGAATCGAACCTTTTTTATACATTGTGATTGAGCGACATGCCTGAGACAAGAAGAATTTCTGCCCGTCTTTGTCTGGAATTTGCTCTTTTAATCGAGCAATTTCAGGATAAAGAGGAGCCGCATTTCCACTTTTAAAATACGCCAATTTTGACAGAACCACCCTGCGAGCGGCTGCTACTACGATATCCCGGAATGTTTTTTCGTTTTTCATTGTGGCAAGGTTCATCGTCCAAAGCCGCTCGTCAAGTTCTGCGGTGCGGGAAGAAATTATAATATCATTTCCTGCTTCAATCGCCATTTTAAAAGCTTCTGAACTGTTTCCAGCCCAGCCCCATGCGCCCTGCATCATCATATCATCTGTAATAATCAAACCTTTATAGTGTAGTTTCTCGCGCAAAATATCATTAAGCCACACGCGGGAAAGAGAGGCCGGGTCTTTATCAATACGAGGATAAAGCAAATGACCGCTCATAATTGCCGGAACATTCTGGCTTATTAAATATTTAAACGGAATGAACTCACGCTGGTCGGCAACATCGTAATCAATGTAAACTTCTGGTAATTTTACATGCGAATCTGCGCTTGTGTCTCCATGACCAGGAAAATGCTTTGCAGTAGGAATGACGCC
>DFEB01000047.1 GCA_002368605.1 Treponema sp. UBA3813 | reverse complement strand
CAGTGCCCGTTTCTTTGAATCACTTCATGTAGCAGTAAATCAATACTTTAAGCAGCATGACCGGATTGTATCTGCTTGCTCCTCCGCCTTTTGTGTTTCGGGCAAATACTTCTTCAATCTCGAGTTCATCTACTGTTTTGCTGACAATTCTTACAAAATGATTCTGCGGAACCAGCTCGTCAAGGCTTGGTGGCAGGAGCCACTGCTCGCCCTGGTTATAGGGTTTGTATGTGATTTTATCGCTTACGCCTCTGCTCATATTTAAATTTTAGCAGATTTGAATTCGCTTGTAAATTTAAAATAATTAGGGCTGCCCCATACTTTTTGGACAGCCCCGAATCAGTGTGGCAATATTTTTAGTTCCTGATGATAAAGCGATGAGCTTCCAGCGTGGCCAAAAAATGAACCACCCTGTTTAGCATTTTCTCGCTTTCCTCAGGGAAGGCGTTTTTCATCTTTAAAAGCACATCGTTCACTGTGGCTTTGCCGTCGAGGGCCAGCCAGAGTTTTGTGCCGTATTTATCAAGAGAAATATGGCTTATTCTGGGCCGTTTAAATAATTTCTGAGCCAGCCAGTTGAAAAATCCTCTGTTTTCCATATCGATTTCTACAAAAGTGCCTGTCTGCCCATCGGAACCTTCCTTCTCTCTCCAGGGAAAGCCCTCGCTCCGAACGAAAACAATATCCATGTAGTTAGAAGAAAGTTTTTTAATTTTTTGTTTCATACTCTATGTAAAATAAGCAAAAGGCAAATTGTACAGTGATTTAAAAAAAACAGGCGGAAGCGGGGTTATGGCAAAAAGTCGCTTGAACTTGTTCACCGCGACTTTTATGACATGTTCACGCTGGAAGCCTGTTTTTTTTAATTCCTCTTACTTTGCCTTTTTCTTGTTGCGTGTGAAGAACACGATTGACGCCAAAAGCAAAACGAAGAAAATCACGCCGCCTGCATTTCCGAGAATACCGCCCAAGTTGATTGTCTCAAGAAGCGATTTTCCGTTTGACATAGGAACAATTGCGAATACGGCCAGCAAGATTCCGATAAGACCTTCACCTGCGATAAGTCCTGAGCCGTAGAGAACGCCTCGTTCAGTGATTGCTTTTCCTTCATCTCCTTTGTGATCAAAGAATGCGCGAAGCAAACCACCGATAAAAATCGGTGTTGAAAGGTGAATCGGAAGGTAAACGCCTATTGCTACAGGAAGAACCGGAATTCCGATTACTTCGACTGCGATTGCAATTCCCACGCCAATGAGAACAAGAGTCCAGGGGAGAGAACCGCCCATAACGCCCTCTACAACAAGTTTCATCAGCGTTGCCTGTGGAGCAGGAAGTTCCTTTGAGCCGAAGCCCCATGCTGCATCAAGAAGATACATGATTCCGCCGATAGCGAATGCTGAGACAACACAGCCAACAAGCTCGCCAATCTGCTGATTGCGGGGAGTTGCGCCCACGATATAACCGGTTTTTAAGTCCTGTGAGATATCGCCTGCCATTGCCGCAATAATACTGATGATTGTTCCGATACAAATCGCGCTTGTCATGCCTGCGATTCCCGTGTGTCCGCTTGATTTAAGAAGAGCCGTTGCGATAATCAAGGTCGCGATTGCCATTCCTGAAACCGGATTGTTTGAAGAGCCGACGAGACCGACCATGCGGCTTGAGACCGTAGCGAAGAAAAATCCGAAAATCACGATAATCAGGGCACCTAAAAATCCCACCGGAATGACAGGGAGAATCCAAATGACGAGGATAATCACAAGTGCCATTATGAGAAGCAATTTTGAAGGCATGTCTCGATTCGTGCGAACTTCAACGGATTCTTTGTGACCGAAGCCTGAGATTGCTTTTTTGAATGTCGAAATTATGGTCGGCATTGATTTAATGAGGCTGATGATACCTCCTGTAGCTACGGCACCTGCTCCAACATATCGGATATAGCTGCTCCAAATCCCCCATGCGCCCAATTCTGAAACTGGAGCTTTTGCCGGCGGGAAAATAGATGATGAACCGAAAAATGAAATCAAAGGAATGACGACGAACCAGCCGATTACGCCACCCGTGAACATGAGAGAAGCGATTTTTTTGCCGCAAATATAGCCGACGCTGGCAAGGGCAGGAAGGACATCTGCGCCGAATCCTGTTCCCAATGGTTTGATGCTCCAGTCGATTTCAGAAGGAAATAGGCAGAGGCCGTCAGCGATGAATTTGTAAAGAGCCGACACTCCAAGACCTGAGAAGACGATTTTTGATTTTTCGCCGCCTTCCTCACCAGCGAGCAAAACTTCGGCACAAGCCGTGCCTTCAGGAAAGGGGAGTGTGCCGTGTTCTTCGACGATAAGGGCTGAGCGGAGAGGAACCATAAAAATGAGACCGAGTACCGCCGCACAGAGAGCTATGACTGCAATTACCCAAAATGCCGGCTTTGAAACAGCATCACTTTCGCTTGCCCACATGAACAAGGCCGGAATTGTAAAGATTGCACCTGCGGCAAGAGATTCACCGGCAGAGCCGATTGTCTGAACCATGTTGTTTTCGAGAATCGAATCCCTCTTTAAGATGATTCTGACAATTCCCATTGAGAGAACGGCGGCAGGGATTGAAGCCGAGACGGTCATGCCGACCCGGAGACCAAGATAAGCGTTTGCCGCACCAAAGAGAACGGCAAGCATAATTCCCAGACCGATTGAAATCGGAGTGATTTCTGGCAATACACGGTCTGCGGAAATGAAGGGTTTGAATGACTTTTCTTCCATAATTAAAGAAAATCCTTATAAGAGCGTAGAGTTAAAAAACTGATAAACTTATTTTATTGGTTTATTATAATGAACCAAAGGAAATGAAAAAAGAGAGTAATATGACACATGTATTCAAAATACCGATATTTTCCTCTTTAAAGCAGTTTTTTCAGCTCTTCAATCTTTTCTCTCGCGGATTTTGTCAGAATCTTTTCTTCTGACAGACCTGACTGACTGTGCTATAATAAGAGCGAAAAAAAATTGGAGACAAATAATGAACACTTTTGAAAAATTAAAGCAAACTCTTGCCGCTGACAGGCCACTTATGATTGAGCTGGAGCGGGTTCTTTCTTCGATTCCGGCCATTGCCCCTGAAAGTGGCGGTGACGGAGAATCAAAAAAATGCGCCGCTCTTGAAAAATGGCTTTGCGAGGCGGGCTTTTCCCATGAGCAGATGCAGCACTTTGACGCGCCCGATAAGCGGGTCTCTTCAGGCCTGCGTCCCAATGTGGTTCTCACCATTCCCGGAAAATCAGACGATTATGCCATTTGGGTCATGGCTCACATGGACGTGGTTCCGCCGGGTGATTTAAAGCTCTGGAAAAGCGATCCTTTCATGGTTCAGTATGATGAAAAATCTGACAAACTCATTGGCCGTGGCGTTGAGGACAACCAGCAGGGCTTGGTTTCTGGCGTTTTTGCGGCCCTTTCCCTCCTTAAAAACAAAATCATTCCTGAGCATACGGTAAAACTTCTCTTTATGGCAGACGAGGAATTCGGCTCTGAGTACGGAATTAAATTCCTCTTGCGAAATCACCCTGAGCTTTTCCGAAACCAGGACTTGATTCTGATTCCTGACGGCGGAGACGCAAAGGGCGAGACCATCGAAGTGGCCGAAAAGAACATCCTCTGGCTCCGCCTCCACACAATCGGGCTTCAAAGTCACGGCTCAATGCCAAATAAAGGAAAGAATGCCCATCTTGCCGCCTGTGATCTGGCCCTTCGCCTCAACGATCTGGAGAATTTCTTCAACGAAAAAGATGATTTGTTCAGCCCCAATTACTCAACCTTCCAGCCCACCAAAAAAGAAGCAAATGTGGAGACCGTGAACATTATCCCCGGCGACGATGTTTTCTACATGGATTGCCGGATTCTGCCCCGATACTCCCTGGACATGGTGCGTGCCGAAGTGAGCAAGCGGGTTTCACAGGTTGAAGAAAAATACGGAGTCAAAATCGAAGTGACCGAGCCTCAAGCCCAGCAGTCTCCTGCCACCAGCGTGGATGCTCCCGTGGTGAAAAAACTTGCCGCGGCCATAAAAAAAGCCCACGGAATTGAGGCCAAGCCAATCGGAATCGGAGGCGGAACCGTGGGTGCTGAATTGCGCTGCTGCGGCTTTAGCGCGGCAATCTGGTCTACGATGGACGAAGTCTGCCACCAGCCCAACGAATATTGCTATGTGCGTAATATCATCGCTGATGCCGAGACTTTGTGCGCCATGTTTATCGAACCTTAAACAAAATTCCCAAAACGGCCACTGTGATTAAAATCTGCAAAATCAGGAATTTAATCAAAACCTGTGTCGGACTCCAGCCGTGATTTTTTCGCATGTGGTCGTGGAGAGGAAAGCGGACATTTGTGAAAATCGAGATGTGGAAGAATCGCTTCAGGAAGACTTTCACAAGTCCCAAGCCTCCGTTAATGAAAATCAGCGTTGAGGTGGCAAGAATCATAAAGGGATTCCGCGTAACCATGACGCAAACGCCGATGTAAAATCCCAAAGCCCGGCTTCCCGCATCTCCCATAAGGACATTGCTGGGGAAGGCGTTGTGCCAAAGGTAGCCCATGAGAACTCCCGCCAGTGCGAAAGTCATTACAGCCCAGTCCGCTCCATCCTTAATGTGGGGAACAAGCAAATATTCTGCGATGTTCCGGTGACCGAGGATAAAATAAAAGACCATTCCCATGGTAAGAAGGGCTACGAGTACGAGGGTTGAAGAAAGACCGTCAACGCCGTCGGTGCAGTTTGTCGTGTTAATCGAAGCCCAAATCATAATCGTAGAAATTGTAACGAAGAGCCAGGGGGCAATTACAAGTTCATGGGTAAAAAACGGAATCCAAAAGCAGATATCCTTGTCTTCTGAACTGTTCACAAGATAGAATGCCAGCAAGACTGATGCAAGGACAGAGATAAATAAATCGAGAAGGGCTTTTCTGTATTCTCCCCAGCTGTTTATGCTGTGGTCATCGAGATAGCCTGTGAGCATCATGAGCCAGGTTAAAATCAGCATGGAGCATTTAATCCAGTCCAGAGGAACGAAAATCATGCTCAAAATCACGAATGCACTGACCCAGACGACTCCGGCTCCCGTGGGCTTTCCCTTGGCCGCTTCTGCATTTACGGTAAATTCCCGGCCTCGGTCATGGGGCAAGACACCGTAAAACGAAGGCAGAAAATATCGTACGATTAAAAATCCCGAATAGAGGGCCAGAGCGATAAGAACCGTGTAAGACTGCAAAAGACGGGCAGGTCCGAAATACTGTGTTAAAATTCTACCAAGATAATACAACATATTTTAATTATCGGTTTTTAATTATCCACAGATTACCACAGATTTGCACAGATAAGGCTTAATCTTTTTTCAATAATCCAGCTTCCAAATCTTTTACAGCTCGTTTTTTCATCTCGAAATGCTTTTTTTTGCCTGTTGCTGTATGGGGAAGCTCATCTACCAAAGCGAAATATCGGGGGCGTTTGTAAATTGAGAGCATTTTATGATTCGTGCAGAATTCAAAAAGTTCGCGGATTGTCAGGGATTTGTCTTCGGGAAGAATGTAGGCGACAACCACCTGACCTCGCACTGTGTCTGGAAGGCTGGTAACGATTGAATCTTTTACTTTTGGATGCTCGTTGAGAGCTTCTTCAACCTGAGTTGGATAAATATTTTCGCCGCTGGTGATAATAAGGTCGTCTTTTCGGCCACGCACAGTGACAATCAACTCTTCGTTCCAGACTCCTGTGTCGCCAGTGTACATCCAGCCTTTGTAGAACTTTTCACGGGTTTGCTTTTCGTCATTTGTGTAAGAGTAAGTCGTTTTTTCCGGGGCACGGATGATGATTTCACCTTCACTCACATTATCGCAGGGGACGCAATCTTCAGGCTCTGCTTTTTTGTTTTCGTAAAGGTGGACGACCCGCACTTCATCGTCTGTGCAGCTAGTACCGACAGAGCCGGCACCGTCTGGCAGATTGTAAGGTCGCAGGAAAGAATTCCAGAAGGTTTCCGTGGTTCCGTATCCGTTGAAAATATTGGGCGTGAGCACTTCCATATAGTGAATGCAGTCTGCCTTTGAGAGAGGAGCCCCCATTGTGACTAGACCTTTTAGCGTCGAGAGATTTTTATGAGATTTTTTTTGCGCAAGACAGAGCATGGCAAGATTTGAGGGCGAGCCCATCATGTAAGTGATTTTGTATTTTTCTACCCATTCCAAGGCATTTGAAGGCTGAAATTTGCGCATGACGACGGCACAAGCGCCGGCGTAGAAAGTGGGACAAACACCGCCTGAGTGACAGCCGCCGCGATGGAACCATGGTGTCATGTTAAGGGTGACATCGTTTTGATTCATGGGGTAGTGCATGATTACATCGTGAGCCGAGAGGACTTCGTTGATGTCGTTGAGTGGCACTGATTTGGGAAGAGCCGTAGTTCCGCTGGTACAAAGGCGCAAAACTTCATCGTAAATGTGGGGGCGGAAATTGATTTTTGGTTCTTCATCGCTGGAATTTTTGATAAAATCTTCGTAAGAAATATGCCCGCTTGGAAGTGAGTGATTTTCAAGATTGTCAGCGAGAATGAATTTTTCGGGCTTCCATTGGGCAAGCTGTTCTGCCTCTGCCATAATATCTGAAATCATGCCGGAATAAATGACGGCGCGGGGCTTGTTGTGATTTATTAAAAGCGCGAATTCCCCGGAAGCGAGATTGAAATTTGAAGCGAGCAGGATAGCACCGATTTTGCGGGGCCCGATGTAGGAAAAACAAAATTCCGGACAGTTGCGCAAGGCAATCATAACAACATCATTTTTTTGAAGACCTAGATTTTGCAGCGCATTGGCAAGCCTGTTTGCTTCTTTGTTGAGAGATTCGTATGTCCATGAGCGATTCATTTCACCGTCGATTACGGCTTTTCGTAAAGTGAATCGTTTTACATTCCGCATAAAGCCGTTGAGCCATGTATATTCATGCTCAAAAGTATCGATGAACATTGTGTCGTCATAAGTGCGCATATCTGTTTATTATAACGAAAGCCCTGTGTTTTTTCTATAAAAGAGCGAATCAAATTACATTGGGGGCAGACTCGCTCTTCACTTCCTTGAAATACAAATACTTGAAAGGGTGAATGTCCAATGCGTTCACATACCAGCCGCCAACCTGATTCAAATTAACAGCGTGAAGGCTGATTGAGTGGGTAATCGGGAGAACTTCCCCGGAATCCAGCAAAAGCTGCTCTGCCTGAGCCAAAAGCTTGTAATGCTCGCCGTTGTCCGTTGATTCATTCGCTCTTTGAAGCAACTCATCAAATTTTGAGTTCTGCCATTTTGAAGGATTTAGCGTTGAGTTTGCTCGGAAAAGCTCAAGAAAAGCAATCGGGTCAGCAAAATCTCCAATCCAGGAATAGCTGAAAATATCCGCATTCCAGCCTGGAATCGAATCGATGTAGCGGTCTTCCGGAGTTGTCTGAATCTTTAAGTCCACGCCCAAAGGCTCCCATGCGTTTTTGAGAATTTCTGCCTGGGATTTCTGCCGTTCTGACATTGAAGAAATTCCGAATGTTAGGGTAAGTCTTTCATCTTGCGGAATCCCCAGTTTTTTGCGCGCGTCTGCCATCATTTCTTTTGCATCTTCGAGCGAAGTTTCTGTAAGCCCCTCAACTCCCTGATAGCCTGCAAGAGGGTAAATCAAAGTCGTTGCTTTTACCAAACCTGTTTTTCTCAGCAAGTCCCAGGGAACTGCTGAGAGAAGGGCATTTCGGAAATCTGCATCATCCCAAGGTTTGTTTTTGCATGAGAAGAAAAGATACTCTGTTCCGAAAATTGCCGAAATCCTAATAGCGGTTTTATTCAGCAAAGCGCCAGTGTCTACCATTCCCGAAATCCAGTCTGCGCTTCCGTCATTAAAACTCCATGAGTTTTCTTTTACATCATTTGATTTTGTTATTGTGATTTGTGGAATATGCACATTTTTTGCATCCCAATATTGCTTGTTCTTTATAAGAACTAAATCCTTGCCGCTATTCTCGCTTATTTTATAGGCTCCAGAAAAAACAGAAGTATCAGTTTTTCCGTTTGAATCTAATTTGCAGACGGAAAAAGCATGATGGCATAAAAGTTTTGCAAAATGTGCGGTCGGACTTACGAGAGTTACTACTAATGTCCGGTCATTTCTTACTGTAATCCCAATGTCTTTTTCGCTTGTTTTCCCAGCCCTAAAATCTGCAGCTCCCTTTACACAGTCGAGCATAGACGCGTAAGGTGCGTTTACTGTCGATAAAAGGGAAATCCACGCCGCGCGGACTTCATAGGCTGTTATTTTTTCGCCATTTGAGAATTTAGTGTTTTCTCTTAGCGTAAAAGTCCAGCGTTTTTTGTCACGGGAAATTTTATAGCTTTCTGCGATGGCTGGTAACGGATCGAGGCTTTTCGGATCGTAAGAAAAAAGTCCTTCATAAAGTGAATCGAGGATTTGTGCCTCACTTGCATAACTTGCTGTATGAATATCGAGGTTTAGATTCTGTTCCGCCGTGATGATTGTAAAATTTCTCTGAAGGGCCTCGTTCACCGGGGAATTTTTCTCGCCCTCATTCTCAAGGTCAATTATAGAGTCAAAATTTTCGACTGGAGGGTTCTCTGACTCGTTTGATTCAGTGTTTTCCTGAGCACTAAGCGGTAATATTGAAAAACTTGAAAAAATAAGAGGAAAAAAGAATTTGAGTGGAATTCGTTTCATAAAAGACATTATACCTTTTCAATTTTCAATTTTCAACTTTCCACTTTTATTCCGTAATTCCCAATTTTTTCATCTGTTCTTCTTCTTCGATATAAGAAGTATATTCTACCCGAAGTTGGTTTGCTTTTACCACGGAGTTTTTAAGAGTAGTTATGTCGATTTTAAGTCCCTTGATTTTTGATTTGTTCATCGGGGAAGCCGTTGTCTTGAAAAAATCATCAAGTGCGCCGAGTAATACCATAAGTTTATTACAATCCATAATCTGAGCAGCTACGAATTCTGCAATTTTTTCTTCTGGCATTGAAGCGATTTTTTTATATCCCGGAGAATTTGTCTGAGCAACAGAGGCAAAACGCCGTGCCTTTGTCGCGAGATCTGTTATGAAGGTCTGGTAGTTGATTCTTTCTGTTCGTTTTGCACCAGTCGTCTGATCGGTGATTGTAATTGTATAATACAAAGGCTTTTCTTCAAGACCAAAGGCTTTTCTTAAAGCGCGTTTGAGTTTATCCATGAAAGTATTATGCTCGCTTTCAAGAATATCATGGTTATCCTGAATTTTTTGTGCTATTCCACCGAGTTGAGGCGGCGTTGCTCCAAGAACTTGCAAAGCTCCCATAATAAGAGCTTTTGTATCAATTCTTTTTTCAGCCTTCTTTGACTCTTCTTTCTTAATGTTAAGTTTTGCAAGTAATTTTTGCTGAAGATCCGCCTTTTTTTCTCCCTGGTCTTCCTGAATGATTTCTTCGATTAGTTCATTATAGAAAGGAATTTTCCCCATTCCGGCAGCGAAATTCTTTTTTATCTGCTGCATTTCAGATGCATGATCAGAAAGAGCCTTGTTAGCATCAAAACTCGGACTCATTATTACATTCTTTCGGATTTGACCTTTATACCATTCTTTCTGAAAGTCAGTATATTCTTTGAGTGCTGAATTTATATCTGTGAGTGCATGAGAGGCCTTTGATAAATTGTCGTTTAACATGCTTGCCGTGAGAGCATCGCTGTTTTGGCGGGCAGAAAAGATCATTGTCGCAAGAACGCGGGTATTGATTTTATTTGAATTCGCTGAGAATGAATTCCATGTGATTGAGTTATTTAAATCGATAAGTTTTTTGATATTACCAATAGAAAGCTGAGAAACGGAAAATTTATAATAATTACAGAGAAAATCAAGGGTGCTTTCATAGTCAGAAAATCGTTGCCCGATGATGACAGAGCGTTCGTTTTCGACGAATTGTCCGCTGTCTGGGGCCTTAATGTCTGAGATTTTTTTGTCTAATTTGTAAGGATCTGGCGTAATAAGTGCCTTCTTGACCAAAAAATCAAAAATGACTTTAACACAGGTGTGCAGGAGCCTGTAATTGTCGAGAATCTGAGGCAGTTCTGTGTTGTCATACCACTGAGCTTTTTCGTCTAAGGCTTGAAGTAATGTTTCTGTAAAATTATTTCCGTTTTCCATACACTGAATATCGGCATTTAAGTTGAAAACTGAAAGTTGAAAATTGAAAATTCAGACATGTAATTTCATATTGAATAATCTCGCTTAAATCATTATTCTATAGTACATATTTTAAATTCCAAGGAAGCCCGCTTGCGGGCGATTCCGAAACAGAAGGTACAATTTTATGGCAGTTGATGAAAAACTTCAGACCATGCGCCACTCTTGCGCACATGTTATGGCAGAAGCCGTCAAACATTTGTTTCCGGGAACCAAAATTGCAATCGGCCCGGCTATCGACAACGGATTTTATTATGATTTCGATTTTTCCACCGCCACTACCAAATTGACCGAAGATGATTTCCCAGCCGTCGAAAAAGAGATGCGAAAGATTCTCGCCACAGGAGCAGAATTTGTCCGCAAGGAAGTCTCAAAAGAAGAAGCCCTCAAGCTTTTTGCCGACGAGCCTTACAAAATCGAGCTGATTAAAGACTTGCCGGAAGGCGAGGTTATCTCAACTTACGAGCAGGACGGCTACCTTGACCTTTGCCGCGGCCCTCATGTTGCGACCACAAAAGAAATCAATGCCCAGTCTTTCAAGCTGGACAAAATCGCGGGAGCTTACTGGCGCGGTGACTCTGCTCGTCCTATGCTCACCCGCGTTTACGCCCTTTGCTTTGCAAAGCCCAATGATTTAAAAGATTACCTTACCATGCTTGCCGAGGCAGAAAAGCGCGACCACCGAAAGCTGGGCACTGAGATGGATCTTTTCCATGTTGACCCGGAGAACCCTGGCCAGGTTTTCTGGCATCCTAACGGCTGGACAATCTACACCACCATGCAGGATTACATGCGCAAAATGGTTCGCCGCGACGGCTACCTTGAAGTCAACACTCCTGCAATCATGCCGCGCACTCTCTGGGAGCGAAGCGGTCACTGGGATCACTACCAGCGCAACATGTTCATCACTGAGTCAGAAAAACGCCTCTTTGCAATCAAGCCGATGAACTGTCCGGGGGCACTTGAAATCTTCAAGAGCCGCCAGCGTTCATACAAAGATTTGCCGATGCGCCTTGCTGAATTCGGCCATGATGTGCGAAACGAAGCCAGCGGAACCTTGCACGGCGTTATGCGCGTCCGAGGATTCGTTCAGGACGATGCCCACATTCTCTGTACCGAAGAGCAGGTGGCGTCAGAAGTCGCAAAATTCTGTAAATTGCTCAAACGTGTCTATCACGATTTCGGTTTTGATGACCTTGTCGTAAAATTCTCAACCATGCCGGAAGACCATGTTGGCGATTTGGCAACTTGGGAGCGGGCAGAAAAGTCATTGGCCGACGCTTGCCACGAAGCGGGCCTCAACTATGAGATTCAGCCGGGGGAAGGCGCATTCTACGGCCCTAAGCTCGAATTCAAACTCTATGATTGCCTTGGCCGAGAATGGCAGTGCGGAACGATTCAGGCCGACTTCCAGCTTCCTTCTGCCGAGCGTCTGGACGCAACTTACATCGGAGCCGACAACCAGAAGCATCACCCGGTTATGCTCCACCGCGCAATCCTGGGCTCTTTCGAGCGTTTCCTCGGCATCCTTATTGAAAACTTTGCCGGTGCCTTCCCGACATGGCTTGCCTTTGAGCAGGCGGCTGTCGTTCCTGTCACAAACGACTTTGACGACTACGCAAAGGAAGTCAACGAGGCTCTCCTTGCCGCCGACATCCGCTCAAACGCATATCTTTCAAGCGACAACATGCGCTCTAAAATCAAGGTGATTACAAAAGAGCACAAAACTCCTTACATCCTGATTGTAGGCGAAAACGAAAAGAAAGAGCGAACGGTTTCAGTCCGCTTCCGTCAGTCAAGCGGCCTTGAGCAGAAGACAATGAAGCTTGAGGAATTTGTCGCCTATGTTCAGGAGAAAGTGAATTCGCACTTCGTGGGGATTTAAAACCTTGACTTTTAATAGTTTTGCCTTTATATTATGAAAAGAAGCGACCGATTCTTAGGTCGTCTCCACATTTTAGGGTTATAAGCCGCCAAAAGGGGTTCAGACTTTGGCGGCTATTTTTTACTCTTTGTTCTTTCCGTTAAGGTAAGAGAGCAATGCTATAACAGTTCCTGCGAGCGTAGCAATGCAAGTTACTACCGCAATAACAAGTTCACATGTCATAGTCTAGCCTCCCTTCTAAAATCTTTTAGAGTTTGGGAGACGCCACCAGAATCAATCGCTTCTTTATTCATTATACTACTATATTTTATTATTGTAAATATAGGAAAATTCTTTCAATTTCTATAACTTTCCGTTATTCACGATAAGCCCTTTCTTAGATTCCTCTTTTTTAAAGTTTCGTTTTAAGAATCCATGCGACAATTTTTCTATCTTAAAAACAAGAGGTAGAAAATGATTAAGACGAAACTTTTATTTTTGTGTGCGGCTGCATCTGCTTTTTCTCTTTACGCTCAGCCAGATGGACTTCCTCCAGAAGGAGGAAAGGGCGGTCACGACATTTCAAAGCAGTTTGATGCTGTCATAAAAGTCGATTCTGGCACGAAAAACCTTAAAAACGAGACAATAACTTCTGACGAAGACGGAAAGAACGCGATTTTTGCCCAGAATGATGGCGTAGTGAATGCCAGCGGAATCACGATTTACACGAAGCAGAACGGCTCCCGCGGCCTTTATGCGGCCTTTGGCGGAACAATCAACGCAAAAAAAGTCGATGTCACCACGGAAGGCGAGCATTGCGCCGCTTTTGCCACTGACATGGGCGAAGGAACGGTCACGGTTGAGGGCGGAAAGGCTCTCACCAAAGGCAAAGGCTCACCGGTCATCTATTCCACTGGCAATATCAGCGTTAAAAATCTTACTGGCACGGCGGAAAATTCTGAGCTTGCCGTAATCGAAGGAAAAAATTCAATTACCCTGGAAAAATCAAACCTGACGGGCGGAAGCGGACTTGATGGCGAAGTTTCGGCTGGAGTCATGCTTTATCAGAGCATGAGCGGCGACGCAAATGTGGGAACGGCCTTTTTTACGGCGAAAAATTCGACTCTCACCAACAAGGCTTCAGGGGAAAAAAGCGCATTTTTTTATGTCACCAACACAAAGGCGGTGGTCAATCTTGAAAAAACAAAATTGTTGGGAAACTCAGACACCCTGATTCTCGCAAGCGGAAACGACTCACGCAGGGGCTGGGGAAGAAAAGGCTCGAATGGCGGCCAGCTTGAATTCAACTTGCTCTCACAGGAAGCTCGTGGCGACATCATCGTGGACGAAATCAGCTCTGTAAAACTCAATCTTGGAAAAAAATCTTCGCTCACAGGCGCGATTAACGCAAAGAAGGGCGGAAAAGTCGATATCTTCCTTGAAAAATCAGCAAAACTTGAAGTCACGGCGGACTCATACTTCAATAAATTCGCTGATGCTGACGACTCTTTCAAAAATATCAAATCCAACGGTCACACAATCTTCTATAATAAGAACCTTGATGAAAACAGCTACTTGAAAGGCCGAACGATTCTCCTCGCGGACGGCGGAAAAATCGCCCCGGCAGAATATGACTTCACGGCTTTGGAAAAGACTCTTTTTTCATCAGAAAAAGGCGGAATGAAGCGAGGAGAGCGAGCAAATGGCGAAAAGGATCCGCCTAAAATGGAAATGATTACCCTCACGGGAAAACTCAACATCGTTTCAGATAAGGCAATGCTCATTGATTCAGAAAACAAAGCGACGATTCTCAAAGTGATGGAAGAGCGTAAGGGCGGAAAAGGGCAGCCTCCTATGGGACAGAATGACGGCGGAAAGGGCAAGATGCCGGAAATGGGAAATCCGCCAAGCGGCGACCGGCCTGAAATGGGAGGAAATCCCCCGGACATGAAAATGGGCGGTAAAGGCAAGGATAACAGACCTAAGCCCGTTACCTTCGATGACTTGAAGAAACTGAAAAACAAAAATGTTGAAATTCAAGGCATTTTGGAAAAAGACGGCACGCTTATGGTCTGTAAATTCCAAGAAACAAATAG
>DFEB01000007.1 GCA_002368605.1 Treponema sp. UBA3813 | reverse complement strand
AGACAGGTTTTGAGCGAGTCTCGGAAAAATCTGTGATTTTTCCGTGGAACACTCTGACATTACTGATTAGTTCAATTTGTATTTTCCTGTAGAAATCGTGTGTCCGTCGTTGTAAACATCAAACCAGATTTCCTTGTTGCGGTTCAAATCAAGAGCCTCATAGAATTCCTTGAGGTTAGAGATTTTTTTGTCATTGACCGCCGTAATGATGTCTCCGTTCTGGATACGGAGAGCCGCAGCCGGAGACTTTTCAAGCACATTGGATACGGCGACACCCTTGATTTTGTCGTCAACTTTCAGGCTTTCCCGCAATTTTTTGTTGAGAGGTGAAGCGATGAAGCCCGGCCAGAGTTTTGCGTTGTCATTTGAAACTTCGTCCGTTCGCTCTTCGATTTTAACAGTGAGAGTGATTTTGCTTCCACCACGGAGAACTACGAATTCAGCGTTTTTGCCAGCCGGGAGATAACCGACTTCACGGATAAGTTCGCTCTGGCTGTTCATATTCTTGCCGTTGAGAGCGATAATGTAATCACCAGCCTGCATGCCACCCTTTGCAGCCGGAGAATTAAGGAAGACCTGTGAAGCAAAAGCTCCTTTCTGTCCTTTTACGCCCAATTCTGATTTGTATTCGTCTGTGACATCCACGAGGGAAACGCCCAGCCAGCCGTAAGTGATTTTTCCGTTTGAAATGAAGTCGTCAATTGCCTTTTTGACAGAGTTGATCGGAAGGGCAAATCCCAAGCCTACGCTGCCGCCAGAACCAGAAGCAATCCAAGTGTTGATTCCGATTACCTCACCGTAGATATTTACGAGAGGACCGCCAGAGTTTCCCTGGTTGATTGCTGCATCAGTCTGAATAAAGTCGTTCATGTTGCCGATTTGGTCACCGCTTCGGCCTGTTGCGCTTACGATACCCTGAGTGACCGACTGACGGTAGCCCAAGGGAGCGCCCATGGCAAGACAGATGTCGCCAGTCTGCACTTTGTCACTGTCACCGAGGGCAGCGACCACGACATTCTGAGCGTCTTTTGCATCGAATGAAACAAGGGCGATATCCTGCCGCTCATCAGCTCCAACAAGCTTTCCTTCAAATTCCTGACCATCGTTCAGTTTAACGGTAATGTTTGTCGCTTTTCCGGCGACATGATTATTTGTAAGGACATAAACCGTGTCTCCTGTTCGGCGAACGATTACGCCAGAGCCCAGCCCTTTCTGCTCGTACTCACGCTTTCGGTTGTTTTTTGAAGGATCCCGGTCAGAATTTGGGTTTCCGAAGAAGAAATCAAAGGGCCAGCCGTCAAATCCCTCAAAAGGATTCATTGACTGAACTTCTTTTTTTTCTGTTACATCGATTTCAACGACAGAAGGAAGGACGCCCGAAGAGATTGAGCGGAATGAATTCTGCAAGGCCTCGATAACCTTGAGAGATTCAGACGGAATCGTAACCGCAGGTTTTGAAGTGTCCGCAAAGGCCGTAGCCGCGCTTCCCTGAACCTGAACACGGGTGCAAGAAAGAGAAAGAGCAGCAAATGCAAAAGCACAAGCTGCTGTTCCCGCCAAGAGTCGTTTAGTTATTTTTTTCATATATAAGCCTCCAGTAGAGTGATTTTTAATTTCTAATAATAAAAATCCCGGAGGCTTCGTTAGTTACATAAAAATTTGTTATTAGCAGATTAAGTCATCGCAAGCCGTGAGGACTTCCGTATGATCAGGGAAAACCGCAACAGTATGCTCTTCGTGGCAGCTCCATTTTCCGTCAGAAGTGAGGACTGTCCAGCCGTCGCTTGCCAAATCCACATCACCCGTGCCCAGATTAATCATCGGCTCGATGGCAAGAACCATACCCGCCTGAATCCGCGGGTTCGGGCCGCCTTCAGGAAGATTAGGAATGCTGGGATCTTCGTGCACATCAAGACCGACACCGTGACCGCAATAATCGTAGACAACGCCGTAACCATAACGACCATTGGCCACATTGTAGACAGCGTTTGAAATGTCCCGGATTCTGTTCCCTGCGACACAAGCCGCGATTCCAGCAACAAGGCTTTCACGGGTCGCTTTAACAAGACGCTTGATTTCAGGCTTTACATTTCCCACCATGACAGTGTGGGTTGAGTCGGAAATGTAGCCGTCCAAGTCGATTCCGATATCAAGGGAGACAATGTCTCCGTCGTGGATAATGCGTTTTCGGGACGGAATGCCGTGAATGACTTCGTTATTGATACTGATACAAGCAGCCCCTGGGAAATCTTCCCGGTACCAGGCCGGCGTTCCGCCAATACTTTTGATGAATTTGACGCAAAGATCGTCAACTTCCTTTGTACTCATGCCAGCATGAACCTGGGGTACGACTTCGCGGAATAAATCCGCCAAGGCATGGCAAGACTTACGGATGCCATCAATTTCCTTTTCATTCTTTAATCGAATCATAAAAATCTATATCTCCTTGACTGTTTTTCGAAAAAAAATTACATCCTGTAATTTTTTATTCGCACGAGAAAATTCTGTTCACCTAAAGGCAAACAGAATTTTCTCTCTGTGCTTTTTCGCCGCATCCATGCGGCGCATAATTGCTAATTGCCAATTCTTCTGGCTTCTTCTTCGCAAATCCGCGCAGTGGAAGTGTCGCCCATGCGCTTGTAGGCGGCGGCCATTTTCCGTAAAAAGTTCGCATCGCTGTTTTTTCCAAAGCCCAGCTCCAGAGCCCGCTCCCAGCAATCCAGTGCCAGTTCATCGGGGATTTTGCCCTCAAGATGATTTTTCAGCACATTGGCCGCAAGTTCCATGACTTCCGGAAAAAAGAGGCGGAAGTAGGCATAAGAATACTCCATGCGGATAATCTGTTCAAGCAGAATGAAAGCATCATAATATTCCTGACGCAAAACCAGCTCTTCGGCGAGGATAAAACCGTAGTCCATAAAATCCTCGCGGGTAAACCACTTTGCAAGACGGAAGCCGGCGTGATTCATGCTCATGCGCTTAAACTCGGCCACAGCATCGTCCTCACGGTTGTGCATAAGGTCGAAGAAAATCAGTTTTGCCCGGCTTTCTTCGTCATTACGGGCAGAAAGCCATTTTCGGTAATCAAAAGAGTTTACCGAGCGATTGTAACGGCTCTGAGAACGGCGGATAAAATAAGACTCATCAAAAAGAGAGCGTTGCTTCGCGTCAGACAAAATCTCATAAGCTTTGACGAGCTGGCGGAATTCTTCCGTAGTCGCCGAGTTTTGAGAGGCATCTGGATGCAAAACTTTCGCTTTCTGACGGTAAGCACGCTTGATTTCTGCCGCCGTAGCGTCATGGCGCACTCCGAGAATCTTATAACAATCTTCCAATTCGCCTATATAATAGAACTTTTTAGAGATTTATACAAATGAAAAAGTCACTTCAAGATTGGGCAGGTCGATTTTGCCAGTCTTGAGGGTGACCTTTCCGTTCAAATCCACCGGAGCCTCACCGCCAATCGTAGTTTCCATGCCGAACTGGGGGATAAAATACAAGGCTCTACCAGCCTGCTTGTCCACACAGATTGCCTCGCCCTGCCAGTCGGGGTGCTGCAAGAGGTAAACCAAAGTCCAGTGCTGACGGCTGTTGCGCTCGGCTTTTTTGCTGGCCTGCATGGCGGCATCCCCCTCACTCATACGCATGAGCATGGTGTCCTTGTCAATGAGTTTTTCCCCTTTCAAAAAAGCGCGGAGCTGCTCATGCCCCAGTAAATCCCCGTAACGGCGCAAGGGGGAAGTAACCTGGGAATACATTCCAACGCCCAAACCCGCGTGACTTGCCGGAGTAATGTTAACATTGCGCTTACGCATACACTTACGCAGGCGGAACTGGCCGGCCAAGCCTTCTGGAATTTCTTTCGGGATTTCAGGCAGCTCCTGAGAAATAAATGGGAAGGGCAGATTGTTTTTAAAGGCAAATTTCGCAGCTCCCTCACCTGCCAGAACCATGGCTTCCCTAACCACTTCACCGCTTTCACAGTGGGCAACAGGCTCAAAAGTCACTTCTTTTGTCTCAGGGTTTACGGAAATATGCACTTCCGGGATAGAAATGTTCACCGCCCCGGCCTTGCTCCGTCGCTCAGCGTTACGGCGGGCGATATCAAAAAGAGGCTTTAGCTCAGGGCTGTCTTTAAGTTCATCAGCCTTTTCGTAAGTGAGGCGCTTTACATCAACAATCGTGCGCAAAACCTCACAATCTTCCACATCACCGTTTTCACCCAGTTTGATTTTAAATGACAGGGCACGGCTTTCTTCCCGCAAGCCAAGGGCATAGTCTTCAAGGCAATCCTCGCTCAACATGCGGGCAGTTCCTTCAGGAAGATAGAGAGTCGCTCCCCTGCCCCGCGCCACCTTGTCAATTTCAGAATCCGGTGCAACAAAAGATGCCGGGTCAGCTATATGAACCCACAAAAATTCTCCGTCAAAGGCAATGGCATCGTCAGGATCTGTTGACCATTGGCTGTCGATGGCATAGGACACCCCCGGAAGGCGGATTCTTTCTTCTTCAGGAGGAGTTCCAAGAGACACAGTGGCGCTTTTTGCGCTCAAACCAAGCCTCATCGGATAAGGATTTCGCGTAATATTCCAGATTTTTGTATCAAGAAGAAGTTTGTGAGCCTTTTCGGGAGTCTCCTTAAAGCCCGCGTCCTTCATGGTCTTGCTTTTGTCAGTGGTGCCGAGAGCCAAAGCCTCAACATCACCCATATATTTTGAGTCTTCGGGAAGAAGATTTTTGGCTTTAAGACGCTCGATGAAGGCCGCACGGATTTCCTCAGCGTGCTCCTTCTCAAACGCCTTGTTTTTCAGTTCATCGATTTTTTCTATTGAACGAGGAATAAAGAAAATCTGCCCGTCACGAAGGATTTCTTCAAATTCAAAAGAGGATTTTAGGGCAGAATAAAGCCCCCATGATTCATTTGCCTTTAACTCTCCCCGGAGCAATTCCACCAAGTCCTTAAAGCCTTGCTCTGCTTTGGCAGTCTCGTCATCGCTCAGCAAAAGCTCGTGGGTTTCGGAAATCTGACTTTTCACCTCGGAATTCTCAGCCAGAGCCGATTCAGCGAAATCAAGCAGGGCATCAATTGAGGAAGCCTCGCTCTCGCACAAAATAATCACATCCTTTTCACGGACTTTCTGGCTGGCATAAACGGCCTTTTTCCCGGAGGCAGTGGCACGAGAGACGCACCAGTTTACTAGAAATTTATCTCCATCCCGCTCTCCCACAAGGGCAGGAAGATTTTTATATATCACGACAGAATTTTTTTTCATGGATTGGATTTTATCAAAAATTTCTCACAGAGTACACTGAGCGCACGGAGAAAAATGTCCTGCAAAAAAATCCCCGCAAGGAAAACTTTCAGGGGATTTAGTGATATTAGCGGTTATTTTACGATGCCGATGGGAAAGCTGCGTCATTCTGATAGCCAGAACCGAAAACTTTCTCAAAAGCATCTGAATAAGTCTTTACAAATGACGGAACTTTCATTCCGCTTACTCCGCTTACAGTTTCACTTTGCTCCAGGTTGTATACGAAAGCCGCATGTTCTGTGCTACCAACAGTTACGCTTTTTTCTTCTGGTACAAGTTTTACAAGAGTGTAATCCTTGTTATGATCCGCTCCTTCAGGAAAAGGTGCTTTCACCAGAATATACGAAGGAATTTCATACTCGTTGATTGTAACCGTGTCAGTGGCGAAATAAACATAATCGCTCATAAACTGAGAGATTGCTTCAGCCATGGTGTATTGGATGCTTTCTTCCTTTTTTAACGAAGTAGAGGTGCTGGCAAACACAGGTGAACCGGAACTTTCGGAAGCCACTGAATCATATTCGTATTTTTCCACTTCTACGCTTTGCTCCAAAAATGATTTTTCTTTTTTATAGTTCTTTTCTTTAATTTTTATCCTATACTTTACAGGAGAAGTTATAGCTGAACCAGAAATCTGGGTAGCAAAAGCGATTAGTGTTTTTGTCGAAGAGCCTGAGAAACTTTCTACATCAATGGAGTTTGTGCTTTCTGTTGATTTTGGATCAGCAGATTTTGACCCCATTCCAGTAGATTTTACTGTTACCTTAACTTTTCCAGGAGCTGAAGTATCAGTTAAATCAGTAATACTTTCAGAGGCTCTGTATATTTCCTTCATATCTTTATTAGCCTGATTAAGGGCAAAATAAAAACTTTTGTTTGTTCCAGAAGTCTTTTCAGGACTGTATTTAAGGCTTGAGCGCGCCTCCGAATCAATCCAGTGATAAAGTGCGTATACGGTATAGCTTTCTCTGTCACTCAGGGCGTAGCTCTTAACTTTTCCTTCGTTTGTATATGTAAAACCAGAATCAGCCCTTCTCTTTTCAGTAATTCGGCTCGCACTCACATTCTCTGGAGAGGAACGAACGACAATAGCCTGAGCATCATAGTTTTTTCTGAACTCGGCAAATTTATCAATATCAACATCAGAATCAGTATAGTTATAGTCCGCATCTGCTTCTGAATTATTTTTGGAAAGTCCAGCTTCACTTTCAAAAAATGCAATAGGGGTTGTATCAGAAGGATTTATTGCCGCATACAACTTCTCTGAAGTCCATCTAAGTTGCAAGTTTGCGATTCGTATGCCGTTTTTATTGTAAAAATACAGGTAGTCAGATGCAATTATTTTTCCATCTTTTTGGTAAATCTGATTCTGGCTTGCGCTCACAGACCATACTTGTATGTATTCTGTGACTCCTATCTCAGAAAGCATTGTCTTTACATCCGCTAAGTCCATATAGCGATAGACCAAATCCTTTACTTTTTCACTGAAATTACCGCTAAGGTTTACTCTTCGTGAAGATTCAACAATTGAACGAGAAGAAGATGACTTATATGTATTTGCAAGAACAACATACTCTACTCCGTCAATTGTAAGCATATCGCCTTCTGCAACATTGGAATAATCTACAGAAGCTGGTGTTTCGTATTTTTCATCCTCATTAGCGCATGACAATAAAAGAAAGGCAAAAACCATTACGAATGAAAACATCAGTTTTTTAGCTAGTTTCATATTTTTCCCCTATTTACAGTACTATTAGTACATAAGTTAATTGAAAATTATAAACCAAGCACTTTCAGAAGGCGATAGAGAAAACTTCTATTGTTTTTCCGTCGATTTCATGGTAAAAATAATCATCCTTGAGATGAAACTATTCTACTGTCTTCTTTTAACATCAATTTTTATATCACCTATTTTTGCTTCAGAAGATTATTTAAGCGACAGCCAAAAATTATTCGAGGGTGGCTATGAGTTTGCGAATGACCTTGAATCATTCATAACAACTGGAAACTATTCCCTTTTCAAGCAGTCAGCGGAATCCTTTGAGTCCGTTTGCTTTCAATACATAGAATCAAAGCAATACAAGGATTATTGCAAAAAATCCAGGGATTACTATCTTTTAGTTCAGAGGCTAAAAACAAATATACAACTTCTAAAAAGAATAGAACCTGATGAGAATTACGGCGATTTTGTCCGAGTTGCCACTGATATCAACCAGAATCTCCTCAAACTGTCTGAATTCAACACAAAATTTTACAGCCAGTCCATAAAAAACCGCTTTTATTTGATTCTTTTCGCCTTGCTTCTTCTAGTTATTTTCATAACTCTTCTTATTTTTCTCCACTTTAAATCTAAGCAGACGAAAAAAGAGCTTTCCGAAAACCGAAAATTCACAGACACGGTTCTAAACGCCATCGAAAACGAGCGAGGCCAGATTTCAAATGAACTCCACGACACAATAGCTCAAGAAATCAGAACCATACAATTTGAAGCAGAACATATAAAAACAGGCGAAGATTTAATTTCCAAAAAAAATCATATTGTCAACCTTTGCACAAATTGCATTCAAGAACTGAGGAATATATGCTACGACCTCATTCCCCCAGACTTAAAACTCAAAAAATCATCCGTTCAGCTGGAAAACCTAATGGAATTTCTCTGCAACAAGTTCAATTCTGAATTCAACGGAAAAATTCAGTGCAGTTTCCGCTCTGATGAAAACATAACGCCCATTAAGGACCAGAAAATTCTCCTTAATATTTTCAGAATCGTACAGGAAGCCCTTGTAAATATCAAGAATCATTCTGAGGCAACTTGCTGTTCCGTAGTAATCGGGCACGAAAAAGGCTTTGATGGAAGTGTAATTTATGTCACCGATGACGGAATCGGAATTCCGCAAAAAATCCTTCAGGAAGGAAAAGAAATGCATTTTGGGCTTCATTCAATGAAAAGCCGGGCAGAATCAATCGGCGCAATTCTTCAGATTATCAGCGAAGAGAACGACGGAACGGAAATCATCATAAAGCTTCCAGATAATATCGAAAAAAACAGGAAAGGCTTATGAAAAACACACTCTTCATTATTGATGACCATGAAATGCTGGGAAGAGCACTAAAAAGCTGGCTAGATGAAAACACAAAATGGAAAGTGCTGGCTACCGCCACCGACACAAAAGAGGCTAGGTCTTTTTTCAAATCTTCATCCCTTGAGAGCCTTCCCGAAATAGTAATTTGTGATGTTCAACTAAAGAACGAACAAAGTTTTGATTTTATCAAAGAGATGAGCACAAACTTTCCGCAAATAAAAACAATCGTCTACTCAATGTTCGAAATGACAGGCTATGCCATGCTTGCCAAAGAATGTGGTGCTTCCGGCTATATTTCAAAATCAGTCTCTGAGGAAGAATTCTTAAAATGTCTGGATTCTGTACAATCCGGCAATCAATATATCCAAAAAGAAATTGCTCCCAAAGTTCAAAAAGCCCTCGATGCGACTCGATTCTTAACAAAGAGAGAAAGAAGCGTTTTTGAAGAGATAATCAACGGGCTTGACAATGACGAAATTTCCGAAAAACTTAACATTTCCCGTCACTCGGCAGAAATTTATGTTTCCAGGATATACGAGAAACTGGGCATTTCCTATCGGGAAGATCTGATTTCTCGATTTAAATAATACTATCTGCCGCTGTAATCTATATCACTGAGGAAAATCTCACTGAATCCTTGACTTCCTTCGGCAGGGTAAAGACCATTGGCAATATAGAATGGAGCATTGTTTTTTGTGATTTCTGGCAGAATATCTTTATCAAAAACCAGTTTTTCGTTGTAATAAATCAGCACGGTTTTTCCGTCAGATTGAACTGAAATTTTTCCGACATCACCCAGACTATAAGCACCAAGGACGATTGTTTCTGACTCAAATGATTTTTCATTTAATTCCACAGGGAATTTTACTGTCACAAGTCCATTTTTACAGACAATTTGAAACACAGATTTTTTAATGGGGGCGTAAACAAAAACATGAAAAATCTGAACGCTCTCGTTAGTTTTGTCAGTGAAAAAACAGAAACTAAAATTATAGGAAAATGGATTTTCTATAGACAAAAATTTTTGCGTTCTCAGATAATTCTTAAGATGCTTATGCCCCTGTGCATATTCCTTTGCATCCATTGAAAGATGGACCCATTGTTTGCCGCTTGAGTCCACTTCCATTCGAAAAAATTTACTGTTGTAATTGTAATAGTGACTTAACCTGTAAACTGATTCCAACCCATCTTGGGGAAACACATGGCTCAATGAATCGTAATTATTAAAGTTGATTTTGACTTCAGGGAGTTTTGAAAGTTCTTTGTCCGTAAGATAACGGCCGTTAAAATAAAGATTTAATGACGACTTATAGGCAACTTTGTCAGCAGTCATCACGGTCTTGCTTACAAGCAAATAAGTCAAGAGAATAATCGCAGAAAAAATCAGAAAAAAGAAAAGGAGTGACTTCTTTTTCACAATGTAATTATACATGCAAAAAAAATCCCCTACAAGAAAAACTTGCAGGGGAAACCAGCTATCTTTCTAAAAGACTACCACTTCTTCTCGATCTCTGGTTCACAGATGTTGATTTCTGTTTCGAGGTCGAAGAATTTTGCTTTTTCCATATCTGGAGTGAAGTTGATGGTATCGCCAAGCTGGACAACTACTTCTGGAGCAACTTTTGCTACGATGTTTGCGTCCTTAACCTGAACGAAGACATGTGTCTCGGCACCGAGAGGCTCTTTGTTTGTGACTTTAACCTGCATGTTGTTCTCTGCAGCTGGAGCTGCCTGATAGTGCAAGTCCTCTGGGCGGATACCGAATGTAACTTCTTTTCCGACATAAGCCTTGAGGTGTTTCTGCTGAGCTTCTGTTGGAACGAGAGTGAATGAACCTTCGTTTGCGATAACTTTGCCGTCTTTTTCTTCGATTGTGAGGCGGAAGAAGTTCATTGGTGGTGTACCGATGAAGCCTGCGACGAACTTGTTGATTGGGTGATTGTAAAGATAGAGTGGCTCACCAATCTGCTGGATTCGTTTTTCAGACATAACGACGATTTTTGTACCCATAGTCATAGCTTCGACCTGGTCATGGGTTACATAAATCATTGTTGCCTGCAAGCGGTGATGGAGTGAAGAAATCTCACCACGCATTGTAACACGGAGTTTTGCGTCGAGGTTAGAAAGAGGCTCGTCGAACAAGAATACTTTTGGAGAACGAACGATTGCTCGTCCTACAGCAACACGCTGACGCTGACCACCAGAGAGTGCCTTCGGTTTGCGGTCAAGATACTGAGTCAAGTCAAGCATTTTTGCAGCTTCTTCGACTTTGCGCTGAATTTCGATTTTTGGCTCTTTGCGGATTTTGAGACCGAATGCCATGTTGTCAAATACGGTCATGTGAGGGTAAAGAGCGTAGTTCTGGAATACCATTGCGATATTGCGGTCTTTTGGCGGAACATCGTTCATCAACTCGCCGTCGATAAGAAGCTCACCTTCAGTGATGTCTTCAAGACCAGCAACCATACGGAGTGTAGTAGATTTACCACATCCAGACGGACCTACGAATACACAGAATTCGCGGTCTTCGATTGTTACGTTTGACTTTTCTACAGCCAAAACATTGCCGTCGTAAACTTTTGTTACGCCCTTAAGCTCTACTTTTGCCATTTTTTCCTCCTGTGGCAAGGGATTATAACTATGAAATCAGTATAAATGACAACGAAAGAGAATTCAAGGGAAAAATTTAAAAAAGAACGGAATTCTTACAATCCCAGCAAATTTTCAACAAAAGGCTGGCAGAGAACGAAAATCACACTAAAAAGCACCGCAGGAAGGTAATTTGCGGTCTTTACTTTTTTGATTCCCATGAGGTTGATTCCGATTAAAATGATAAGGGCACCACCGCTTCCCGTAAGCTCTGCAATCATCTGCTCGCTAACATAAGGGGCAATCAGCACGGAAAACATAGTCAGCGCCCCCTGATAAAGAAAAATCGCGATGATGCTGAATGCCGTTCCCACACCCATTGCCACCGCAAATCCTATGGAAATAAAGCCGTCCAAAATCGATTTTAAGAAAATAATAGAATAATCATGCTCAATTCCTGCCTTAAAACTGCCCACAATGGCCATGGCTCCCAC
Source organism: Treponema sp. UBA3813 (assembly GCA_002368605.1). Classification (GTDB taxonomy): domain Bacteria; phylum Spirochaetota; class Spirochaetia; order Treponematales; family Treponemataceae; genus Treponema_D. The sequence goes on along the minus strand of DFEB01000007.1, from coordinate 32,678 downwards.
GCAGAAAAGCACCGAAGCGTTCAAAAAAGCATAGGCGAAATTTTTCTGAGGCCTGCCAGATGAAAAAGATTCAGGAGCAGAAGGGGAAAGCCTTCCCCTCGCTTCAAGCGCATTCGCGTTTTCCGCTACCCCTTCTGCGGGGTATCCCCGCAACGCCCCGTCATTTTTCTTCATAAACACTCGTTCAAGAAACTTTCCAAATTGCAGGATTTTTCCGTCGACATCAAGGAGAGTTCCCACAATGCCGCCCAGAATCAGGGCAAGGGCCAGAAAAACCACATTCTGATATTTAAATGACATCTGGACGCCCATGACGAATGAAACGAGACCGCAGGCCAGTTGAATGGAATCAGTGACTTTCTGGGGAATTTTCTTAGCAAAAAGAAGACCTATAATCGAACCGATTAAAATCGTAGCGCAATTAACAAAAACGGCAATCATTTTTAAAACCTGACTTGAACATAGGGAGGCGTTTGAAGCTGTGCTTCGGACGGCACAGCTTGCACCACTAGTCCCACATAAAAAATTGAGGCCTCCCATTTGGGAAGCCTCATAAACTAGTGCGGAGAACCTGACTTGAACAGGCACAGCTTGCGCCACTAGCACCTCAAGCTAGCGTGTCTACCAATTCCACCATCCCCGCAACTGATGTTAGATATATTATAGAAATCCCTAAAAAGTGTCAATAGAAGTAGTACAAAATTTTCCCAATTTTCTCAGATATTTTTTTCGGAAAAGCAAGATATTTTCCTATCATATAAGGCGGCTATCACACCGGAAAAGCCCGCACTGCCACAATGTTCGCCCAAATTCTGCTTTTTTTGGTGACTTCTATTTATACGCTTACAATCACGGTCAAAAATCATGGAAAAATCCGCCACCGTCACCGCACTATCGGGGGATTCGGCATAGCCATGACAATATTTGTTATTTTTTCGGCGATATACCCGATTCTCCCTTTTTATTCCTTAGGCTACTTACTTGGAATCTGTCTTATCCACACATTTGTCCTTGAAGGCGAAAAAGAAGACCGTCGGGAAAAGCTCGAAAATCTCCTTCAAGTCGAAAAAATCCGCGAGGCAGAGCTTGGATCAGCACGATTAATGGCTTACACGGACTCTCTTACGGGAGTCAAAAGCAAAACAGCCTATCAGGAAGACATAATCGGAATCGGAAAACGAATTGAAGACGGAATTTTAAAAGATTTCGCCGTTGCGGTCTTTGATGTGAACGGCTTGAAACTGGTAAACGATACAAAAGGCCACGATGAGGGCGATAAAGTCATAAAAGAAGCCTGTGCCATAATTTGCAAAACTTTCAAACACAGCCCCATTTACCGAATTGGCGGAGACGAATTCGTCGCATTTCTCATGGGAGAGGATTTTAAGCACAAGACAGAATTAGTAAAGGCTTTTGACAGCCAGATGGAAAAGAATCTGACGGACAAGCATGTGGTCGTCTCATGCGGATTTACTGAATTTGAGGCCGGGCAAGACAAGTCCTACCCGACGGTTTTCAGCAGAGCCGACATGAAAATGTATGAGCGCAAAAAGCAGCTCAAAGCCCTTTAGTAAGCTGAGTCAAGCCCGCCGATTTTCTGCTGGAAGTGAGCGAATTCCATTGAGAAGCTTGCACGCCCCTGGGTTACGGAACGCAGGTTCGTTGAGAAGCCGAACATTTTTGCCATAGGAGCTATGCAGTGAACGATTTCGCCAGAGGCTTTTGAGTCCTGACCTGCAATCTGCCCGCCACGCTGGGTAATCTGGCTGATTGCATCCCCCACGAATTCAAGCGGACAAGAAATATCAACATTCATGACAGGCTCAAGAATCTGAGGTGAGGCTTTGGCAGCCGCCTCGTCAAAAGCCTGGGCCGCACATGCCGTAAAGGCAAAGGGAGTGCCTGTAAGCTCGTTGTAGTCGATTTTTGTGACCGTAACGCCCACATCGGCACAGGGATAGCCGTATTTGATTCCAGAAGCGAAGGAATTTTCGATTCCGGCCTTGACAGCATCGTAAATCTCTTCGGGAATCTGAGCGTCATGAACTTCACAAGAATAGGTATTTCCCACCCCCTGCTCATTATGACGGATTTTGAGAGTGAGGCCTGCGGTGTTGTCTTTTCCTGCAAGATTCTTTTCCCAGGTTGAAGAAACTTCTGCTTCGTTGGTGACGCTTTCGCGGTAAGTGACCTGTGGGGCGCCGACATTCGCCTTTACGCCGAAATCTTCCTTCATTCGGGTAACGAGAACATCAAGGTGAAGCTCGCCCATGCCGCTGATGATGAGCTGGCCTGTCTCGGCATCTTCATGGCTGGTGAAAGTGGGATCTTCCCGGCTCATGACTGCCAGAGTCTCCACAAGCTTGTCCTTGTCGCTCAAAGTCTCAGGCTCGATGGCGATTGAGATTACTGGCTCCGGGAATTTAAGGCTTTCAAGAAGGATTGGCATTCCTTCGCTTCCCAAAGTGTCGCCGGTCTGGGAGATTTTAAGGCCTACGAAAACGGCTATGTCTCCAGCCTGAACGCTATCCATCTGCTCCATGTGATTTGCGTTTACGCGCAGGATTCGGTTGATTCGCTCCCGCTTTTTCTTACCCACATTGAGACACTGGCTTCCCGTGGTGAATTTTCCTGAGTAGACGCGGACAAAAGCAAGGGCACCCATTTCCCTGTCCTGCTGGATTTTAAAGACAAGGCCGAGGGGCATTTTTTTGTCATCGCAGGGAATTTCCACAGGTTCTTCCTTGTCCTTTTTGACATGAATGCCTTTTGCAGGGGGAACATCCGTGGGGCAAGGGAGATAGTCAATTACAGCATCGATAAGCGGTTGAACGCCTTTGTTGCGCCGTGCCGTGCCGCAGAGGCAGGGAACGAGAGTGCGGTTTATTGTAAGAGTGCGCAAAGCTTTTTTGAGCTGTTCGTTGGTGATTTCGCCGCCCTCAAGATAAATCATTCCAAGCTCGTCGTCGTTTGAGGCAACAGCATCAATAAGTTTTTCACGCCATTCATTTGCCAAATCTTTATATTTGTCAGAAATATCAGATTCAGTGAAAGTCTCGCCCTCATCTTCTTCATTCCAGCGGATTTCTTTCATTGTGAGAAGGTCGATTACGCCTTCAAAATCTTCGCCCTGCCCCATGGGAACCTGAAGAGCTACAGTATTGACTCCAAATTTTTCGTGAACATCATTGATTGAATAGAAGAAATCAGCTCCGATTCGGTCCATTTTGTTTACGAAGCACATTCTCGGAACAGAGAATTCATCAGCCTGCTTCCATACAGTCTCGGTCTGTGGCTGAACTCCGTCTACCGCGCAGATTACGGCAACCGCTCCGTCCAAGACCCGCAAGGAACGCTCAACTTCGGCAGTAAAGTCAACATGCCCCGGAGTGTCGATGATATTGATTGTGTAGCCCTTCCAGTCAGTGGTGATTGCCGCCGAAGCGATTGTGATTCCACGCTCCTGCTCCTGCTTCATGAAGTCCATTGTTGCCGCGCCGTCGTCAATTTCGCCGATACGGTGAATTTTACCTGTATAATAGAGGATTCGCTCAGTTGTGGTGGTTTTTCCTGCGTCGATATGCGCCATGATTCCGATATTGCGCATTTTCTGTAAATTAATTGCCATAGTCTCGTACCTATAAAAAATGTGAGGAAAATTATAGAAGAAAACGAGACGATTTACAAGATAAGGAGAAAAGGATGAAAAAAGCGAATAATTATGCTAAATCCTTCAAATCAATCAGGGTAAGGCTTGAAGCTAGAATTCTCGCGCAGTTGACCTCATAGTCTGCAAAACGGGCCGGAGTCCGCACTTTATGGAAGGCAATCACGCCAGTAAAATCATCTTTGGAACCGATAACACAATGCACCGATGAGAAAACATCCCTAGCGCGAAGGGCGTCTCCAAAAGCATTGTTTTCCGGGATTTCAGAAGTAAAATTATAGAGGGCAAGCCCATCAGCATCGAGGGCTTTCTTAAAATCCTCGGTCAAAGTATATTCTGCTGTTTTAAGTTCAGGTCTTTCTTCTCCAACATAAACTATACTCTTCATTTCTGGTCCGGCATAAATTGAAATGCAGTCAACAGAATAGAGACCAATCATATGTTTGAGAAGTTTCATTACAGCTTCCCGAGGATTTACATACAGATTATGCATATAATCTGCCATGTGCTTTAATTCCTGAACTTCTCGGCCTTCGGCAGCCTTTCCTTCTCCATTTTCTTTTAAACGCTCCGCATAAGCCTGTGCATGAAGGTCGTCGCGGTAGAAAACATATCGGTCCCGGCCTTTATCTTTCGCACGATAGAGACAAAAATCAGCCTTTTTAAAGAGTTCATCATAAGTCGTTCCGTTAGCAGGATAAACAGCAGCCCCCACAGAACAACTGAGCACGATATCATCAAAATTACCTTCAAATTCTTTTTTGACCTGAACCATAATGGCACGGAGAGCACCACGCAATATGCTTACATTGGCAACATTCTCCAAAACCAGCATGAATTCGTCACCGCCGAAGCGACCGACAACGCCGTCTTCACCCACAACTTCTTTTATCTTTTGAGCGGTGCGGGTAATAACCTTGTCACCAGCGAGATGTCCGAACCTGTCGTTTATCGGCTTGAAATGATCCAAATCAATGATAACAAGGGCAAATGGCTCCTGCAATCCAGCCTTGATTTTCTGCTGGACATAGGTAGTTATGGTCTTTTTGTTGTAAACCTGAGAAAGCGAATCAAGCTGGAGCTCTTCGATGAGGGCATGAGAGCCGTGAAGTTTTGCCATATCCTCGTCTGACAAGATACGACCAATCATACAGGTATCATCCAAACCTTCATAGCGGCTGCCTATCAGACGAAGTTTTTCATTTACGGCTCCGGACGTTCTGAAAGAGCCTTCCATTTTTGTCATTACGGAATTAGGATTTTTGGCAATATCATTACAAAAAACATTAAGATTATCGAGACTTTTTTTAGAAACAAGATTTTCGTTTATAAGCAGTTTTTTCCAATCGTCAAGATGCATTTTGTAAAGGACGATTTCTTTGCCCTGACTGTAATAGGCAAGCGTGAACAAATCCTGTGTCTTTTGATAACTGAAAAGATAATCGTTCGTAAGACCGAGTGCTGTATGGATTTTGTTGTTTTCGTCTACAGAAGTGCGGGTAAATTCAATGGCATCATAAATATCAAATAATCGGATTCTCGCGAGATAAGGCTTACGAACATTTCGGACAGTGACAAAATTGTAGCGATATTCGTTAGTATTTCGCAAAAGATGAAATATGTCGCTCCGGTTATCGGATTTATCATGCTTTCCTGTGACGAGGTCAATGAAGCGTTCTTTTTCGTCGGGATGCACGAAGTCCAGGATGTTTTCGCACAGATAGTCGAAATATGTGAAAAAATCTTTTGTTGTATCAGTTTCGACAAGACGGAAATTTTCGTCAAGCAAAGCACTTCGATTTTTTACCGACAGAATCATTTACAGCATACCTCAGTTTATATTATACCCCAGATTTCTGAAAAAGCAAAAAAAAAGACTCCTGAATATTCAGAAGTCTTATGTGAGCTATGATGGATTCGAACCATCGACAGCCGCCTTAAAAGGGCGGTGCTCTACCTACTGAGCTAATAGCCCAACTCCAACAAAGAAACTTTAATGAGCTATGATGGATTCGAACCATCGACAGCCGCCTTAAAAGGGCGGTGCTCTACCTACTGAGCTAATAGCCCATGTGTTCATTGCTGAATGTAAAAGATGATATATGTTTTTTATTTTTGTGTCAATAGAAAGAGCAGGCTTAATATAAAAAAATCGGGATACAGAAAATGCATCCCGTAATAAATCTTTTTATTTTTACCAGCACAGGGCATCTAAAAGGCTTCGGCAGCCCAGGGTGATGTCATTCCAGGTCTCCTCAAAATTCCCGGTATACCAGGGGTCGGCTACATCGCGGTTCAAGCCGGCATACTCCAGAAGGTAATGGATTTTCCCATCTGTATCCTCGCCTACCCTGCACTTTAAGTGCCTTTCATTCTCCTCGTCCATGATAACAAGAAGGTCGAAGTCATTGTAATCGTCCGGGGTGACAAGGCGGGCCCGGTGGTCGGTAAAGGGAATGCCGTTTTTCGTGAGGACTTGCCTCGTTCCTCGGTGCATTCCGTTCCCGATTTCGTCATAGTCAGTGGCGGCGGAATCGATGTAAAAGTCCTTTTCAAGCCCCGCCTTTTTTACATAGTGTTTCATGACCATTTCGGCCATGGGCGAGCGGCAGATGTTTCCGTGGCAGATAAATAAAATCTTGTGCATTAGAAGGGAGCCTCGTCAGGATTTCTGTTCTGGCGGATTTCAAGGCCTGTAAGACCTGCAATCAAATCGCAGTCAGATTTTTCAAGCTCAAAGTCAAAGACTTTTGCATTCTCAATAATCCGCTCTTCATGAACGCTTTTAGGCAGGGGAATCGCTCCTTCCTGCAGGCTCCAGCGGATACAAATCTGGGCGATTGTGCGCCCGTATTTTTTTGAAAGAGCCTGTATCTTTTCACTGGAGAAGATTTTTCCTGTTCCCATGGGGCTGTAGCCTTCGATTATCATACCCCGCTTTCTGGAAAATTCGCAAAGCTCCCGCTGTGCCTGACCGGGACAAACCATAAGCTGATTAACCATAGGTTTGATTTTTGCCGTTTTTTCCAAAGCCTCAATATGATGCTGACGGAAATTTGAAAGACCAAGGGCGCGGAGTTTTCCTTCGTCGTAAGCCTCTTCCATAGCCTTCCAGCTTCCCGCATTCGTTTCTTCCCAGCAGTCACGGAATTTAAGGGGATTGGGCCAGTGAATCAGGTACAAATCAAGATAATCAAGATTCATTTTTTTAAGGGAAAGGTCTATAGCTTTTTTTGTTGCCTCGTAGCCGTGGTCAGCGTTCCAGAGTTTCGTCGTAATAAAAAGCTCGCTCCGGCTAAGGTCGCTCTCACGCAAAAAGTCATTGATTGCCCGCCCGACGCTCTCTTCATTTTCGTAAGCCGTTGCCGTATCAATGTGGCGGTATCCGTTTTTTAAGGCTGAAAGAACAGCATTGTAAGCCTCATCGCCGTCCTCGCTCTGCCAGGTGCCGAATCCCACGCAGGGAATTTTGTTTCCGTTGGCAAGAGTGTAAGTTGATGTGAGTGATTTAAATTCCATGCTGAAAATTATTGCACATTTTTTTGAATTCCGCTACATTAATCCCGCTTGAGATTGAATCTTGGTTGCTCCAGCAGCCGAGCCTCATGCGCTTTTTATTTCCGGCAGTCTGCCATCACCAAGGGCGTAGTTTAACAATCTTTGCACAATCAAAAACGGCAAAGGAGTAAACTAAAATGCCAAAGTCTTTATTTCAGGAAATCATTTTCACAATCATCATGGTCTTTTTCATGGTCTACGCGCTTATCTGCTACAACATGACCCTCGCAATCGGTGACTTCACCAATGCGGTTATACTGGGCGCTTTCAGGGAACTGGTGATTATGGGACCAATCGCAATCATCCTCGACATGCTGCTTGCAGGCCCGCTGGCAAAAGCCTTCACTTTCAAGATTTTTAATCCGGCTGAGACAAAGCCCATTTTCATCATCCTTTCGATTTCAGTCTTCTCGGTGATTTTTATGTGTCCCATGATGAGTCTTGCCGCAACGATTCTGTTCAAGGGCGGCCTTTTGCAAAGCGAAGTAGTCTCAATCTGGATTAAAACCACCATCATGAACTTTCCCATGGCCTTTTTCTGGCAGCTTTGCTTCGCAGGACCTGTGGTAAGAAAGATTTTCGCCCTGATTTTTGGAAGATAAAAACTGTCGTTTTCCCTTTTTGACTTTTCTGCTATAATTTCCTCATGCTCAAACGCTCAGGCTATGCCGATTTACCCCTTCACACGGGCGTGGTTCCCAAGTGGCTCGCCGACAGAATGAAGCTTTTGGGAACAGAAATAATCGAAGCCCTGCTCATAAATTACGGAAAAAAAGAAGTTCTCACCCGCCTTTCAGATCCCCTCTGGTTTCAGTCTCTGGGGGCGGTTTTGGGCATGGACTGGCATTCAAGCGGCATCACCACCAGCGTAATGTACGCTTTGAAACGGGGAATCAACGAGCGGGCGCGTGAATTCGGCCTTTGTATTTGCGGCGGCAGGGGAAAATACTCGCGAAAAACGCCGGATGAGCTTTTGTATCTGGCAGATGCCACAGGCCTTGACGGAACTTCCCTCGTAAACGCAAGCCGGCTCACCGCAAAAGTTGACGGAAACGCAGTTCAGGACGGATTCCAGCTTTACATGCACAATTTCGTCCTGAGCGACCAGGGCGACTGGGTGGTAGTCCAGCAGGGAATGAACACGGCCACCCGCACAGCCCGCCGCTATCACTGGTCTTCGGAAAATCTCCGCTCCTTTGTGGAAGAGCCTCACTCAGGCGTCACTGGCGAAAATCAGGGAAAAATCTTAAATCTCACGGACTCGGCCGCCAAGGAAACACGGGGAAGTATTCTTTCCCTGACTCAGGAAAATCCCGACAAAATGATGAAGGAGATTGCGAAAATTTCAAATGAAGAATATGCCCTGACCTTTGAGCTGCGCAATGACAGGAATCTAAGAATGCCCGCTCATCACGATGTCCGGGCAGAAGATGTGGATTTAAAGCGACTGGGAAGCGTTCTTGCCACGGCCTACGAAAGCAACAATCAGGATTTTGAGAGCCTTTTGCTCACGCCGGGGCTTGGTCCCAGAACGCTACAGAGCCTTACTTTGGTGAGCGAAGTGATTTACGGAACTCCCAGCCGCTTCACCGACCCGGCACGATTCAGCTTTGCCCACGGAGGAAAAGACGGCCACCCCTTCCCTGTTCCCTTAAAAATCTACGACGAGTCAATCCGCGTCCTGGGCGACGCAATCGAAAAATCACGCTTGGGCTACAATGACAAAAGCGAGTGTATCCGCCGCCTAAACGCCACAGCCCGCCAAATCGAAGCCAACTGCGAGCCTCTGGCAGACTTTGAAGCCACAATCGCCCACGAAAAAGCCCACAGCAAAGAATGGGGCGGCAGAACCTGCATGGACGATGTTTAAATTCCTCACAGATTTAAAAAATAAATAATCCGCGTTTATCTGCGTCCATACGCCACTTAGTGTCGTTTGCGTTAGTAGAAATTATTTACTCGCCGCTCACGCGGCTAATGCATCTGCGTCAAAAACTATTCCACAATGCTTCTTACGAATTTAAGAGAAGCAGGCACATCCTTTACGCCCTCAAAAATAAGGTAAGCGTCCGGGCACTCTGCTTTAATCATAGGCAAAAAGTCCTTCCAGCCCATGATTCCCTGACCTAAAGGAGCGATTTCAAGCTCTTCGCCATTCACCACATAATCCTTTAAGTGGAAGCCGCAGATTTTTCCTTTAAAAAGCTTGAGGCAGGTCTCAAAAATCTTTGCCCTCTCCTCGTGATTTCCGATATAGAGGTAATTGTAAATATCCACGATGAAGCGGAAATTTTCCTGACCGGGATCAATTTCATCGGCCAGGCGTTTCAGCATCTCTGGCTTATACATACAGTGGCCCCATGCTCCTTCAAGAGCCATGCAGACACCGGCTTCTTTGGCGACAGCCGGCATGTGAGCGAAAATCTTCTTGACTTCCTGAAAAGCCTCTTCCGTCTGATTTTTGGGATTGTAAGTCCATTTGTCATCGTTGTAGCTTCCAGTCTCGCTGGCAACAAATTTCGCACCGAATTCAGCGGCATGGCGCAAATGGTCGGCATATTTTTCGGCTCCGGCTTTCACTTTTTCCTTGTTTGAGTGAACGGGGTTAAAATAAGCCCCCAAAAGAGGAATCTCAACATGGTGAGAATTAAATCCATTTCGGATTTCTGAAATCACTTTCGGCGTGAGAGTGCCCGGATTTCCGTTCTGTCCCTCAACAGCCTTCGCAATGGCCAGCTGAACGCCGTCAAAGCCCCATTCATGAGCATTTTTTCCAAGCCAGTCAGCGCTTCCCTTTCCAATATCATGTGGTCGAATCAAAATCTTCATATAGATGTCTCCAAAAAAAACTATCCACAGATTATCACAGATTCGCACGGATTGAAAGGAAAATTTTCCCTTAATCGCTAATTGCTCATCTCTAATTCCTAATTTCCCAATAATCTGCTATAATTTTCTCATGGAAACAGCCCTTTATCTAATCCCCTGCCCTATGGGAGAGACTCCCAACGAAAATGTCCTTCCCTCTTACAATCTCGAAATTGTAAGGAATATCCGGCATTTTATCGTGGAGAGCCGCAAGTCAGCCGTGCGTTTTTTGATTTCCCTTGATAAGTCTTTTCCTATTGACGACTGCACTTTCACCGAGCTCAGCGAGCATACTGACGAAAAGGCCGACCTTTCAAAAATTCTTCTTCCGCTGGAAAAAGGCGAGAGCATGGGAGTGATTTCTGACGCGGGATGTCCATGCATTGGAGACCCTGGAAGCCGTGCGGTGGAAATCGCTCAAAAAAAGAATTTGCGAGTCGTCCCCCTTGTCGGCCCCAACTCAATGATTATGGCTCTCATGGCTTCGGGCTTTAACGGCCAGAATTTTGCCTTCAACGGCTATCTTCCGGTCAAGAACGGAGAGCGGGAAGCTAGACTCAAACAGCTGGAAAACAAAGTCTACAAGGAAAACCAGACCCAGCTTTTTATCGAAACTCCCTACCGCAATCAGAAAATGTTTGAGGCGATTTTAAAAACCTGCCGAGCGGAAACAAAGCTCTGCGTCGCCAGCGGAATCACCACCAGCGAGGAATTCATCAAGACCAAAACCATAACCGCCTGGAAAAAAGAAAAGGCACTCCCTTTTGAGAAAGTGCCTACGATTTTCCTTTTATTTAAGTAATTCTGCTATGTCTTTTCTGCCCCATCTTGAAGCCATTTGAGCCGGAGTCTCGCCTGAAATATTCGCCGCATTTTTATCCAATTTCAAGGCGACAAGGTGCTCCACTATGTCACGATCTGCGCTTCGCGCCGCATAGTGAAGGATTCCGTCGCCCTGCCGGTCACTTTTCATGCTGTTGTATTTTACGATTGCATCAAGAATATCAAGGTTTTTTGTTTTGAATACAGCCGTAAGGGCATTTTCTCCAGTAGTTGTGGCAATATAAGGATCCGCACCATATTCAAGAAGAACAAGAGCCTGAGTTTTTTCGTTTTTAGCAACTGCCTCGTTCAAAGCTGTCATACCTTTTCCATTGCGCTGACTTGCTGGATACCCCATGTTAAGGAGTTGCGTCAAAGTCTTTTTACTTGCATGGCGAGAAACGGCGATATGAACCGGGGTATTTCCGTCAGAATCTGCTATCGTCATATCATTTCCGAGAACGGCCTGAATTACAGAAATATCTGAATTTAACACCAAAGAGAATGGCGTATCTCCAGCAGCATCACGAGAAAGAGGATTTCCGCCAGCCTTTCTGATTAAATTAATAATGCCCGTATTTCCTGTCAAAGCAGCTTCATGATAAGCATTCCGTCCTGACATTTCCTGAATCTGAACATTTGCCTTATAACCAAGCAAGAGCCGAACCATTTCTTCATTGCTGCTGGAAATTGCGTCCATAAGGACTGTTCTTCCGGTTGCATCTGTGGCATTAATATCTGCGCCATTGCGAATCAAGAGAATTGCCATATCTTTTTTGGCAGAACGGCAAGCATCACTCAAAGCGGTTTTTCCACTTAAATTCTGGGCATCAACATCAACCCCCAGTGCGATAAGTGTTTTTGCCGTATTGAATGTATTCCATTTGACAGCCGCATGAAGAGGCGTATTTCCAAGATTATCACGGCCAAGTTTGTCTTTAGAATCTAAGACAAGTCCGTTAGAAACAAGTACATTTATTGTTGACGGGCTGTCATCGCCACCCTTTACAGCTGAATAAATCGCACTTTCACCGTTTGCATTCTGCGCCTGAATCTTTGCTCCTTTCTGAATCAAGGCAACAATCGCGTTGTTCAAATGCCATTCCGCCGCATAATGAAGAGGGGTATTTCCGCTTCCATCGGTTGAATTCAATGTTTTTGAATTGATAAGCCAATCCTGAACTTCCCCACCGCGAGACAATGCGATTCTGAGGGGTGAATTATTCTGAGTATTTGTGGCAAAGATGTCGGCATTTTTTTCAAGAAGAAGATCCCCCGCATCCCGCCGATTTTTCTGAACGGTAATAAAGAGGGCAGAATCTCCATTCTTATTGCGTGTGTTAATATCAACGCCCGCCTCAACAAGATAACGGATATACTCTATAGGAGCGTCTTTACTTACGGCAATGTGAAGGGCTGTGTTTCCGCTGGAATCTGTTGAAGAAGCATTTGAAGTAGTTATAAGAGTCTCAAGCATTGCCCTGCTTTCTGATTCCAAAGCTTTTGTAAGAGGAGTGTTGCCTTTCATGTCCTCAGCATAAATATCGGCTCCATTCTGAGCATAAAACTTAACCTGCTCTGGATGCTGCAACTCAATTGCAAGCGTAAGCGGAGTTACACCTTCTTTATTTCTCTCATTAATGACCGCACCGTTGCTTGCCAAAAGAGAAAGTATGCTTATCGGAGCATTTGCCATCGTTGCTACATGAAGAACAGTGTCTCCGTACATATCTTTTTGATTTACATTTGCCCGATACTGAAGCAAAAGCGGGTACATTTCCTGCTGGGCATTTCCCGGAATAATCAAAAGAATCGGAGTCTTTCCAATTGAGTCCATTGAATTTACATTCGCACCATTAATAAGTAAAAGGCGCGCGATATCGACTCGGCCATAACGGACAGCCTCATGAAGCGGAGTTGCTCCGCTGATATCTTGGGCAGCAAGGATATCTGAAACTCGTGCAGAAGTTTTTTCGTTGAGAATATAATCGACAATGCCTGTATGTCCGTCAATTGTTGCAAGATGAAGCGGGGTCTGGCCGTCATTAAAGCGAAGAATCATGTTATGGGTACGAACTGCGTCCTCAAAATAGGCGTAATCACCACGAACAGGTTCAGCACCTGCCAGCAAAAGGCGGGCAGCAATTCTTACTGAAGCCGCATTCTGGGCGTTTTGGAAAGCAAGATGCAAAGGAGTCAGTCCGTAATTATCTTTTACAGAAAGAGGAATATTCACCTGAATACAACGGTCAATCGCTTTCTCATCACGGGTTTTAACAAAATAATGGACGATAGATTCACCGTCAACATCCCTAAGTTCTCCGGTCTGAGGCGTGATCATTGCGTCATACCATTCAGCCCCCTTTGAAAGAGCAAGCTCAAGTGCACTGTTGTCATTTCCGTCTTTTGCGAAAATATCACCGTGAACAATAGCTAGAACTTTTGCCGCATCAATGGAGCTGTTTTTTATAGCAACATGAAGCGCCGTATCGCCTTCATTGTTCCGGAGTTCAGTATCAGCACCCTTTATAACAAGGAAACTGACCAAATCCGCCTCATTGACACGAGCGGCAACATGTAGCGCCGTATCACCATATTCATCCACAGCATTTATATCAGTTTTTGTCTTAAAGATTTCCTTCGCCTCATCGTAACGGCCTTGCATTATAAGTTCCTGAATTGACGGTTCTTTTGGCGTTGTAGAACAAGCAAGTAAAAAAGTTACAAGCATTAAAATCGGAATTAGATTTACGAAGTTTTTTTTCATAATTCGTTTTCTCCCAAAAACAGTTTCTTCCCTATGAATATCGGAAAAAATGAAAAAGGAATTAACTAGAACTGTGGTTTTTTCTCATGAATTGATATAGAATGAATTCGGAGGATTTCAAATATGGCTCGTAGCATCACAGCAGGTGAATCAGAAAAAGCAAAATTTGTTACAAATACATATTCATGGATGGGAATAGCCCTTTTAATCAGCGCATTTGCCGCATACATCACGGCAAAAATGGTTTTTACAGACGAAACCCAACAAATCAGAACTGCTTTCGGAGATTTTCTCTTCGGAGGCTACGCAATTGGTTTCTGGATTTTCGCCATTTTGGAATTAGTCCTTGTTTTTTTGCTCTCGTCATCAATCCGAAAAATCTCTCTTCAAACCGCTGTCGCAGGCTTTATTCTTTATGCCCTCATCAACGGTGTCACACTGTCTTCAATTTTTGCGGCATATAAACTCGCATCAATCGCAAAGACTTTTATAGTTACGGCGGCAATGTTCGGCACAATGGCAATATATGGTTCCGTCACAAAAAGAAACCTTATGACTCTTGGACGATACCTGCTTATGGCTTTAGTTGGAATCATCATAGCCTCAGTGGTACAATTTGTTTTCAACAGATTTTTAAAGCTCAACACAACGCTTCTTGATTTTATCATTTCGATTGTAAGTGTCATTGTGTTCACAGGCCTCACAGCCTACGATTCTCAAAAAATCATGAAAATCGCATTTCACTCAAACGGCAACAATGACTACAAGAAAATCTCAATCATGGCCGCTCTCGAAATTTACCTTGATTTCATTAATCTTTTCCTCACACTCTTGAGATTTTTCGGAAAACAGAAAGACAACTAATAACACAAGCTTATTCCAGCTTAAAGGCGCCGGTGTACAAATCGTAATACCGGCCTTGTTTTTCCATAAGCGCGTCGTGATTTCCCCGCTCGATGATTTCTCCCTTTTCAAGAACAAGGATTTCGTCCGCATTGCGCACGGTTGAAAGCCGGTGAGCGATAACGAAGACAGTCCGCCCCCGCATGAGAGAGTCCATGCCCTTTTGAATATGCCTTTCCGTTCGGGTATCGATGGAACTGGTAGCCTCGTCAAGGATAAGAACCGGGGGATTTGCCACGGCAGCCCTGGCGATTGCCAAAAGCTGTCTTTGCCCGGCACTTAAAGAAGAGCCGTCGCCGGTAATCACCGTGTCATAGCCCTCAGAAAGGTGACTGATAAAGTAATCCGCGTTGGCCAGTCTGGCGGCGGCAAGCACTTCTTCTTTTGTGGCATCCAGCTTTCCGTAGCGGATATTATCGAAAATCGTTCCAGTGAACAAATGAGTGTCCTGCAAAACCATGCCCAGGGAGCGGCGCAGGGAGTCTTTTTTTATCGTTTTAAGGGGATGTCCGTCATACAGGATTTTTCCCTGCCCTTCCTCGATGTCATAAAAGCGGGTGAGCAGATTTGTAATCGTCGTTTTTCCGGAACCGGTTGAGCCGACAAGGGCAATTTTCTCTCCGGGGTGGGCATAAAGGGAAATATTTTTTAACACGGGAATATTTTTCTCATAGCCGAAATTTACATTCTCAAATACGAAATCCCCTTTAAAAGAAGAATCAACTTCGACATTGCCCTCATCGCTTTCGATTTCCTCATCAATAACGGCGAAAATTCGCTCCGCACCGGCAAGGGCATTCAGAACCGAATTGAACTGCTGGCTGACCTGGGTAAGGGGGCGGGAAAATGAACGGGTTGACTGCAAAAAACTTGCGATTGTACCCACATCGGTAAAGCCTTTTATGACAAGAAAGGCTCCTGCAATGGCCGTGAGGGCGTACTGAATATGGCTGAGATTGTTCATCATGGGTCCCAGCACCGAAACATAACTCATGGCGCTTGTTCCCGCCTTGCGCAAATCCTCGTTCAATTCGTCAAAGCGGGCTTTTGCCTCTTCTTCGCGGGTAAAGACTTTGACCACCCGCTGACCTTCAATCAACTCTTCGATGTAACCGTTCACCCGGCCAATATTTTCCTGCTGGCTTCTGAAAGCCCTTGCGCTCCTCTTTCCGATTTGAGCTGAAAGAATCATAATCAGGGCAATGGTAAAAAGCATGAGACAAGTGAGGGGAATCGAAAGCAGGCACATCATGATAAAAATGCCGGAAACCTGAAAGAAAGTGGAAAAAAGCTGGGGAACGCTCATACTGAACATTTCCCGAAGCGTGTCAGTGTCGTTGGTATAGAGGGACATTAAAAGGCCGTGCTGGCGGCTGTCATAATAACGGAGAGGCAATTTTTCCATGTGATGGAACAAATCTTTCCGGATATTGCAGAGAGTGTTGGTTGAGATAAAAATCAAAATTCGTTCAGAGCCATAAGAAGAAAAGGCTCCTATGACATAGACTGCAATCATGGTGAGAACCAGACGGATTAAGCCTTCAAGGTCGGGATTTTCCTTTCCGATAAGGGGAAGAATGTAATCGTTAATCGCAGGCTTGAGCAAATATGCCCCGGCGACTTCGGCAAGGGCTGAGAGAATCACAAAGAGAAAAACAAAAATCCAAAGGGACTTAAATCGCCCCATGTAAGAAACCAGCCTTCGGATTGTCTTTTTTGTATTTTTCGGGCGTTGAGTTCCCCTCATTTTCACAGGTGGCATAATGACTCCTAGTTTTCACTCATCTGGGATTCGTAGACTTCCCGGTAAATCTGATTTGACTTCATCAGTTCGTCATGACTTCCGATTCCGTTGATTTTGCCAGAGTCCAGCACGATGATAAAATCCGCGTCCTGAACCGAAGCGATTCTCTGGGCGATGATAAGCTTTGTGGTGGCAGGAAGGGAAGAACGAAGGGCATTTCTGATTCGTAAATCCGTGGCCGTGTCCACCGCGCTGGTGGAGTCGTCAAGCACAAGAATGTCCGGTTTTTTGATCAGGGCGCGGGCAATACAAAGACGCTGCTTCTGCCCGCCGGAAAGATTGACTCCCCCCTGAGACAAGTCCGTGTCGTAGCCGTCGGGAAAGGAAGTGACGAATCCGTGGGCATCGCTGGCCTTGCAGGCGGCAATTAAGTCCTCGTCCGAGGCATTCTCATTTCCCCAGCGCAGGTTTTCGGCGATTGTTCCTGAAAAAAGAGTGTTTTTCTGTAAGACAAAGCCGATTTTCTTGCGCAAGTCCGTCAAATTCCACTGGCGGACATCCTTTCCGCCCACCTTGACTGAGCCTTCAGTCACTTCGTAAAGGCGGGGAATAAGCTGAACCAATGTAGACTTTGAGCTTCCCGTTCCGCCAAGAATTCCCACTGTGCTTCCTTGCGGAATCGAAAGATTAATGTCACTAAGAACCGAATGCTCCATTTTTTTGTCATAAGAGAAATAAACATGAGAAAACTCGATGTCATTCAAAGACTTGCCCCTAGCTTCTAAAACTTGCCTACCTGACTGCAGGGGACTTAAACATCTCTCCTCATTCTGCATTTTGCATTCTGCATTATGAATTTCTATCTCTTCATCCAAAACTTCCATGACTCTGGAAAGGGATGTGCGGCTCAAGATGAACATTACAAAAAGGCGGGAAAGCATCATAAGCGACATGAGAATCTGTGTGATATAAGAAATAAAACTGATAAGCCCGCCGGTCTGCATTTTGCCAGAAATGACCATGTTGCCGCCGAACCATAGGGCGCTTACAATGCAGCCGTAAACCATGAGGTGCATGATTGGCATATTTAGTATGACGATTTTTTCGGCCCCCACCTGAGTGCGCTGCAAGTCCTCGGCGATTTCGTCAAATTTGGCGTTTTCGTGGTCGCCGCGAACAAAAGCCTTGACCACGCGGATTGCAATCAGATTTTCCTGAACGACTCGGTTTAAATTGTCGTATTTTTTAAGCATCTGGCGGAAGCGGGGATAGACGATATGCACGATAGAAATAAGTACCGTAGCAAGCAGAGGAATGACAATAAAGAAAATAAGAGCCAGCCGGGCGTTGATTTGACAGGCCATAATCGTTCCGAAAATGAGCATAATCGGGGAGCGGACTGCCGTGCGGATACAGTTCTGGTACATGTTCTGCAAGTTGGTGACATCAGTGGTGAGGCGGGTGACCAAAGAATCAGTGCCGAAATGATCCATATTTGAAAAAGAAAAGTCCTGCACCCTGGCGAAGAGTTTTTTTCGGAGATTTTTAGAAAAACCGAAAGCCGCAAGAGAAGAGATCCTGCCGCACATGGCACCGCAAAAAAGAGAAAAACTCGCCATCAAGACCATTAAAAGCCCGAAGCGGATGACAAAATCTGAGTCTTTGTTTTTGATTCCCACATCGACGATTTTTGCCATGACCAGGGGAATCGTTGTTTCCATGATGACTTCACCGAACATGAAAAGTGGCGAAAGGAAAGTATAAGTCCAGTAGCGTCTTTCCATGCCCGATGTGATTTTTCGGACGACAGACATATAAAGATTGTATCAAAAATCGCGGCTTTGTTCTAATAATACCTTGTTATTTTGAAAACACGCGGAAATTTTCCACCAGTTCTTTTGTAAGGAAGATTTTTTCGATTCCGAATGAGCGCAAATTCTCGTTCCAGTTTATTGTAAGTGAAAGACCTGATTTCCCTGTGCGGAAAGGCTTTTTGTCCTGCTCAAAAAGAGATGTAATCTCTGGCTGGGATTTTTCGCTGAGCTGACGGGCAAAAGAGCCTGCCAGAAAGTTAACGACGAATTCTCTGAGGACTTCGCTCTGAAAAAAATTGATTTTATGCTTGGTGTCGATTGTCATGCCGGAAAGGGCTCCGAAAAGGAAGGTATCCAGCTTGATAAAAGCCTTGCCCTTGCCAAAAGAAACTTCGTAGAGAAAGTCATTCTCGGAAATCGTGTCGAAAAATTCGTTTATATTTGCATGCTCAAGAGAAGTGAGCGTGAGCTTGCGGATTTTTGGCTCACCGAATTTTGCCCGCAAATCAAGTTTAAAATGCTTGTAGACATTTTTGCAGACTTCCCTGACTTCTTCAAGCTGCTCTGCCGAGAGGAATTCCTTGATTTTGTAAGATTTTTTTTCTTTTTTTGCTTGAGAAGAAGGCTCAGAAGCGCCAGATAATCCCAAAAGTTTATCAACTTCTGCCTGTGAAAGCGAAACCTGATTGTTTTCCATAGAATATAGTGTATACTAGATTGAAATAAATTTAAAGTAAAAAAGTAACAAGGGATAATTTGGAGGTACTTATGAAAAAAGATAAAAGCGAGAAAAAAAGTAAAAGTCCTTTGATTTTGAAGATTTTCTCAAAATTCGCCAACAAAATTCTTTTCAAGATAATAGTGATTCTCGCCCTGCTCTGCGCTCTCTTTTTTGGCGGGAAATTTAGCTGGCAGAAACTGGGGGAAGTCAAGACTGAGAAATCTTCTGCCATTGTTTTTAGGGAATTGCAAAAATGCGCGGAGCTTACCACGGTCAAAAACACATACTCCGATGTCATATCTATCAAAAAGACTAGAATCGCTGGGCTGGCAAAAACTTACAGCATAGTAAAATACACAGGCCTTATCCGCGGGGGCATTTCCGACATATCCAAGGCAAAAATCTCTGTGTCAAACCGGGGGAAAAGCGTAAAAGTCGAACTACCGCCAGTGGAAGTGCTTTCAAATGACATTTCAAGCATTGAAGTATTCGATGAAAGCAAGAGCGCCTTCGTTTCTATTTCCGTTCAGGAAATTATGGCAGAGATCCGCTTTAATCAAGAATCGGCCTCAGCCGAGATTTTAGAAACAGGCTTTTTGGAAGAAGCAAAGTCTCATGCAAAAGAAATCACCGAAACAATCCTCCTGGCCTCTGGCTTTGAAGAAGTTTCGGTGACTTTTAAGGAATGAAACGCTTTTGTTTATCGTTTTCTGTCAATCATTTCGATGCACTTGTCGCCGAAGTTGTCAACGGCAACTCCCAGAATCGAAAAGATAACAGCAGAAACAACGATTAAAACAATAGCAATAAATCCGAATAACATAAAATCACCTCTATAATTTTTTAAGTTCACAAATGATTTGCCCGCATGAAAAATTTTTCTCTGCGGATTTCTGCAAGCAAGACAATAGCTCCTGCCATTTTTTTCTAATGTCTGTTAAAGAAAAAAATACAAGCAACTAATGAAATTACAACAACAGATATAATAATAATCTCAGCCATAAGACACTCCTAAAATGAGAAAAATAAAAATAAGAAAAAAAAATAAAAACTAGAAAAGATTGGAGTTAATCTAGATGAGGGTTTGGAGAAAAATTACAGTTTGAAGAGATTTGGGAAGAAGCAGGATTCTTGAAGATGGAATCGTACTGCTTGTAAATGAAGGGGAATAAAAAGAAAAATCAGCGAAAGCACAGAAAGATTCGTGATTGAATTCCTGCGTACTCGCTGATTTCTTTTGTGAGCGGACAATAGTTCGCTCAATGATTTTTGACTCAGTCACAAGCAGGGGTGTAAGTTCCTGACTTGAAGAATGAATCGTAACGACTTTTATGTCGTCGGAAGAATCAAGAAGTGCCGTCTGCACACTCGTTCCAAACGGAGCAGAAAACAAGAGAAGAAAAGCAAGAATAAAGTGCAGAAAGCGTGATTTCATAGACTTTAAATTCCTCACAGAGCTTTAGAGCGCACAGAGAGCATTTCTTTTAACAAATAAAAACCTCTGTGAACTCTGTGGCCTCTGTGAGGAATTCCTTAGCGGAGACCACCATAAAATCGAAGCGATCGAGTTTCTGCCATAGCAGAAACTCGCTAAGCCACTTGCGGTGGGATTCGCTTTAGCGCAGCCCACCGTAAGTGGCGATGAATACACCGGCTGCCATAGCTGTACCGATAACACCTGCAACGTTCGGCCCCATTGCGTTCATCAAGAGGAAGTTTGAAGGATCTTCCGCCTGACCAACTTTGTTTGCGACGCGGGCTGCCATTGGAACTGCCGAAACGCCAGCTGAACCGATGAGCGGGTTGATTTTCTTGTCTTTCGGCAAGAAGATATTCATGAGTTTTGCCATGAGCAAACCGCCTGCTGTAGCAACAGCGAATGCAACCAAACCAAGAACGATGATACCAACAGACTCACCTTTGATGATTTTCTCCGGAGTCATCTGAGAGCCGACACCCAATGAAAGAACGATTGAAACAATGTTCATCAATTCATTTTCCATTGTCTTTGAAAGACGCTGAGCGGCACCAGACTCTTTTACGAAGTTACCGAATGCCAGCATACCGATAAGAGGTGCTGCAGGAGGCAACAAGAGAATCGTAAGAATCAAAAGCATGAGCGGGAACAAAACCTTTTCCATGCGCGGAACAGCGCGAGGGTTCGGCATTTTGATAAGTCGTTCTTTTTTAGAAGTAAGGAGCTTCATGATTGGAGGCTGAATCATCGGAACCAAAGCCATGTAAGAGTAAGCCGCGACAGCGATAACACCCATGAGTTCTGGAGCAAGTTTTCCAGAAACATAGATTGATGTCGGGCCGTCAGCGCCACCGATGATACCGATAGCACAAGCCTGCATGATGTTATAGTTGAGACCAAAGAGGTTCATTACGGCAACACCAAAAAGTGTGAAGAATACGCCGAACTGAGCCGCACCACCGAGGATAGCTGTTTTGGGGTTAGCGATAAGGGGACCGAAGTCTGTCATTGCACCGATACCCATGAAGATGAGCATGGGGAAGAACTCGTTACCAACGCCAGCATGGTAGATGATTGCCAGCATACCGTCAGGCAATTCGCCCATGTTTGCGCCAACGATATTGACGAGGATTGTACCGAATCCGATTGGAATCAGAAGAAGCGGCTCAAATCCTTTACCTACAGCGAGATAGACAATAAGGAAGCCAACTGCAATCATGATAAGTGACTGCCATCCAGGAGCCGTTCCCCAGTCTTTCTCTGGAGCTTCAGCAATCGGCTCTTTGAATTCAGCCTTTGGTTCAACCTTTTTCTGATTCATCATCTGGTAGATACCAGTTGATTTACCGATATTCTGAACGAATTTGAGGGGGTCAATGTTGTGCTCTTCGCCCCACTTCTCCGTTCCCTTAATAGTACGGTTGAGACCGGTACCAGAAGATACAGAAGAATTGTCCGTTCCTGAAAGATACTGGCTTTCGACAGTCATGTCATTTGATGACTGTGCGAAAACTTTGGAGCCGGTCGATACAACGAAAGCAATCGCCATAATAGCGAGAGTTACGCCGAAAACCTTTTTCTTAAAATCTTTGTTCAAATCAATCATTTTAGTTTCCTATATAGATTGCCGTGCAGAACACGGCAATGACAATCTTTACTGAACAGAAGCGACAGCCTGACCAGCAGTTACCTGTGAGCCTGTTGGAGCTGTGAAGTGGATTTTACCAGCGGCACCGGCCTTGATTTCAAGTTCCATCTTCATAGATTCGATGATTACGACTGTTGTGTCAGCCTGAACAGAAGCCCCCTCAGCAACTGCGTATTTGAGGAGAGTACCGGCAACAGGAGCGTTAACCGGCTTTCCGCCAGCTGGAGCAGCCGCAACAGGAGCAGCGGCAGGGGCTGCTGCAGGAGCAGGAGTTGCCGGAGCGGCGCTAGCTGCCGGGGCAGCTGCAACGACTCCACCGATAGAAGCGAGAACCTGACCTGCTGTAATCTGAGTTCCTGTTGGAACAGAATATGTGATTGTGCCGTCATCAGAAGCCTTAACTTCAAGTTCCATCTTCATAGATTCGATGATGATGACAGTCTGACCTTTTGAAACTTTTGTTCCGTTAGCGAAGCACTGTTTAAGAAGAGTACCAGCAACTGGAGCCTTAACATCAACTCCTCCAACTGCAACTGGAGCGGCTGCTGCAGGAGCTGCGCTTGGAGCGCCGAATGAAACATTGTATGGAGTTCCGTTGACTGTGACTGTGTCGCCGTTAGACTGAACGCTGTAGCTCTGTCCGTTGACTGTAACAGTGTATGAACCGTTTGAAGAAGAAGCGGCTTTTGGAGTCTCTTTGAGACCGAATGTTTTTTCTGCGTCTACAGGACCGTTTGCTCGAGTCTCGAAGAATTTTGTAGCAACTTTCGGGAACATAGCATAAGTGAGGACATCCTCGACTGAGCCGTTTCCGCCGTTTGCTTTTGCTTCCTCAACCATTTTGTCCCACTCAGGAGCGATTTTGTCTGCCGGACGGCAAGTGATGGCTTCTTCCATTTTGTTCTGCTCAAGAGCCTTTTTAACGAGATCTTTGTTTGGCTCAGCAGGAACTTTACCATATTTACCTGTGAGAAGGTCACAGAATTCACCAGTCATGCGCTCATAGCGGCCGAAGAGTACATTGAATACGGCCTGTGTACCGACGATCTGTGATGTTGGTGTTACGAGTGGAACGTATCCAACGTCTTTCTGAACGAGTGGAAGCTCTGCCAAAACCTGGTCGATTTTGTCTGATGCGCCCTGCTGTTTGAGCTGGCTTTCGAGGTTAGAAAGCATACCGCCTGGAACCTGGCTTTTAAGGATTCGGGTATCTGCTCCCAAGAATTTAGACTCGAGTGAAGCATAGTGCTTTCGGATGTCGCGGAAGTAAGCTGCGATTTCAAGCAAAGCAGAAATGTCGAGACCAGTGTCGAAATCTGTGCCTTTGAGCATTTCAACGACAGTCTCTGTCGGTGAGTGTGATGTACCCATAGCCATTGCAGAAATTGCAGTATCGAGAACGTCTGCACCAGCCTCAGCTGCCTTAAGAAGAGTAGCAACTGAAAGACCTGTTGTAGCGTGTGAGTGAATCTCAACAGGAAGGTCAACCTTTGATTTGATTGCTTTTACGAGATCATAAGCCTCGAATGGTTTGAGCAAACCTGACATATCTTTGATACAGATAGAGTCTGCACCGAAGTCAGCGTATGTTTTTGCGAGCTCTGCGTAGATTTCTTTTGTGTGATATGGAGTTGTAGCGTATGAAATAGCCATCTGGACATGTTTGCCAGTAGCTTTAGCTGCTTTTGTAGCGCGCTCAAGGTTGCGCGGGTCATTACAAGCATCGAAAATTCGGAATACATCAACGCCGTTCTTTGATGCGTACTCGACGAACTTATCAACAACGTCGTCTGCATAGTGGCGGTAACCAAGGAGGTTCTGACCACGAAGAAGCATCATGATTTTTGTGTTTGGCATTGCGGCGTGCAATTTGCGGAGGCGCTCCCATGGATCTTCGTTAAGGAAGCGGATACAAGAATCGTAAGTAGCTCCACCCCAAGCCTCTGCGGCCCAGTAACCGATTTTGTCAATTTTTGGAGCGATTGGCAACATATCTGCCAAAGTCATACGAGTAGCGTGAAGTGACTGTGTAGCATCACGCAAAACAAGTTCAGAAATACCAATTTTCTTAGCCATTTAGATTAACCTCTTTTAGTTTTTTTCGTGCAAAGCCGTTGCGATTGCGGCAACGACAGCATTTTGGTCGACTGCGGGCGCTACTGGCGCCGCAACATCAGTTTTAGCTTCTTCTTTGTCGAGACCAGTTGCATGAACGAAAATACGAAGACCGTTCATACAAATAATCATGATGACAAGGAAACTGAAAACAACACACATACCAAGCAGAGTAAGGATAATACTCTGACTAAGCATTTCAGCAATTGTCATAATTCCTCCAAAGGATATGATTCAAGATAGAATTTGGATAAAATTATAGATGATTTTTCAGATTTACTCAATGTGAGCATACTCAAATTTGGAAATAAATTTTCAGGCAGAAAAAACAGCTTGCTGACAAGAGAATCTATTCCGTCTCCACGATTGAAACCACAACGCTGTCGCTGCGGCCTTTTTGGTCAGAGACGGTAATATCGTAAACTCCCGGCTTAGGCGACCATTCCAGAGACTTTCCCGGCTCGCTCCGGCCTATGTAATCGCTTCCGCAATACCATAAAAGTTCGGCTGAATCCGCGTCTGCCACCGCATGAAGCATGATTTTGTTGCGACTGGTGTCTGATTTTCTGAAAACATAGTCCGTGCCTGTCATGGGCGAGACAATTTCCGGCGGAAAGCCCTGACCGTGGGCAGAATATGAAAAATCTTCCGGCGGGTACTCAGGTGGCTTAAGACGAGGAAGACCTGCCTGTTCAAAAAGATTCTGCAAATCACTGGGCCAGAATTCCCTGGAAACGGTTTTTATATAAGGCTCCCCGCTTTCATCAGTGCGGTAGCCAGTGCGGGTATCGATATTGATTTTTCGATGAATTTTACAGGTTTTGATTGGTGAGACTCCAGGAATAAACCAGCTCCATTCAGTCTGCTCGCAGGCCTCGGTAGGAAGGCCGCCGGAAACAGAACAGACCTTCACCTGAATGGCATTTTTTGGCGGAATGGCCGCCTTCATCCTCTCATTTTGGGGAATTTCAGACAAAATATGATAGGCAAGGTTGAACAGAAGCGGAGCCGCCATGGTCCTGCCCAAAAAAGAATTGTTTCCGTGACCGTCAAAGTTTCCAATCCAGACACAAAGAACATAACGGTCAAAAATTCCTACGCTCCAGCTGTCCTTAAAGCCGATGGAAGTTCCTGTTTTGTAGGCGATTTTTACGCCTTCAAGCTCTTTGGGCTTATGCTGATAAGGCGGAGTGTTCTCCTCAAGCATTTTTTTTACGATAAAGGCACTTTCCGAAGTCAGCATACGCTTTCCCACTTCGTTTTTCGGCGAATAGACTGCGCGGATTTCTTTCTGAATTCCGTTACTGGCAAGAGTCGCATACATTTTTGCCAGTTCCAGCATGGTCACTTCACAAGTTCCCAAAACTATTGAAAGACCGTAATGCTCCCTCTCCTTCATCTGTGAAACACCAGATTCAGTCATAAAATCGTACAAATCCCGCTCTTTTAAATCCCGGTTCAGGGCAATGGCAGGAATATTGCGGCTGTCACCCAGGGCAAACCAAGCCTTTACCGGCCCCTTAAAAATGCTTCCGTAGTTGTCGGGAGAATATTCGTTGAAGGTAACGGGCGTATCTTTCAGCATTGTATCATAGTGGATCAACCCCTGCTCCAGAGCCATAGCATAGATAAAAGGTTTTAATGTAGAGCCTGGAGAGCGTTTTGATGTGGTCAGATTTACCTGCCCCTGAATAGAATCATTGTAATAATCGGCAGAGCCAATGTTGGCCACGATTTCCATATTCTGCCAGTCCAGCAAGAGGATTGCGCCGTTCTCAACGCCGAAGTGCCGGTTCTGATGGATATAAGTGTCAAAAATCTCCTCGCACTGCTTTTGAAGTCGCAAATTTAAAGTGGTCTTTACAGCCCTGCGACTTTTTTTGTCTGTATCGGAAGTTTTACCACGGTCATAGTAAAGCATCTCGCAAAAATGACGGGCCTCGTTGGGAAAGCGACATTCTGTTGACATCTGCATATCCATGAAGGGGGCTTTTGAAGAGTCTTCTGGATGATTTTCTATCCATCTTTCAAAAAGGATTTTTCTTGCATCAATAAGTTCGCTTGGAGTGCGCAGTGGAGAAGGACTTCGTTTAATAGGATTTTGTGGCAACACCGCCAGCATTATATTCTCAGAGAGATTGAGTTCCCTGATTGATTTATTGAAATAATACCAGCTGGCCGTTTCAAATCCTTCTATATTATAGCCGCAGGGAGCGAGGTTAAGGTAACACTCAAGGATTTCCTGCTTTGAATAGCAGAATTCGAGGACCAAAGCCCTGTAAATCTGCCTGAGTTTTCCGAAAATTGATTTTGTGTAAAGGCCGTATTTGAGTTTCGCCGTCTGCATGGTGATTGTTGAAGCCCCCATGCGGCGGGATTTTTTAATGTAAGTCTCAATTCCAGCCTTCACGATGGCCACCGGGTTTATACCCCTGTGAGAATAGAAATAGCGGTCTTCCTGCAAGAGAACTGCCTCAACAAATTCCTTGGGAAAATCCGACAGGGGGCGGTAAATTCGGAATTTATCATCCTCTGTGAGAAAAATCTGAAGAAGCCCGCCGTTTTTGTCAGTGTAAACGACGGAAAATTCGAGGCCGTGAAAAATATCTCCCCGCAATTTTTCTGCGAGGAAGGGGCCTGCGACTGCCAGATGAAATGCGTCCATGACAATACAGAATGCAATCAGCAGACAGAGTTTCTTTTTTGACAACACCTACTTTCTTGCCTCAATCGTAAGCGGCGCGTGAGGAGAAAGGGCGCGTATATCTTTGTTATACATAGACTCTGCGAACATAGGCGGGACTACGAATTTTCCAGTATTCGTAGCTTTTGCCTTGTAGGTGAAGGTGTTTATCTTGTCCGTGACAGTGCCGTAAATCACGACCCGGTCTTCGCGGATGTCAACATAATCGGCAGACCAGCCCTTGTTGTATTTTCCAGAGCGGATTGATTCGATGTCTGCCTCAAGGCCGGCCGAAAGCATGTCCACCATGGCGATATTTGGAATCGAGCCTTTGAGAGAGCGGAATGAAACTTTTACAAGTATGTCATCACCTGCTTTTACAGAATCGATTTTTTTGCCGTCAAGATTTGTGAATTCACGGCTTACTTCAAGACCTTCCTTTATGTCCTTTTCAGGAATTGATGTCTCAAAACCTGCCTGTAAAGTCTGGAAGAAAATCGGCATTTTTTCGCTGGTACGGAAAGAAATCTTTTCGGCGTCTTTTGTGAAAGCACCTTTGAGAATCTGATTGCCCTCAAGCGGAATTGCCTTCTCGTTTTTTCCGAAAATCTCGTAGGCTGAATAGATTCCGCCCTTTTCTACATTTGAATAGCTTTCAAAAGCCCGGATTGCCGCGCTCACTGAATAAGTATTGTATGAACTCATACTTTCAAGACCTTCGCACAGATATTCCACCTGATTTGATTTGATGTCGGTGATACGCTCAGGGAAGTAGCGGGCAATCACATCGATGTAGGTTGAAACATAGTGCAGACCATTGTGGAACATCCATGAAGAATCAAAAATCTTCTTGCGCTTGATTTTGCCGAGGATTGAATTCGCCTTTTTGTCCTGTTTGAGCATAGCGTAGCTGGCGGCAAGGTAAAGCCCTTCGTAGTCAGTTTCGCTGTAATTCTTGCGGTTCAAGTCGCCCTCAAGCTTTTCAAGATAGCTTGTTGTAACGATCTCGTTGTTGGTGAGGATATAGATTGCGTGAGCGCGCAGCATAATGTCGAAGCCAGAATCTTTTGAAGAATTGGCGATTGATTTGACAGCTCCCAAAACCTTGTCAAAGAATCTCTGAGGAACAAAGAAACCGTGTTTTTTGGCGTCCGTCAGGAATTCCGCACAATAGAGGGTGATTTCAGGCATCGGTGAGCTTTTGTTAGTCCAGTAGCCGATGTTTCCGTCAGAAAGCATTCGTGCCTGTAGAATAGCGATTGTATCGCTGACCATTTTCTGAGCGTCGGCATGGGTTTTTCCGCCGGCCTTAACAAAATCCTCAAAGAGATAAGGATATGCCTTACTTGTGACCTGCTCAGCGCATCCATAAGGATAATTTGCAAGGTAGAAATTCAAGCCGTCGAGGAATGTTGTCGGAACATTGGAAACAGACAGGCTGCGTTTTGCAAATTCATCATATAGTTTGTGATTTACATCTGCAGAAATTTCTTTTTTGTCGGTTTTGCCCGATTTTATCCAGATTTGATATGGCATTGACGGGCGGACACTTAAAGTCGTACTCAATTTTGAAGATTCGCTCGCGTCAAAAGCCTTGAATGTGATTTCTGCCCCACCAAGAACATTGTTTGCCTTGACTTTGAATGAAACAGTGGCTTCCTTGCCCTCATCAATCGTGAGTGGTACAGATTTTTCACCCACAATAGAAAGATGCTGGCTGGGGCTTGCCGTGAGAGTAACCTTATTCGCAGAGCCAGAGCCGCGATGATTGTTGGTGACGGTAACGCTTACATCAAATTCATCGCCAGGAGCTACTGCAAGAGGAGCGTTAGGGCTGATGATGAAGGTGTTTCGGGCAAGTGTCGAAGACTGCTCAACGCCGATTGTTCCCTTTGAGACGGCGACTGCGATAATGCGGATTGTGCCGTTAAAGTAATCCGGGACATGGTAAGTGACGCTTCTCTCTTCACGGCCGGTATCGATGATTCCGGACCAGTAGGCCACGGGAGCGTTCTGTTTTCGCTTGAAAGGATTGAGATTCTTTGAAAGCTCGTCCATGCCGGCACCGCCACCCATTGCACTCATAGTTTTGAGAACTTCAAATTCAGGAAGAACAAGGTCGAGAATCTGAGAGGTTCGGACTTCAAGGGCGCGTTTTTTGAAGAAGAATGAAAGAGGATTCGGATTGCGATATTTAGCGACCTGAAGAATTCCTTCGTCCACGGCGTAGATTACGATTTTTCCTTCATCAGAAGAAGAATAGTTAATCGTCAAGTCCTCGCCAGACTTAATCTCGTCTTTGAAATCCAGCTTGATTTTGTTTGTTCGGTTACCCTTATCAAGGGTGAAAGGAATTGCCCCGTAACAGAAAGGACTCATGAAAATCTCTTCTGAATCCGGGCTTCGACTGAACATTACATTTATGTAGGCATTTCCTTCAATTCCCTGAGGAATCTGGATTGTCTGAACGCTGGAAAGCTCATTAGCCTTAAACCATTTGTAAGAATAAACCTTGTCCCGTTCAACAGTAATCAGACCGAAGCCTGTATATGGAGCCTTGATAAAGACTTTTGCCGTGTCACCGCATGCGAGGTCAGATTTTTCCAGTTTAAGCTCAAGTTCTGCGGTGCGGGTAAGGCTGCGGCTTGTATTCTGATCGCCGACAATGGTGTAAGAAATCGTATTGAAAACAAGGCCTTCGCTGTCCAGCAGGGTGATTTTGTATTCACCAGAAGCATTTGAGGGAACGAAGAAATCAGTACCGTTTTTAGAAATCGTGATTTTCTCAGAAGAAAGAGGATATGCTTTTTTAACAGACTGGTATTTAAAGAGCCCGTTGGGCTGTTTGACCAAGGTGGAAATGTACTTGACTTCTTCTATATTAACGGTGACATCGCTGAGATTGATTCGGTTCAAATCCTGATCAATGGCGATGAAAGAAAGCTTGCGTTTTGAATCCCGGTTGATGTATGAAAGCGAGCCGTCTGCCTTGTAGCCAATCAGGTGCTTGAGCGGCGAAACATACATGCTGGACATCTGGCTGACGCTCCTTCCGCTCTCCTTTTCGTAGCCTTCCACATAGAATTCAAGGCGGTAAGTCGCTTTTTCAAATTTTTCAATATCCAAGTCAAAAGAAGCCTCGCCATTATCGTCGGTCTGCTTGGTGCCCAGGAATTCATCGTAAGAATTTGATTTGTAGAAAGGATCTGAGAAATAGTAGTCTGAATACTTTCTGAGAACAGGGAAGCCCGGATAAAGAGTCATCTGAGCCTTTACATCGTTACCCCGGGCAGGAGTGCCGAAGAGATTTTTAAGGCTGACCAGACCTTTGAGCTTCTGCGGGTTAATCCAGCCCTCTTTTGGAAGAGGATCGAAGCTGGCAGAAAGTTTCAGGGTGTCAGGCAGGAATTCCTCGATTTTTACGCTTGTTGAAGCAAGATATTCTCTCTTCAGTTTACCGTTCTGTTCCTTCAGAATGTAAAGATTGATGTCATACATACCTGTAGGAGAATAGTCTTTTGTTGAGAAAGTAATTTCCTCGAAGCCCGAAGAAGAAAGGCGGAACTGATTTGAGTAAATAACCGAACTTTGAGAGTCAAGGACTTCCGTCTCAAGAGGAAGATTCTTTAAATCGATGTTCCAGTCCCCGGATTTTGCGATTACGCCGATGTGAACTGTGTCGCCGGGCCGGTACATTCCCCGGTCAGAGAACATATAAGCAGAGATTTTTGTAGGAGCATCAATACCATACTCGCCACCAACATCATAATTTGAGTAATCAAGGCTTCTACCCCGCTCAGAATACGGCATGAAAGACAAATCGTTTGAAGTTTTTACTACATACGCCGTAGGACGGTGCTCTGGATTTCCGCTGTAAGAATAATCCGGGATTGTTGCATGACCGTTTGAGTCGGTGTAAGTAGAAATGACTGCATTTCCGTTTAAGCCAATAATTTGAACCTGAGCATTTGCCACAGGACTACCTTTTGAAATTGACTGAACGAAGACATCCCGTGAGCCGTCCCGGTTCTTTTTTACGATGAAGCCCAAATCAGTTATGAGGATAAGCCGCTTGTCACTTCTAGAAGAAGAATAGCCGCTTGAATAGTCAGCGACCTCAAAGAGAAAGAGGCCGTTTGAAAGATTCTTGCTTGGATTAGGAGCCAGGTGAGAAGAAAAATCAAAAGAATAATAAGAAACAAATTCTTTTGACCAGTTCGGAATCATATAATCAGATGTTTCCTTTTCGGAAATATTGCTTTCATCAAAATTGTAAGAATCAAAGCGGAAATTCTTCATATCGCCATTTGACTGTGAAACAAGGTGATTCACATCTTTTGGCATGATTCGTGAAAGCGAATACCTGACCTTCGAAATTCCCCGTGAAGAAATTGCCATTTTTCGGCTGCCAGAAAGAGAAAGAATCGTTCCTTCAGACAAGATTCCCAGCTCCACAGGATAGCTTTTGACTCTCAAAAACTCGTAGTTCTGATTGTCTTTATCATTGACCAGTTTGTAGCCGCCGAAGAAATTAATCGTTCCCGTAAAGCGCACGAGGATATAAGAAAGCTCCGGCACTTTGATGATAAAATTATTTATTGGTGAAGCGTTTTCTGGAGAAGGAATAATTTTTGGTTCTATTTTAACAGACTGGGCTTTTACTTTATCGGTAAAAAACTGAATACTTGTACCGCGCCAGTCATAATTTCTCTCATAATCCCAGCCCTGCTCTTCTGGCCGGTCATTTGGCAGCAGGTAAACTTCCATGTGAGAAAGGAGTTCTTCTGCGCTGACAGACCCCTTTGTCTCAACTGTAATAACCTGATCGTAATTCTGGTCTTCATTTTTGATAAGTGAATGAGAAATGTCGGTAATCCGAACAAAGTCGCTCATACCAGGGATTTCTACATCTACTGAATCTGAATTAGACGAAGTCGCTTCCCCGATAATTGTTTTGATGCCGGAAGACATTTCAACCTTCAACTCTGCGGTTTGGGGAGGAACAGGAATGTTATCACTCACAAGATATGCTTCAAGTCCGTCCTTGCTCCATGAAATAGTAAAATTAACGGGATTTTTCTTATGCGAAGAGGGATGTGTTATTCCCATTGAAACGAACTTTTCAAAACCTTCCTTTTCGATCGGGTGGCTGCCCGACACAGTGGCCGTGACCCGCTTTTCAAGAGGATTTTCCGGATTGATATAGAATTCAACATTTCTGAGGCTGGTCGTAAAAGAATCTGTTGTAAAAGAAAATGAATTTTTTGAAACAATTACATTCTGAGAAAAAATTTCAGCAGGAAGGCTCACTTTGTACGAAGTTTCAAGCTTCCAGCGTTCATAAGGAACAAAACGAAGGACAGAATCCCCCACCCAAAGCCATTTTCCTTCGATTGCCGGTGAAACAGAAGGAAGAGCCCCTTGCGAATCAAGTTCTTTGTCTGCCATATCAATAGGTGCAACCGAACCGTCAAATTCAATGCTTAGAAAGTCTGGTTTGGAATCTGGATTGTAGGCAATGCTGGGCTCGTAAACACTATAGGACACTTTAACCTTTTGAACGCCTTTTTCTTTGCAGGAAATGTTCAAAATAGAAAGAATTGAAAAAAACAAAAAGATTAAAGAACTTAAAGGGGAAAACTTTCTCATAAAAGACTCCGATTACTTATTTTTCAAAAATACTACCATAGAGGGGTATTTAAGTATATGGTCAAATGTCGAGTTTTGCAAATTATTGGAGAATCACAAAAACAAGCTCTCGGCGGGAACATGGCACTGGAATCCACGGTTGTGCGAAATTGGAAATTAGACTCGCTTCGCTCGCTCGCACAAAGTGGATTCGTGCCATAACCCCGCCTACGCTTGTTTTTGCACTGTTCAGCAAATGCAAA
>DFEB01000058.1 GCA_002368605.1 Treponema sp. UBA3813 | reverse complement strand
GTCTTCCAAGCACAAGCCCGGCAAACGCACGCTTCACGGTGGAAAAATTGCTTGAGGAATATAAGATTGTGAGAAATTATACAAGTTAGAAGCGCTTCGGAATTTACTTCCATCCTTCCCAGACTTTTTCAGACATTCCAACCGTGGCATCTGTCTTTCCATTCCGGCAAATAGGTTGTTTCAACTGAATTAAGCGTAGTATATTTTTTGTGGAAAGAACATCGGTCTTATAGTTTTTCCGTCTGCTGCCGGTAATTTCAGTTGTACGATTTTATCGTACAACTCACTTCCTTCTTTGACTAACTTGATTTTCGGCGCCAGTCCATATTTATTTCTTTCTCGATTTTGGTTCTGGAAGTTCTGCGCACATCGTCGTCACCAATTCCCGCAAAAACTCGCGGTTATCAACATCTTCCACCAAAAGCATTTCTTTTGCGCCCTCGTAAGGCAATTCATGCGGAGCCTTGGGCATTTTTTCCATTGCGGATTTTGTCGGCTTAACAAGGAATCGGTCATCGTAGATTCCACCGAAAATCTTTTTGTCTTTATATAAAATGAATTCACCCATCATTGCGCGATGAGTGATTCCATCCAAAAGAGAAAGCTGGTCTAAGATATAAGCAAGATAGTCTTTTGAAGAAGCCAATTTTTGCTCTCAATTAGTTGTGGTGATGCTCGCCGTGGTGATGGTCACACTTCGCATCGATTGCACCATGCCCGCGGTTTCCGAGAATCAAAGTCTCTACTCCATCATAGGGACTATTTTATAGTGGGGTAGTGGATGATGTCAAACTTCCGAGCAAGCCTTCTACAAATCCTTCATATAAAGCACTTCGTCTTCAACCACTTTTCCCATAACCGTCTTTGTAAAGGCTTTTACAAACTTCATTCCGTTACGTTCAGCCACATGTCGGCTTTGAAGATTGTCAGACTTCATATAAGAAATAATTTTCTTCATACCGCGCTCTTTTGCAAAATCTGAACAAGACTTTGCCGCCTCAGTCGCATATCCTTTTCCCCGGAATTCTTTTCTTAAATGATAACCGATTTCCGGAAATAAATTATTTTCATCCTGCTGCATGGTAATTCCGCAGTCGCCAATCATTTCGCCGCTTTCTTTTAGACACACCGCCCAAAGTCCGAATCCGTATTTTTCGTAATTATCAAGATTCCATTTTATCCAGTTTTCTACTTCTTCCCGGGAAAAAGGGTGCGGATAAAACTTCATCGATTCCGGGTCACTCAAAATAAGGGCAAGAGTGTCCGTATCTTCCAGCGTCATCTGGCGAAGAAAAAGCCTTTTTGTTTCTAATACCATTTTTATCATAAAATCCTTGCGTTAGGCTATGGAGTGGTGGCGAAGCCAGTCGGGAGCAAAGCGGACGACCGAGGGTTACCGAGCCACGGAACAACCGGCCTGCCCCGGGTGCCTGTGGCAACTAGGGCAGGAAACGCCCTATTTTTTAAGTATACCACACACCACTGTAGCAGCCGGAATAAAACTGACCGCCCGTTACCGTAGATAAAGCCAAGCAGAATATCGATTAAATTGGAAGTCTGGGCTGAACCAAGAAAATGAGATGCGTTCACAATGGGAAAAATGCCGAGAAATCCCCCGATAAACGAAACAATATAATGTATCTGCGCCTCGTGACTTTGATTCATGCGAAGAGTGTAGCACAAAAGTTAGAATTTAACTACTTTTGGAGCGGTCGTAAAGTTTGAGAAAATTCTAGTCACATTCTTGAAGTACAAAACCTCTGTGTTGTCATCTTCAGCAGAGTATATGACTCTCAATTCTAAATCTGAAATGTTAATATATTTTGGTAAAAAAAATTAGTAAAAATGCTATGCCCAATTAATTTTAGAAATCACGAGAATAGCATTTATTTTTAATCCTCTACAAGACTTTTATTACAGTTACTACATGAAAAGGCAGATTCAGCAACTTGAGCATGGCATTTTGGACAGAAATATTTTCCTGGCTCTGAATCTTTTATTGCAAAATATTTGTTGCCAACTTGAACAGTGTTAAAAGTATCAGATGGTGTTTCGTTTTTTTCTGTATTATTTTTTTTATCATTTGAGGAATTAGATTTTTCTGATGTACTTACTCTTTTGAGAGAATCAAGTTTCGATGAGATTTCATTAAGTTTGCTCATTTGATTTTTAATACTTTCAATATCATTCAATTTTGTTTTGATTTCAGAAAGAATTTTCATATTATTATCAGTCGCATTAGCAATGTAAACTACAGTTGCAATTAGACCGTAAGCGATAACACAAAAAATTATTCCAAAAAGACCACCCAATACTGCACCAATAATAAATCCAAAAATAGAATTATTTTGATAAACAGCAAGAGTTAGTCCACCAATAATTCCATAAAGAATCACCGTCAAAACAACAATAATTCCAATCCATGCTTCAAATTTTTCTTTTAACCATTGAATCATTTTTTCCCCTTGTCTAAAGCGTATCTTTTAAACGCTTTGACATAATAATTATACGCCTAGAATTATTATTTTACAACGAAAAAGCGCATTAAATTTAGATGATTTTAATATGATTGATATTTTAGAAAAAATTAGAAAACTAAGATTAGAAAGAAATTGGAGTGAATATCAACTTGCTGAAAAGTCAGATTTACCTCAATCAACAATTTCATCATGGTATAGAAAAAATCAAATTCCAACGATTTCTTCACTTGAAAAAATCTGTTCTTCATTTAATTTGACTCTATCTCAATTTTTGATAGAAGAATCTACTTCTTCAAAAATATTAACAGAAGAACAACAAGAACTTCTTGATAATTATTCCCGCCTCTCTAAAAAGCAACAATCGGTTATTTTGGAACTAGTAAAATCAATTTAAAACTCATGGTGACTTTGATTCATGCGAAGAGTGTAGCACAAAAACACGAAAATTTCACAATTCTTTCATATAAAGAACTTCATCGCTGACGACCGTTCCCATTACGGTTTTCGTAAATGATTTCACAAACTTCATTCCGTTTCTCTCAGCAACACGGCGTGAAGGAAAATTGTCCGACTTCATATAGGAGATAATTTTTTTCATACCACGATTTCTGGGAAAAATTCATCCTCAACCTGTTGAATTGAGATTCCGCAATTGCCAATGAACTCGCCAGTTTCTTTTAGGCACATAGCCCAGATTCCAAAACCATTTTTTTCGTAACTATCGATGTTTCGTTTAATCCAGCACTCAATTTCCTCGCGCGAAAAAGGATAAAGTCATTTCACGCAGGCAAAGTCTTTCAGTTTCGATTACGCAGTTCATTTAACTTCCCATTTTCCTCCTTCAATCGCGTAAATTTTTGTCGTAGATTTTTTGTAGCGCTCGTAAGGCTCGCCTGGCAAAAAAGTACAGAAAAGCTGGTCGTATTCCGGGAGCAGGGTAGTGACGCTCTGGCGTTTATCCGGGTCAAGTTCCAGCATCACATCATCCATAAGAAGAATAGGCTTTTTCTCAGTGACATTTGTGTAATAAATCGCCTGAGCAATCCTAAGCAAAATTGCAAGCAGACGCCTTTGCCCGGTGGAGGCATTCGGCACGAAATTCTTTCCGCCGCGAACGAAAACAATTCTGTCCCGGTGTGGGCCGCTCATCGTAGTCTGGATTACTTTGTCCATCTCCCGCTTCTGCTGCAAAATCGAAATAGCCTTTTCTTTAGAAAGAATTTCATTTTCCTCAACTTTCCAGCTGGGAACATACTTGATTGAAACGCCGTCAATTCCCGTAATCTGCTCGTAGAGCTTTCCGAAAATCTGATTGAATTTAAAAATCGTGTCGCTTCGTTTTTTCTGGATTTCGATTCCGTCGGCCGCAAGCTGCATGTCAAAAATGTCGAGCATCTCATATTTTTTTTCTTTAAGAGAAATATTCCGGCTTTTGAGGATTTTTTTGTAACGGCGGTTCAAATCAATGTAAAGCACATCGTACATCGAAAGACACTGATCAATGAAAAACCGCTTTTTTTCAGGCTCGCCGGTGGCATAATCCAAATCATCATGGCAGAAAAGCACGCAGGGCATGGTGTTTATGAGTTCCTTGCGGTCTTTGATTGTCTTGCCGTTTTTTTCGATTCGCTTTTTCTGGTTCTCGTAAGTGAAAAAAAGACTGGCCGTGTTGCCGTTTTCTTCGCGATACAAAGTCTTTACGCTGAAAGATTTTTCGCCTTCCCGTACGATTTCGGCATCAGCCCTGGTGCGAAAAGAATTTCCGTAAGCAGAAAAATAAACTGATTCAAGAAGATTGCTCTTTCCCTGACCATTTTCTCCGACAAAATAGACCTCCTTTGAAAGAAGGTCTATGGTCTTGTTTTCGAGATTTCTGTAATTTACGAACGAAACTAAGAGAACTGGCATATTTTGTCATTATCGGGCTAAACCCGATAATTTACTCCGCACTCATCGGCATGAGAATGTGGAAGTAATCTTCTGCCGGCTCTGGTCGGAGAGTGACTGCCCTCATAACCTCAGTGAACTCAAATGTAATATATTCACAATTCATAATTTTGAGAGGACTGTCGATATGCTTATAGTTCATTGAGATTGAAACTTCCTCACCTGCGTACTGACATGGAATCTCTTCTTTTGCGTCACCAAATTCTGTTGATTTTGAAGTGATTGTAAGAACTCCTGGGGCGAGGTTAAGAATGATTCGGCCAGTTTTATCAATCATGATTGAGATTCGTTTAAGAGCATCCACAAATTCTGACTTCAAGACTTTGAATGAATGTGTCTGATTCTCAGGAATAACCCGCTGATAATTAGGATATTGACCGTCAATCAAAGTAGCAGAGAATTCATAATTCGCAAAATTGAAGAAAATCATTTTATCGACGATTGCAACTGAAATCTGGCCTTCATCAGAAGCATGTTTTGCAACAATATTGAGAATCTTCGGATGAACGATTGCAGCCGGGAAGTCAGCAACTCCTGCAAGCACTGACTTTTCTGTATAAGCAAGGCGTCGTCCGTCTGTAGCAACGAGAACCAGCTTGTCTTCTTTTTTCTCAAAATAAACGCCGTTCATAAAGTAGCGTGTCTCATCATCACTGACCGCAAAACTTGTCTGCGAAATCATAGCCTTAAGTTCTTTTGCTGGAACATCAAAGAAAGAGACTTTTTCGGCAACAGCGATTTCAGGGAATTTATCC
The DNA here is from genome assembly GCA_002368605.1 of Treponema sp. UBA3813. Lineage (GTDB taxonomy): Bacteria > Spirochaetota > Spirochaetia > Treponematales > Treponemataceae > Treponema_D. Next base: position 6,266 of record DFEB01000058.1, on the reverse strand, counting down.
TGAGAAGTGCAATTAAGCTGATATTTGATTTTTTTGCTTGTATGACGAATTACCGCAGAAACAAGATTGTCTTTATCCTGCAGGAAGAATTCGATTTCACCTTCTGGAAGAGCCGAAAGGATTCCCATGAATTTATCGCAAAGAACTGTGGTTGAGCCTTCCTCTTCAATATCAACAGGGATTTTAGTCTGGAAATTTACTTTGATATCAGTTGCTTTTACAGTCAAAGAATTTCCTTCTGCAATCAAAAGAACATTTGAAAGAACTGACATAGCGTTCTTTGTGGAAATAATCTCCTGCGCAATGGAAATTTCGTTAATCATTGCGTTTCTGTCGAAAGTAAATTTCATTTTTTTCTCCTTTTTCACAATTCTTATTAAATTTTAAAATTTAAAAAATTTAGTAATAATAATAATAAGGGCTGTGAATTTGTTGAAAAGTCATATAAGTTTTTATTTTATAAGAACTTATATTTGGGAAAACTATTGTTCGAAAATTCACTTTGAATTCACAAATTCAGAATTCTCAAAGTTTTCAACAAGTTATCCACAGTATGTTAGCATATTTCTAACAATAATTCTATCACTTAAATTCTCTAATTTGTTTTTCGAGGATTTTTATAGTTTCTCCTATCATTGGGTCTATTTTGAGCTGGTTTTCAATTTTAGTGATGGAATTCATGACAGTAGTGTGATCTCTTCCGCCGAATTCTTCACCGATTTCCATTAAAGAATATTCTGTAATTTTTCGTGAAAGATAGATAGCAATGTGTCGGGGAATAGCAAGTGTCTTTTTGCGGCAGTCGCTTTTTAATTCTGACACAGAAATATTGTAATAATCGCTTACGACTTTTTGTATTGTTTCCACGGTGATAATTCCACTTTCATTTGAGCCAATTGAATCGGAAAGCTGTTCTTTTGCAATATCGAGGGTAAGTTCTTTGTGCATAAGCTCAGCATATCCAATCATTTTTGAAAGAGCTCCTTCAAGTTCACGGACATTTGACTGGAAAGTTTTTGCGATAAGTTCTTTTACATCCTGGGGAATTGATTTTCCCTGAATCTCAAGTTTTTTGTCGATGATGGCAAGACGGGTTTCATAATCAGGAACTTTTAAATCAATGTTCTGACCGCGGGAGAATCGTGTTTTAAGTCTTTCTACGATTCCGTTTATTTCTTTAAGAGGGCGGTCGCTGGTAAACACGATTTGCCCCTTTCGGTTGTAGATTTCATCAAAAGTGTAGAAAAGTTCGTCCTGAAGTTTTTCAGATTTCTCAAGGAACTGAATATCATCGAGGAGAAGTACATCAAGCTTGCGGTATTTTTTTGTGAATTTGTCGGTTGAGCGTTCGCGAATCGAAGCTGTAAATTCGTTCATCAAAGATTCAGTCGTAATATAAGAGATTTTAAGTTTAGGATTATTAGAATAAATGTAATTTCCGATTGCGACCATTAAGTGAGTTTTACCGATTCCAGAAGGACCATAAAGAAGAATAGGATTGAAATTTTTGTTTCCCGGAGTTTTTGCGGCGGCGAGACAGGCATTGAAAGCATAGTCATGTTCACCGTTGGGAACGAAATTTTCAAAAGTAAATTCCTCGATAAGCTGGGGATGTTTTTCAATAGAAGAATCAGAATTTTTTGAATTTTGAGAAGGACTTGATTCAATTTTTTTGGAAGATTCAACAAAGATTTCGTTTTTAGAAGTTTCTGCCGGCTTTGAATTGAAAATAGGCGAAAGATTTATTTCTTGACCTGTAAGCTCATTGATTTTAGATTCAAATTTCTGAACATTTCCTTTTTGAACCATTCGATCCCATAGAAATTTTGATGGAACGGATACTTTTATTTCGGAAAGAGTGTCCTCTATGTAAGAAAATTTAAAATTTAAGATAAATTCGTTTTCGTTTCCCGAAGATTTAAATTCTTCGTGAATCTGATTCATAGCTTCTTCAAAAAAATCTTTGTAATTCTGTTCTGACATGAAATTTATTTTAGAGTGAAAGCAGAATTTTTTCCACTAAGAATTGAGGAAATTTGTAGTGAGGTTGATTAAGAATATTTTTCGTTCAGGGCTTTGACCATCGTAAGAACTGCATTCAAGTCTGAATCAGAAAATCGCCTCAATTTGTTTTCGATTTCTGAAATCTTAGAATTCAGCGGATTTTTTGAATTTTGATTTTCCTCTTCGCACATGTCCAAAAGATAATCGAGGGAAACGCCTAAAAAGCGAGAAACTTTGAGGGCAGTGTCGGCGGCGGGAATGCTGTTTCGTTTGATTCCGAAACTGATGTTTGCGGCGTCAAACCCAATTGCGTTTGCCAGCTCCTTCCGAGTTTTTCCCAAATAAAGAAGTTCAGAATCAACCTTTTTCCAAAAATTCATAATTTGAAAATATGACAAAAGATAATTTTAAACTTGATTTAAATATCAATAGATTTTAGAATGATAAAATAAATATCTTTTGATATTTTTAAATCTAACGAATTGAGTGGAGTTAATTTATTAGACAAAATTCAATTTAAAAATTTGATTTTCAAAAGGAGATGAAAAATGAAAATCTTTAAAAAAATTGCCCTTGCCATTGTGTTTGCAACTGTTTCAATTGGTGCAACTTTTGCCGCAGAAGGGAAAAAAACTTCTCAAGAAGGACTTGGAAAGTATGCAAAGCTTACGCTTGGATATTCACGAGGCGGAGTTGATACGGAATGGGATTTTGGAAGTGGAGTCAAATATAGTACAATTCTTTATTACAAGGGATTTGAAGTTGTGCCGACTTTTGGCCTGGAAATACCAGTTTCAGGATTAGAAAAGAAAAATCTAAGCCTTGCACTGGAAGGCTCTCTTGGACTTACTTTTGGAAGTGATTCTGACGGACTTTGGGAGAGCAGCACAAAAGTTATTGCACCAGGTGTAATGGGAATTTTAAACTATCACTTTGATACTCTTCCAAAATTGACTCCGTATGCAGGGCTTGGATTTTCAGTTCCGATACAGTTGGTTAATGTCAAATATAAGTACACAACGGTAGATACAAGTGGAAATTTTTCTACGAATCCTAATTATGGAAAAACAACATCAAAAACTTACGAAACCGACAGCACGGTGGTTGGATTTAAAATGAATGCGATGTTCGGGGCAAAATATAACTTCACTGATAAACTGAGTGCTTTAGGTGAATTCGGGATGGGAATATTCGGAGTATTCTCATGGTCAATTCGTGCCGGTGCGATTTATCATTTCTAAGGAAAGTTTCACTTTTTCTCAACGAATCTGCTTGCGTTTTGCAGGCAGATTTTTTTTTAGAACATTCAAATATAACAAAAATTTATCTAATTTCATTGCCGAAAATGCACTTTTTCCACAAATAAATAGATGTATGAAAAGGAAAATCTTTCGTACAGAAATTTATCTGCGAGGTGCAAAAATGCCGACTTTAAGTTCTTTTTTCGGTGTAACTATCAAAATGTACAGCGAGCCGAATTCCAAACACAAACTCCCACATTTACACGCAGAATATCAAGACGAGCAGGCTGTTTATGATTTCTTAGGAAATGTTATTGAGGGCGAAATCCAACAAAGCAAGCACAGATTGATCGTCGCGTGGATTGAAATTCACAGAGAAGATTTGATTTTAAATTGGGATTTGTTGCAAAAGGGAAAAAAGTATTTTAAAATTACTCCGTTGAGGTGATTCATGCTTTATCCAATCCCGATTGCCGTAAAACCAATTGAAGATTTTCAGCTTCTTGTGACTTTTGAAGGAGGCGAAAAACGCATTTATGACGCGAAACCTCTGATAAAAGGCGATTGGTTCGGTCAGCTTCGCGACATCTCAAAATTCAATACGGCAAAAATCGTCTCGAATACAGTGGAATGGGCAGACGGTCAAGACATTGCCCCCGATGAACTGTATTTTGCGAGTAAGAGAGTTATAGGACTAGGGTATGGAGCCCCGAAGTAGCCGTAGGCTATGAGCGAAGGGCGGAACACCCGACCTGCCAGCAGGCAGGTAGCCCCCATCTTTCCACTTTCCGTTTTCAGTTTTTCTCAACCTTGTTTCTTTTTAAAAATTCTACTATAATATTCTTCTCTAAAAGTCTTTTCATGTCTTTTATCTAAAATCATAAATCTTTAATTTACAAGGAAATAAAAATGGCTGCTAATTATTCGGCGGGTAGTATTCAGGTTTTGAAAGGTCTTGAGGCTGTTCGCAAACGACCTGGTATGTATATTGGTTCAACTGGTCCGAAAGGTCTTCATCATCTTGTTTATGAGACTGTAGACAACTGTATTGACGAGGCTATGGCCGGCTTCTGTGACACAATCGTCGTTGCTCTCGAAAAAGACGATATTGTTCGCGTTGAGGATAACGGACGAGGAATTCCGGTTGACATTCATCCCACCGAAAAAATTTCTGCTTTGGAGTTGGTTCTTACTCGTCTTCATGCGGGCGGTAAATTCGATAAAAATGCTTATAAAGTTTCAGGCGGTTTGCATGGTGTAGGTGTTTCCTGCGTAAATGCCCTTTCTGACTGGCTTGAGGCAACTGTCTGCCGTGACGGTCACATCTATCGTCAGAAGTACGAGCGCGGAATTCCTGTTACAAAGGTAGAAGTCATCGGCGACACTCAGGCTCACGGAACTACAATCCGATGGAAGGCCGACAAAACTATTTTCACAGAGACTACGACTTATGATTTTGATGTTCTTTTGCAGCGACTCAAAGAGCTTGCTTTCTTGAACAGCGGAATCGTAATCACTTTCCGGGACGAGCGACTTGAGACTCCGAAAGAAGAAGTCCTCAAATACGAGGGCGGTATCGTTCACTATGTAAAAGAAATCAACGGCAACAAAAAGAGCAAATTCTATTATCCCGAAGAGCCGATTTTTATCACGGGCGAAAAGGACAACGTAATCACTGAGCTTGCTTTCCAGTACAACGATTCTTATTCAGAAGACATTCACACTTATGTAAACGACATCAACACTCGCGACGGCGGAACTCACCTTGACGGTTTCAGAACGGCTTTGCTCTGGGTCTTGAACAAGGCTCTTGACGGCAACGAAAAGATGAAAAAGAAGATGCCTGATCGTGACGGCAAATTCGAGCCGGGCGAGGACAAAAAAGAAAAGCTCACCGGTGAAGATGTGCGCGCGGGATTGGCTGCCGTTCTTTCAATGAAAGTTCCTGAGCCGGAATTCGTCGGCCAGACAAAAGACAAACTCGGAAACACAGAAGTCCGAACAATCGTTGATTCTCTTGTAAAAGAAAAACTGACTATTTTCTTTGAGCTGAATCCGACCGTGCTTGAAAAAGTGCTTGAAAAGGCCGTGGGTGAGGCCGCTGCGCGAGTCGCCGCCCGAAAGGCAAAGGAAGCCACCCGCAAAAAGACTGTGGGAGCCGGATTCCAGAAGCCTGAAAAACTTTCTGACTGCTCAATCAAGGATAATCCTGAAATATGCGAAGTTTACATTGTCGAGGGTGATTCGGCTGGCGGTTCTGCAAAGAAAGGCCGTGACTCAAAGACTCAGGCGATTCTTCCTTTGTGGGGAAAAATGCTCAATGTCGAAAAAGTCAGCCCGGAAAAGGTTATGGGCAACGATAAGCTTGACCCTGTAATCAAAACTTTGGGAACAGGATTCGGAAAAGATTTCAACATCGAAAAACTCCGCTATCACAAAATCATCATCATGGCTGATGCCGATGTCGACGGAAGCCACATCCGCACGCTTCTGCTCACATTCTTCTTCCGCTATATGCCGCAGCTGATTGAGCACGGATATGTTTATCTTGCAATGCCACCGCTTTTCAAAGTTCAGCTTGGCAAAAAAGAGCCTGTTTACTGCTACTCTGATCAGGAACGAGATGATGCTTTGGCCGCTTTGGGTGACCAGAGGGACAAGGCCGATGTCCAGCGATACAAAGGTCTTGGTGAGATGGACGGCGAGCAGCTTTGGGAAACCACAATGGATCCAGCCCACCGAAAAATGCGGGTAGTAACAATCCCGGACGCCGAGGCCGCTGACAAGATTTTCAGCGTCTGCATGGGCGAGGAAGTAGAGCCGCGCCGTGAGTTCATCGAAAGCAACTCCAGCTACGCGAATCTGGATATTTAGTTAAAGCTTGATTTTTCATCAATATTTAGAAAAAACTGATTAAGGAAATATAAATGTTAGAAGAAGAAAAAACCCCGGAAGGTGGAACTGTCATAAAGATTCCGATTGAGGATGAGGTCAAGCAGGCTTACATCGACTATTCGATGT
>DFEB01000053.1:196-3658 GCA_002368605.1 Treponema sp. UBA3813 | reverse complement strand
ATGAATATGTATTTGAATTATTTCAAAACTGAAATCTGCCAACCTGATGATAATCCTCCAATTGGAATTGTTTTAGGTGCAAAAAAAGATGAACTTTTGATGGAATATGCAACACAAGGAATTACAAACCAGTTATTTACAGCACGTTATCAGTTGTATTTGCCAAAAAAGGAAGAACTGCAGGCTCAACTGGATTTGCTGCTTGCAGAGGAGAAGATTCATTTATAAAAAATATGCAGGATGAAGAAAAGAAATTGGAAAATCATATTCTTAGCATATTAGAAATAACCCAAACACCATCCTAAGGAGACCCCCTATGCCCCACGACCTAACCCGATTCAAAAAAGCCCAGGAACACGACTACGAAACCGCCCTTGCAGAAATCCGTGCAGGCGAGAAACAGAGCCACTGGATGTGGTACATCTTCCCACAACTGGAGGGCCTTGGATTCAGTGAGATTTCACAATACTATGGAATCAAGGGAATTGAAGAAGCGAGAGCCTATCTTGCGGATGATTTTCTTCGCTCGCATCTGGTGGAAATTTCTGAAAGCCTCCTTGCACTTGAGTCAAACAACGCAACTCAGGTGATGGGCTACCCCGATGACTTGAAGCTAAAATCTTCCATGACGCTTTTTTTGCTTGCATCTGGACATGATTCAAAATATGAAAAGGAAGCTCGGGTGTTTAAGGCTGTGCTGGAAAAATATTTTGGCGGAGAGATGGATGAGCAAACTGTGGAGATGACGCAGAAGGAAATTCAATGCTGAGAAGGTAGATCCCGATAATCAGTGAACCAAAAATACCCCAGCTAGTAGAGCATATTTTGTATTTTTGCTATAATTACCCATCTCTTAAATAGGAAAACAAAATGAATCCAGATACGGCTTTTGAATTGTTACAAAAATATGTTCATGGCGAGACTTTGCTGCGTCACTGCAAGACCGTCGGCGTTGCCATGCGTTATTTTGCGGAAAAATACGGCCAGTCGCCCGATTACTGGGAAAGCGTGGGCATTCTTCATGACATTGATTTTGAAGTTGCACCGGACAGTCACTGTACAAAATGCCTTGAAATCTTTAGCGCAGAAAAAGCAAATTATCCTGATATAGACGATCAGCTTGTTCATGCGGTTCAGAGCCACGGATGGAATATCACGGTGGACGTTGAGCCGGAACATATCATGGAAAAAGTTTTGTACACGGTTGATGAACTTACAGGTCTGATTTTTGCCTGTGCAATGGCGCGCCCCAGCAAATCTGTGACCGACATGGAAGTAAAATCCGTCACAAAGAAATTCAAGGCCCTCAATTTTGCGGCAGGCTGCAACCGTGAAGTAATCAAGGCGGGAGTTCAGCTGATGGGAGTTGAACTGAACGATGTAATTCAGGACTGCATCCTTGCAATGAGAACAAGGCACGAGGAAATCGGATGTTGAATCAATTTTCAAGAACGGAATTAATTATTGGCAAAGAGGCGATGGAGATTCTGAACAGTGCCCGCGTCGCTGTTTTTGGAATCGGCGGGGTTGGCGGATACACTGTGGAAGCTCTTGTCCGCTCAGGGATTCAGCACATTGACCTTATTGATGATGATAAAGTCTGCCTCACAAATCTGAACCGGCAGATTATTGCGACCCGCTCGACCGTCGGAAAATACAAGGTTGACGTAATGAAGGAGCGCATCCCTGACATCAATCCAGAGGCCGAAGTGAACGTCCACAAATGCTTTTATCTTCCTGAGACCCGCGACCTCTTTGACTTTACAAAATACGATTACGTTGTTGATGCCGTTGATACAGTCACAGCAAAAATCAATCTGATTCTGCAGGCAAAGGAAGCCGGAACAAAAATCATCTGCAGCATGGGAGCCGGAAACAAAATGGACCCTACACAGTTCAAGGTGGCGGATATTTCACAGACTTCAGTTTGTCCCCTTGCACGTGTAATGAGGCAAGAATGTAAAAAGCGCGGGATAAAAAACGTCAAGGTTGTTTATTCGACGGAGAAAGCCATGCGTCCCATCGAAGACATGGCAATCAGCTGCCGAGCGCACTGCATCTGTCCGCCGGGAACAAAACACAAATGCACGGAACACCGCGACATCCCCGGAAGCAATGCTTTTGTTCCTTCTGTTGCAGGCTTAATCATCGCAAGCGAAATCATAAAGGATTTGACGCAAGAGGCAACGGCAAGGGCGAGGGCAGCAATCGAATAGTTTGATTCAAAAAGTCATGTTGAGCAAAGCAAATATCTATGAATTTGTATGTTGGGATTTTTGCGATGCTCGGAATGAACTTTTGAAAAGCGTACAAAAATATTTCAGATAATTCACAATCCCAAAAAGACAAAAAACTATATTTAAACCGTTCGATGTTCTTTGAAAGACTTTCGGACGGAAAACTTTCTCTCAAGCAGGCTTTGCTTTTCTATTTTTCAAAGTTCACTAAAATAGTTGAAAAAATCAAATATAATAAAAAATTATAAAATTTTTGAATGGTCAGCCAACTATATTTTGTTTCACACATTTTTTTATTTACCAATTTTTAGGAGGCTAACCATGGATGAATTCAAATTCCCAACCGTCAAACTTTCTCCAGAAGAAGAAAAAGAAGTCGCTCTCAGAGCTGAGAATGGCGATAAAAAAGCCCGCGAACTCCTTATCCTCTCTTGCGTTCCTTTCGCTCGAAAATATTCTCAGCGATTCCATGGTCATTTTCTTGACGGCGAAGAGCTTTTTGAAGAAGCTTTGATTGGCCTCGTAATCGCTGCTGATAAATTTGATGTGCACAGAGGTTTTCGCTTTAACACTTTCGCAAAATATTGCATTCGTACAAAAATTCGAAACGCTCTTAATTTCAACAAAAAAACAATTCCTCTTCTCAAAACCAAAAATGACCCTGATGAACTTTTGGAAGGCGTCCCCTATTCTTTTGGCACCGCAGAAGATTTCGTTAATTCTGAGTCAGCAAAATCTCTTCTCAAAGCTGTACGAAATCTTAAGCCGATTGAGTGTGATGTCGTTTCCATGCACTATGGACTTAACGGCAAAGAACCAAAATCTTTTACGGAAATTGGTGAACTCAAAGGCTATACAAAGGCTCGAATGCACCAGATTGAGAAAAAAGCCTTCCTCAATTTGCAAAAATCTCTGGAAGGCCTTTGCTCGTAGCCTAATTGCTAATCGGCGTAAAAGCCGATTTTTCGCTTTGTGCTTTCGCCTGTCTTTTCGTCCTGCATTTTGCACAGCTCTTCTGTGATGTAGGCGGGCGAAAGCTCCGTGCTGTCCATGAATCTCATCCTGTTTGCTAGCGCACCGAAATCACCGGGCGTTACGCTTTCTTTTCGTTCCAGCCGACAGATTTCTTCATCGCTGAAATTGTATGATGCGAAATATTGTTCGAGCATACAGCGGATTCCGTTTTTGTCCAGCGGTTTAAATTCTACGATTATGTGAAAACGGC
>DFEB01000053.1:0-141 GCA_002368605.1 Treponema sp. UBA3813 | reverse complement strand
GGTTCATTGCGCTGTCCATGATTTCTTTCAGGTTCGTGGTGCAGATTATGATGCCACCAAATTCTTCCATTTGCGTGAGAAATTCGTTCACTTGTGTGCGCTCCCAGCTGTTCTTTGCATTTTCCCTGCTTGCAAAGAACG
>DFEB01000063.1 GCA_002368605.1 Treponema sp. UBA3813 | reverse complement strand
CCTTGCGGAACCAGTTAACGTAGAAGATCTTTGGCAATTTGTCCTGATCTTTTGCAGCCTTACCAACATTAACCCAGTGCTGGAAGTAGTCGCCCATGTTGTATCCACAGAATGGGAGGATAGCGAACGGGTCGCGGCGGATTTTTCCGACTTCGCTAGCATTGATTGTTGAAGCAGCTGTGATTTCTGAACCAACGATAGAACCCAAGAATACACCGTGATTCCAGTTGCGGCTCTGATGTACGAGAGGTACAGTTGACGGGCGGCGTCCACCAAAGAGGATAGCAGAGATAGGTACACCTTTTGGATCTTCCCACTCTGGAGCGATACACGGACACTGATTTGCAGGTGCTGTGAATCGTGCGTTCGGGTGAGCGAATTCCTCGCCTTTTGGTGATTTGTCTTTTGGAAGAGCGTCACGCTTGTTGCCTTTCCAGTCAACAAGCTTGCCCTTAGCTGGGTAGCCGATTCCTTCCCACCAAACATCGCCGTCTTCTGTAAGAGCACAGTTTGTGAAGATTGTGTTCTTTGAAGCTGAAACGAGAGCGTTCTTGTTGCTTTCTGCAGAAGTTCCCGGCGCAACACCGAAGAAGCCTGCTTCTGGGTTGATAGCGTAGAGGCGGCCATCTTCACCGTATTTCATCCAAGCGATGTCATCACCGATTGTCTCAACCTTCCAGCCTGGGATTGTCGGGATAAGCATAGCGAGGTTTGTTTTTCCACATGCTGACGGGAATGCGCCAGTAACATATTTGACTTTGCCCTCTGGGTTTGTGAGCTTGAGGATGAGCATGTGCTCAGCAAGCCAGCCTTCTTCGTGAGCGATGACAGAAGCGATTCGTAGAGCGAAACATTTTTTGCCAAGCAAAGCGTTTCCGCCGTATCCTGAACCGTAGCTCCATACGAGGTGCTCCTCTGGGAACTGAGAGATGTATTTCTGCTCAACTGGAGCACAAGCCCAAACACCGTTGTCTTTTGCGCCGTTGTTGAGTGGTTTACCAACTGAGTGGAGACATGGAACGAAGTTATCGTCAAGATACTTCCATACTTTTTCGCCGGCGCGAGTCATGATGTCCATGTTGAGAACAACATACTCTGAGTCTGTAAGCTCGATACCGCACTTAGAGATTGGTGAGCCGAGAGGACCCATGCAGAACGGAATGACATACATTGTGCGTCCGTGCATACAGCCCTTGTAGAGGCCTTTCATTGTAGCCTTGAGCTCAACAGGGTCAATCCAGTTGTTTGTCGGGCCCGCATCTTCCTGTTTTTTAGAAGAAATGAAAGTTCGTTTTTCAACGCGAGCAACGTCAGAAGGATCTGAACGGAAGAGGTAGCTGTGTGGTTTTTTAGCCAATGGAGTAGCCAAACCAGAGTCAACGCACTTTTTAACGAGAGCGTCGTATTCAGCAGCTGAACCATCACAAACGACAACATTGTCAGGTTCACACATTTTTACGCATTCTTCGACCCACGCTTTGATTTTTGCGTTGGGGATTTCTGCAACAGTTTTAATAGCCATCAAAATGCTCCTTAAAATCAAAATTTGTTAGCATTATACACACTTTCAAAATTTTATTAAAGAGCAAAATATCGACACAAAAGAAATTCATTTATACAATATAAACATGAAGAGATTTCAGCTTGCTTTCCTTTTTTTAATTTTCCTTCCGACACTCGCCTCCGCCCAGCTTTTCAAAGAATCAGCAGAACCAGATTCAAACCAAAGCGTCGTCTATATCGGCTCTTATGATTGGGGCGCATGTGTTGAAAAATTCGTCGTAAATGTCGGTCACCAGATTTCTCCGCAGCTAATCCGCGCAAAAGATTTCGAAATAAGCAGAGTCCTTTATCCAAAAAATGCAGGTATCGGCGTAACAAAGGGAAGTCTTTCCGTAACAGATGCATTCTGTTCAGACTCAATGGGGCGACAAATCCCAAGTCCAAGCAATTTCATCACAATTATTACAGATGTTCATCCAAAAGCCGAACACTCAAATCCATTTGTATCTATCACGCTGGGAAGTTTCCGCTCTTACTACGGCTACAAAATCGAAAACGACAAACTCGATATTTCCGTTAAAAACATAAAGGCCTTTGTAAGCAAAAATGTGTCCAAGTTCAAGATTCAGACATTTTCATGTATTGTTCCGGCAAGCGATGAAGAAAAGGAAAATCCAAAATACAAGGAAGAAAATCTTACCATATCCTATGCAAGCTATATTCCGAACACTTCTGATTCAGAGTCTCAAAAAATCCCATTGATTCTCTGGTTTCACGGACTAAAAGAAGGTGGCTCTAATATCTATGATGTTTTGATGGGAGTAAAGGCAAATGCCCTTGCGGATGAGCAAATTCAGTCCTATTTCAAAGACGGAGTAGCTATCCTTGCCCCCCAAAGTAAAAGTTCATGGCTGGAATCAAATGAAAAAGGAATTGGCGGAGTAAGATATTGGACTCCAGTAGACAAAAATGCCCCTGTCGATAAAATTAAAAAACCGCTTGAAAAGTTTCTCAGCAAAATTCTCGTGACAGAAGACAAGCCAAAAAAAGAAAAGATTCCCTTTGCGGCTGAGTCATTTTACACGGAGCCGATAAAAGCCCTTCTCGATGAATTTATTGCGGAGCATCCGAATATTGATACGAAAAGAATCTATGTTGGGGGATGTTCCGCCGGTGGCTATATGACAATGAATATGCTGATTAAATATCCAGAAGTTTTTGCTGCCGCATTTCCGATTTGTGAGTATTACCTTGATTCAAAAATAACTGACGGACAAATCAAGGAACTGGCGAAAAAGCCATTATGGTTCACTTACGCCCTTAATGACGGAACCGTAAATTCTCAGAAAAATTCAATCGCAACTATCGAACGGCTCAAGGCAGCTGGTGCAGAGAAACTGCATGTCTCAGAATTCAGGAATGTCGTTGACAAAAGCGGCTTGTACCTCTTGGACAGAAGTGCCAGCCCTAAAGACGAAAGCTACGGTCTCCCCTATGAATATGACGGTCATGAAAGCTGGATTTATCTTTTCAACGATCAATGTATGGACGGCGAAACAAAACTCTTCTCATGGCTTAGTGAACAAAAAAATCCGTAACAAAGAGCGAATAAAAAAGTTTAAAGCTTTGAGATTATAGTTTATAATAGGATTATGCGGAATTTTATTCGCTACGGCAACAAAACACTTTTTTGTATTCTCTTTTTTTTCTCCTTCTTTTTTTGCTCTTGTGGTCCAAAGGAGACGCCTAAACTTATCATCGGTCATGATTTTTATTATTGGGAAGCCCCTGCCGAAGCAACTTACGGCGACGCAATGAAAAACGCCCGCTTTTTCAAAAAACTCGAAGATTATTCAGCAACGAATTTAAAACGCGTTCTCGGAGGTGGCACGCATTATGTCTGGATTCGGGCAGAATTTGAAATCCCGGAAAATTTTAAGCACAGACCGCTGGGTCTCGTCATTCCCCACATGCGCTTTGCCGAGCAGGTTTTCTGTAACGGAGCATTCATCTCTCAGTACGGTGATTTTCCTCCCAACGAGCAATCAACGCTCTTTAAGGCTCACTTTTTCAGCTTCCCGGTAAATATTCTCAATCAAGAAGGCAAAAATACCATTCTAATCCGAATCTACGCTCAGGGCTCCAGCGGCATTTCAAGCCATGCCTTCATTCAGCCCACACAATTCGCCTACCCAAATTTTGAATCAATCAATTTCCATCATACTCGCGTTTACATGTTCTTCGTGGGGATTCTGTTCTTCACTTTCATTCTCTTTCTTTGTTTCTACCTGAATGTCCGTGAATTTAAAGAATTCCGCGATTTTGCTATCATCAATATTTTTACGTCTTTCTTCCTCATGCCTTTCTTTGCAACAGAACTTCCAATGTATACAGACGGTGCGATTCCATTCCTGCCCTTCATGAAGCTTACCATGTGTATTCCGCCTTATTTTATGGTTTACTTCGCAACGCTATTTGCAATCGACTATCACAGAAAAAAGTATACAAGCCGATACAAACTGCTTCGGGTGGGAGTGCTTGCCGCCCAGGTTATAGTGACTCTCCTTGCCCCAACCTACGATGCCCTCACTAAAATCACGCCTTATATGCTTGCCCTTCTCGGATTTCAGGGATTTATCGGGGCATCAGTTGTAGTTCATGAATTCCGAAAAAAAGAATCCCGAAGCACCTCCATTCAGTTTATATTGGGCTTCCTTCCGCTCTTCATTTCGGCTGCCATTGACATAACAATCCGCCTCATAGACAACACAAGGGAATATCCATATTTCTCAATCTTCGGCTGGCAGATTTCAATCGCAATTTTCATTGTTTTGCTTGCAGTCCGATTCGCAAACATTTATAAGCACAATGAACGGCTCTCAAATCATCTTTCTGAAGAAGTCGCCGCCGCTACGCTCGATTTGAAAGACGCAAACTATGAGCTGTCTCTCCTAAACGAAAGACTTGAAAAAGATCGGAAACACTCGGAAATGGATTTGGAAATGGCCTCTGTCGTGCAACGAAACTTCTTCCCGCGACCAAACAAGCATTTCCGCGGTTGGGAAATTGCAGTCTGCTACTCTCCGGCAGCAAAAGTCTCAGGGGATTTTTATGACTATTACAACTACAACGATATTTTAAATGGAATCTCTCTTTTTGATGTTTCAGGACACGGTCTTTCGGCAAGTCTTGTCACCATGCTTTCAAAAAATATCATTTCCCGCGTATTCCAAACAGGTTTCCGACGAAAAGAATCAGTTGACCGTATTCTCACCAAAATAAATAACATGATTCTTTACGAAAAAGGCGACATAGATAACTATATGACAGGTATTCTCTGCCGTTTTGATGACAGCAACGAGGGCGGAAAATGCAATATAGAGTTGGGAAATGCAGGACATCCTTATCCCCTCAAATTCAGTTTACGAGACAATGAAGTCTATGAACTCAAGGGAAATGACGGCAAGCCTCACTACGGAGCAATCGGCATGAAAGGAATCACAGTTTCTTTTGCCCGCTCAAATTTCTCAATGACAACTGGAGACATCCTTGTTCTTTACACTGACGGAATAACTGAGGCGACAAATCCAAATCAAGTGCAGTTTGGTACAAGCAGCATGAAAGAAATAATAAAAAAAAATCACGCCCGCCCGTCAAGCGAAATCATAGGTCTTATCATAGACGAACTGGAAAAATTCACAGAATACAAGCAGCTTGACGACGATATTACTCTTATCATCGCAAAACGCACCAACGAAGCGGAATTTGTCGCCGACGAAGAGCATTTTGAGGAAGCCGAAGAAGAAATTGAAGAGCTTACCGATGCCGAAGATACAAATGCCGAAAACGAAGCTGAGGCAAGCGATAACGGCTAATTCACGGTCACAGAGCCTTTGTAAAATTCCCCTACGGCACGAATCATAAAATCAAGGTCTTTTGCGCCTGCGCTTTCGTAGGGTGAGTGCATTGCCCACTGAGCCAGTCCTATGTCCACGCAGGAAATCGAAACATGATTCTGACTTATATTTCCCAGAGTTGAGCCGCCGGGGACATTTGAATTGTTTGTGTAAATCTGGAAAGGAACTCCCGCCTTTTTGCAGACTTCCTTAAAGATAGCCGAAGAAAGGGCATCGCTGGTGTATTTTTGTGCCGCGTTGAATTTAATGACGATACCGCCGTTAACTTTTGGACGATTCACAGGATCTGCCGAAGAAACATAATTTGGGTGAACGGCATGAGCATTGTCCGCAGAAAGCATGAGGCTCTTGGAAAGGGCGATTTTGTATTCCTCTGGCGTCCAAGAAAGTTTTTCTGCGATGCGGGAAAGAGTGTCGCTCAGGAAAGTTGAGTCCGCGCCCTGACGGCTGGAGCTTCCCACTTCCTCATTGTCAAAAAGGCAGTAAAGGGGAAGAGGATTTTCTGAAATGCTTTTGGAAGTCGCGGCGAGGAAGCCCTGCAAAGTTGAGTAAGCACATTCCAAGTCATCAAGTTTTGGAGAAGAGATGAATTCATTTTCTGCCCCCCAAAGAGAAGGATGGCTTCTATTATATAGAAACAAATCATGGGAAATTATGTCGCTTTCAGAAAGGCCTGCCGACTCTGCCACAAGGGAAAGAAGATTTTTCTTTTCGTTCAAAGTGAGCACCGGGCGGATTTCATTCTGAACATCGATTTTATGCCCTTCGTTCGCCTCCCGGTTCATGTGGATGGCAAGATTCGGAATCATCACTAAATCCCGGCCAATGTTGGCGAGAATTTGCCGCAAGAAAGATTTTCCATTTTCGTTTTTACGGACAACTACCCGGCCGGCCACAGAAAGGGGGCGGTCAAACCAGGGCTGAATCAGCATACCGCCATATTTTTCCACATTGAGGACAAGGCTACCTGCCGAGGCAATTTCCGGATTCTCCTTGATTTTAAAAACCGGAGAATCAGAATGGCTGGCCGTAAGCAAAAATCCATTTTTGGGAGAGGGATTTTGAGGAAGGGCGAAGGCAATGAGGGATGAGGAATTTCTCGTTACGAAATATTTTCCGTCCTTTTTAAGATTCCACATTTCGCTTTCGGAAAGCTCCGCGAAACCATTTTCTTTTAGGATATTTGAGATTTCAGCCACCGCATGGAAGGGGCTGGGAGATTTTTTAATAAAGGAAAAGAGATTTTCAACTGTGCTCATAAGAGAATTGTAGCATAGTAAGAAAAACTGTGCTATAATTGAAATATTATGAACATCTTAAGTATTTTAGGTGCGGCTCAGGGCGCTGTCGCACAAGGCCTCCTTTGGGGAATCATGACGCTCGGAGTTTACCTCACTTTCAGAATTCTTAACATCGCTGACATGACTTGTGACGGCTCGTTTGCTCTCGGCGGCTCAACTTGCGCAATCCTTATCACAAAAGGCGTAAATCCACTTGTTGCAATTTTAGTTTCTTTTTTAACAGGTCTGGTAGCAGGCTTGGCAACGGCACTCATGCACACAAAACTCAAGATTCACGAAATTTTGGCAGGAATTCTTTCCATGATTGCCCTTTATTCTATTAATATCCGCATAATGGGAAGATCAAACACTCCGCTTTTGGGCGTGGACACAATGATGACAAAAATGCAGGGCGTCTTCCATATCTCACCAAATGTCGCTTCTTTTATCATCGGTTTGATTTTCGGAATCGCCCTTATCGCTGCCCTCTACTGGTTCTGCGGCACTGAAATCGGCTCTTGTATCCGAGCGACCGGCAACAACGAAAAAATGGTTCGCGCCATGGGCGTTGACACTGACAAAATGAAGATTTTAGGCCTCATGATTTCCAACGGCCTTATCGCCCTTTCAGGCGCACTTGTCGCCCAGCAGCAGGGCTACGGCGATGTAGGCATGGGAACGGGAACAATCGTAATCGGCTTGGCTTCAATCATCTTGGGCGAGAGCATTTTCGCCTATTTCAACAAGCGCTTTGCCTTCTATGTCACTTTGCTTTCAATTCTCCTTGGCTCGGTGGTTTACCGTCTGATTATCGCAATCGTTCTCCAGCTGGGTCTTAAATCAAGCGACCTTAAATTGCTCACGGC
Source organism: Treponema sp. UBA3813 (assembly GCA_002368605.1). Classification (GTDB taxonomy): domain Bacteria; phylum Spirochaetota; class Spirochaetia; order Treponematales; family Treponemataceae; genus Treponema_D. The sequence continues at coordinate 5,195 of DFEB01000063.1, read as the reverse complement.
AATCATCGTCGTTATAGCTTTGGCAATTCCTGTCTTAAAATCAAAAGCACCAAAAAAGAAAAACGCAATCGTCGAAAAGGAAGGAAAATAAAATGCTTGAAATCTCACATGTATCAAAAACCTTCAATCCAGGCACCATCACAGAAAAAAAGGCTCTTCACGATATAAACCTCACCCTTGAAGACGGTGATTTCGTCACGATTATCGGCGGCAACGGAGCGGGAAAATCAACCTTGCTCAACTTGATTGCAGGCGTTCATACCTGCGACACCGGCACGATTAAACTTAACGACCGTGACCTTACGGAAATGCCGGAGTACAAGAGGGCTGCATTTTTGGGCCGAGTTTTTCAGGATCCGATGATGGGAACTGCGGCAAATATGGAAATCGAAGAAAATCTCGCCATGGCCCTTCGTCGGGGAAACACACGCACACTTAAATGGGGAATCAAAAAGGAAGAAAAAGCAATTTATCGGGAAAAACTAGCTATGCTGGACTTGGGGCTTGAAAGCCGCCTTACCAGCAAAGTCGGTCTTCTTTCTGGCGGTCAGAGACAGGCGCTCACCCTTCTCATGGCAACACTGAAAAAGCCGGAACTTCTCCTTCTTGACGAGCACACGGCTGCCCTTGACCCAAAAACTGCGGCAAAAGTCCTTGAACTTACCGAAAAATTCGTTGAACAGGACAAACTCACTGCTTTCATGGTCACTCATAACATGAATCATGCTATTCATTACGGAAACCGCCTCATTATGATGATGAAGGGGCATATCGTTTATGATGTTCGTGGCGAAGAAAAAAAGAAGCTGAAGCCAGAAGACTTGCTTGAAAAGTTCAATGCGGCCGGAGAATTGAACGACCGCATGATGTTGGGTGAATAAATTACTTAACAGATTTGAGCATATATAATTCATCTGTTTTAGGATTATAATAGAAGGTGTACAAGTAAATTGTTGTGTCATCCTTTCCGGTTACTCGGTAAGTAGTGAAAGCATACTTGTAGCCTTCTTTTTTCATCATGGGCTTTAACTCTTCGTCCCAGAGTTTTGTGATTTCACCGCCATTAAAATTGTAATACTCGGTGATTGTTTCATGGGGACCCATACCCCAGCCAGCAGATTTGAAAAGCTGGATTGTGCGATTATCGCGCTGAGTGTCGTTTTTGAAAGCATAAAATTTAAAGCTTTTTCGGAACTGTTTGACCTTAAATTCATACCACTGGTAGTTTTCATCTTCAAGACCTGAAATTTTCGTTTGATTCTTTGCCTGGGAAAATGAAAAAGCCGAAACGATAAAAAGCACGGCGCATACAGAAAGAATTTTTTTGAACATAATTAGCTCCTCTAGTAAGATATTATAACATTATAACACAGAAAAACACGAAAATATACAGATTATTTTCACAATGCCATTACCTTTGTATCGTTGAATTATTTTCATATTTTTAAAGTCTATGGAATATAAATCTGATTTTTACTATAATGAATTCAATTTACTTTATATTTTACAGAGGCTTTTTTATGTCAGAAGTTAGAGTTCGATATGCACCGTCACCAACAGGAATGCAGCACATCGGTGGCGTTCGCACGGCACTTTTCAATTATCTTTATGCCCGAAGTCAGGGCGGAAAATTCATTCTCCGCCTGGAAGACACAGACCGCACCCGATACGATGAAAAATATGTCCAGAATCTTTACGACACCATGGCCTGGCTTGGCATTGAATGGGACGAAGGCGGCGAAAAAGGCGGTGAATACGGCCCTTATGTTCAGTCAGAGAGATTTGAGCTTTACAAAAAATACGCTCAGGAACTGGTAGACAAAGGCGAGGCTTACTACTGCTTCTGCGATGCTGAGCGACTGGAGCGAATCAAAAAAATTCAGACCGAAAACAAAATGGCTCCAGGCTACGACAGAAACTGCCGCCACCTCACACCGGAGGAAGTAAAGGCAAATCTCGACGCTGGAAAACCTTATGTTATCCGCTTAAAGGTTCCTCTTGAAGGCGAGACGACTTTCCACGATCACCTTTTGGGCGACATCACCTGGAAAAACGAGGATATTTCCCCGGATCCGGTTTTGCTCAAAAGCGACGGATTCCCCACATATCACTTGGCAAACATCGTTGACGACCACTTGATGAAGATTTCTCATGTCATGCGCGCTCAGGAATGGATTCCTTCTACCCCGCTCCATGTGCAGATGTACAGAGCTTTCGGCTGGGAGCATCCTGAATTCTGTCACCTTCCAATGGTAAACGGAAGCGACGGTAAAAAGCTCTCAAAACGACACGGCTCTACGTCTCTCAACGAATTCCGCGCGAGAGGATATTTGCCACAGGCTATCGTAAACTATGTGGCTCTCTTGGGTTGTTCTTACGAGGAAGGCCGGGATTTCTACACTTTGGACGAGCTTGCCCAGAGGTTCAAGCTGGAGCATCTTAACAAGGCTCCGGCTGTTTTTGACTACAAAAAGCTGGAATTCTACAACGCAAACTATATCCGCCAGCTTTCAACAGAAGAGCTTTACAAGTGGACTCTTCCCTTCATCACGGGAACTGGCGACGCAACTCTTGAAATCAACCCTGAAAATCCCCAGCCAAAGCCAAATGTGGGCCCGGAATTCTCAGGCGTGGCACTGGGCGAAGACGGCGAGCCTTACTGCGTAGACAAGAGCATGAACATGACAAGTGCCGATGTCAAAAAGACTCTCATGGGTCTTATGCCTCTCATTCAGGAACGACTCAAATTCCTCACCGAGGCGGCAGAGATGGTTCACTTTATGTTCACGGAGCCTGCCGTTCCCCCAGTCGAGCAGCTTATCCCCAAAAAGCTTGACCAGGCAAAAACAAAAGAAGTTCTGGAGAATGCAAAAGAATTCGTGGCAAAAGTATTCGAACTTGACCACGAGGGAGCCGAGAACTTCGCAAAAGCAAAGGCTGAGGAGCTTGGAATCAAACTTGGTGACTTCATGATGCCTGTCCGTATGGCCGTCACTGGAAGCCGGGTTTCTCCACCGCTCATCGGTTCAATCGCCGTTCTTGGAAAAGAGCGTGCTTTGGCTCGTCTTGAACGAACTATAGCAACGCTTTAAATAAAATCATTTTAAAAGGAGAGAGTTTTTATGAAAAAAACTTTTCTTTCATCGGTCGTGCTTTGCCTTATGGCGGCATTTTTAGTCGGTTGTGCCTCAACTCCAAAAGAGCCACGCTCAATCAAATCAAACGCTTCTAAGGTAAAGAAGATTGCTACTGCCGTAGAACTTGCAGAAAACTACGAAATGGAAATTCTTTTCTCAACACAGAGGGAAACAAATGAAAAGAATTTTTCATTAAAAGACGGGAATTTTATTTCTCAGGATATTTTCATTGCAAGAGGCAGAAATTCTGACGAAGCGGTAGTTTTTATTACCCTCCAAGATCCGAATCAGAAGAATTCAAAATCTGAAAGAATTCAGTTTTCCTATGTCTCTATAAACGGTGAAAAGACATCTGATATCGATAAGTATTATCTGGAATTCGGAAAATTTTATTTGAAAAACACTTCAAAAAACTGTGAATTAGATTCAAGCGCTTACGAAATAAATGCAGGAGCTTACGATAAATTCACCAGAGCTTTAGCCGGAACCAGAGAGTTTCTCAAAGATGCTGTAAACAAGAGATTTGGTCTTGTACTCGATGAACCGATAAATCCCGTACAACAGGCAACAATAGAAAAAAAAGAATAACTTAGATAAATAAAAATGGCAGAAATTATGAAAGAACAGGTAGATTCTCTTCTCGCAATTTATGATGAAAGAAAGCCAATTCAAAAAGACGGAACTTTTTCCCAAGAATCAGTACAGGAAACAATTCTCTCTATGGCAGATTTTATCATATCAGAAAAGGAATCACTTTCCAACCTTAAAGACTGGATGGACTCTCATGATTTCTGGACAAGCCCGGCAAGCACCCGCTTTCACGGAAATGTAAAGGGCGGACTTGCCGCTCATTCTCTCTTGGTGGCAGTTCAGGCCCTTCGCTTTGCCATTCCATTCGCAGAGAATTTCGCCCTTTCAAAGCAGGCCGGAAACTTTTCTTTCACGGCGGAAGATGTCTTTATTTCTGGAATCGCCCATGATTTCTGCAAGGCCGGCACTTACGCCACCGAAAGCCGCAAGACCAAGGATTTCAACGGCAACTGGAAGTATGAGACATATTACAAAACAAAGAATGATGTAAGGAATCTGGGGCACGGAAACGAATCGGTTCTTCTCCTGCTTGAGTCCATGCCCCATCTCCTTAAAAACCGCACGGTAATCGAGGCAATCAGCCGTCACATGGGATTTTCTGATTTAAGTCCCATGGAAAGCTACAATTATTCAAATCTTCTTCAAAATCCACTGGTTTTATTAATTCAGCTGGCAGACCAAACTGCAGCCCAATGGTGGGATTTGTAGAAAGTTTTAAGGGGGGAATGATGAATTTCGACATCACTTTTTTCTTTGCACTACTGGCAGGGCTTCTTCTTTTCATTGGCTTAATCGGTACAGTCTTGCCTGTTTTGCCTGGGCCGCCAATCGCCTGGGCAGGTCTTCTTGCGGCGCATTTTTCGGTCTATTCTCAGATTGAAGTTTGGATTTTGATTGTGACCGGAATAGCAGCCGTTTTCGTTACTGTAATCGACAATATTTTTCCTTCGCTGATGACAAAAAAGGCCGGAGGAAGCAAGGCGGCCACATGGGGCTGTACGATCGGTCTTATCGTCTCTTTCTTTCTCGGCCCGATTTTCATTCTTATCGCCCCATTTGTGGGAGCCTACATCGGCGAGATGATTCACGATTCTTCTGACGCAAAAAGAGCACTCAAAGCCGCATTCGGAGCATTCAAGGGCTTTTTGCTTGGAACCGGCTTAAAAATCATTACGGTGATGTGCTTTATCTGGATTTTCGTCTGGAGCCTCATGCAAAATCATTCAGAAGAAGTTATGACAAGCGTGAGTGCACTATAAAAAAAGCCCTTCCGAAAAGGAAAGGCTTACTTCACTACAAAATCACAAACCACCCGTCAAACGGGTGGTTTGAACACAGCCTATAAGGCTCGGTTCCCAAGCTGAGACTTAAGTCCCGGCTTTCACTGACGTTCAAGTCTATTGCAGATTGACTCGTCGCAGCCCCTGAAGGGGCGTTCGTATTACTTACTACCCTTGAAAGGGTCTT
>DFEB01000078.1:1027-91260 GCA_002368605.1 Treponema sp. UBA3813 | reverse complement strand
GAAAAACAAACCAAGGTTTAAATTTCATAGTACGATTCCGACATTTCTGGGGGCAAAAAAAGGGGATTTTTGGGGGAAATTCTTTGAAAAGTGTGGATTTTATGGTCAAAAATATATTGAAAAGTGTCTGTTTTTCTTGCGGATTTATATTGAAAAGTGTATATTTTCGTTAGCAAAATTTATTGAAAAGTGGGAGGAATTTATGTTTCGTAAAATAAGCGGTTTCATCGAGAAATTTCTTAAATCAGGGTCGGGTAAAGTTCTTGTTATTAACGGTGCTAAAAAAATCGGGAAAACCTTTATCATTAGAGAAACAGGTCGAAAACTCTTCAAAAATTATATCGAAATCAATCTTCTTGAGGACTCTCTTAGGAACAGACTGTTTGATGACACTCATACTGTTGATGATTTTTATCTTCAGCTTAGTACGCTTGCCGGAGACCGAATGCACGGAAAAAAAACTACGCTCATATTTCTTGACGAAATTCAGGTTTATCCACACCTTTTCGCTCTTCTCAAATTTCTAAAAAATGACGACCGCTTCACATATATTGCCAGCTCTTCTTTATCTGAAAAGACGCTTGGTCAGGTTTCATCACTTCAATTAGACGGTCTTGAAATTTGCCAGATGTATCCAATGGATTTTGAGGAATTCCTTATCGCGAATTCGTTTCAACAAAGCACGATAAATTCAATCAGAAAAAAATTCCAATCATTCGAGGAGCTTTCGCCTCAAGTCCATGAGAAAATGCTGGATATGTTTAAGAAATATTTGCTTGTGGGCGGTCTCCCAGATGCCGTAAAAGCTTTCGTTGGTGAAATGAATGTCATGGATGTGCGTAAAATTCAGGATGAAATTCATAAGCTTTACTGTACGGATGCAGCTAAATTCGACATAGAAAAAAATCTAAAAACAAAACGAATTTATGAAATGATTCCCTCAAATCTTAAAAACAAAAAAAAGCGTATCGTTGTACAGGCAATCGAAAATAAAAAAGGAAAACGATTTTCGGACTATCAGAAAGAATTCGATTATCTCTTAAATTCAGGAACGGCCCTTGAAGTACAAGCAACATCAAAGCCTTCTTTTCCTCTTAACGAGAATTCTGGGAAAAAGATTCTAAAACTTTACCTTAACGATGTCGGGATTCTGACCAATATTCTCTATAAAAATGATATCAGGGCAATTTTGGATGACAAAAAAAGCATTGAATTAGGCTCTGTGTATGAATCTGCCGTAGCACAGGAATTACGCGCTCATGGATTTAATCTTTTCTATTACGATGATCGCTTGAAAGGTGAAGTGGATTTTCTTATAGATGACTATGAATCAGAATCTGTAATCCCATTCAGAATTAAATCTGGGAAAAATTATTCGGTTCACAGTGCTTTGACTAATTTTATGGTAAATACAGACTACGAAATAAAAAAAGCTTTCGTATTCTCAAACGATTCATCTGTCGTTGTAAAAGAAGGAATATGCTACATGCCCATTTATTACTGTATGTTTTTTGAAAAACAATAACTGCCTAGAACTGTCTCATTTGTATAAAATGCTGAAATTTGGTAAATTATAGATTATGGATTTATTGAAAAAACTTACAGAATTGGACGCTCGTTTTGCAGAAGTGAGCGAATTGGTGCAAGACCCGGATTTGGTAAAAGACCAGAAAAAATACAAGGACGTGATGCGAGAGCACGGTCATTTGACAGACGTGCTTGAAGTCGGAAACGAATACAGAAAATGTCTGAAAGGCATTGAAGACGCAAAAATGATGATTACGGCTGAAGACGATGCCGAAATGAAGGAAATGGCCCGTGAGGAGCTTAAAGAACTTGAAGAAAAGGTTCCCCAGCTGGAAGAGCAGATTAAGCTAAAGCTGATTCCACCGGATCCCCTTGACGAAAAGAACATTATCCTTGAGATTCGCTCGGCTGCGGGCGGCGATGAGGCATCACTCTTCGTGCGCGACATGTGGGAAATGTATATCCACCTCTGCGAGCGAAAGGGCTGGAAGTACGAGAATGTGGAGGCTCAGGAAACTGAAGTCGGCGGCTTTAACAAAATCGTCACTCAGATTACAGGAAAATTCGTCTACGGAACTTTGCGATGGGAATCTGGCGTTCACCGGGTTCAGCGAGTTCCTGCCACGGAAAGCCAGGGACGATTGCAGACTTCTACCGTTACCGTTGCTGTTCTGCCTGAAGCCGAAGAAGCCGACATTAAAATCAATCCGGGGGATGTCCGCGTCGACGTAATGCGTGCGGGCGGTCCTGGCGGTCAGTGTGTAAATACCACGGACTCAGCCGTTCGGCTCACTCACATTCCAACGGGAATCGTCGTCATCCAGCAGGATCAGAAATCTCAGATTAAGAATAAAGAAAAGGCTTGGGAAGTTCTCCGCGCCCGCCTCTTTGACTTTGAGCAGAGCAAACTGGACGCAGAGCGTTCTTCTGCCCGAAAGAGCATGGTCGGAAACGGCGACCGCTCGGAGAAAATCCGCACTTATAACTATCCTCAGGATCGCGTAACAGACCACCGAATCAACCTTACCCTCCACAACTTGCCCAGCTTTATGATGGGCAACATGGACGAAATGCTTGACGCCCTCAATGTCTACGCCAAAGAGGAAGAGTTCAAGGCTCTGGACAGTTAATACGCTGCATGGATGCGGAAAAAGTTGAAAATTCTCCCTTGTTTTAGAGGAAGAATTTTCAAGAAACCTTGAATTTGTGAAAATACTTTGTTAAAATCACTGTAGAATTTTCAAGAAATGCTGGCTCTTCTTATCGAGGCGAACCGAAAAGTCGCTTACCTTGATGATGTCCTTGACCCCGAAAACGAAGAAAACGCAAATATCGATGTAGGCGAAGTCATCAATTACATCGGCGCAACTGATTTTGCCATTGACCGCTTGGAAAAGCTGCCTCTTTGCATGAGGCTTTTAAAAGAAACTCATGCGGTTTTGATAAAAGGCGTGCGCGGTAGTGACAAAACGCCCGGCGAATTCCGCACAAGCCAGAACTGGATCGGCGGTCAGGGAAGCAGTCTCAAAAATGCCCGCTATATTCCGCCCAGCGTTGACGACATGAAAATCGCCCTCAATCAGCTGGAGCAGTTTATGAATTCAGATGACCGGCTCGATCCTTTGATTCAGGCGGCACTTATTCACTATCAGTTTGAGACCATTCATCCATTTTTGGACGGAAACGGCAGAATCGGCAGGCTTCTCATAACGCTTTTTTTGCTGCAGAAGAAAATCATCTCAAAGCCGATTTTATACATTTCATGCTTTCTCAAAATAAACCGAGTGGAATACTACGACCGGCTGAGTGAAGTGCGTCGCAGCGGAAATTACGAGCAGTGGATTTTCTTTTTCTTGCAGATGATTCTTGAGCCGTCGGCAAAGCGGGGAAAGGCAAGTCTCTATTCCTACACGGATTATCTGGCAATTTTGCGGCGGGGAACGGAGTTGTAATTTATGACCATTCAAGAAGCAAAACTTTATGGAAAGATAAATCTTCCCGATTCTCCAACGCCAGAGCTTGATACGGCGGTTTTGCTGCAGCACATCACAGGCTTTGATAAAACTCATTTGCTTTTAAACCGGGATTTTGAATTGTCTGGCGGTCAGGAAGCTGATTTTCTCGCCGCTATTGAAAAGCGAAAGACCGGCCTTCCTGTCGCCTACATCACCGGTCACAAAGAATTTTTCGCCTTGGATTTTTTAGTCACGCCGGATGTTTTGATTCCAAAACCTGACACCGAGCTTTTGGTGGAGCTGGCCTTGGACGCATTGGAAGATAAATTCCGGGCAAATCCGGCCTCGATTCCCACTGTCTGCGATATGTGCACTGGAAGCGGCTGCGTTGGGATTTCTATCAATGCTGAATTGAGAATGCAGAATGCAGAATTAAAAATGACATTCGTTGACATCAGCGAAAAAGCTCTGGAAGTTGCGAAGAAAAACGCGCAGAGACTTTTAGGGACGGGGGAGCCAAGCGACCAATGTCCTGTGCCACATTATGAATTAAGCATTATGAATTGTGCATTCGTCCAGTCAAATCTTTTTGAGAATATTCCCCATACTTTTGATTTAATCGTCACCAATCCGCCTTATGTGCCTCATTCTGAAAGTCTGGAGCTTTTGAAGGACGGACGGAGCGAGCCGCTTCTTGCCTTGGACGGCGATGTGACAGAAAACGGCGAATATGCCCGCACAGAGGACGGCCTTTCTTTAATCAGGCGGCTTCTTCCCCAGTGCTATGAGCATTTGAACCGAAACGGAGTGCTGATTATGGAAACCGGCGAATACAATGCCCAGGAAACGGCGGAACTTTTTAGGCAGGCTGGTTTCCGCAATGTGAGAATCGAATACGACATGAACGAGATGATGCGCGATGTCGTGGGAGTAAAGTAAATCACTCCAGAATCGTGATTTCTACGCGACGGTTCTGGGCGCGGCCTTCGTCAGTGGAGTTGCTTGCGACGGGTTTTGTGCCGCCCAGTCCTTTGCAAATAAAGCGGTCGGCGGCGATTCCCCGATTTGACAATTCCGCGGCGATTCGGCGGGCGCGCTGAACAGAAAGTGCCTGCTCCCCCTGGGGTTTTCCCACGGCCGCCGTATGTCCTTCAATCAAGAACTGGGAATTTGGCGCCAGTTTTAAGACTTCTGCTATTTCATCAAGGCGGGATTTTTCCGTGGCGAGAACTTCATCGCTGTCCGCCTTGAATTTTATGTCACGCACGGAAAGTCGGATTCCGGCAGGAGTTTCCTCAAAGACCATATTGTTTTTAGAATTTCCGTCAGGGCTTGTGCCGCTGCCTTTTGAAGAGGCGATTTTTTCCGAGAGGGAAGATTTTCCGCCTGTGCCACTTGTGCCTGTCGTGCCTTTTCCTGCTTTCGGCTTGTCATCGGCTTTTGCGATTCGGTTGAGGGCAAAAATCAGCTTGTCGCGGTCGATTGCAGGCGGATATTCGGTGAACATGGTAATCGTTCCTTTGAGATTTACTTGCGTTCCGTCGGTGTAGGTGAAAGTCTCATCAACATTGTCGCTGATAAGAATCGCCTCGCCTGTGCTCTGCCGCACGATTATGTCCGCTTTGTGGCCGCCTCTTGCCTGCCTGAGAGAGTCATCGCCCTTTGGGTCGCGGTCAAAATTTGAAAACCCGTAATTCGTCTGCCAAATCGCTTTTATTCTATATACATTCTCGCCCTTGTAGACTTCCGCTCCCTCAAAAGTGTAGCGAACCAAAATCGGAATCCGGGTGAAAATGCCTTTGTTCATAGGGTCAACAGCCCTCTCTCCCTCCCCTTTCCATGAATCGCCCGATTTTAGCTGCTCGGTGGTGTAAGAAGGAAAACTTCGGAATGTGGGATAGCCGTTATCGGAAATCATGGTCATTTTTCCGTCAGCAGAGATTTTAAAAACAGAAGGAATTGCATCATGAATGCCGGCCATCGTTGACTGGGAATTGCGGAGCGTCTCTTCCACGACAAAGAAATTGCCGTCATACCAGCGGTCTGATTTTGAAGAGCGGATTCCGTCAGGCGCATCGCTTCGGCTGATAAAAGAACGTACTTCACGGCTGGTAAGGCCAGAATATTTTCCGTTCACATAGCGGCGCAGATTGGTTCTCTCCACCATTTTATAGCTGGAGTCGCCTGAATAAGTCAGTTTCGTCTGAGAAAAAACAAAGGCCTGAAAAAACGAGATTATTCCGATAATAAGAGCAGATTTCTTCATGCTGAAATTATCGGCAGATTTGGGGCAGTATTGAAAAATCGTTCTAAATCGTTCATTATGAATAAAGGAGTTTTTATGTTGTATCCATTAATGACTTTGAATGATGGGACAGAAATCGTCCACTCAGAAATGAAAGAAGACGGTCGAGTTATTGTTAAAATTGAAACTCCTGATGAAAAAATCGGTTTCAAAAGCGCAGATTGCTGGCTCCCTGATTACAAATGGGAAAATATTGTCGGCTACTCGGCTGAAGAACAAAGATATTTAAAAAACCTTGTAGAATCAATGGCTCATCTGATTTTGGAATTCTCACAGACAGGCGGTTTCGAAAATGCCTCAAATTTTTAAATTCGGCTCATATAGAATCTATTTCTGGCTCAATGAAGGAAAACCTGTTGAACCCGTTCATGTCCATGTCTCACAAGGCACGCCTTCTGAAAATTCAACCAAAATTTGGATTACAAGCACGGGAAAATGTTCAGTTGCAAATAACAAGTCCAACATACCTGCAAAAACACTTGGAAATATCGTTCGTCTGCTTGAAAGCCAATACATGGAAATTCTTTCACTTTGGAAAGAAACTTTCGGTGAATTACGCTTCTACTGCTAAATTTACATTTCCACAGAATCGGCTTTTACATAATTGTAGGCGACATCTCCGTCAAGAAATGCGGTGACATACTTTCCCGTAACGGTGATTTCATCGCCTTCTTTTGGAACTTCTCCGCCAAAATCATATTTGAACTCGATTCCAGTCTGGCAGCAGGCAAGTGCATCCGTAATTATTACCGCATAAGCCGTCCCACCGTTTGCAGTGGGTGAATTCGGATACGCAGCAAATTTTCCTTTCATTCTGACGGTTTTTTCGTCATAAATTTCAGGTTCAGCCATCATGTTAAAGACTTCGGCATAGACCATATTCGCGTTCATTGATGAAAGATCGTAGTCGATTTTTGAGCCGTCAGAAGATGTGGCGGCACTGGCAGAAGTTGCATTGTTGGCGGCGACAGCGGCTTCTTCCATGGTGAGTGCATTTTCAGGAATGGCAAAGCTGGTCGCTACAGGAGCTTTTTCTTTGCAGGAAATAAAAAGCCACAGATTACACAGATTTACACAGATTAAAAAAATTTTTTTCAATTTTTAACTCCTTACTTTTCCCACGATGTAGAATATGATGAAGGCCAAAAGGTCGGCGGCTACTATTGTTGAGCCGACCGGAGTGCCAGCGGGTACGGAAATCAAAAGCCCCGTAAGAGCGCAAGTGACGCTGATGATGACAGAGCAAATTGTTACGCTCTTGAAACTTTTGAAGACCCTCATGGCCGAAAGAGCCGGAAAAATCACAAGGGCTGAAATCAAAAGTGAGCCGACTAAGTTCATGGCGAGGACGATAATCACGGCGATGATGATTGCAATCACGAGATTGTAGACAGAGGCATGAGTTCCCACGGCCTGGGCAAAGGCTTCGTCAAAAGTAACGGCGAAAATTTTGTTGTAAAAAACGATGAATGCGGCAATCACGGCAAGGGAAAGGCCGGCGCAGAGCCAGACTTCACCTTTTGTAAGGGTAAGAATCGAATAAGAGCCGAAAAGGGTGGAGCAGACATCACCGGAAAGATTGTTTGAGGGCTTGAAGATGTTCATAATCAGGTAGCCCAAAGCAAGGGAAGCCACACTAATCATGGCTACGGCGGCATCTCCCTGAATTTTGGTGTTTTTTCCAGTGCGGAGAAGCAAAATCGCGGCGATTACAGTGACCGGAAGCACGAGATACATATTATTGGAAAGATTGACCACGGCGGCAATTGACATAGCCCCGAAAGCCACATGGCTCAATCCGTCGCCGATAAAGCTGAATCGTTTGAGAACAAGGGTAACGCCCAGCAAGGAAGAGCAGAGAGCCACCAAAATACCGACGATAAAAGCCCGCTGCACGAAGGGAAAATTGAAGTGAAAGAAAGTGATTAAATCCTGTAACATCTGTCCTCCCAGATTATCGATTCAAGCCCGACAATGACACCGGCGTTCTTCCGATAATTTTTTTGATTTGTCCGTTGCAGTCCGGGCAAGTGGTTTTGTGGATGAACTCGGCCTTTGTTCCGAAGAAAATACTCTCGCCGATGTGAAGAACATGAGTTGCGTAGCGGAGGGCTGCTTCCACATCGTGGCTAATCATAATTATTGTGATTCCCTCTTTGTGAAGGCTTTCGATGAGGGCGTACATTTCTTCCTGAGCGGCTGGGTCAAGGGCAGAAACCGGCTCGTCCAAAAAGAGCATTTTCTGTGTGGCGCACAAGGCTCTGGCCAGTAAAACCCGCTGCTGCTGACCGCCTGAAAGTTCCCGGTAGCATTTTTTTGCAAGGTCGGTGATTCCCATTTTTGCCATGGCACGGGCGGCAAGGAGCCGTTCGCTTTTGATATAGAAAGGCCTGCGACCACAGCGAGACTGGCAGCCAGAAAGCACTATTTCACGCACGCTGGCAGGAAAATCTTTTTGAATCATGGTCTGCTGGGGAAGATAGCCGATTTCGTCTGCCAGGAGTCCGTCGCCCGTGGTGATTTTCCCGTCCAGAGGCTTAATCAGGTGGAGGATTGTCTTCATGAGAGTGGATTTTCCTGAGCCGTTCTCGCCCAAAATGCAGAGATAGTCCCCCGCATTCACCGAAAAAGAGAGATTTTTAACAATAACCTTAGAGTCATAGCCCAAGGTAAGATTTTCACAAGTCAACTGTGACAATTTTCTTCTCCATAATTCTATCCACAGATTTCCACCGATTTTCACAGATTTTCATATAAGAAAAATTATAATCTGTGTTCATCTGTGCCAATCTGTGGATTATTTTAATGCTTCCAGATTGCTTCGCATGATGTTCAGGTAGTCTGCGCCTTTTTTGGCTTGTTTCAGCGTGACAGACTGCATGGAATCCAGCGTTATGACCGGAAGCCCTTCCCGATTTGCGCTTGAAATGACAGTCCGGGCGATTTTTTTGTCTGCGCTTTCGGTTACGAAGACCGCCTTTGCGTCCAATTCCTGACATTTCTTTGCCAAGAAAGCGATTGTCTCAAAGCTGGCCTCGGTTTCGGCAGAGCATCCGGCAAAAGCCGCATAATATTTAATCCCGAATTCGTCGGTCAGGTAGCGGAAGGGGAAACGGTCACAGACGATGATGGTCTTTCCGCCGAATTCGTTGGCATAAGCCTCTTTGAGTGAAGAAAGAGCCTGAACATAGCTTACGAGATTTGCCATGTAGATTTGAGCGTTTACTTCGTCCTTTTCCATAAGTGCGCGGGCAATTTCGTTTGAAGATGCAATTGCATTGTTAAGGGAAAGCCAGACATGCTCATCGAATTCAGCTTCTTCATGATCATGATCGTGCTCATTTTCGTGTTCTGCCTGCATTCCTTCCACGACTTCTTCTTCTTTGACGAAGCCTTTTAGCACTTCCATAAGATTGATGACAATCTGATTTTCGTTCCCGGCATTTTTGAGGGCATCGCCCACCCATTGGTCAGACTCGCCGCCCACATAAATGAAAATGTCAGCCGTAGAGATTTTTACTATATCCTTTGCCGAGGGCTGATAAGAATGTAAGTCAACGCCGTCCTTTAAAAGCAACTCAACAGAGACATTATCGCTGCCTGCCGCAAGATTCCTAGCCCAGTCGTAAGCCGGGAAAACACTGGCAAGCACGGTGATTTTCTCCGCTTTCGAAGCCTGGGCCGAAGCCGATTTTTCACGACAGGAAACAAAGCCGAAGCAAGATAAAATCAAACACAGATTTACAAAGACTAAAAACAATTTTCTCATAAAATAAAACTCCAAATTATGCATTAAATCATGCATTCTGAATTATGCACTCTTTACAAACTCCATACAGGGTGGTCTCCCCTACGCTCACCTCAAAGCCGTCGCTGGATTCCAGCTCGTTTACCAGCCGCTCGGTTTGCGAGTGCTCCATGTGGAAGATTTTGCCGCATTTGGTGCAGGAAAGATGAATGTGATTTTTGCAGGAAGAATTGTCGCAAAACTGATAAAAAGACTCGTGACTCCCCGCCTTTGTGACCCGCTTGATTTTTTGCTCTGATTCAAGCTCGGCCAAATTGCGGTAGACGGAACTTTTGCTGATATTTTTGCCCGCCAGAGCCTGAGCGATTTCTTTGGCAGAAAAGGTTTTGTCGGGATTTTCGGTGAGAAAGGAGAGAAGAGCCGTCCTTTGCTCCGTGTTGTAAGTCATTTTAAATTCCTCTCACAAAATTCTTTGCAATTTAAGAATTGTTCCCAAATTATACAGATTGCCTGAAAAGTGTCAATATGGGAACGAGTCGCAAATTGAGAAAAATTTGATTTCTTATAATTATGTATTATAATTAAATCAGTATGCTATGTAAAAAAGATATTAAGCTGTTCTTTTTCGTAATCTTATGCATTTTTACTAATCTAGCGGGAAAGATTTTCGCAGCATCTTTTCATCTTCCTCTTTGGCTTGATTCTTTTGGAACGGTCGCAGCCTCATACACTTTGGGAACAATTCCCGGAGCTATAGTTGGAATCACCATGAATATTTTATATAGCATCAAAAACCCCTTGTCGGCAGCATATAGCCTGACCAGCATAGCCATAGCCATAATAATTGGCTTTTCCGCCCGTAAAAAATGGCTCTCGTCTTTTTACAAAACAATGAATATCAGTGTACTTCTTACGGTCTGCTCTGTTTTCGTTTCTGTATCAGTCAGCTGGTTTTTTGCAGACGGCATGACTAACAATATTTGGGGCGACGGAGTTATCCGCTACCTCGAAGAACAAGGACTTCCGGAACTTCCAAGTTCCATTTTGGGTCAGTTCTACCTCGATTTTCTCGACAAGGCCGTAACTCTTATTGCTCTTTATTTCGCCCTAAAAATCTGGAAAAAGCGAAATTTATTTCTCACAAAAAAGAATTTCATTTTTCTTATGCTTTTTCCACTGATTTTTTCTGCCAGTCAGAAATCCATCGCCGAACAAAAGGATTCAAATTTCAATGCCTATGTTCAAACCATATATTCAAACAATACAGGACTCCCTTGCGGAGAAGCAAATGACATTGCCCAAACTCCCAACGGCATTCTCTGGATCGGCACTTATGCGGGGCTTTACCGCTACAACGGAAGTGAATTCCGTTGCATGACAGATTTTAAGTCAGTACGAAGCATAAACTGTTTGTATGTGGACGAAGAAGGCCGCCTTTGGATTGGAACAAATGACAACGGACTCTCAATCTGCATCAACGGAAAAATCGTAAACACTCTGGACAGAAATAAAGGGCTTCCTTCAAATTCCGTTCGCAAAATCGTAAAGGGCGCAGACGGTTATTATTATGTGGGAACTTCTGTAGGAATCCTGGTTCTGGAACTCAACAGCGGGCTTAGAATCTGCAACATCATAAAAGAAGCGGGATACATAATGAGCTTAAGTGCCGATAACAACGGATTTGTAGCGGCAGTCAGTTCTGGGGGCAAACTCTTCATATTAAATGAAAGCGAAATCCGTTATTCGCAAGTTTTAGAAAGTGAAAAAGAAATTTACACCTGCTGTTCTTTCGGCAAAGACGGAATTCTGAATGTAGGAACCTCAAAAAATCATATTTACCGCTATAAAGTAGGTCAGGAATTTTCAGAACCCCAGGGCTTTAGCTCTACGGATAACCTCACATATCTCAAAACAATATACTTTGACAAGGATCGCATATTTGTCTGCGCTGACAACGGAATCGGCTACTACGACAACGAAAACAATTTTGTCATAATCGGGACTGGTAGATTCAACAATTCTATAGATAACATGTGCGTTGACTATCAGGGAAATTACTGGTTTACATCATCACGACAAGGTTTGATGAGACTTTCTGCCTCGGCTTTCACGAATTTGTACGCATCGAGCAATCTTCCTTCAAAAGTCGTAAATACCGTTACAAAATGGCAGGATTCTCTTTATATAGGAACGGACAAAGGCCTCGACATCATCAAAGACGGCAAAAAAATTCAAACGGAGCTTTCTTCTCAGCTCGCATCCGTTCGTATCCGCTGTATCAAGAAAGATTCAAACAATCACCTTTGGATTTGCACTTACGGCAGAGGCTTGCTGGAAGTCGAAGAAAACGGAAAAATCACGGTTTACGACAGTTCTTTGGGCAAAATCGGAAATTGGATGCGCGTCGTCATAGAATTGAGCAACGGAACGATGCTTGCCGCAGGTGAAAAGGGAATCTCTTTCATAAAAAACAAAAAAGTCACAAAACTTCTGAAATATGGCGAGAATCTGAGCAACGCTGTCATTTTAAGCCTCATGGAAATGCCTGATGGAACGATTCTCGCAGGCTCTGACGGAGACGGCCTAATCGTTATTCAAAATGAAGAAGTAAAGAGGATTTTCACGCAAACAGAAGGCCTCACAAGCGGAGTTATTTTAAGAACCGTGTGCGACCCAATAAATTCTGGCGTTTACATCATCACGAGCAACAGTCTTTGCTACATGGACAAAAGATTCTCTATCCGCGCCATCGAAAATTTTCCCTATTTCAACAACTATGACATTCAAATCGGCGCTGACGGAAAGTTATTTGTTCTCGGAAGCGCAGGTATTTATATCGTGAGCAGCTCTTCAATTCTATCTGCTGCGGACAAAATTCACTTCGACCTGCTTGACTCAAAAAGCGGCCTCACATCCTCACTTACGGCAAACGCCTGGAATTACATCGATGAAGAGGGAACTCTTTACCTTTCAACTGGAACTGGTGTATATAGCCTCGACACAAGCAATTATTCTTTTTCAAAACTTTCATACCGCATGATGGTATCTTCTGTCAAATTGGATTCTGTGACTTTCCCCATCGACCGTGACGAACCGCTTATTATCGGCAGAAACATAAGCAAAATCGAAATTTTCCCAGAAGTCATTAATTTTACTGTCCTTGACCCTCAAGTCGGTTATTGGCTCGAAGGCTTTGACCAAAAAGAAAACATTGTTTACCAAAGCGAACTCTCAAGCATAGTCTACACGAATCTTCCTTATGGAAGCTACTCTTTCCATCTTTCGGTGTTTGACAAAGACCAGAATATCCTTGAGGAAAGCTTTTATTCTTTCATAAAAGAAAAAGAAATTTACGATAACACTTATTTTAAAGTCTATCTGTTCCTTGTTGCTGTAATCGCAGTTGCATGGCTTACATTCCTTGCGGTTCGCAGTCAGTTGCAGCATCGTTTTGACTTGCAGAAAAAAGAAATTGAATTCGCAAGAGAACAAATTCGAATGGGAAACGAAACCATTCTTGCTATTGCAAAAACTGTCGATGCAAAAGACGAAAACACTTCACAACACTCAATGCGAGTCTCCGAATACTCAGTCATGATTGCTGAAGAGCTCGGATTTAAAAAAGCAGAATGTGAGAATCTGCGCAAAGCCGCCCTTCTTCACGACATTGGAAAAATCGGCATTCCTGACAGAATCTTAAATAAGCCTTCAAGACTTGACGATGACGAATATGAAATTATGAAAACTCATGTCACACGAGGCGCAGAAATCCTAAAAGGATTCACAATGATTGACCATGTAGACGAAGGCGCACGCTATCACCATGAAAGATGGGACGGAAGCGGTTATGCGGACGGCTTAAAAGGTGAGGAAATTCCTCTTTACGCGCGAATCATCGGAATTGCAGATGCCTTTGACGCAATGACGGCAAATCGTGTCTACCGAAAAAAACTGGATTTTGATTTTGTAGTTTCGGAAATCAAGCGATGCCGCGGAACACAGTTTGATCCAAAAATCGCAGACATCTTGCTGAGCCTTATCGACAAGGGCAAGATAGATGTTGAAGAGCTTTATAATGAATCAAAACACAAACAAGAAGGTAAGCAGTCATGAGAAGAGAAACAAAAATCACGGCATTTGCCTCATTCTTTTTCCTAGCCTTTTTCTTTCTTCATCAAGTCATGACAAAACCAACTGGACAACGAAGTGAAAAAATGAAGATCGGTTTCATTTATGATGGCGATGAAAGTATTCCTAACACAAACAATTTTATACGCTCTCAGCATTTGCTTGAGGAACAATACAATGACGAAATAAGCATAATCGTAAGGAACAATGTTTCCCCAGACCAAATCGAGGCGGCAATTGACGAAATGGCACGGGAAAAATGCTCAATTATCTTCACGACAAGTTACGCACATTCTATAGTAGCAAAAGAATGTGCCGAAAAATACCCGGAAATTCAAATCTGTCAGGCCACTGGCGACAATGCACAGGAAGAGCCTTTCATCAGCAATTACCACACTTTTATGGGTGAAATTTATCAGGGGCGCTACATTTCAGGAATCGTCGCAGGCATGAAGCTCAAAGAATTAATCGAAAACGGCGTTATCACCGCTGAGCAGGCAAAACTCGGATATGTAGGTTCCTATCCATTCCCGGAAGTTATTTCTGGTTACACGGCATTCTTGCTTGGAGCGCGCTCTATAGTTCCCTCTACGACAATGACAGTCATTTATTCATACACCTGGAGCTCGTTCTCACAAGAAAAGGCTTGTGCTGAGCATCTCATAAACAATGGTTGCATCATCATTTCACAACATTCCGATACAGTCGGGCCAGCCGTTGCCTGTGAAGCAGCCTTTGAAAAAAATATTTTCCATATCGGTTACAATCAAAATATGATAGATATAGCTCCCATGACTTCTCTCATGAGCACACGAATTAACTGGACTCCATATATCACAGGAGCAGTCGAAGCAGTCCTCAACAAAAAAAGCATTGAAAAAACTGTAAAAGGCCATGTTCACGGAAATGATGTAGGCGCAGGAATCGACTTAAATTGGGTTCAGATTCTCGAATTAAATTCAATTATCACCGCAAAAGGTACGGAAGAACAAATCGCAAAAGCAATTCAAAATTTCAAACGCGGAAAGACCAATGTATATGTTGGAGACTACATCGGCGTCAACCCCTATGATGAAAACGATATTTATGATTTAAGGAAAGGCTTCAAGGAAAACGCAAATTCTTCCGCACCGTCATTCAATTATGTTCTAAAAGATGTAATAAAAGTAGACGAAATTTCATTGTTCCAAAATTAATTCTGTATTATTATATTTCAGATTAATTTCACAATTTAAGGACTCATAATGAAATATACAAAATTCTTTTCAGCATTTTCAGTTTTATTAATTTCGTTTGCCGTATGTTCTTGCGGGAGCAAAACTTATTCCTTAAAAGACGGCACATTTTCTGGAGAAGGCGAAGGCCGAAACGGAACTGTAGAAGTTTCCGTCACTATAACAGGCGGCAAAGTTACCAATGCGGAAATATTAAACGAAAAGGAAACTGACGGAATCGCAGACAACGCAAAAATTCAAATTATCAATCAGTTTATTGAAGAAGGTAACACAAAAAATATAGATGTTGTTTCTGGTGCGACTATAACTTCCAATGCCCTGCTAGACGCACTCGACGCCGCTCTCGCAAAATCAAAAAACGAAAATCCTATCGAAACAAGCTACTCTGATACAGAATGTGATATTGCAATTATAGGAGCAGGAGGAGCAGGCCTTACAGCAGCAACAGAAGCAGCAAGCAAGGGGGCAAAAGTAATCGTCCTTGAAAAAATGAATTTTGTCGGAGGAAATTCAAATTTCTCAACAGGTGGAATCAATGCCGCTTACACAAAAGAACAGGAAAGACTCGGAATAAAAGATTCAAAAGAAGTTTTTTTTAACGACACGATGAAAGGCGGTAAATTCCTGAATGACCCTGATCTTGTTCACAAACTTGTCGATGAGTCTGCCGGAATTATCGAATGGCTTCAGTCTCCGCTTATTGGAGCTGATTTAAGTGATGTCGGCATGTTCGGTGGCGCAACAAACAAGCGAATTCATCGTCCGAAAGGCGGAAGTGCTATTGGAGCACACCTTGTTCCCCTTCTTCACAAAGCTGCTTTAGCACAGGGAGCAGATATCCGACTCAAAAACAAGGTTATAGATATTATTGAAGAAAACGGCAATCCTTGCGGAGTGCGAGTTTCTTACGCTGGCGGTGAATACACAGTCCGAGCAAAAGCCATAATCATTGCCACAGGCGGATTTGGCGCAAATCCTAACTTGGTGGTTTTTTATCAGGCTGCTCTTGAAGGTTTTGGCACAACTAATCAGAGGGGGGCAACAGGTGACGCTTTTCCAATGGTCGAAAAATTCAATGCTGAGCTTGTTCAAATGGAGCAAATTCAAACACATCCTACCGTCGTAAAAGGTACCGGTATTATGATAACAGAAGCAATTCGAGGAAACGGAGCAATTCTCGTAAACAAGGCAGGAAGGCGATTTGTTAATGAGATTGAAACCCGCGATATAGTCTCTGCGGCAATTCTCAAGTGTCCAGAAAAATCTGCTTTCATTATTTTTGACCAAAAAATCCGAGAATCATTAAAAGCCGTTGAAGATTATGCAAAACAAGGTTTGCTTACAGAAGGAAACACTCTCAGAGAAGTTGCTGAAAAAACTCAAATCGATGCAGTCGCGCTAGAATACACGATTCAAGAATATAACCGATTCGTTGAGCAAAAAAAAGATGGGGACTTCGGTCGAAATCCGAGTAGCATGGAAAGACCAATTTCACAAGGTCCCTTCTATGCGATTGAAGTTGAACCGGCTGTTCATCACACAATGGGTGGTCTCAAAATCAACACAAAGGCAGAGGTTATTAACAAGAGCGGACAGTCGATTCCGGGCTTGTTTGCAGCAGGGGAAGTAACTGGCGGAATCCACGGAGCAAACCGCTTAGGCGGAAATGCCGTCGCGGACTACTGTATTTTCGGTAAAATCGCCGCTGACAGTGCAATCGAATATGTAAAATCAGCGCAATAGCGTTAGAACTTCTCTTCGCCACCATCTTTCCATGAACAAGGACGGCGTTTCCAATCTCGCGGTCTGTCCAATGCAGGGCGTGATGACCGTGAGATTTTCTTTTTCTGCGGCAAGCAAAAAGCGCTCCACCGGGTCGTCCCAACCGTGGCGGGAAAGAACAATCGCTCCCCAGTGAATTGGCTGCACGACTTTCGCCCCCAAAATTTTTGCGGCATGAGCCGACTGCTCCGGAAACATGTGCACTTTCGGCCACTGCACATCGTACTGGCCGCATTCCATAAGGGCAAAATCAAAATCTCCGTACTTTTCGTGAATTTTCTCGAAATGCGGGGCAAATCCTGAATCTCCGTTTTCAAAAATCTTGTGATAATCGTCTTTTAAAACCCAGCTGCACCAAAGGGTCGTCATGTTGTCAACGAGTTTGCGGCCAGAAAAATGCTGTGAAGGCGTACAGGCAATCGTAAGCCCGTTGATTTCTGTTTCTTCCCACCATGCCATGTTCGTGATTTTTTCGGCCTTTACTTTCCAGCGTTTGAGGTGATTTTCAACGCCTAAGGGCACGATATACTGTTTGACTTTCGGATCGATTTGGCAAATCACATCGTAATCCAAGTGGTCATAATGGTCGTGGGAAAGAATCAAAATGTCGATTTCAGGCAATTGGGCAACGCTTACCGGCGGATGAGAGAAACGCTTGCTTCCAACCCAGCTGACCGGGGAAATCATCTCTGAGAAAACCGGGTCAATCAAAATATTCATGCCGTGCATTTGAAGCAAAAGTGAAGAGTGCCCGAACCAGGTGACGCGGAATTCCTCAAGAGGCAGGCGGTTTTCTGGGTCAGAAAGATAATCCGGCATCTTCGTAGGAAATTCAAAATCAGGGCGTGGCTGCCGTTTTGAGAAAGTAAGGGGGTCTGGAGCAGCGTTTTTGTCCATTACGGCAGAAAAATCTTCTTCATTGTGGAATTTTTTCCCGTCAAAATTGGCGGCTCGCTCGGCGTAATTCTTTCGGTCAGCCTTGCTGGCTTTACCGCCAAAAGGCTTCCATGCTTTTAAGAAAACAATGGCAAAAAGGGACACGACCGCAATGACGCCGACAATAACAATTCCAATAATTGCAAGAAAATGAAGTAATTTTTTCATAAGCTAAATATAATAGAAAATTTTGATTGAAGACAAGGGAAAAGAAAAAAATACCGGGTATCTTGAAGAAACAGTCAAAATTTCAAGACCCCGGTATCATTGGATGTTGCATCTCTACCTACAGCACCCGATAAACTCAACTCCACCGAAATCACTAAAAGCAATTTCTTAAAGAGGTACTAAAATAGTTAGGTATAGCTAACTTTCATATTCATTAAAGCATTTTATCTTTTTTTTGTCAACAACTTTTGTTAGCTTTATGCAACTTTTTTCAGGATTTTTTTTAGTTTTTATCGACCCAGATTTGAATTCCCTTTACTACATCGGCATCAATTTGATGCTCAACGCGGCAGGCATTCTCTTCGCACTGATCTTCTGGAAGCCCGGTGATTTTCTGCAAGAAAACCGTGAGCAATTTGTGGCGATTGTAAATATCTTCGGCCTTTGCCTTGCCTTTTTCGGTGAGTTTGAGCATGTTTCCCATGCCGAATTCAACAAAGCCGTCTTTTTCGAGCAAGCCCATTGCCCGGCTGACACTGGGGCGCGAAACAGCCAGTTTATTTGCCACATCTACGGAGCGAACAAATCCGTTTTCTAACTGTAATCTTAATATTGCTTCGAGGTAATCTTCGCCCGACTCGTACATAAAATCCTCCAAAAAAGACAGTTAGCTTATTATAACCGAGAATCTGTTTTCGTGCAAACTTTATCTCAAATCGCCGGCTGCGTCGAAACAGCGGTCACCGATTTTCTCGATTTGGCGGATAATGTCCATGTACAAAAGCTCTGAGCGGACGTCCCCGCCAGTCTCAAGGCGGCTTCGGGCAAGTTTACGAAGGGCGATTCTCTCATCGTCAATCTGCTGCTCAAGCTCGCTGGCAAACTGGAACTGTTCCGGGGTAAGCCGCTGGATTTTTGACACATTCTTGTAGATGAAGAACATAAGCTGTCGGGCAAGCTCAAAGTAAGGGAGCAAGCGATCGAAATCTTCTTTGTTGAACTTCATTTCCTTTTCGATTGCCTTTTTAAGCTGGTAAGCGATATTGAGACAACCATCGGCCATAGCTTCCATTTCGGAGATAAGCTGCATCATAAGAGCGGCATTGTCTTTTGCCTCATCGCTCAAGTGCAAGTGGGTACAACGGACAAGATACTGGGTAAGTTGCTCGTTCATCTGGTCGCAATAATCTTCGGTTTTGACGATTTCCTCGTAGCCGCCAGTGACAAAATCAGAATTGAAATTTGAGAATCCTGCCTGCAACTCATCGAACATCTGGGCAACCTTATCGGAAAAGAGCTTGACTTCACTCTGAGCCCGGAAAACACAACCTTCAGGAGACTCAATAGCCATGCGCTCGTTGAATTCAAGCTTGTAGACCGTGCCTTCAGGAATTTTATCGTCTTTAATAAGAATACTGACGAATTTTGAAATCTGATTGACGAAAGGAATAAAAATCACCGTACCCATGACTTTGAAAGCCGTGTTAAGCATAGCGATTCGGAAAACGATGTTGTGACCCGGCGAGACGAATTCCACAAAACTCATGAAAGGATTGAAGAAAATAAGGGCGATAATAACCGTAGCCACATTGAAAAGAACATGAACTGCCGCCGTGCGCTTTGCGTTTGCGTTGGCACCGATAGCCGCAAGAATCGCGTCCACTGTTGAGCCTACCGAGCTTCCGATAATCATTACCGCGCCGAAGCGCCAGAATTCATTGAGTTCCTCGATACTTGCATTTCCTTCTTTTGACATTGCCACTGCCATACCGATGACGATGGCCGACATTGCGGAAGAAGAGTGAATAAGGGCGGTAAGAAAGATTCCGATGAAAAGACCGATGACATAGCTGATTGCGCCAAAACCGTTCACGGCATCGATAAAATGAATGACAAAGGATTTAACATCTGGAACGGCGAAAAAGTCTGAAAGTCCGCCGAGACCAAAAAAGAGAAGACCGAAGCCCATAATAGCGAGCCATAAGCCTTCTCTTGATTTTAAGCGTTTGAGAATGTAAAGAAGATAGCCAAGACCGAAAATTGGAACAGCATAGTCCTTGATTTCAAAACTAGAGCCCAAAGCGACAATCCAGCCCGTGACCGTAGTACCGATGTTGGCACCGAAGATAACGCCGATTGCCTGAGTGACCGAAACAAGCCCCGCGTTTACGAAGCTGACCAGCATAACCGTAGTTGCGCCCGAAGACTGGATAATCATGGTGAGGATACAGCCTGTAAGAAGCCCCACGAAGCGATTTCCTGTCATAAAAGCAAGGGCAGCCTGCAACTTTTGACCCGCGCTCTTTTGGATTCCGTCACTCATAAGTTTCATGCCGTAAAGCAAGAAACACAAACTACCAGCAAAATTGATTAGGTTCAGTATCATCTCTTTATCTCGCTATTCGGTCATTTGGCGTGCGACAGTTCTTCCAGCAATAGAAAGAATCAATTCACTGTCCTTCTGCGCAATGTAAGGAATGGTGACCAAGCCGCCCGTATGTTTTATAGTAATAATCTGATTGTGTATTCCGTCTTTTGAAGATTCAAGCGTCATCTCAACGGCATAGGGATAATTCGGAAGATTTGCCGTGAATAAGCCCATAACATTGTCATCTTTTTGTTTTTTGGGAAGGGCAATTTCTGCCGTTACCCGCGTATAATTCGGAACATACTGATTTGAAAGTTCCTGCTGACTTGTAACCGTGCCTTCCTTTTCGTTATCGCCAGCAATATGACTTGTAAAGTCGAAAACAATTTTTGAAGAAGCCATAGTCTGGAGCAATTTCGCAATATCAAGACCTGTGATTTTCGGGACTCGCGTATTTTCAAATTCTGGACCCCGGCTGACAATCAACTTTACTGTAACGGGACTTGAAATAATCGTGCCTTCAGGCGGATCCTGAGCAAGAATTGTTCCGGCATCACTCTGATCAGACTTATAAGAGGGCTCTGCTAGTACGATAAGAGGCTTGCTTGAGCCAGTGAACATAGTCTGCAAGTTGATTTTGACATTATCGTAATTTTGACCAATGTAATTTTCTACATGATCAAGAATGGTACCTCGGCTGACAGTGAGTGTGATTCTTCGCCCTGCCTTTACAATTGAGCCACCCTCTGGATTTTGTGCGAGGATTTTACCCGCATCGTCAGGATTGTCTGTGTATTTGAGCTGGATTTTTGGATAAAGCTCTTTGACCTGCATTTCAAGGAGAGCCGTTGTAAGTTCCTTTCCTTCCACATTTGGAACCATAACCTGCTCTGCTTCCCGAACTGTAGCAAAAAAAGTAATCCAACAGATTGAGAACATGAGTACAAGAGCGATAATTACCACCAGCAAAAATGGCTTTCTATTCTCATTGATTGCAGAAACTGTTTTTATTCCTTCGCTTTTAAGATTTTCCGCAAGTTCTTTGGGCTTAAGATTCTTAATTTTCATTTCTTTTAGTCCGTCTTTTGTTCATAAAAAGTTCCTATTACTCTAATATAGAACCAACAAAATTTCTAGCACCATTGAGAAAAGACTTGTAATCCATGGCCTTTTTTTTCTCCTGCTGCAATTCCGTCACCACGAGAGTTGAGCCGCCGCCACAGGCAATTTCGATTCCCACGGCCTTTCGGTAAGGAAGAACCGTGCCCGGCTTTTCGGAAGATTCTGCATCTCCGATTTTTGCTTTAAGAATCGTGACCCGAACACCGTTAAAGGAAGAAAAACAAAGTGGATAGGGCGTGAATGCCCGGATTTTTCGCTCAATTAGCTCTGCACTTTCATTCCAGTCGATTTTTCCGTCATCTTTTTTGAGGAATTCCGTGTAACTTGTTTCGCCAGACTGCTTTTTTCCGACAAGTTCTGAATCAGAATTGGAAATTTCCTTGAGGACTTTTTTGAGAAGTTTTACTCCCGCGTCCGTGACTGCGCTTGATTTGCCATCGCCGTCCATCAGAGAAAGAGTTGTTTCGCTGCCGTCCAAAGGAATTTCTGTTTGTGCGAGAATGTCGCCTTCGTCAGTTGCCAGAGCCAGCTTTTGCACAGTGACTCCAAGACTTTTATCGCCATTGAGAAGAGCCGCCGGAACCGGAGTACAGCCGCGGTATTTTGGAAGGGCACTTGGATGCAGGTTGATTCCGCCCAAAGGGAAAAGAGCGAGAAATTTCGGCCCGAAAATGCGGCCGTAATCAAAAGAGACGAGCAAATCCGCGCCCAATGGAGAAATTGAATCCCTGGCCTCGCTCATAAGGTGGTCAAATTCAAAGACAGGAATATTATTTTCCCGCGCCACCACAGCGACTTCCGTGGGAATCAGCTCAGAGTGTCGGCCCCGGCTTGCAGGAGGATTTGTAAGGACTCCCGCAATCTGAAATCCGCATTCTTTTTGAACGGCGATGAGATTTTTCAGAACGATACTAGAGGCAAGGGGTGAGCCTGCGTAAATGATTTTTAAACTTTGCATGGGCTTTTATTTTGAAGCCTTTTTTGCTTCTTTTGCGGCAATTTTAGCTGCGATTTTTGCGGCTTTTTTAGCTTTTTCGGCTTCTTTTTTAGCGGAACGCTCCAGGCGTTTTTTCATTTTTTCGGTGATTTCAGCGGCAATCTGAGGGTCACCACGGTCAATATAAACGATTCCTTCAAGATGGTCGTACTCGTGCTGTATGATTCGAGCTAAAAGTCCGTCTGCTTCAAGGGTGAAGGGCTTTCCGTTTTCGTTGAGAGCCTGAACCGTAACTTTTGACGGGCGTTTAATCGTTTCGTTAAAACCTGGCAAAGAAAGGCAGCCTTCGTCATAATCGCACAAATCATTGCTTGTGGCGACAATCTGAGGATTTACGAAAACCCGGCGCACTTCATCGTCAGAAATGATTACGAAATAACGGCGGGAATCTCCGATTTGAGGAGCGGCCAAACCAACGCCGTCTGCCTCCAGCATAGTCTCAAACATTTCGTTGAATGTCTCGCGGAGAGAATCATTGATTTCATCTTCCTTAACCGGAAGAGCCTTTTTTCTTAAAACTTCTTCGCCTAATTTGTAAATTTTCATAATATTCTCCAATTCCTCTTTCTGAATCTTACAATCTGATTCGTGCTGCCCGCGCGTGACCGGCCAGTCCTTCCGCATCTCCAAGAACGCCTGAAGCCTCTGCCGAAGCCACCGCGCCCTTTGAGCCGGGGATTGTGCGCAAAGTAGTTACGGTCTTCAAGAAGACTCGGACGCTCAAACCGCCGGTGAATCGCGCGCTTCCGCTGGTTGGCAAAGTGTGATTGAGGCCGGCCGCATAGTCGCCGAAAACTTCCGCGCTTCCGTGACCGATGAAAAGGGAGCCGTAATTGTGGACGAGGGAAGCGATTTTATCCCGCACCGCTCCCTCTTCCATGGCAAGCTCCAGATGCTCAGGGGCTTTTTTGTTGGCACATTCAGCCGCCTCTTCAAGATTTTTACAGATGATGATTCTTCCGCAATTTTTTATGCTCTGCTTTGCCGTTGCCTTTGTGGGAAGCGTGGCAAGCTGTTTTTCGATTTCTTCTGCCACGGCCTTTGCCAATGCTTCTGAATCAGTGGCCATGACCGGCTGGGCTACAATGTCGTGCTCTGCCTGAGCCAAAAGGTCAGCGGCAACCCAAGAAGGATTCGCCGATTTGTCCGCGATGATGAAGACTTCTGTGGGGCCTGCCACCATATCGATTCCGACAGTGCCGTAAACCAGCTTTTTTGCCTCTGCGACGAATTTATTGCCGGGGCCTACGATTACATCAGTGCGGGGAATTGACTGAGTTCCGAAAGCCATCGCTCCGATTGCCTGAGCTCCTCCGCAAGCAAAAGCTTTTGTTACGCCGCAAATGTAAGCCGCCGCCATAATATTTTCGTCAGCATAGGGTTTTCCGCCAAGGAAAGGCTTTCCGGGAATGCCAGTGCCAGCTTTTTCGGCGGCAGCCTTGTCCTCCGGGTGAACACGGGGCGGTGTGCAGAGAATTACTTCCTTAACGCCTGCCGCCACCGCCGGAGTAATGGTCATCACAACGGTCGAAACGAGAGGAAAGCGGCCAGCCGGAACATAAACGCCCGCACGGTCAACAGGGATATTTTTCTGCCCCGTAAAAACGCCCTCGGTAAGCTCAACTTCAAAATCATCAAAAGACTCACGCTGTTTTTTTGCAAAGCGAAGGGCCAAATCGTGAGAATATTCAATCGCCTTGTAAAGCTCAGGATTTTCCCTCTGCATTTTTTCAGCAGCCGACTTTAGCTCAGACTGCGGGATTTCAAGGGAAGAAGGCGCCGACACATCGAATTTTGCACCGTACTCAGATAAAGCCGCGTCTCCCCGATTTTTAACATCGGAAAGCACATCTTTTACAATATCAATAGAAGCACCGAAATCACGGCCTGTAAAGAATTCCGGCTCAATTTCAGCGTAGGACTGTATTTTTATCATAGGAATAATATAGCGAATTTTAGCGGAGATTACTAGCAAATTCTCTGCCGTTCAATTTCTTCGACAAGGGCAGTGACTAATTTTTTCTCGTTTTCGGTCATTGCTGAAAGTTTTTTGGCGAGAATTCGCACATCTGACGAATAGCGTTCTTCCGGGCTGAGCGAAGACTTTTTATCCGTGCCTGTAACTAAAAATTCCACGGAAACGCCCAAAGCATCGGCGATTTTTACGGCTATGTCTGCGGGAGGCGTACTGCTTTTTTCCCGCAGATAATTGTCCAGAGTCCTTTTATTTATTCCTGTTTTGGCAGAAAGCTCTTTTACCAGAATACCGCGGAAAACTAATTCAGATTTTAGATTCTCTCTAAAACTCATATTTTCATAATACGCTAAAGTGCGTAATATCTGATTGAACGATTGTTAAATCTGTGTTACCCTTATAACAGATTGTTATATTTAAGTAATATTCAGACATATTACGCAAATTATAACAAAAAGGAGTTTTATATGAAAAAATTGATTACGACTTTGGCTGTGGGAGCACTGCTGCTTTCAAGCTCTTTCGCACAACTCTCACAAATGTCTTTCGGTGTCCGTGGTTCACTGGGTGTCAGCGACATGACTATTGCAGATGACATAAAACGAGGACTGGGAAATTCTGTCGCAAGTGAGCTTTCTTCTATAACAGGAAATCCTGCTTCATATTCTGTCGATAACAAAACGATTTTGTGCGGCGGTTTTGCACTTTGGGGCAACTACAGTTTTGAAAAAATTCCAGCCCTCGGTTTACAGGCAGAATTAGGATTTTTATTCAATAACGGTACAGAACTGACGATAGAATCAAAATCCAGCGGAGTAAAAATGGAAGTTAAAGACAAGATTACTTATACCACCATGGAACTTCCTTTCCTCGTGACATACACGGTCAATAAAGGCGGCTTTTTTGAATTTATCCCGCAGGCAGGATTTTACCTTTCATTCCCAATTGGAAAGATAAAGCAGGAAATTGATGTGACAGCAAAATATAATGGAAATACACTTGCTAGCAAGTCAGGAAGTTCAAAAGACAAAATCGACAATGCCTGCATTTTCGGAACGGCCTTCGGCGCAGATTTCGCCTTCAACTTCAATAAAACTTCCGCACTTTTGCTGAATGCCCGCTACATGATTGACTTAGGCGAGCTGAAATCTGACGGCGATAAAGTCGGCACAAGAAAAGTTTTCTTAATGTCAGCCGGCTACAGATACACTTTCCACTAATTCCCCTCATAAAAAACACCGGACAAGCCATGTGCCCGTCCGGTACCAATTTTTCACTGCAAAATTATGAATTATGCATTAATTAAAGCGTCGGATATTTTGCAAAGTATTTCTTTGTTTCTTCTGCAACGACTCCGCTCAAAACAATCAGCGAGACACAGTTTGGAATTGCCATGAGTCCGTTTGTGATGTCGGCAATTGTGAATACAGCGTTAACTGTGAAGTAGGGGCCGATTGCGATTGCGGCGATGTAAACCAGGCGATAGATGAAGACCAGCTTCATGCGGCCATTGGTGAGATATTCCAAGCACTTTTCTGAGTAGTAGTCCCAGCCCAAAATCGTGGTGAATGCGAAGAATGCCAAGCAGAGCATGAGAAGGAACTGAACAGAAACGCCGTCGCCGCCCAAGTCGAACGAGAGGGCTGCCGCCGTAAGCTGAACGCCTTTCAAGTCTGTTGCATTGAAAGATGGATTACAAAGAGCGATGACGATTGCCAAACCTGTCATTGTGCAAACAATGAGCGTGTCGATGATTGTTCCCGTCATGTTTACCAGGCCCTGCTCTACAGGCTCGTTTGTCTGAACCGGAGCCGCAGCGATTGGAGCAGAACCCAAGCCCGCCTCGTTTGAGAAAATTCCTCGTGCGATACCTTTCTGCATTGACTCGGTGATTTGCTTGATTGTCCAGCCGATTGCTCCGCCTGCCACTGCCTTGAAACCGAATGCTGATTTGAAGATGAGGGCGAAGGCGGCCGGAACTTTTGTCGCGTTCATGAGAATTACTGAAAGTCCCAGGAATACATAGATGATTGCCATTGCTGGAACGACTTTTTCTGCAACTTTTGAAATTCGTTTGAGCCCGCCCAAGATTACAAGAGCCGCACAGATTGTGACAACTGCGCCGCCGATAACCGTGGCCCAAGTGTATGAGTTTTCGCCGATTGTGAAAGCGATGTTTGCGTTTTTCGGGTCAAATGCCATGTTGACGGCAGATGTGATTCCGTTGATTTGGGTCATTGTACCGATACCCAAGAGACCTGCAAGAACGCCAAAAACAGCGAAGAGAATCGCAAGCCACTTCCAGCTTTTTCCCATGCCCTTTTCGATTGTGTAGAATGGGCCGCCCAAGACATGACCGTCTTCTTTTACTTCACGGTATTTGATTGCAAGCATACACTCAGCGAATTTTGTCGCCGTTCCCAAAATTGCCGCAATCCACATCCAGAAGAGAGCGCCAGGACCGCCGGCAGCGATAGCCGTTGCGACACCGACAATGTTACCTGTACCGATAGTTGCAGAAAGTGCAGTACAAAGGGCAGAAAAACCTGAAAGCTCACCGTGACCTTCATTCTCTTTGAAAATTGAGCGGAAAGCCCGGCCGAGTTTTGTAAACTGTAATCCGCGGGCACGAATCGTCAAAACTAAGCCCGTAGCCAAGATTAGAACGATGGTAGGAATTCCCCAGACAACATCGTCGATTAAGTTAAGGATTTGGTCAAACATTTTTAAATCCCCGTTTAAAAAGAAAATAGAGTTTGCCACATTCAAAAAGAATGAAACAAACTCTCCAAAGAGTAGGATTGGAACTTCTTTCGCCCTGTCCTTTGTGCCTGAGATATCGATTGTAATAATCTTAACCCTTCGGCGCCCCACTCCATCGTGAGGACTCTCCAGAGAACCCTTGCCTGCCCCACAAGCAAACAAGGGCTTATATAGAATATCGGAAAGAAGTTTTTCTGACTATAGAAAAAATCTATCGCAGATCCGGTGTTCTTATGAGGCGGACAAGCCGCCTCGTCCTGCAAGGAAGTTATTTAACTTCGCCAGACTGCTAACGCAGATCTGGCGTGCGGATCCAATCTTGGTCGGTGTAGGTGCGGTTTTCGCCGCCCATGCTCCAGATGAAGGTGTAGTTGCTTGTACCGCAGCCTGAGTGGATTGACCAGCTTGGGTTGATTACGGCCTCGTTGTTGTGCATTACGAGGTGGCGGGTCTGCTGGGGTTCGCCCATGATGTGGAAAACAACCTGATCTTCTGGGAAGTCGAAGTAGAAGTAGACTTCCATGCGTCGCTCGTGAGTGTGAGCCGGCATTGTGTTCCAGACAGAGCCTGTCTCCAAGTGAGTCATGCCCATTGAAAGCTGGCAGGTGTCCAGGACTGACGGGTGAATGTACTGGTTGATTGTGCGGTCGTTAGATTCTGCGGCGCTTCCCATGTGAATATGGTTTGCCTGCTCGTAAGTGATGATGCGGCTTGGGTAAGTGCAGTGAGCCGGAGTTGAGTTCATGTAGAACTTAGCCGGATTTTTTGCGTCTTTTGAAGCAAGCGTGACTTCTTTTGTGCCTGCTCCCAAGTAAAGTGCGTCGTAGTGCTTGATTTCGTAAGTTTTGCCGTCTGCAACGACAACTCCGTCGCCGCCGATGTTAATCATGCCAAGCTCTCGTCTCTGCAAGAAGAAGTCAACGCCGAAATCTTTCATTGCGTCGATGTTTTTGTCAAGGCGGATTGTCTCGTCTGTCGGCATTGCGCCCAATGTGACGATTCGGTCGATGTGGCTGTAAACAGCTGTGACATCATTTTTGATGAAAATGTTCTGGATGAGGAATTCCTCACGCATTTCTTCGGTAGTCATTCTTTTGAACGGCTCTTTTCCTGTTGAATAACGAATATCCATTTTTAGTACCCTAATTTTTAGTTTTTTGAAGATGAATCTTTATTAAGAGATTCTTTTACATCATTTTTAAAATTCTGGGCTGCATTTTTAATTTCTTTTCCTGCAGCTTTTGCAGCCTCACCGATTTCTTTACCAGTTTCTTTTGCAGAATCCCCTACTGTTTTTCCAGCTTCTTTTGTAACCTCAACAGCATTTTTTGTAGATTCTTTTACATCCTTTGCCGCTGCCTCAAGTTTTTCTTCTGATTCTGACTTTGTGCGCTCGGTTGTTTCCGTAGTCTCATTTGAAGACGAATCCTTTTTTCCTGAAGCAAACAGGGATGTTGAACCAAGAATTGCAACAACAGTAACCAATGCCAAAAGTTTTTTCATAGCTTATACTCCTATATATCTTGTTATACCAAAAAAAAAATTTTTTTTCTATCATTATTTACGACATCTCATAAAAAGAATACACTTAACCATTATGAAAATTATCAGCGGAAATGAACTTACAATAGAAGATGTATGCGATGTCGCTTACAAAAATGAAGAAGTCGCACTTCCCACAGACGAAAAATTCTGGGATACATTAAAAAAATCACGAAAATTTTTAATGGACTATATTGCAACTGGCGTTCCGACTTACGGAGTCACCACGGATTTTGGCGATTCCTGCCACAATCAGATTAGCGTGGAAAAAGCCGGAGAGTTGCAGCGGGTCATTTGCGCTTATCATGGAATCGGACTGGGGCCAAAATTTGACCACGAGACAGGCCGGGCTGTAGTTCTTGCACGCCTGAACGGAAATGTAAAGGGCGGTCATTCAGCCATTCGGCCGGAACTTGCTCGCATGATGGTCACTCTTTTGAACAAAGACATCATCCCGGTAATTCCCCAGCTAGGCTCTGTGGGTGCTTCTGGAGACCTCACTCCACTTTCTTACCTTGCGGCGGTCATTATGGGGCAGCGGGATGTTTACTATAAAGGAAAAATTGTTCCTGCAGCCGAGGCTTTCAAGGCAGAGGGAATCGAGCCGCTTCCCATCGAGGCAAAAGAAGGCCTGGCTTTAATGAACGGCACTTCCGTAATGACGGCGGTGGCTTCCCTTGCCTGGAAAAAAGCCCAGCGTCTGGCCAATATCTCTGACTTCCTCACGGCGGTCACATCAGAAATCACTCGCGGCAAGGACACTCCTTTCGTCACGAAGGTAAGCCAGATTAAAAATCACCGGGGACAGATGGAATCGGCGGTTTATGTCCACAATATCATCACGGAGTCAAAGCGGGTCTGGAAATACGAGGACTTTTTAAAAAATCAGATTGAAAAGCTTGACGGAAAAGGCTTTGTCGCCCAGCAGAATAAAATTCAGGACAGATATTCAATCCGCTGCGCCCCACAGATTACCGGCGTTTACAGGGACACCCTTCGTTTTGCAAGGGAAATGATTACTGAAGAGCTGAACAGCGCAAATGACAATCCCCTCGTTGACATCGATGCAGAGCGTCTTTATAACACGGGAAATTTCTACGGCGGTCACATTTGCGCAGCCTGTGACTACATGAGGACGGCTCTTGCCAACATAGCGGATTTAAGCGACAAGCAGGCAGAAATTATCATCGACGGAAAATTCAACGGCCTTACCGAAAACCTTATTCCTTTTACTCCGGCTGACCACCCTCGCGCAGGACTTCGGCTCGGATTTAAAGCCGCCCAAATTACAATCAGCGCAATCCGCGGAGAGGTTGCGACCTATTGTTTTCCGGTTTCCCTTACCTCGGCTCCGACAGAAGCCCTCAATCAGGACAAAGTTTCAATGGGAACGATTTCAGCACGAAAATTCACCGAGCAGATTGAGCTTGTTTTCTTGCAGTTCGCGACTCACTTGCTGGCCGCAATGCAGGCAGTGGATTTGGCTGGAAAAGAAGATTTCGCCCCCTTCACGCAGAAAGTGCATGAGGAAGTTCGAAAGATGAGTGCATTTGTTGAGGACGACCGCCCTCTGGATAAAGAGGCAACGGCCGTCGCAGAATGGCTTAAAAAAACAGATTTATTTGCGTAACTTACGCGATTGCAGCTTTCATTTCTGAAAGAGCGGCGTCATCTGGAGTAAGCTGGGCTTTAACGACAGCTTTCACACTTGCGCCTGCTCCCTCAAGCCGGCCTTTCCAATCTTCAAGGAAAGCGCCGTCGCCCCAGTCATAAGAACCGAAGAGAACGACTGTTTTTCCGCTCAAACTTCCCTCGATTGATGAATAGAATGATTCCATTGAATCCTCAAGCTGCTCTGCTCCCATTGCAGGGCTTCCCAAAGCAATCAAATCTGCCTTGAGAACTTCCGCGCTGTCAGCAGAATCTGCCGTTGAGAAATATGCGTCTGCGCCTGCTGCTTCTTTTGCGGCATTTGCAAGAGCCTCCGTGTTTCCTGTTGTTGATGCGTATACGATAGCTACCATATTTTACGCTCCTTTTTTTTGATTTGAATATTTTTTGGCAACGACTGGAACTGACAGTCCTTCATCGAGCCATTTCATGCAGGTTTCACTACATGATTTGTACATAAGGCGGTGCAAAAGCTCGCAGAGAATTCCGTTCAGGCCCTTTTCAAAGGAATATCCTTTTGATTCCAAGTAGCGGATATTTTCTGCACAAGAAATGATTTTTTCCAGCAATTCGCGGTCATAGACAAAGAACAAAAAGCGAGAGTCGTCTTTTTTGAGCGGCACGAAATATCGCTTTGACTTGCAGAAATCTCCCTGCCATTTTAAAAGCTTTTTCCGACCTTTCATAAAACTTTCGGCGTCCATTGAGAAAAGATTCGCCGGTTTGATTCCGCACAAAGCGGGTGCAGAACAGTGGATTATCGTCTCGTCAAAACTCATTTTGTTAGTCTCGTCTAATTTTTGTTATCGTAATAAAAATATACTAAATCTAACCTTTGTTGTCAAATGCTAACTTTTTCAGATATTTTTACATTTCCCTTCATTTTGCACTTGATTAGACAAAACAGACATGATTTTGATTTTTTCGACTTTCTGCAAAAAATGGATTGACATAAAACGATTGCGAATCTATGATTTTGTTAATTAAGAAAGAAAACACTACAGATAGTGTCTTTTCAACCGATAATTACAGCAAGAAACACTATGAGATTTTCCAAAATGTCAAGTGTTTTTTGCGAAAAAAATAAAAAAAATCGCAAATCATTATCATGTAAGTCATTGGAGGGGAAACGACATGAAAATTATCAAACGCAACGGTGAAGAAGTCGTATTTGACATCAACAAAATCATTACGGCTATTTCAAAAGCGAACAAAGAAGTTCCACCGTCGGAACAGATGAGCTCTGCAACAATCACAAGCATTGCAGAATCAATCGAAAAACAATGTGCTGCTGAAAATCACGAGATGAATGTCGAAGCTATTCAGGATTTGGTCGAAAAGGCCATCATGAAAGCAAGCGCATTCGACATTGCAAAAAAATACATCACTTACCGCTACCAGCATCAGCTCATGCGCCGGGCAAACTCAACTGACTCACAGATTCTTTCTCTTCTCGAATGTAACAACGAGGAAGTTAAACAGGAAAATTCCAACAAAAACTCAACCGTCGTTTCGGTTCAGCGCGATTATATGGCAGGTGAAGTCTCAAAAGACATCACTAAACGATTCTTGCTGGATGAAGATATCGTAAAGGCTCACGAAGAGGGAATCATTCACTTCCACGATGCAGACTATTTCGCCCAGCACATGCATAACTGCGATTTGGTCAACCTCGAAGACATGCTGCAGAACGGCACTGTCATTTCAGGCACAAAAATCGATACGCCTCACTCTTTCTCAACGGCATGTAACATCGCCACACAGATTATCGCTCAGGTAGCTTCTAGCCAGTACGGCGGTCAGTCTATCTCCCTCACCCACCTCGCTCCCTTCGTTGAAGTAAGCCGACGCAAAATCATGCGTGAAACCGAAAAAATTGAAGAGCAGACAGGCGTTAAATTCAGCGATGACCAGTTCAACAAAATCGTTGAAATGCGGCTCAAGGACGAAATCAAAAGAGGTGTTCAGACAATCCAGTATCAGGTCGTCACCCTCATGACAACAAACGGTCAGTCTCCTTTCATCACTGTCTTCATGTATCTCAACGAAGCAAAAAGCGAGCAGGAAAAAGCCGACCTTGCAATGATTATTGAGGAAATGCTCAAACAGCGATACCAGGGCGTAAAAAACGAAAAGGGCTTCTGGGTCACGCCGGCATTCCCAAAACTCATCTATGTCCTCGAACCTGATAACATTGAACCGGGCTCAAAATATTATTCACTCACAGAACTTGCCGCAAAATGTACGGCCCGCCGCCTGGTTCCGGACTACATTTCCGAAAAAAAGATGCTTGAGCTTAAAGTCGATGCAAACGGCAAAGGAAACTGTTATCCTTGCATGGGCTGCCGCTCATTCCTCACACCATATCTCGACGAGCATGGCAAACCAAAATATTACGGCCGCTTCAATCAGGGCGTCGTCACAATCAACTTGGTCGATGTGGCTTGCTCTTCTGGCGGCGACTACAAGGTCTTCTGGGAAATTTTCGATCAGCGTCTTGAACTCTGCCACAAGGCACTTATGCGCCGTCACCAGCGATTGCTCGGCACTCCAAGCGATGTGGCTCCAATCCTCTGGCAGCACGGAGCCCTTGCCCGCCTCGAAAAAGGTGAGACAATCGACAAACTGCTCTTTGGCGGTTACTCAACGATTTCTTTGGGCTATGCAGGCTTGTGTGAGTGCGTTCGCTACATGACAGGAAAGCCCCACACTGACCCTGACGCAACGCCCTTTGCAATCGAAATCATGAAACACCTCAACGCAAAATGTGCAGAGTGGAAGGCTGCTTCAAACATCGCATTCTCTCTCTACGGCACTCCTCTTGAGTCAACGACA
This sequence comes from Treponema sp. UBA3813, assembly GCA_002368605.1. GTDB lineage: Bacteria > Spirochaetota > Spirochaetia > Treponematales > Treponemataceae > Treponema_D. The sequence continues at coordinate 58,203 of DFEB01000078.1, read as the reverse complement.
TACAAATTCGCAAAATGCCTTAAAAAGCGATTTGGCGAAATCAAGGGCGTTACCGACAAAAACTACATCACGAATAGTTACCATGTTCATGTTACTGAACCAATGGACGCTTTCTCAAAGCTCACCTTTGAAAGCCAGTTCCAGGAGCTTTCTCCGGGCGGTGCGGTAAGCTATGTTGAAGTTCCAAACATGGAGAACAACATTCCGGCTGTTATGACTCTTCTCAAACACATTTACGAGAACATCATGTACGCCGAGCTCAACACAAAATCTGACTGCTGCCAGAAATGTGGTTATACAGGTGAAATTCAAATCGTCACCGACAGCGACAACAAACTGATCTGGCAATGCCCCAACTGCGGCAACAAGGATCAGGCAACAATGAATGTCGCTCGCCGCACTTGCGGTTACATCGGCACACAATACTGGAATCAGGGTCGCACGCAAGAAATCAAGGAGCGCGTTCTCCACTTGTAAACGAAGGCGTCCATGTATTACGGAACAATTAAAAAAACAGATATTGCCAACGGTCTAGGCGTAAGAGTTTCTCTCTTCGTCTCAGGCTGTCGGAATCACTGTAAAGGTTGTCACAATCAGATTACCTGGGATTTTAAATTCGGCAATATCTTTACTGAAATGACAGAAATGGAAATTCTCGATGCGCTTGCTCCATCATATATCGATGGGCTAACCGTATTAGGAGGCGAGCCTTTTGAAGAAGAAAATCAAGAAGTGCTCGCACCATTTCTCGAAACAGTAAAAAAAGCCTTTCCAAAAAAAAATATCTGGTGCTACACAGGCTATATCTACGACAAAGATTTGCTCCCCGCGGACGGACGCAAGCACACGGCCTTTACTAACCGAATGTTGGCCTGCATAGATGTTCTTGTTGATGGCCCCTACATCGAAAGCCAGAGAGACCTCACACTTAATTTCCGCGGTAGCAGAAACCAGCGAATAATTGATTTAGAGCATAACTGTCTGATGAAGCTCTAAAATCTCGTTTAAAACAAAAAAAGTTCCGCTGTTTTTGCGGAACTTTGTGGAGACGATCGGACTCGAACCGACCACCCTTTGATTGCGAACCAAATGCTCTACCAGATGAGCTACGCCCCCAAAATCGGATTCTATCTTAGTGAAAATCTAAAAAGAATTCAAGTTCGACAGGATATGGCGCAAGGCTTGCTCGTTCGATTAGCCTGAGTGCAATGGAACAAAAGCGATTTTTCTTTATACATCATTTTCAGATATTTCTTACAGATTCGCTTCCCTCGATTAAATCCCTTAAAAATTCGCAATAAGGCGTTGAAATTCCGTGAGATTTTGCAAGACGGACAATCGTTCCGCAGAAAAAGTCATTCTCGCTCTTGCGGCCCGCTTCCATATCCTGAAGCATACTCGTTTTTCCCTTGCTGTCATGGTGACACATCATATTGATTGCGTCCTCACAAATCGTCTCCGGCAGCGTAATTCCCTCTGCTTTTGCCACTCGAAGGAATTCATCTCCCACTTTCCGGGCCAGATTCTGCATGACCTCATACTTAAATCCTCCATAGGGAGAACGGGTAATGGCTGAGAGAGTGTTGAAAACCGTATTTATGAAGAATTTCTTCCACATTTCAAAATGAATGTCATCGGGATTTTTGTAGCGCATCCCTGATTTTTCAAAAAGCTCGCACAAAGCCTGTGTCCGCTCGTTTTTAGCATTATTTTTTTCGCCAAAGACCACAGTTCCGAAGTCAGAGCAAAGGACATTCTTTCCTTCATGGATAGAGTTAAGGCTGATTACGAATCCGTAGAGCAGGTTTTCCTCGCCGTAGACTTTCGCAATTTCCCGCTCGCTCTGGATTCCGTTCAAAACCGAGAGAATCAAAGTCTTTTTTCCGCAAGCCTTTTTCATCATTTCCATCGCCTGATTCAGCTGTAAATTCTTTGTCGCAATGATGATTAAATCGCTTTCACGGGCATTTGAGCTTTCTACGAATTTAAAATCCTGTTTTTCGCCGTTCAAGAAGATTCCGTCCCGCTCATAACGCGCCTTTCGCTCACCGTCCGCCAGACATTCCACATTCTCTTTTCCGAGATAGCCGGTTAATTTTGAGGCAAGCACCGCACCCACGGCACCAACGCCAATCATCGTAACTCTTTTGATTTCCATATAAATGATTCTAACAACTTGCTAAATTCTCTTCTAGGACTTAAAATAGAGATTACTACATTTATAGAGGAAACTATGGCACTTTCAATTCGTGAAAAATACGCTGACATGTTCAAGTCGCTGGCAAATCTTTCGGTTGCAGCGGCCAAAATCGATGAGACGAATGTTTATCAAAAAGAAAATCCCCAGACGCGCAAATTTATGGACAAGCTCGTTGAGGACAATATGGCGGAAGGAAGCCGTCTTGAAGGCAAAGAAAATTTCCGCGCTTTTTTAGATGCGGTCAAATCTGGCAAGCACGGTCTCATTCTCATGGAGCACTACTCAAACACTGACTTGCCCGCTCTCTGCTATCTTCTGGAGCATGATTTGGGCGAGGAAGGCAAAGACCTTTCAAAACGAATCGTCGCAATCGCAGGAATGAAACTCAACGAGGCAAATCCCCTTGTCCGCGCCTTTGCAGAAAGTTTTACGCGAGTCGTCATTTACCCCACCCGCTCGCTCACAAAGGCTGAAGAAAAAGCTCAGACCGAAGAAGAAAAACTCGAAGAAGAAAAACGCGCCCGCACGATTAACCTGGCCGCAATGCGCGCTATGGACAAATGCAAGCGAGACGGTGAAGTCATCTTGGTCTTCCCCAGCGGAACCCGCTACCGACCTGGCCATCCAGAGACAAAACGAGGCCTCCGAGAAATCGACTCTTACTTGCGAATGTTTGATGTCATGATTTTGGTTACGATTAACGGAAGCGCCCTCACCATCGATATGAACAATCCAGACGACATGCTGGCAGACTTGATTGAGCCAGCCGTCCAGATTTTTGGCGCAAGCCCTGTTATTGATTGTAAACAGTTCCGTAAAGACTATTTGGCTTCACTTCCTGCCGACGAAGCAGATCCCAAGCAAAAGGTCATCGATCATATCATGGAGATATTTGACGAGCAGCACGAAAAAATCGAAAAGATTCGTTAAAAGCTAGCTGTCAATCTTCTTTAAAATCTTAACAAGGCCGTTCTTATCTACCAAATCGATAGGGCGGCCTTCTGCATATTTGCGACCTTCTTCGCTAAACAAGCCTGCCGTAATACACACGCCCTTATCCGCTTTAGCCTCTGAGACACGAGCATGGAATTCACGGACATACAAATCAGCTACTGCACCAGTTGTTCGGTAAAAACGGAAAATATGAGTTTCCTCTGAGCGTACAAAGTCGATGTTCATCAAAATCTCAACATTTTCAGGTTTAACTGATATATCAATGATTTTTGCAACAACACGCTGATAATATTTCATGACGATTCGACGGCAAAGCGCAACAAAATCGCTTGAACTTGCCATGAGATAGGTCTGAAGGTTCTTATTTTGATTTAATTCCGAATATCTAGAAAGCAATTGAGGAACATCTTTATACTGCGGATTGACTGCCTGAATCTCCTGCAAATAACCTATTCCTTTTCCAATTGCCTTCATCGCGAAATGAGCATTAGCCAAACGATAGCGAGTTTCTATCGCAATCTCAGGAGTTGCATTTTGATGCTTGAGACCGATTTCAAAATCCTGAACAGCTTTATCTGGTTGCCCCATTTTAAGATGGAAAATTCCGGCTGCAAGACAAGCTTTTGCGCCAAATTCAGGATCTGGACGCAAGTGCATAAAGACTTTGATTGCTTTTTCACCATATCCGCTTTCATTCATGCCATCAGCCATGGCAAAAAGAGCCTCTTTATTTTCTGGATTTTCATCAAGGGCACGCTTTAAATACGGCAAAGACTCTTTGTAATGCTTAGCTTTATAAAGAGCCAGTCCAAGCGGAGAGTTAATTCCACTTGCTTCTGGTTTTACAACAACGGCTTTTTTGAATCTTGGCACGGCTTTTTCAAATTCATTGTTTTTATAAAAAGCAACACCAAGATAATAATTCACTTCAAAATCATTTGGATTTATCTGAGCCGCTGCGCTCAATCCCTTAAATGATTCTGGAATTTTTTCTAATTTAACAGCACAAATTCCCTGACGGAGCGATGCCTTGAAAATATCAATTTCTCTATGAGCAGGAGCGATTCCCATCTGAGTTTCATAAATCGGAAATGCCTTATCCCAGGCACGCTCATTATAATATAAATCTCCAAGCGCAATGAGTGCGTCCGCATTGTGAGGATCCTGAGCAAGTTTACGAGTAGATTCTTTTATAATCTGGGCACGAGTCTTCTGTTTGCCCTTCTTCCCAGACTTTTTTCTGGTGGCAAAAGAAACGACAATTGCACCAAATGCCACAATGATAACAACAGCAATTAAATTACTCATATCGCCTTTATTATCGGCAAAAAATGCCTATTTCCTTAATTCTTCGACAAACTCAGCGATTCTGTCCAGGGCGACCTTCATTTTGTCCACGGCGGTGGCGTAACAGCAGCGGATATGCCCCTCGCCGCCAAGACCAAATACGCTTCCCGGAACGACGGCAACATTGTGCTTCTGGAAAAGCTGAGTGGCGAATTCTTCGCTGGAAATACCGAGATTTTTGATGCTGGGGAACATGTAGAAGGCTCCGGTCGGCTCAGGAACTTCAAGCCCCATGTCACAGAAAGCCTTGTACATGAGATTTCGCCTCTGCTGGTAAGAGACCCGCATTTTCTCAACATCTTTCCAGCCGTGCTTCAAGCCCTCGACTGCCGCGTACTGGCTGAAAATCGGGGCGCAGATTGTGTTGTAGCCGTGCAATTTTACGATTTGAGCAAGGACTTCTGCGGGAGCGGCAATATAGCCGATTCGCCAGCCTGTCATTGCGAAAGATTTTGAGAATCCGTTGAGGATAATGGCGTAATCCTTCATGCCGGGGAAAGAACCCACTGATGTGTGCTTTGCGTCATCGTAGGCAAGCTCGCAGTAAATCTCGTCAGAAATGCACCAAATCTGATTTTTGACCACGACTTTGGCGATTTTTTCAAGCTCTTCCTTTGGAATCATGGTTCCCGTAGGATTGTTGGGCGAACACATCATTACGCACTTTGTTTTGGGAGTGATTGCCTTTTCAATCTGCTCTGCCGTAGGGTAAAATCCGTTTACGCTGGTGTCGATTGGAACGACTTTTGCCCCCGTAAGCTCGGCAAGCGGCGTGTAGTTTACATAACAGGGCTGAACCACGATGATTTCATCTCCGGGATTCAAAATTGCCCGCAAAACCGCGTCAACGCCCTCGCTGGCACCCACGGTAATCAAAATCTCGTTCTTGGGATTGTAGTAAAGCTGGTAGCGCTCCATGTATTTGGCGATTTCTTCACGAAGCTCAATCAGGCCCCAGTTTGATGTGTAAGAAGTGTGACCTTTTTCAAGATGATAGTAGGCTTCCTCGCGGATAACCCAGGGCGTAGGAAAGTCCGGCTCGCCCACCGAAAGGGAAATTACATCGTCATGGCCGATGAGCATCTCAAAAAACTTACGGATGCCCGACGGCGGAATATTCTGCATTGATTTTGAAAGTCTGTCTGGTCTAGTATTCATTTTAAGCCATCACTCCTTCGCGGCGGTCAGATTCGTCTTCCACATAAAGAACGTCGTTTTCCTTGTAGGTTTTAAGGAGGAAGTGGGTTTTTGTTGAGCGCACGCCTTCCAGAGTAGAAAGTTTCTGCGCCACGAAAAGAGCGACCTCGCGCAAATCATCGCCTTCGATTACGACTTTAAGGTCATAACCGCCGCTCATAAGATAAAGTGACTTGACCTGGGGGAAGCGGTAGATTCGCTCGGCAAGGGCATCAAATCCGTGCTCACGCTCCGGCTGGCACTGAATCTCGATTTCAGCCCGAACCTTGTCCTTTGTGTTGATGTCTTTTTCAGGATTCACAATGGCGGCGTATTTTAAGATGATTCCCTCGTCTTCCAGAGACTTGATGATTGCCTTTACTTCATCGGCGGATTTTTTTGTCATCGCCGAAATGTCTTCTACTGCAAGACGCGCATTTTCACGCAACAAATCCAAGATTTCTTCCTTTCCGTCCATAATTATCTCCTTCAGTTTTATACTATAACGCCCTTCGTGCTGGGAACTTCGCCGTTTCGCCTGGGATCAATTTCAACAGCAGAACGGATTGCACGAGCCGCCGCCTTAAAAAGACCTTCCATTTTGTGGTGGTCGCTTCGGCCACGGAGAGTGTCCAAGTGAAGATTGCATTTTGCTGCCTGAACAAAGCCATTCCAGAAATCCTCAAAGCAATCGGTCTGGAAAGTGCCTTCTTTTCCGTCCTGAACGCTCACCAGAGGAATTCCCGTAAGCTCAGCATCGCAGACCAAGAAAGGCCTGCCGCCAAAATCCACGGCCGCACGGAGAAGAGCCTCGTCCATGGGGTAAAGGAAAGAGCCGCTTCGGTAAATGCCGGCACAGTCGCCCAGAGCCTTTGCAAAGCACATACCCAAAACGATTCCCGTATCCTCGATTGTATGGTGCTGGTCAACATTCAAGTCACCCTTGATAGAGCCCGAAAGGTCAAAAAGTCCGTGCTTGCAGAAAGAGCGCAACAGATGGTCAAAAAATCCGATAGGATTCTCCACGCTGCACTTCCCTGTACCGTCAAGATTAAGTGTAAGAGAGATTTGAGTCTCCCCGGTAATTCGTTCAATAGTAGCCGTTCTTGCCATAAAAATTTCTCCTGCCATATCGGGGCGTTGCGGGTCCTCCCGCAGAGGGGGTAGGCGGAAATGGCGGAGCCATTGCAGCCGAGGGGGAGACTTCCCCCAACCCTAACTTTCAATCTTCAACTTTCCGTTTTCAGTTTGCTATCTCACGACTTTGCGCAATGCGTATTCAAGGATGTCTGTGGCGCCCAGAGACTGCAATTTTGGCAGCAGGGTGGGGACTTCGCTTTTTTTGACTGCGATTTTTACTGCATAGCCGTCGTCGCCGAAGAGAGGGCTGACTGTGGGGCTTTTCATTGATGGAAGGGCCTTAATCAGTCCGTCGAATTTGTCTTTTGCCACATTCATTTCAAGCATTACCCGGCCGCGGGCGTTCAAGACTGACTCGAAGAGCATTTTAAGCTCCATGATTTTCTGCTTTTTCTCCGGGTCTTTGAGGGCTTCTTTTGAGGCATACATCCTCGTTGAAGAAGTCATGAGGGTGTCCACGATTTTGAGATTGTTTGCACGCAAGCTTGAGCCTGTGGAAGTGTTGTCAATCAAAATCTGGGCCAGAGAATCCTCGTTGTCCTGAACGAAGCCTTCGCTGGTTCCCCAGGTGCGGAAAATCGTTCCGTCGATTTTTTTGTCTGCGAGCCATTTTTTGCTCAAAGTCTGATATTCGGTGGCGATTGTGACCGGTTTCTGAACCAAAGCCTCAAAATCAACGGTATTGGGGATTGCCGCTACGATTCGGACGGGGTCAAATCCCAAATCCATGATTTCCTCAACTCCGTCTTGAACGCCGTTCTCGTAAACCCAGTCCTTGCCGGAAAATCCAACATCTGCCTTGTTTGAGGCCAGAAGGGCGCTTGCAATCTGAGGTTTTACGACCTGAAAAGCCAAATCATCCTGATTGGTCGTAGGAAAATATGTGCGGTCAGCAAGTTTGAGGGAAATGCCCACATCGCTCAAAAGTTCGTAAACAGACTCGTAGATTCTGCCTTTTGCCAACAATATTCGTAATTTTTCCATAATAAAATTCCTTTTTTAGATTTCTCTATTCTTTTATTATAACAAGTTTTCGTGATTATGTAAGTATAGCCCATATATATAAAAAAATCTGTTTCGCATTTTCACACGAAACAGATTTTTTTCAAGCCTTTGAAAATCTATTATCTTGAACACATTTGATTTTTGATTCAACTTTGTAGCCAGCATATTCACTTTCAAGAATTGTAATCGCTCGCTCAACTGTCGCATGGAATGAAGTCAGACCATTCAAAAGAACTTTTTTATCCTCTACACTAATCCACAACTCATCGATGTGAAGACCATGCTCGAAAATAAGTTTATTAGTCATCTGCTGTGCGAGAATCAATTCATCAACTCGTTTTTTACCAGCATTTTCTATTTGTTCTGAAAGATTGTTTTTGACTCCAGCGACAATCATTTCAGACAGCATATCTGGCGGAACCAAGGCCGTATTAATCGTTGCCTGAATCGCATCATGATTATGCAAATCGTATTTAAAGCAACTTTTATAAAACTGAGCCTGCCGTTTGTCGGAATCAGCAATCAATTTGAGAGCAACTTTATCAGTCGTAATCCCCGTAATTTCCTTTATATGATTAAGTCTCTCTTTTAGCGTTGAAACGAAACGAAGCGTAATATGATTTGGCAGGCTGTTCAAAAAGAGAAAAGCCCCCCGCCCCATAATTACGCAATTTCCTTCCTGAGCGATTTCAAGAATTACCATGCTCAAATAATTTAGATATTTGTCACGGTTTTTTGTAAATCGATCTAGAAGTCTTGGCTTTCGCTCATCAAATTTAATAAACTCTTCCTTTGGCAAGCCTTTTGCGATAATACGCTTTTCGATTTCTTTCTTATCATAAAAAGTATAACCGAGACGGCGGGCAATCAACATTCCGATTTCATCGCCGAATGATCCCGATTGTCTTGTAAGAGTGATAATTGCCATAGGCTACACCTCTGTTGACTCGCTCACGAAGCAGGCGATTCCCTCGCCCATGTACTGTTCGCGGAGTTTTTCAACAATTGCGATGATTTTGGCGCAATCTTCCTCACTGCAATAGATGATATACATCATATTGAGCTGAGGCCAGATTGCATCCCCCAAACGCGGATTTGAGAAACCCGCACCCATTACATTTGCCATCTTAGTATATTTTGCGCCGACTCCAGCTTCTTTGAATTCAGCGATGAAGTCCTCTTCGACAGCCTGTGAGAAAATAATCTCGACTCTTTTCTGCACGCCTGCGTGAATTTTAATATTCTCAAGATAACCCATTTTTGAAGTCCTCCAGATTCTTTGCGGCTTTAGCGGCCTTTGCCTCAAGTTTTGCCCGTTTCTTTTCTTCACGAAGACGCATTTTTTCCTCGTTTTTGTTGATTTTGCCTTCCTTTATAAGCTGCTTCATTCGCTTCTTCTCAGCCTTTTTAAGTCGGCGGTTATTAAAGATGAAGTAAATGGTCGGCATGATAAAGAGAGTCATCATAGAACCGAATGTCATACCACCGAAAACGGTGAGTGAAATCGGCTGCATTGACTGTGAGCCTTCGCCAGGGAAGAAAGCCATCGGGGCAAGAGAAATAACCGTCGTCAAAGTTGACATGAGAATCGGTCGCAAGCGGTTTCGTGCAGCCTCAACACAAGCCTCTTCAAGTTCCATACCACGCTTACGGAGCAAGTTAGTATAGTCAACCAAAACGATACCGTTGTTTACGATTGTACCGACCAAAACCAACATACCCATAATAGTAATAAGATTGAGTTGTGTTCTGGTAAGTCCGTAAATCATGATGACACCAATGAATGACAAAGGTATCGTAAGAATAACAATGAAAGGATCCAAAAGTGACTCAAACTGTGAAGCCATAACTACAAAGACCAAAAGGGCTGCCATCAATATGATGATAACGAAGTTAAGACCAATCTCAAGCAATTCTTCCATAGAACCACCAAGCTGAACCGTAACGCCATCTTCTTTTGGAATATTGTCAGCGAGCAATTTTCTTACACCTTCCTGACAAACTCCGAGAGACATTCCATCAAGACGATTTGCCGTAACATGAACAATTCGGGCCTGATTCTCACGGTAAATTGTTACAGGAGCCGTCGTCTCTTCATATTTTGCAAAACTTGAAAGCGGAATCCTTTGTCCCTGAGAATTCAACACAGAAATCGAGTCCAAATCATCAAGTCGTTTTTTATCTGCTTCTGCAAGTCGAACAACGACATCAATGTCTTTACCGCGGTCAGTGTAACGACTTGCCGTAGTTCCGTTGATTGCACCTTGAATCTCCGCACCGACAGAATGAATGTTCAAGCCGAATTCATACATTTTCTCACGATTTACAGTAATCGTAGCTTCAGGCAAACCTTCTTCCTGATCAGAAGAAACTTCCTGAACAAAATCACCGCCCTTCTCTTTGAGCATTTTTTCAACAATCGCAGCATATTCGCGAACGAGTTTCAAGTCATCACTCTTAACCGTAATATTGATATCGCTTGAAGATGATGCCTGATTCGCGCCAGCCGAGAAAGCCATATCAACGCCAGGGAAGTCATTAAAATGCTTACGGAGCTTGGCTTTTGCCGTTTTCTCGTTGTCATAACCATCAAGTCGCTCGCTTGGAGGATAAAGGGTAAATGTAATAGAGCCTTTGTTCGTCTCAGAGCCGGCAGAGAATACGCTAGTTCCACCAACCGTCATCGTAACATATTTAACGCCTGTTAGCTCCTGTGTCGCTATATTCTCAAATTCATGCATTGTGTCGTCAGTGATTTCAAGCTTAGTTCCCTGAGGAAGCGTGAATTCAACGGCTACAGAGTTTGAGGCAGAAGAAGGCATAAAGATGAAACCGATAAATTTAATTGAGACAAATGAAAGGATCAAAGCGGCAACGAGTGTAAGGAGACTAGCCTTTCTATGATGAAGAACAAATGATACTCCTTTTGCGTATTTTTCATCAAGTTTGGCAAAGAAAGTATTGAATGCACCATTAATCGCATACATAATTTCGCCAATTTTTCCCTCACCTTTTTTCGTCGTGTCAATTTTGTCGATTTTGAGGTATTTTGAAGTCAAAACCGGAACGAGACACATTGCGACGAGAAGTGAACAGGTGAGCGAGAAGATGATTGTCCATGCCAGATCATTGAACATCTGTCCCATGATTCCCAAAGTTTTCTTGAACATAAGCATCGGCGCAAAGATACAGATTGATGTGAGTGTTGAGCCGGTGATTGACATAACCATTTCCTGAGAACCAAGAATTGAAGCCACGCGCGGTTTTGCATCTCTCTGGCGATAAGCATAAATATTTTCCAATACAACGATGGAGTTATCGACCAACATACCGATACCCAGCAGCAAACCTGCCAATGAAACCATATTGAGCGTAAGCCCCTGGAAATACATGAGCATGAGCGTGATGAATACCGAAATCGGAATTGAAAGACCGACAATAATAGTGGATTTAAGAGAACGCAGGAAGATAATCAAAACGGCAATTGCAAGAAAAGCTCCCTGAATTACAGATTTTACAACCTCATTGATTGTCTGCTCAATAATATCAGTTGTGTTTGAAGTCTCCACAAGCTCAACATCACTGGGAAGTTCCGCCTTAATCGACGGAATTGTCTTCCGGACATTTTTTGCCGCCGTTACAGAGTTTTTGCCTGATTGTTTCTGAACCATAATGACGACACATGGCTCACCGTCAATATATGCAAGCGTTGACTCTTTTTTGTAGCCATCATAAACATCAGCGACATCACGCAATCGAATTGTGCGAATCTGACCTTCTGAAGAAGGCTTGTAAGAAATAACAGTGTTTTTCAAATCATCGATTGACTGATATTTACCGCTAGTTTTAATGGTATAATTAGTGTCGCCCGAAGTGATTGTACCACCTGAAGACTGAATATTCTGAGCACCGATGAGCTGAGCCACAGTTGAGATTGAAAGTCCGTAAGCCTCTAATCGGTCTCGTGGAATATCAACATTTATGGAGCGTTCACGACCACCAGAAACATTTGCCGAAGCAACACCGTCAAGCTGCTCCAACCGTGGTTGGACAACATCTTCCGCATAAGTACGAAGTTCCTCTGGAGTTCGGCTGCCCCGTAATGAAAGCATCATAATCGGCATCATTGCGGGATCCATCTTAATCGTAATCGGAGAACTCGCATCGTCAGGAAGATAACTTCGTACCATATCGATTTTGTCACGAATTTCATTTGCCGTAGCATCAAGATTCACGCCATAGTTCAATTCAAGAATAATCAAACTGACGCCCGACATTGAGCGTGACTGCAATTTTTTAAGACCAGAAAGTCCCGAAAGAGAACTTTCCATTGTTCGGGTCAAGCTTTGCTCAACCTCTTCTGGACCCGCACCGCTATAAGTCGTATAGACAATCATGTAAGGCAAGTCCATTTCCGGATACATATCAACCGGAAGTTTAAACATACAATAAAGACCAAGCAAAACCGACATCAAAAAAACAAGGAATGTCGTTGTCGGTTTATTAACACATCTTTCCGAAATTGTCATACTTTCTCCTAGTTAGACGAAGCTATGTTGACTTTTGAGCCGTCATTAAGCAAAGTCTGTCCTTTTATGACGACCTCATCACCGACCTCAAGACCTTTTGTTATTTCAACTTTGTTGTCAACCGCAATTCCCTTTGTAACTGGGACAAGACTGACTACAGCTGCATTTTTTCCTGATTTTGGGCTTGAAATAACGAAAACATAATTTTTCCCATCACGAGTAACCAATGCAGAAGACGGAAGGACAATCGCATTCTTTACGCTGTCCGTGACAAGGCGTACTCGTCCGTACATACCGACTTTTACCCGTGGATCTGGCGGATTAAGCCGAAGTTTTACGCCCATCGTGCGTGTTGAAGTGTCCAAAACAGGGCTAACTTCAAAGATTTTTGCCCCGAACTCAACGCTAGGATATGCGTCAAATGTAACAGTCGCTTTTTGTCCATTTGAAATTCGACTGATAAAACGCTCAGCGATATTTATTCTGATTTCAAGGTCATCCGTGCGGGCAACTTTTGCAACAGACGATGACTGAGAGACGGTTGAGCCGACCGTTACAGGGAGCGAAGTGATTCGACCCGCAATAGGAGCTTTAACGGGACTGTCGTTATAAACAACTCCAACACGAAGCGGATTTACATAGGCAATTACCTGATCTTTTTTTACCATATCCCCGACTTTTACAAGGATATTCGTAATTTTTCCTGCCTGATCCGGTAAAACCATAACCTCATTCACAGAAGCCACATCACCGCCAAATTCAAGGTAATCGTCAAGATTTCCCGCCACAGTTTTATATGTTGAAACGGCGTACAAGGTCTCAACCTCTTTGTTATCCTCTGTATTCGCAGCAGATTTTTTTCCACAACTGATGAGTGTAAGGACTGCGGCTATCGCTGCCACAGTGGTTACTGATTTTGCTGTTCGTTTCATATATTTTCCTCCAATTAGTTCCTGTTTAGATTCCGAAACGATTTCGGAATATCTTTTATTTTGATTCCGTAAGGCTTACATTCAGCGTATTTTCCAAATCCATCAAAGCCGAGATGTACTGGAATTTCTGATTGATTTGACCGAGCTTTGCCTGATTGAGGGAAGCCTCGGCGTCACGCAAATCAAGAAGCTCTGTCGTACCGTTTCTGTAAGAACGAGCCGTCATATCATAAGCCCGTTGAGCAAGGGTAACATTTCTTCCCATGACATCAATCTGCTCTTTTGCCTGAGTGAGGGTGTCAACAGCCTTTCTGACCTGCACTTTTTGATTCTCTTTGAGACTTTCGATTGAAAGATCAAGCTGGACAAGCTGCTGTTTGTAGTCCTTTAGTTTCTGACGGTTAGAAGACCAAGGAAGCATGTTTGTGATGTTCCAAACAAGAGTTGCACTGAAAGAGCCTGAATCATACCATTTTTCACCGTCTCCAATGTCTTTAGAAAAATGCCATGCTCCTTCCGAACCGATGTACACCGGCTGATAAGAATAACTAAGGGCAAGGGTAGGAAGCCATGTCGCAAGTTCAGAAGCCGTAATTCCCAATTTTGCCGCAAGTTTGTTCTTTTCGAGATTCTGAATCTGGAGATCGTTGTCGGAATATTTCGCAAGCAAATCATCTGCCGAGACATCAACATACACAGGCTCGATTGAATCAGTCAGTTCTATATTTGTTCCAACCGGCATACCAATCATAAAGGCAAACAAATCCATTTGCTGGGTCAGTGATTGCTCTGCGCTGTCAACATCAGGTTTTGCGTTCTCATAGTTTACCTGAGTCTGCAAATATTGGATTTCGGGGATAGCGCCGTTTCTGAAGTTTGTTTGCGCCTGAATCATTCGCTGCCGGGCATTTTCCAGAGATGTCTTTTGAATTTTCAGGCTTTCCTGCTGCAAGAGAAGGCCATAATACATCTTTTTGATGTTGGTGATTGTCTCCCGCTGGCTCTGTTCCCAGGAGATTTTTCCTGCCTCGTACTGGGCTTTTGCAATTTTTATCTGGGCAATGTATGCCGGCGTAAAATTCCAGCTGGCAGAAACCGTTCCCACCGTAGACCATCTGTCCTCTTCTTTGTCGTAGTCCGTTTTAGCGGGATATGCGCCACCAGTGAGCTGGCTCATCATTTTGTTTGTAGCCGCTGTTCCTGGGTTATACTCATTTGCGCGGCTCATCGTTCCAGAAGCCTGAACATTTGGCAAAAACACATTCCAAGAATTGCTGGAAGCCCGTTTTTTTATTTCCAAATCGATGTCGTTGCTTTTGAGAGTGCGGTTGTGTGAAAGCGCGTAGCTCACAGCGTCCTCAATCGAAAGCTTTATGACTTCTGATTTTTCTTCTTTTGTCTCAGATTTTGAATCTTCTTGCGCGAAAGTAAAAGTTACTGCCGTAAAAAAAATCAAAATCAGACTTACGATTTTTTTCATTTATTCCTCCGTTATTTTATTCCATTAAATATATAATCAATCATGAAATTAAAACCTTCCATGAACTTTTCCTTGCTCAAATCTTTGCCTTTTGCCTCCACAAGAAATGCGACCGGCAAAACCCCCGCCCAAGTCGTAAGCATTTTCGGCGAATAAGGAAATCCTAAATCAGGAGAGTTAATCCGCTCAGGAAGCCACTTTACCCAAACTTCCAGATAATCGTTACACTCCTCGGATTTTTTTTGATTCTCCTCAAAGGAATTGTCATTGCTCATCAAAAGCCAGCCGCAAATCGGAATGATTGACGGACGATGCATAAAATACTCCAATTCCGAATACATCTGAATCAGAATATATTCTGTAAAATTCTTTGCCTCGACCGTATTTTCATTGGCAATTGTTTCCAAGAGCAAAAGCTCTTTATTGACCAGAGTTTTTATCATTTGATTTTTGTTGTCGAAATACTCGTAGAGACTGCTTTTTGCCATACCAAGCTCATCAGCAATACGCTCGACAGTTACGCCGCCCATCTTGTATTTTTCGATAACAGCCGCAAGTGCCGTAAAAATCCGATTTTCTGCCGGGAAAGAATCTTCTGAAATTTTGCACAAATCGAACAGCTCTTTCTGACGCTCCCTGGTGATTTCCTGAGGATAAATCGGATTATCTTTTTCACAAGTTCCGGAAAAGCCATTTAAAAGAAGATTCACGACTTTTTCAGAAAAATCATGCGGCATACCTGCGATTTTGCCCTCACTGCGAAGGTTTTCCTGCAACTTGACGAAATACATAAGCGACATGCCCGAAAAAATGTGCTTGGCGAAAAGGCTCATGTCAGTTTTGAAATTATCAAGATAGAAGGGCTGACCTTTTTCGATATCAGTAAATGAAACATTCCGTTCGCTTAGTCTTTTAAAAAGACGATCCTCATAATTCGGATTCTGCGACATCTGGGCGATAAAATAATTGATATGGCTGGGATTCTCAATGAAATACCGAATCAGGCCCGCCAAGGATTTTTTTGTAGTTTCAAAATCTTTTGAGGCAATATCTTTGAGCAAATCTGCCATATTATCGACGATTCGGTTTTCCATTGCGTCAAGCAAATCATCTTTGTTTTTAAAATGGCGGTAAATGGCAGGCTTTGAAATTCCGACTTTTGCCGCAAGCTCATTCATAGAAAAAGACGAAAAAAAAGGCCTTTCGAGGAAAGAAAAAGCGGCGTCGAGAATCAGTTCTTTTGTTGGTTTTGAGTTTAAATTTTTAGCCATTTTGTTACCGAACATACGGTAACAAAAATATACCGAACATTCGGTAACATGTCAACGAATTTAGCGATTTTCAGAAAAATTTTCTGCGCGGGAACGGAATTCCTCAAGATTCTCGCATTTAAGTTCCTCAGCGATTTTGAATTCTGCCTCGGAAAGTTCTGCCTGACCGTCCGCCGCATAAGCAACCGCCAAATTCGCGTGAATCATGGCAATTTTCGGCTCCAAATCAGAGGCTTTTTTTAAATTTACGATTGCGTCTTTTGCCCTTCCCTGCCCAAGATAAAGCGCGCCTAAACTCGCATAAGCCTCGCCCTTCTGTGGATTCAAATCAATCGCCTTTCGATATGCACCTTCCGCCTCTGCATCTCGCTGCAACAAATGCATTGTCATTCCCAAAGAAACAAGACCTCGGTATTCTGGTCTAAGTTCTGTGCTCTTTTCTTGATAGACAAGTGCATTTTCCAAATCATCCTGCTGAAGATAGATTGTAGCAATAAAATTATAAATCAACTCAGGCGAATAATTTGTCTCCTCTTCCAAGGAGGCCTTAAAAAGCTTGAGTGCTTCATCATAATTCTGATTCTGATAAGATTTCATTGCCCGTCCTACAGTCAAATCGCCAGGTTTTGAGCATGAAAAAAATGCAAACGAACAGAAGATTAAGAATAAAAAAGAAAATTTTCGCATATCTTAAAGATAACAAAAAAAACACTTTTCATTCAACAATTTCAAAATTACAAAATTTGTCCTCATATACAAAAAAAAATCGCCCATGAACGAAAAAAGGGCTTACAAACTAGGGAATTAGGAATCCTAACTATCTTGATTCCCTTGCCCAAATATAATATCTTTAAATGGTAGATTTTTAGGATTTTCCTGAATCGAAATAATTTTTTGGAGGATTTAAATGGCAGAATTCAAAATGAAGGATTTTGACCTCACTGGAAAAGTCGCTTGGGTAACAGGTGCTTCTTACGGAATCGGTTTCGCTATCGCTAAGGCTTTCGCTGCTGCTGGCGCAAAAATCGTTTTCAATGACCGCGGACAGGAACAGCTCGACAACGGTCTCAAAAACTACAAAGAGGCTGGAATCAAAGCACACGGCTATATCTGTGATGTTACAGACGAAAATGCTGTTCAGGAAACAGTCAAAAAAATCGAGAAAGATGTCGGCGTAGTCGATATTCTCGTAAACAACGCTGGTATCATCAAACGAATCCCAATGCTCGAAATGAAAGCAGAGGAATTCCGTCAGGTTATCGATGTTGACTTGAACGCACCATTCATCGTTTCTAAGGCAGTTCTTCCGGGCATGATTAAAAAAGGCCACGGAAAAATCATCAACATCTGTTCTATGATGTCAGAGCTCGGCCGTGAGACAGTTTCTGCTTATGCAGCAGCTAAGGGCGGTCTCAAAATGCTCACACGCAACATCTGTTCTGAGTACGGCGGACAGAACATCCAGTGTAACGGTATCGGACCTGGATACATCGCTACTCCACAGACAGCTCCTCTCCGCGAAAAACAGCCAGATGGCAGCCGACATCCGTTCGACCAGTTCATCTGCGCAAAAACTCCGGCTGGACGCTGGCTCGACCCAGAGGAACTCGCAGGTCCTGCAGTATTCCTGGCTTCAGACGCTTCAAACGCTGTAAACGGCCACATCCTGTATGTTGACGGCGGTATCCTCGCTTACATCGGAAAACAACCGTCGTAAAAAACGCTTTTTTGCGGTAAATCCACTCCACATCGGAGTGGATTTTTTTTATTTCCAAATTTTCTCGATACCCTTGTGTTTATGGAATTTCGTGGTAAAATGTAATTAGTGATTTTATCTGAAAATTCAGGTAATCAATTATTCAATTTGGAGCAAGATATGAACGGAAATGTAATCGTCGGACAGTCAGGTGGTCCAACAGCAGTAATCAACTCAAGTTTGGCAGGTGTTTTCAAAACGGCACTTGACCGTGGCGCAAAGAAAATCTACGGAATGTGCAACGGAATCAAAGGTCTTCTCGACGAAAAATATGTCGATTTGACCGACAAGCTCAACTCAACAATGGCAATCGACTTGCTCAAACGCACGCCGTCATCTTTCCTTGGCTCATGCCGCTTCAAGCTCCCAGATGTCGAAAAGGACAAGGCAACTTACGAGCGGATTTTTGAAATCCTCAAAAAACTCGACATCAAATTCTTCTTCTACATTGGTGGCAACGATTCAATGGACACCATCGATAAGCTCTCAAAATACGCAAAAACCGTAAACAGCGACATCAGCTTCATGGGTGTTCCAAAAACAATCGACAATGACCTTGCAATCACTGACCACACTCCGGGCTACGGAAGCGCGGCAAAATTCATCGCCGCAACAATGAAGGAAATCATCCGCGACGGCCATGTCTACGACTATCCTACAATTTCCGTCGTTGAAATCATGGGTCGAAACGCAGGCTGGCTCACGGCGGCGGCGGCTCTGGCAAAATCAGATGACTGTGAAGGCGTAGATTTAATCTACTTGCCAGAAAAAGTCTTCGATGTTGACCACTTCATCAACAAAATCAAAGAGCTTTCAAAAACAGGCAAATCAATCGTCGTCGCTGTTTCAGAAGGTGTCCGGGTTGCAGACGGTCGCTTCGTTTTCGAACTTGCTGAGCATGTTGAATTCGTCGATGCCTTCGGTCACAAGCAGATGAGCGGTACGGCAAAATTCCTAGCCAACAAAATCACCGCGGAATTAGGAACTAAAGCTCGTGCAATCGAACTTTCTACCCTCCAGCGATGTGCGGCTCACATGTCCAGCCGAACTGACATCACCGAGGCATACAATGTAGGCGGTGCGGCAGTCAAAGCGGCATTTGAAGGCGAAACAGGCAAAGTCGTTGTCTTAAAGCGAGTCTCAGACGATCCTTACATGTGCATCACCGAAACAGCGGATGTAAGCAAAATCGCCAATGTCGAAAAAAAGGTTCCAATGGACTGGATTACCGACGATGATTATGTCACCAACGATTTGATTCACTACATCCACCCGCTCATCCAGGCAGAGCTTTCACCAATCATGGTAGACGGCTTACCACGGCATTTGCATTTATCGATGTAGGGCTGCGGTAGCGCTGGGAGCCCCGAAGTTCCGTAGCGAAGGGATTCCGACTTTTGTCGGAATGACTGAGCGCAGGAATGAGCGCTAGCGAAGGGCGGACATAGCGACGGCACGGAAGTGCCGGACCGCCCTGCATTAAAAAATCCTTCTTGTTGTATATCTCTCAAATTTTCAATAAAATATCTTCCATGAAAACTTCAAAATTCTATATCTCAACTCTACGCGAGGCACCGGCTGAGGCCGTCATCGCGAGCCACAAACTCATGCTCAGGGCAGGAATCACACGCAAACTTGGAAACGGTCTTTATACATATCTTCCGCTGGGCGTACGCTCTCTTTATAAACTCGAAAATATCATCCGTGAGGAATGGAACGAAACCGCCGGCGCTTTGGAATTCAAGCCAACCGTAATTGTACCGGGCGAACTCTGGAAAGAATCTGGCCGCTGGGAAACAATGGGGCCTCAGATGCTCAAGGCAAAGAACCGGGGCGAGCAGGACATGGTCGTCTCCCCCACTGCCGAAGAAGCCTACACTGCCATCGTGCGTGACGGCCTCGACTCATACAAGCAGCTTCCCGTGAACCTCTATCAGATTAACACAAAATACCGGGACGAAATCCGCCCCCGATATGGTGTTATGCGGGGCCGTGAATTCATCATGGCCGACGGCTACACCATGAACGCCGATGACGAATCTTTGGACGAGTCATACAAGGCCTACGAAAAGGCATATTTCCGCATCTTCAAGCGGCTTGGGCTCAAAATCATTCCCGTAAAGGCTGATTCAGGTGCAATGGGCGGAAGCGGCTCAGAAGAATTCATGGTTGAGTCTCCAATCGGCGATGACACCCTTATCATCTGTCCTAACGAAAAGTGCGGTTATGCCGCCAATGTGGAAAAGGCCGAGTGCGCCTTGGACGACTCAACAAACAAAAAGGGCGAAAAAGTCGCCGCAACAGACAAGGCTCTTGAAGAAGTTGAGACTCCCAATGTTTTCTCAATCGAAGACATGGAAAAATTCTTCGATGAGTCGCCAAAAATGTTCATCAAGTGTCTCATTTACCGCGTAATCAACTCTTCCCTTGACTATTCGGCCTTGAATTGCGCCAAAAACTGGAAGCGTGTCAAGGATCCGGCCGGTGACTACTATCCTCTTTCTTACGCCTGCGTCTGTATCCGCTCTGATTTGGATGTAAACGAAGCAAAACTTGCCGCAACTCTCAAAGCAAGCGAAGTCGTTCTTGCAGAAGATGAAGAAATCCTCGAATACGCTCAGGCAGGCCACGGCTTTGTCGGCCCAATGACATCAAAATGCCCGCTTGTAGTGGATTATTCTGTCGTAAAGGACGGTCAGGCCCGAATGCACGACGCAATCACCGGTGCTGGCAAAAACGGCTACCATGTAAAGCATGTTGAACCACTCCGTGACTTCACTCCCTACATTAACGCAGATGTCCGCACCGTCAAAGAAGGCGACAAATGTGCCTGCTGTGGAGGCGTTTTCTATCAGAAAAAAGGCAACGAGCTTGGTCACATCTTCAAGCTGGGTCACAAATACACAAAATCAATGCATGTCACCTTCCTTGGTCAGAACGGAAAGCCAACCGAGCCGACCATGGGCTGCTACGGAATCGGCGTTGACCGCACCCTCGCTTCAATCATTGAGGCAAACAACGACGAAAAAGGCATCATCTGGCCAATGACCGTCGCTCCATTCCAGGTCTGTATCGTTCCAATCAAATACGAAGGCGCCATGAAAGAAGCCGCAGACAAAATCTACGACGAACTTAAAGCCGCCGGAATCGAAGTTCTGCTGGATGACCGCAATGAGCGTCCTGGCGTAAAATTCGCCGACATGGAGCTTATCGGAATCCCGCTTCGAATCACCGTGGGCGACAAAAATCTTCCGAACATTGAGTTCAAGCCCCGCGCCGCAAGCGAAGCCGAACTTGTTCCAGCCACGGAAGCCGCCGCAAAGGCAATCAAGTTCGTAAAAGACGCGCTCGCCCAGCTGAACGCATAAATTGCCTGTCATTGCCGTGTTTCAAGGACATTACTTGTCGCCCTTGAGCACGGCTTTCTCTCCCTTAAATCGCCAAAAAGGACAATCCATGAATCTTTTCAAAAAATCACTTGTTATATTTTTAATTTTCATTTTTCATCTTTCGCTTTCCTTCGCTCTGCCAGCAGTCACGCCATCAGTGCCAGATTTTTCCGGCCAGTATGTCTACTACCGGGACACGAGTTTTGAGCGGGAATCTTACATCGGTATTCTCTATTACGATGAATCAACTTATGCCCTTCGCTATTACGCTCCTGTCACAGGCAAGGGCAAATCCTTAAAACCAGAAAAAAATATTCATATTCTCTTTACCATTGACTCTGAAAAAAAAGACCTTGAACTTACCGGCGAGCGAATTATGAGCACAATTCAGCCTGACGACACGGATTTAATCAATTATATCCATGATTTTTTCTACGAGATGACAAAACGCCGCCAAAATGTCGGTGATATCTCGAAGGAAAAGAACGATTATCAGGATTATGAACAGTTTGGCGGTAAAGTCACACTTTATTTCAATCCGCTTATCCCGATTTTCAATCTCGAAAAAATCGTCTCCGTCGATAAAAAAACTGTTCTGCAAATCGTAACGGCAGGTCAGCTAATTTCTGCCGAAGACCAGAGTTTCGCCAAGTTCACAGGAATTGAAGAAAAATTCACCGATAAAAATCACAAATTCAAAAAAGACAAGAAGGCCAAACCTCTTGAAGTAAATTATAAGGCAACGGAAAACTCTACAGAACTCAAGGCAAAATTAGATTCTTCATGGAACGCAGCAGCAGAAAATTTTCTCACTTTGGGAAATTTGGCAGCATTCTCTGTAAATGAAGTCACTTCTCAAAAAGAAAATCAAATCGATGTACTAAAGCGTCGTCTTCTTTTGGGAAATCAAATGATTTATCCGAATTGGCAAAACCAAAAAATCGAAGAAAAATTAAATGGAACTCTTTACACACAGATTTCCTATCATGCCGAAAACGACAGCTACACCTATGATTTTAAATTCTTGCGTGAAATCGATTCAAAAACTGTAGCTTTATATACCCTCACCGTTTTTGCGGGTGCCTACGAGCCGAACAAAAAATACTTCAATGCGATTTTGGCAAGCTTTGAATAATTATAATTGCGCCGCTATTTCTCACTGACGCTGTTCCGCGATTCGCTAACGCTCAGTGCTTCGAACCGCGCAAGCGCGTCGCTCCATAGCGGGGCGGCTTTTACCGTAAACTAATAATCATTTCGTCCGCGAGGACTTCCAACCCAAACACCCTCGCTCAAATAATCAAGTTTTTTCCCTTCAATTAAGAACTGCACTTTTTTTACAGTTGAAAAACTTGTAGCCGTATAAACAACCTGCATCAACTGAACATTCGAGCCCACCGGGCCGTAATTATTGAACTGGAATTCCTCATTAAAATTCAATGTCGCGATTCCGTCTTTAATCGAAATCCCAAGCAATTTACTGCCCTCAGGAATATAAGACTGACAGCCGGTTTTTGCCTCCGTGGCAGAAGGACCTTTTAAAAGTTCTTTCAGAGCTTCCGCCAATGGAGAGTCTTTTGCAACGCTTCTGCTCACTTCCTTTCGCACGACAAGGCCATCAGAATCAAGCGCCACGAAGCAGATTTTACTTTTTGTCGTATTAGCAGGCGCACTTGTCACAGTCTTAGTTACGGTTTTCTCAGCCGAAGTTACGCTTGGCGAAGATTTTGCCGTTACAACCGGCTTCTTTTCTGCATTAATCGTATTAGCTGAGGGCTTGTCTTTTTTTGTCTCCGTTGATTCCTGCTCTTTTTTCAAATTTGAATCTTTTTTCGAAGAATCTACTGTATTTTCCGATTTGCTTTCGCTTTTTGCTTCGGTAATTTCCTTTTTTGCAGGAGTATCAGTTTTTGCGACTGGCTCAGTCTTTTTAGAATTTTTCGTCAAATCGATAATGATTTCGCCGCTGTCCTCTGATTTCTTAGAGTCTTTTTTATCATCAAAAATTTCTTTTCCGATTTTCTTTTCGATGAGAGCCGTCGCTCCCGATTTATCAAAATTTTCCTTGATTTCTTCCTGTTTAACCAAAAAAACAATCAATATAATCAAAATCAAAAGAATCCAGATTGCAAGTCCAAGCCCGGTTTTCTTCTTATTATTCTTTCCCTTTTCACTCATATTTTTATTATCGGAAGATAAAGACGAAAATGAAACGATTTCCACTTGTTTACAGACCGATTAAAGGATAAAATAGAAGAATATGGAACACAAAGAATTTGATTTGATTACATTCGGCGAAATCATGCTTCGCCTCTCACCGTCGGTTAATGAACTTATCAGCAAAAGCGATTCTTTCAAAAAGCACGCTGGTGGCGCAGAACTCAATGTTGCCTCAGGCGTCTCTCTCTTAGGCTTGCGAACAGGTATTATCACCCGCCTCCCAAAAAACCAGCTGGGTACATTCATCAAGAATCGAATCCGTGCTTCAAGCGTCAGCGATGACTACATTATTTTTGATGATTCGCCAGAAGCCCGCGTCGGCATTTACTATTACGAAAACGGCGCATATCCGCGAAAACCGACAGTCGTTTATGACCGCAAAAATTCTTCAATCACAAAAATTTCTCCGTCAGAAATTCCTGATGACATTTACACAAAAACAAGAATGTTCTACACATCTGGAATCACCCTCGCCCTCAGCGAAAACACACGCACTCTTGCCATCGAAATGATTAAAAAATTTAAGGCAGCAGGCGCAAAAATCGCTTTCGATGTAAACTATCGGGCAAATCTCTGGGACGAAGACACAGCCCGCACTACAATCAAGTCAATTCTCCCCTTCGTTGACATTCTCTTCATTTCCGAAGAAAGCTGCCGCCGTATGTTCCAAAAAACAGGCTCCCTCGAAGATATGCACAGAGAATTCTGCAAAGATTTCCCGAATATCAGCTACATTGCCTCTTCAATGCGCGAAGTCATCAGCCCGAAAGTCCATTCTTTCACATCTGTCGTTTACTCAAAAAAAGACGACAAGTTCTACACAGAAGAGCCTTACAAAGACATCGATGTCGTTGACCGAATTGGTAGCGGGGATGCATACTGTGCCGGAGTTCTCTTCGGTCTTCTCAAATACGATGATCCTCAAAAAGCAACTGAATTCGGAAACGCAACTTGTGCCACCAAGAATACAATCTTCGGTGACCTTCCCCTTTCAGATTTTGCCGAAATAAGCTCAATCATTAAGGCTCACAAAACAAAAGGCAAACAATCCGAAATGAACCGATAAAGTTAAGGGGATGACTCATAATTATTGGTCATCCCCTCTTCTTTTATTTCGTTAATTTCCTACACTCATACAGAATAATCGCCGCCGCTTGCGCCACATTCAGGCTCTCAATTGGCTGGGTCTTGTCTGTATCAAGCGTTGCAGCAAATGGAATCCGAATAAGCGCGTCACAGTTTCTTCGCACAAGCCCTGAAATACCATGCTCTTCATTTCCAAGAACAATAAGAGCAGGCTTGGTTTTTTCTGAACATAATTCCGGAATATCTTCCACCGGGGTGTCGCCTCGCACATCTGTTCCAAAGCGAATCATCTTCCCCTTCATAGAGACAAGCAATTTCTCAATAGACTGAATCGAATACACATTGACATATTCCATTCCGCCCTGAGCTACTCGATAAGAACTCGTCGTTACCGAAGTTTGCTCTTCATCCCGCGGAATTACAATATTCTTGAATCCAAAGAAAGCCGCGCTGCGTACAATCGCACCAAGATTATTTGCGTTTCCTACGCGATCAAGCAAAATCGCACTCTCTTTATTGTGAAGCCAGCCGTCAGTTATGTCGGTGTTCAAATGAGGGATTTCCGGCTGCTCTATCATGGCGACTACCCCCTGATGATGCACTGTGCCGCTCAATTTTTCAAGCTCCCCTTCCGGGATATTATTATAAGGTACTTTTCGTTCGGCTAATTGCTTAAATAAATCCTTAAAATCCATCATTCGATCGCGTGTATAATAAAAACGACGAATTTTCTGCGGATTACATTTCACGAGAGCTTTAACCGCTTCAAAACCACAAACTGCAAGTTCATTTCTAAAATCATTCTTCATGTGGAAATAGTAGCTAATTTTCACCAATTTATCCACAAGTTTTTAACAAATTTTGCATATTTTGTGGAAAACTAAAGACTTTTTCCACAAAAACAATCTCACTTATACACAATTTAAAAATGAAAAAAGGGCACCAGATTTATCTAGTGCCCTCTTCATTAAACACGAAGTTTAATTAATTATTTGATGAGGTTCTTTTCTTTAGCAGTCTGGATACCTGCATCGTTCCATTCTTTACCACCGATCTTAGAGAATTCATCGAGGAATTTCTGCCATTCAGTTGGGTTAAGAGTGCGGTTTCCAGTCATGAACTCAACAACGCCCTGCTCGTAGAATCGTTTAACATCTGCGTTTGGCTGTGGCATTTTGTCCTGACCGATACAAGCTGTCCAAGATTTAGCCTGCATTTCGCGGAGAGTTTTAAGAGCAGACATCTCTTTGCCGTTCTTTGAGTACCATGTCGGGTAGCGTGAAGCCAATTCGATATCGCCATTGTAGTAAACCATGTTGCGGAGCTGTGTAAGAGGAATCATAGCAGATTCTGTGTATCCCTTTGATGGATCAGCAAGACCAGCTGTTGTTGGAACGCCATTCTTGTCGAATACATAGTTAACACCTTCCTGACCCCATCCGAGGAGATAGTAGCCTTCGTCAGAAGACATCCATTCAAGGAGTTCAGCGATTTTGTCAAGTTTTCCGTCTTTAGCAGCTTTTGCTGAAACAGCATACATAC
Source organism: Treponema sp. UBA3813 (assembly GCA_002368605.1). GTDB lineage: Bacteria > Spirochaetota > Spirochaetia > Treponematales > Treponemataceae > Treponema_D. Next base: position 32,176 of record DFEB01000078.1, on the reverse strand, counting down.
GATAAGCCTGTGAGTATGTACCAGCAGCTGACTGACCTTTTGGTCCTACTGGAGGCTCAACAACAATCCATTCACCATCTGGGAAGTTATTATCGAATGGTTTGTAGTTACCTTCGTTTGCATAAGCAGCGTTCTGCTCACGCATGATACCAAAGCGTCCCTGTTTCCAAGCAGCGCGGAAGTCATCTTTCTTATAAGCCAACCAGTTTGGATCGATAACACCAGCGTCAACAATCTGTTTTACATAGACCATTGCGTCATAGTATTCTGGTTTGTAGATGTTAAGACCAGCTGTTTTAGCAGAAGCCAAGTTCCAAGTACCAGCAACGCCGAATGCACCAAAGAGTGGGTCGAAGCGTCGTCCGAGACCTTCGTTTGTTGCAGAAACTTCGAGGTATCCGCCGTATCCGTATGTATCGTTCTTGCCGTTTCCATCAGGATCTTTCTCTGTGAAAGCCTTCATAACATTGAAGAACTCTTCAGTTGTTTTTGGTACAGCGAGACCGAGTTTATCCAACCAGTCTTTGCGGATAAGAACGCCTTCGTTGCGAACGATTGAGCCTGGCTGAGCGAGAGCGTAAGAGTGTCCGTCGATAGTTGTGAATGCGCGTGAGTCTTTATCGTACAATTTTGCAGTACGATTTGGCATTTTGTTGTAAATAGAATCAACTGGAGCAAGCAACTTTTTCTGAACGAGAGTTGCATAAACTTCATTTGAAACCATGAAGAGATCTGGCAAAGTGTTTGCAGCACCAGCAGCGTTGATCTTTGTGTTCTGATCTGCTTCTGATGATGGCAAGTTTGTGAGTTTGAGGTTGATGTTAAGCTTATCTTTTATAATCTGATAGCCAACCCAATCAGCTGGAATCGGACCTGCTTCAGATGCGGCTGCACCATACCAAAGTTCGATGTCTACTGCATTGCCTTTTGCTTTACCATTGCCACATGAAACCATGGCCAAAGCTGCAAGAGCGGCTGCCGAAACGACAACACCCTTCATTAACTTTTTCATTTTTTCCTCCTTAATTGAAAACAAATGAAATTAATTTTTTATTTAAACTTAGCCCTTAACAGAACCAAGCATTGTACCTTTTGTAAAGTATTTCTGGATGAACGGATAAGCAAGCATCATCGGAATAGCTGAAAGGAATACACAAGCAGCCTTGATAGATGAAATAGATGCCGCACCGAACGCAGTTCCTGTATCCAATGTATCACTCATTGAAGCACCCAACAAGATGTTTCGAGTAAGAATTGGAAGTGGCTGGAGATATGCTTCTGTTAAGTAAAGCAAGGCGTGCATGAAGTCATTCCAGTAGCCAACCGCATAATACAAACCGATTGTCATGATGATTGGCTTTGACAAAGGAAGAATGATAGAAACAAGAACATACCATTCTGCCGCACCGTCGATTCGAGCTGACTCTTTGAGAGACTCTGGGATGCCCTCGAAGAAGCCACGCATAATCAAACAGTTGTATGTACCAATTGCACCTGGCAAGAAGATTGAACACAAGTGGTTAGTAAGATGAAGATTTGTTACAACCAAGAATGTTGGGATAACACCGATGTTGAACAAATATGGAATAAGAACGAAGTAGTTGAGGATTTTGCGACCTGGCAAATCCTGAACAGACATACAATAAGCCATTGGAACAGTGAGGGACAAAGATGTTACAACACCGAACAACATGATTTTAATTGAGTTCCAGAACGCAAGAGTAAAACCATTGTTTCCAAGAAGAGCCTTATATGCTGAAGAATCCCACTTCCATGGCATAAGGATGAATTTGTCAAATGTAGTTCCAATGTAACCGTTTGGAGTTACAGAAGAAGAAATTGTACTGATAATAGGGATAGCAATGATTACACCGATGAAAACAAGGAAACTGTTTACACCAATGTAAAATGCACGATCACCTGATGTTAATTTTACTGTCTTTGGTTTTTCCATTTTATGCACCACCTCAAATTACAAGAGTGAAGATTCCGTCAACTTCTTGACGACTTTGTTAGAAACCATAACAAGAATCATACCGATAACACCCTTGAAGATACCTACCGCAGTTGCAAGAGCGAACTCGAACTGAAGAAGACCTTGACGATAAACCCATGTATCAATGATATCAGCTACCGAATAAACAGCAGGAGAGTACAACATGAACATCTGGTTAAATCCAGCGTCAAGAACGGTACCAAGCTTAAGAAGAACAACCGTAACGATAACTGGTTTGATTGAAGGAATAGTGATATACCAAACGCGCTGAACAGCGGAAGCACCCTCAACCATTGCAGCCTCGAACAATGACGGGTCGATACCCATAAGAGCGGCGATGAAGATGATAGCTGCCCAACCCATTTCCTTCCATGCATCCGAAAGAACGACTACAATCGGGAACACGCCAGTATTTGTAAGGAAGTCTTTTGGAGTACCTCCTGCAGCTTTGATGATGTCGTTTACAAGACCGTCACCAGGAGCAAGCAAAATAAGAAGGATACCATACATGATAACCCAAGAAAGGAAGTGTGGCAAATAAGCCAAAGTCTGAACAACACGACGAAGCACATTGTGCGTACATTCGTATAAGGCCACTGACAATATAATTGAAAGTGGAACAGAAATACACAATTTTGCCAAACTGTACAAAATTGTATTTCTTAAAAGTTCGCTAAAGTAGAATGAATGGATAAATGTGCTGAAGTTCTTAAAACCAACCCAAACACTGCCCCAAACACCATCAACAGGAGCGAAGTTTTTAAAAGCAATCTGACCATTAACGATTGGACCATACTTTAAGATAGCATAGTACACAACAGGAATGATAAGAAGAGCATAGACCGAAAAGTGTCTCTTTACATTTTTCCAGAGATCCTTTTTCGGTGCAGTTAAAACATTTGTTTCTTGTGCGTTCATACCTAACCTCAATATATTATTTTACCACTTGGTAACCTAATTATACTTTAAAAATCCTTATGCCTTATTGGACAAAACCGAACTCTCTTATGATTATTTTGAACGAATTTTGCCCGGAGGAACACCATAAATCTTTTTAAAGACCCTGCAGAAATACGCCTGATCCTGAAAGCCCGAATTCTCTGCGATTTCATAAATCGTGTCGTTCGTTTCCAGAAGCATTTTCGTTGCTATATATATTCTATACCTATTTAGGTATTCCCACAAACTTAATCCAATTTCTTTATGGAAAATTCGTGTAAGATAATCTTCACTCACATGAACGGTATCTGCAAGTTTCCATCGGACAATTTGCTGGGAAGCATTTCTATTTAAATATAATATAGCCTTTTTTACGAGTGCGCCAGTGTGCGGAGGAAGAATTTCTTCACCGGCAAGGATTCCTTTTACACGCTCATTAAACTGCTCAGATTCTGCGGCCCCGCGGTTACACAAAATAATTCGAGGATGCGAACAAAGCAGCTCTATTTCTTCGTCGGTAGACACAGTGTCAGGAAGAACCAAGATTGGAACAAGAACGGTTTTTTGATTCTGTCGGATTCGTCGGATTGTATCTTCATCGATTTTTTCAAAAACAATCAGAGACGGTGTGATTTCTTCAAGGATATGATCAAATTCTTCCATGGAAGAGATGCTTACAGTGTTTGAATCAGTAGCCCAAGTTCCATAGTGAGTATGCTTGGCATTTACAAAGAGTACCGGAGCCGCACGCTGAGATTTTATTTTTTGCTCAAGCATTTCAATAAAAGTATGCCCAATCATATTGCGGCTGTAGCAAACAAGTGGAGCACGGAACAAAGCGTCATTATGGCGTAAACCGTATACTTTTATCCATTCATCTATAGGGGCAGAATCTGGCTCCCAAACAAGAATGGCATTTTCGATGTTTTCGGGAACCACCCCAGTCTCAAAAACATATTTGGGCTTAAGACCAAGCCTCATTTCACATGTTGAGTCTGAAACTGAATACATCTCAAGATTTTCAATAGAACGACCTTCCGGAGGAAGCCCCGCAAGGTTCGGCCAGGGCAAGGTAACCTCAGCATAGTTTTCTGATTTTTCTACATCACCAAATTGCAGGAGGATAATCTTTTCCGCAAGAAGCAACTCCGGTTTTTGCCAATCAAATCTACTTGAGTAAAATTCGATGTGAATTCCATCTGTTTTTTCTGAAATATACGGAGTCTTCTCTGCAAATTCAAAAATCGTCTGAAGAGCCCGCTTGAGCCGTTCTGCATCTCCAAAAAGAAGCGGCATATCACGATTCAAATCTGCGACAGCACTTCCGTGAAGAACTTGCCGGATATCAAAGAGTTTTTTATCCATCGGCAAATCATCAACCTGAGAACGAGTCAAATCAACGAGAGTTTCGGTTTTTTCGAGTTGAGAATCAATCTGAGAGCGAAGGAACAAAAGCTGTTCGGCAAGAATATCTTTGTCGAGAATGTTTTTTTCGACATTTTCCTCCATTTGTTGGAGTTTTGATGAAATATTTTTGAGCGGGTCGCACAAATCACTTCCAACATTCGCAAAGAATTCTGTTTTTGCAAATTCTGCCTGTTCGGCAATCCTTCTTGACTCATTCGTCTGTTCAAAAAGCAAAATACTCTGAAGAGCCGCACTAAGAGAGGATCGTATATCTTCATAAGCAATTCCTTGGCAACCAGAATAATTACAAATGATGTATCCGTAAGAGCAATCTTCCACAAACAAGGGCTGAATTATAAAAGCGCCGTGAGCAAAATCAGAAGAGTATCGCTCTGGAACGAAATTGCTTCGCGGAAAGCGAATTTCATCAGAGTGAACATCCTCGGCACCGCCAAAACCGCCGACATAGGTAGAATATGTTTCATCCTCATAGAGAACAAGGGCAAATGTGTGAATTCCGATTTCGACAAGCCGTTTTTTTAATATTGGAACAACTTTATGTCGTTCAAAAACAGAAAGCAAATCATTTTTTAACGCGCTTATACTTGAATTTGTTTTTTCGGATTCGTATCTTTTTTGAATAAGAACCCTTTCTTGAATTCGAGGAATAAGAACCGTAATATGACGAATAATCTTTTCGATGTAATCTGGAGCAAGACAGTTAAGATTTCGGAATAACGAAAGGACCGTAAAAAGATTAAGCAAGTCCCCGTCATTTTTAAAATATTCCGTAACACTTTGAGTCAACAAATCATAAAAGCGGGTTCTGTCATTTTCGAATAACGCCGCAAGCATCGGCTCAAATTTGTTTGATTTAGGGTCCGTGCGGAAAATTTTGTAAACTTCCTCTGAAAATTGCTCTCTTGTACGGATTCTGATTTTAACATCTGAAGACCATATCTTTGCATGTGTACAACCACAACTCTCGCGAATCACAGGATAGGCTGGCAAATTAATATCTGAAACACCCAGTTCACCGTTTAAAAGTTCGTTTATTTTGTCGTAGGCAACAACGCCCAATTCCGAATGGGGCATGTGCACCGTGGTGAAAGCAGGAATCGACATGCGACTTTCTTCGGTATCGTTAAATCCAGCGATAAGCAAATCTTTTGGTATGCGAATTCCATGCTGTTTAAAATAGCCCTCCGCAGCAAAAGTCATTAAATCACTTGCTGTTACAAGCGCTTCAAAATCCTTCCCCGGAACAAGTCCCCGTTCTTCGACCAACTGAATTGCGCCAGCAACACCGTCATACCACCCCAAAGGCCTTGTTACAAGTTTCGCAGAAATATCAATACCAGACTCGGAAAGGGCATCTTTATAACCACGGAATCGCTCTTCAGCAGAAGTGTGTGTCTCTGGACCGCGCAAAAATGCAATTTTTTTTACATTATGAACCTTAATAAAATGCTGAACCAACTCCTTCATGCCAGTGTAAGCATCAAATTCAGCACAGGGATGACCCTCGACTTTTTGACCGATTGTGACAAAGGGAATATCTTTAAATGTTTTGTGAAAATTTTCGATATCAGAAACAGGAACTGAACCGCTCAAACTCGATGCCCAACTGATAAGGCCGTCAATATTTGAAGAATTCGCAAGCTTGTATATTTCGTTTCGTAGATGCTCAGGCTTATCGGAGGCTTCTAACTTTCCGCCAGGGAAAATGAAAAAAGCCCCGCCATCTTCCATTGCTCTTGTCGCGAGCTCATGCCAAAGTTTGAGCGCGGAGCCAGCGTGAATTGTTGAGAGAATAAAGCCAAGTCTTCGTTCTTTGTGGGAAATATCCATTTTTTTTATATTCTACAACGATGACGGTATTTTTACAAGTTATATATTTTTTTTACAAATACTTTTTTATGATTCTGCATTTAATTATTCACTTCTTCATTAACACATGACACAAATTATAATTAGTGATAGAATAGAACAAATTTTTTTAATGAACTTCCGGAGGTTCAATTAGTATGGCTCTTAAGTCAATTAAAGATGTAGTAAAGACAGTAAAACGCCCAGAGAAAATCCTTCAGTTTGGTGAAGGCGGATTCTTGCGCGCATTCGTAGATTGGCAGATTGATATCGTCAACGAAAAAACAGACTTCAACGGCAGCATCGTAATCGTTCAGCCACTTGAAAAAGGCATGATTGACGCGATGAACGCTCAGGACAACTTGTACACAACAGTTCTCCGCGGCATGAAAGACGGAAAACCAACTGTTGAGACACGAGCAATCACTTCTGTAAGCCGCTCAATCAACCCATACACAAACTATGACGACTATATCGCCCTGGCTTCTAGCCCGGATTTGCGCTTCCTCGTTTCTAACACAACTGAGGCTGGTATCCGCTTTGACACAGAAATCGACGGCGTTCCAGTAACTCTCGACCAGAAGCCACAGAAAAACTATCCTGCAAAAGTCACCGCATTCCTGTACAAACGCTTCCAGGCATTCAAGGGCGACACTTCTAAGGGCTTGATTTTGATTCCTTGTGAACTTTCTGACCAGGCAGGTCTTAACCTTCGCATCAACATCCTCCGCTACGCTGAAATGTGGCAGCTGGGACCGGACTTCATCAACTGGTTCGACGAGGCTTGTGATGTCTGCTCATGCTTGGTTGACCGCATCGTTCCGGGCTACTTCCCACTCCTCGCAAAAGAAGAGAACGGCAAGACTCAGGCAGAAAACCTCTGCGAAAAACTGGGCTACGAGGACAAACTCCTTGACTCAGCTGAGCTCTTCCACTTCTGGGTTATCGAATCTAAAAAATCACACGAAGACGAGCTTCCACTCGTTAAGGCCGGCTTGCAGGTTAAGTGGGTTCAGAACATGGACTACTACCACACACGCAAAGTCCGCATCTTGAACGGCGCACACACATCTTCAGTTTTGGCAGCATTCTTGGCAGGCTCAAACTATGTTCAGGATATCGTATGTTCTGAAAAAGTCGGAAGCGGATTCAACACACCGAACGCTGATGCACAGAAATTCATGCACGACATCATCTTCAATGAAATCGTTCCTTCAATCGACGGCGATCAGGAAGACTTGAAGAAATACGCACAGGATGTTTGGACTCGCTTCCAGAATCCATTCAACCCACACCGCTTGATTGAGATTTCTTTGAACTCTGTGGCAAAATACTGGACACGCTGTTTGCCTTCTGTATTGCAGTCTGTCAAGAAGAACGGCTCAGTTCCAAAACTGCTTGGCTTCTCAATCGCAGCCCTCATCGCCTTCTACAACGGTACAGAAATCAAAGAGAACGCAAAAGGCCAGAAATGTCTTATTTCTAAACGAGAAGAAGGCGAATACGAGAACCTGGATACTCTTCCAGTCCTCGAATTCTTCGCTGCTCTCAACAAAGAGACAAAAGACGCAAAAGTTATCGCAAACAAGGTCTTGAGCAATGTTGACTTCTGGAAAGAAGATTTGACAAAGGTCGCAGGACTTGAAGCCGCTGTGGCTGGTCACTTGGAATCAATCCAGAAAAACGGAATGAAAGTTGCGTTGGCAAATATTGTAAAATAAATGCCGCGAGTTTGCGAAAGCAAACTCGTTAAGCACGCTTGCGTGCGACGTATGAAGAAAGCACTGGCTGAGATTGTGAAATAAGGCAAGTCTTACACTTGACTTTTCGCCAAGCGTAACTTATATTGTATTTAGTGGCGGACAACTCGTGTGTTCGTCCAAGCGATGAAGCATAGCAGCGTACCAGGAAGCCTTGCTGTGCAGAGCTTTCAGTAGGGGTTGTGCAATAACCTCAACCTGGAGTAGGTGCAAACCGAAAGAAAATGCCCCTTAAGCCCGTCCTTGCGACGGGTTTTTTTGTCGGAGAGCTGATGGATAAACTTCTTGCATGTGCAAAAACTTTTGAGTCCTTAATTAATACGGAATATCGCATCCTTATTGCACACAAGAACAATCAAATCGATTTGAAAATCAACTTTAATGCAATCGACTTCCACCACTTGATGGGCTTAGGAAAACTAAAAGATTTGCGAATTCACCGAGATAACCGCACCGAAGTTTTCAGAAAAATTTTGAGCGGAAAAATCACTTACGACACAATCAAGCAAAGCAAATCCATTCAAGAAATCGAAAATCGTTTTGAGCCACTTTCTCACCTTGAAGAACTACTCGACAGCAATTATCTGACATTCCGTTACCGCCCACAAAATAATCCGACTTCAACGATAATTGCGGAATTTCTTTTGTCTGCTGATTTTCAAGGCAATGATGTGTACATCTTTCTTGACAAAAAGGAACATGCCCAAAATTATTTCTGTCGCTCGTTCTTTCCCAAAACTGACAAAGATTACACTGTCGGGCAGATTAAGTACACATTGTTACGAAAAGAAAAAACCACGCTCTCTACTGGAGAAAGCGTGGTGCAGTATGAGAAGTGATTATAGATTTAATTTTTATAACTCAATTAAATAGAATCATGTCTCCTTCTGTACAGACCACTTTACCTTCTCTAGCTGTCAACTAAACAAAAAAGCACATGCAAGGATAAAAACCAAAAGCAATAATAGACCTGCGCCTTCCACGATTTTGACCAACGAGCCCAATATGCCTAAATAATGAAGTAAAATCAATACACCTGCAATTATAGCGATGACAATCAGAATTGGAATCAGGCAGCCTTTTTCTTTTTTGCCGAATAGCGTAAGCAATTTTTTTCGGTCGCTGATTTCAGTTATGCCGATTTTTTCATAGTCGCTTTCTGTCATTTTGGCAAGAAGCGATTTGTCCAACAGTTTTTTCTCTTCAAGCAACGGAATACAGTGTTCAAGACCATTGCTTACAAGAAGAGATTTTAGCTTTGCGCTGTTTGAATCAGAATTTTTCATTATCCTCGTCCTCTAGGTTAAAAATCATTGCGATTGGTCATACTATCTTTGTATTTTTGTAAAGCTTGATTATAATTGTTTTCCCTAATTTTTATATCTTCAAAAGTAATAAGTGCACTATAAGCACCGAAACCTTGTTCTGAACTGCCGTAAAAAACTTCAGTTTTATCAAATTTCTTGTAAGTTTTTCCGTACATATTAAGGGGACCTATATTAGTAGACCCATCGACAGGTCTGCCATTAAATTCATATTTCGAAACAATAGAATTCACCAATGATTTTATCGCAGCGATTGTATTTGTATTGTAAGTATTTCCATCATAAATCAAATATACTTTATAAAGTTTGTCATTAATAAAAAGAAAACTAACAGCATCAAAAGAAATTTGTCCGTAGGAAATCGAGTTACCAACTAAAACTTCTGCAATATACGGTTCAGAACCTAATATACCTATGTCGACTATTTTTAATTCCGGCACCCATTCTTTTTCATGGGCTTTACTCCATTTTTTTTTCACTTCGGCTTTAGACATACCAAATTTGTAATCTTGTACTCCAGTCAATCTACTAGCTTCGATTCTCCGTCTTTCTGCCTCTTCCGCATCTGCTTTTTCTTTTGCTGCGTTTAAGCGGTTAATATTATAAAGAGCTTCTTCTTTTAGTTTAGGAAAATTATTTATCAAATCATATGTTATTTCCGGCCAAGCTATATCTAAATTGTTTTTAAATGCTAGACGGCAATAATCACATTCTGTAGTTAATGAATCATAGTGTTCAATTTGTTCTTCTGACAAAGTATCTTCATTTTGGAGCAACAAATTGTAAAAGTAAAACCAGTTTTCAGCATTTTCAGGATGCTCCTGATCTTGCAATATGGGAAGATGATTTTTCTTGTGGAAATCATAAAGGCTTAACATCACATGTTTTATAGGTTCATTTTTTAACCGAAAACCATTCTCTTCTTTAACAAAAGCGTAATTTTCATCTTTTTCAAAATAACCAAGCAAATCATCATATAAAAGCCAAAGATCCCCCTCATTTGCCTGTTCCAGTAATTGTTCAGATATTTTTTCATGTTTACTTTGCTCACTCTCACAGGAAAGATGCAGAAGAATAAAAATACCACATATTGCAAAAGCTAAATGTTTCATAATAACACCTAAATTTGCTTTACTATTCCCATTTATAAGTTTCACCATCGTAATAAATAGTGGAAAGCCGTTCACATTCATAAAAAATATTTGAAAGGTTGTCTTCAGTTAACTGAATGCTTGATGGAAGTGTAACGCTTCTGAGATTATTACAATTAAAAAATGCACTTTGTTCAATTTTCGTCACCGATTCAGGAACTATTACATCTTCTAAATTTTTACAACCAAAAAAAGCTCCTGTACAAATTGTTTTTGTACCATCATGTATTTTTAGTTCTCTACTGTGGCTAGCAGGACAACAAATCAATATCTGCATATCCTTGCTATATAATACTCCGTCATAGCTACTGTAATTTTTATTTTTTTCTGAAACTTCTATAAATTTGAGTTCCTGATTCCAAGGTGCAAACTCGTTATTAATTTCTGTCACAGACGAAGGAACTATGAACTTTTTAACATCTGTACCCATATTAAAACCTTTTCCTAATTTTTTGATACCCAACGGCAAAATTATTTTTTTTAGATTATAGAGCTCGCTAAATTCATCGCTTATTTCTCTAATTCCTTTTGCATTTGATAAATTCAAAACAATTTTCACATTTTTTGGAAGGAAGTACCTTAACACCGTTGGATCTGGAATACCCATAGGTACATAAAAAGCATTTGCAATTTCTTCCAAATCTTCTTTTGTTACAGTTCCTTTTACTATGACTTCAGAATCTTCTTTTATTGTTTTTACAAGCTCCTCTGCTTTTTCTAAAGGAACGGTAATTCCATTTGCTGTAAGTGTTGGTGAACAGCTACATCCTGCTAAAACAAAACAGAAAAATGAAAAAATTATAATTATTGTTTTATTCATCATTATTTTCTCCTAAACAAAAGGATAAAATCCATTCAATTATTCTCTTATGCCTTCTTTATACAACAGGAATTACACCATAGTCACAACATATTTTTGTGAAAAGTGCGGACGCAACAATTCTGTTTTTTGCTTCAGTGCTATCCTTCGCGGAATTTTTTATTGATTTTTTATATTTATCCATATCGAAGTGCTCAATTTCTATTTCATCTGTAGCTGCTGCCGCTGATTTTGGAGCTGCCATTACACCTATTGAACAGTCGTATTTCTGTATATACTCGATATTCTTTTTGAAAGATGCTGCATCAGAACCTGTTGTGCTTACAAAAATCGTGATGCCATTGATTTTAAACCAGCCCCAACTGTCAGTACCCCAGTCACGCCAAATTTCTTCAAATTCAGAAGTCTCAGAAAACAATGATGACAGAATCTTTAAGGCTGAAGTTCTTGATTCTACATCATCTGATGATACGGTAATAATTTTTCGCATAGTAAAATTCCTCCTTAAACTTAGCATAAAATGCTTTGTTTCTCAAAAATTATAACATTAAAAATCAATAAATCAAGCGAAATTTGGCATTAAATGCCAAAAGTGTTAAGAATATTTTCATTAAGTGCTATGTTTTGTAATCAGTTCAATCTATAAAATCCTCATTATATGAATGTAAAAGAAATTTTTGGCGAGAATCTAAAGCATTTCAGAAAACTAAGAAAACTGACACAGGAAGAACTGGCTGAAAAATTAGATATTATCCCGACACATCTCAGCCGCATAGAAAACGGAAAATCTTTTGTGACGGCAGAACTTCTGGACGCGCTTTGTGTCATTTTTAATACAACGCCAGCAAGTTTCTTTTACACGGCGCAAGAATTCTCAGGCGATGACAGCCTTTTTGCCAGAATTGACTCAGTGATTGACGAGGAGCTTGAAAAATTGGGAATTAAATTGAAGGAAAAGATTCGGAAATAGAATCGCGAGCGGGATGAAAAATAATTCACCACAAAAAGTGCAGAAATTTCAAGTGTTTTTGCTTTTTCAAATCTCGTATTCGTCCCAGTCACATTCGTCCACTTCGTGCTCGTGGATTCCATTCTGAATCAAGATTCCCGCTTCACCCACGCTTTCTTTGCGGCCAGAAATCAGGGGATGCCAGTCGGGAAGTGGCTTTCCTTCGTGGACAAGGCGGTAGGCGCAAGTTTCAGGGAGCCAGTCGAATTGGGAGACATTGTTTTTGGTGAGCTGGAGACAATCTTTGATGATTTTGAAGCGGTTCTCGTAGTCGCGGCACTTTCCGGTCTTTAGGTCCAGCAGGTCACAGGCCACGCGGGTGTAATGTGTCTTTTCCCGCTTTCCGTAGCCTGTGATGTACTTCCGGTAACAGCAGCGGCCGCATCCGTCGCAGAGGGATTCCCATTCTTCGGGTGTCAGCTCTGCAAGGGATTTAGTTCTGTAGAAATCTTTCATTGGTGCGAAAATTCTAAGAATGCCATAGAAGACGCTATGCAGTCATTACGGCTTTTGCCAGCTGGTCGGCGCAGGAAGTCGGCTTGTTGCCGCAGAGATTTCCCAAAAGCTTCGCGTTGATTTCTTCGGCCTTCATGCCTTCGCAGAGCTTGGCGATTGCCTTGAGATTGCCGTTGCAGCCGCCTTCAAAAGAGATGTTGTGAATGCGATTTTCGGCATCGCGCTCAAAGTGAATTAGGCGAGCGCAGGTGCCGCTTGTTTTGTAAGTAATTTCCATTACTTTATTTCGTAAATCCAGCCTTCAGGAGCTTTTTCGGTGCCCATCTGGATGCCCGTGAGAGTTTCGCGGAGTTTTTTGAGGACAGGGCCGATTTCATCCATGCCGCTTGGGACATTGATTTTTGTGCCGTGGTCATCGATGCAGCCGATTGGGCTGATTACAGCAGCGGTGCCGCAGAGACCGATTTCCACGAAGTCTTTAAGCTCGCTCTTGTTGACCTTTCGCTCCTCGACTTCGATGTGGAGATAGTCTTTTGCAACCTGAATAAGGGAGCGGCGAGTGATTGACGGCAAAATGCTGTTTGACTTCGGAGTGACCAGTTTTCCGTCTTTTGTGACGAAAAGGATGTTTGCGCCGCCAGTTTCTTCTATATAAGTGTGTGTTGCCGGGTCTGTGTAGATGTTCTCGGCGAAGCCTTTTTTGTGAGCGTCAACGATGTTGTAAAGGCTCATTGCGTAGTTGAGACCAGCCTTGATGTCGCCGGTTCCGTGGGGAGCCGCGCGGTCAAGGTCAGAGATGCGCACTGTGATTGGTTTTACGCCGCCCTTGAAATATGGGCCGACCGGTGTAACAAGAATGCGGAACTGATATTCGTCTGCCGGTTTAACGCCGATAACTGCGCTTGAACCGAACATATATGGACGGATGTAAAGAGTTGCTCCGCTTCCGTAAGGCGGAACCCAGTCGATATTTGCTTTGATTGTGTCGATGACGGCTTTAATCCAGCGGTCTTTTGGGAAGACTGGCATTTCCAAACGCTCGCAAGAATCCTTCATGCGGTCAGCGTTTAAATCAGGGCGGAATGTGACGATTTTTCCGTCTGCGGTGGTGTAGGCTTTGAGGCCTTCAAAACAAGTCTGAGCGTACTGCAAGACGCCAGCACATTCTGACATTGTGATTGTGTGGTCGCTGGTGAGAGTTCCCTCGTCCCACGCACCGTTTTTCCAATTTGCAACGAAACTTTTTGTAGTTTCCATGTAACCGAAAGGCAAATTTGCCCAATCCAAATCTTTCGCCATTTTTTTACCTCGCTTAAAGCTCAATGAAAAAAGAGTATCACTATAGAAGATTTTTTTCAATTAGCAATTTGAAATCACTAAAACGACAAGTCCGAGAATCTCGCACATTTGAACGAACCAGCCTGCCGTGTCTCCGGTGATTCCGCCAAAGTTTTTTACGGCGACGACGAAGTAAAAGCAGAAAACTGAAAGACTTGCCCCCACCAAAGCGATTCCCAAAAATCTGTAAAAATAAATCAGAACGAGTGAAATCAATAAAAAGAAAATGTAGCACCAAAGCGCCGTGAATCTTTTTGCGCTTGCAGAGGCGAATGTGTGGACAAGACCGCTGTTTTTCGCAATGGGAAAAGTGGCAACGGCAAATGCGCTTAAAAGCCTGCTGATGATAAAAATACTCACAATCGGGAGAAAATTCATAAGGCGGACGAAAAAATTTACGAATCGGTGAGAAGAAGCCGAGCCGAAAAAGTAATCACAGATTTCATAAGAAAGAACATAATAAGAAAGAAAATAAATAACACAAGCCAAAACTGCAAAAGCCCCGGAATGACTGTCTTTTAAAATCTCAAGCTTTTTTTCACGACTGGCGTGACTTGCCAAAGCATCGCAAGTGTCCATAAAACCGTCGAGGTGAATCCCCCCGCTGATGAAAACAGGAATCAAAGTGAAGCCAAGGGCAATCAAATGAAGGGAAATCGTTCGCTGCCAGACAAAAAGCAGCTGAATCCCGAAAACAAACCAAGCAAGCCAGAAAACCGCAATCACAAGCCCCACGAGGGGAAAAGCGCACATCATATAGCGCATGTTTTTTTCGTTCCATTCAACTCTGGGAGCGGGAAGGGAAGAGAAGGTTGAGAAAGCCAAAATCATCGATTTTATGAAAGTCATATTTTATATCTTAATAGTATGTGATAAAATAAAAAAATGGAAGTCAAAGCATACAAACACACAGTTCAATATTACGAAACAGACAAAATGGGAATTACCCACCATTCAAATTATGTACGCTGGATGGAAGAAGCCCGCGTTGATTTTTTGAAGCAAATTGGCTGGGATTATGCACGCCTCGAATCTGAAGGAATTATCTCTCCTGTTGTCGGAGTAAGTTGCAGATACAAACATAGCACTACATTTTCTGACACAGTTACAATCTCCGTTGCTGTTGAAGAATACAGTGGTATCAAACTTAAACTCAAATACTCTATGCAAAATGAAAATGGTGAATCTGTATGTGAAGGCAACAGTGAACATTGTTTCGTAAATGCAGAAGGCAAAATCGTCATGATAAAAAAAGAATACCCGACTTTTCATGAACTTCTGACATCTCTTTGCCAATCTCAACAAAAATAGAAATCTGAATTTTTTTTTCATCTTTCGTTAATCTTTTTTTAAGGTCTTCTACCAGAGAATGTGCTATAGTTATAATGAAAACAAAAGCTACTCTTGGAGGAGGACACTATGAAAAAGATTCTTACAATTCTCGCTTTACTTTCTGTCGCGACTCTCTCTTTTGCACAAAAAGCCGGCGATAAAGTCACATTCACTTCAAAAGACATGAATGGCACAGCCATTACAAGCGAAATTTTCGCAAAAAACAAAATCACCATGGTCAACATCTGGGGAACTTTCTGTCCGCCCTGCATTAAAGAAATGCCTGACCTTGCAAAACTCAACGAAGCCAACAAGTCAAAGGGCGTTGAAGTGGTGGGGATTCCTATCGACATCGTTGACCGCATGGGAAATATTCTCCCGAAGCCAAAAGCTGACGGTGAAGAAATCATCGCAAAAACCGGGGCGAATTACACTCACATCATTCCCAGCAAAGATATGATGAACGGACTTTTGCGCAATATTCAGGCCGTTCCAGCAACAATTTTTGTAGACAAAGATGGCAAAATCATCGGCCAGGTCTACTTGGGAGCCAGAAGCCAAAAAGACTGGCAGAAAATCATCGACGACTTGCTGGCAAAGCAGAAGTAATTTAGACACAGATGGACGCAGATAAACGCGGATTAAATCTGATTGCACAGAGGTTTTTATGAAACTGACCGAAAAACATCGTCGCCTTGTCGCTCTTGTTGTCCTTGTTCTTGGAATTGCCCTTGTCTTTGCGGGCATTTTCCGTGGCGAGGCACAGGCTGTTTTTAACAAGGCGACTCACATCTGCATGGAATGTATCGGGATTGGGTGAGATGGAAAAGAAAGCACCTTCAATCGCGGAAAAACGCGCACGACACAGTCGTATCCGTCTCATAATCCAGGCTTTGTTCACCGCGCTCTCAAACGGCTACATCAAGGGCTTTGCTCACGGTCAGATTTTTGAAGGGGCATCGAAATATGTATGCGTTCCAGGTATGAACTGCTATTCCTGCCCTGGCGCGCTGGGTGCCTGCCCGATCGGCTCCCTTCAAGCCACTCTGAACAGCCGGGACTACAAAATCTCCATGTACATCGTCGGGCTTTTGGTCATTTTCGGCACTTTCCTCGGTCGTTTTGTCTGCGGATTTTTGTGCCCTTTCGGTCTTGTGCAGGATTTGTTCTATAAAATCCCCTTCGTAAAAAAGATTCGCTCTCTTCCCGGTGAGAGAGCCCTGCGTTATCTTCGCTTTGTCTTTCTCGCCGTTTTCGTAATCTTACTTCCGGCTTTTGTGGCGGATTTTATGGGCTTCGGTGAGCCCTGGTTCTGTAAGTGGATTTGCCCTGTAGGCACGCTTGAAGGTGGAATTCCCCTCGTTCTTTTGAATTCAGCCATGCGGGGAGCGGCGGGATTTATCTTCCGGTGGAAGCTTGCCATTCTGATTCTTACGATTATTTCTTCTATTATAATCTACCGTCCTTTCTGTCGATATGTCTGTCCGCTGGGAGCAATTTACGGAATTTTCAATAAAATTTCCTTCTACCGATTTAAAATCGATGACTCAAAATGCACAAAATGCGGAACTTGCCAAAAAATCTGCAAGCTCAACATTCCTGTCTACGAAAAGCCTGACAGCGCGGACTGCATTCGCTGCGGAGACTGCAAGGCGGCCTGCCCTCACTCGGCGATTACAAGCGTAAAATTCTAGGATTTTGCTTTTTTTACGAAAAGAAGAGGAAGTCCGCTCACCAAAAGAACAAGAATCACCATAATCAGCGCGTAGGCATAAATCTCTTCGTACTCATTAAAATACGCGCTTGAATAAACTGCCTTTCCGAGAGAATTTCTGCTCTGAACAAGATATTCTGTCGTTACGATGATTTTTATTCCCGTGCCGACTGCATTGATAAAGGCCTGTTTCAAATATCCAGCCATCAAAGGCAAATATACCGAAAATAAAATCCGCGGGGAAAAATTGCTGTTCAATCTGTAAACATCGATTAAATCCCGGTCGATTCTGATGCAGCCCTCGCAAGTCGCTTCGCTAATCATGGGGATAAGAACGAGACTGGCGGCAATATATGGCACTTTGGGATATTTCGTAAGCACCATGATAATCACTACAAGCACAATCATAGGAATCGAACGGAGCATAATCATCAGGGGCTTAAAAATCTGACGGACACAATTGCTCAATCCCTCCGCCATGCCGATTGCCACTCCCAAAACCGTAGAAAAAATCAGCGCGACGAACAAATGCCAGAATGTGGTGAGAATAAGCCTGTAGGTTTCGGGGGTTTTTAAAAGATTGAAAAATGCTTTGAGAATTTCAAGAATTCCGGGAAAGACCAGAGGATCGCCTTTTGCCTTTCCCAGAATTTGAATCAAAACTCCGATGAGAATAATGCCGATGGAGAAAAAGAGTGTATTTTTTGTTTTATTCGGCAATCTTATTTTCCATAGTAGAAGTCGTCAGCAGGAAGCGCGCCACCGTACTGTTTGATGTCGATGTTTGCCGCTGTTTCGACCTGTGATTTTGCTTCTTTTGCGCTCATGAAGCGAATCGCACAATTCGGGATTGCCGTTTCTGCGATTTTTGCGTTTGGGAGAATTTTTAATTCGACTGCTGCAGAAACAACTTCTGAAAGATTTGCACTGCATTTTTTGCATGATTCTTCTGCACGGACAAGAAAATCTTCAACAATTTGTGGATTTTTTTCGACTGTCTCGGCCCGGACGAAAAGACCTGCCTGAGCGAATCCGTCAAATCCTGTTGCTTTTTTATAAAGCGCATTCAGCGGATATGCCGTAATATTCTGATTCTTCATTTTAGCTGCAGTAAGAGCAGGTTCTGCCGTAAGAACGATTGAGTCTGCGTCAGAAAGAAGAAGCGCCTGAGTATTTGCCGCGCCTGCGAGATAGTTCACTGATTTTGGCTTGATTTTGTTTTTTTCGAGAGCAGCGAGGGCGATTGATGAATTGATTGTGTTCTCGCCAAAAAGGGTGAGCTCAGCTTTTTTAATGTCCTTGAGCTTAAAATTCTTTTTCTGAGAAGCGAAATACAAATTTCCCCAAGTGACTACAGCCGCGAGTTTGTAAGTTGACTTTCCCATTTTGTAGAGTTTTGCGCCGGCGTTAATCGGAGCGATGATGAAATCTGCGTTATTGTTGGCGAATTCAGCAGAAATGGTTTCAGCGGCAACGAAAGTGTAATTTTCCGGATTTTTTGCAACCAAAGTTGCGAGAGAAAGAGCTGGTGCGCCATTTGGAGCAGAAACTTTCACGGCATAAGTACCAGAATCCTGAGCTGACAATGCAGAGAGAGCCAGCAAAGATGTAAGAATGAGTGAAATAAATTTTTTCATGAAAATCCCCTGTGCAAATCAAAAAATGAAATAATAACAATATAGTAGAATTATTTTACTTCTTCGTCAAACAATATACATTCAGACGATTATTTTCTATAATAATTTTAAAAGGAGAATTTCATGGATTCCGTTCTGGAATATACAGGCGTTACAAAAAAATATGAAAATAAAACGGCACTTAAAAATGTCAATCTTTCTGTACCTAGCGGTGCGATTGTCGGACTTTTAGGTCCAAACGGCAGTGGAAAAACCACGCTTTTAAAACTCGCATCAGGTCTTCTTCACCCTACGAGCGGAAAAGTCACCATCTGCGGGCTTCCTGTAAGTCCTGAATCTAAGGCTCTTGTTGCTTATCAGCCGGACTGTGTTTATCTCAACGATTGGATGAATGTTGAGCAGCTTGTCAAAATGATGCAAGATTTTTATTCAAATTTTAACCGAGATAAAGCCCTGGATATGCTCAGCCGTCTCAAAATCAGCCTCAAAGACAAGCTCAAAGCAATGTCAAAAGGAACGAAAGAAAAAGTTCAGCTGATTCTTACGATGAGCCGCGAAGTTCCTCTCTATATCCTTGATGAGCCGATTGGCGGAGTTGATCCTGCTGCCCGCGATTATATCCTCAATACGATTCTTACAAATACTCCGGCCGGTTCAACCGTTCTTATTTCAACACACTTGATTTCTGATATTGAAAGCATCTTGAACGAAATTATTTTCTTGAAAGACGGCGAAATTATCCGACAGGGAAATGCCGAAAAAACACGGGATGCCACCGGAAAAACAATTGACGAACTTTTCCGCGAAGAATTCAGATGCTAAATGGAGAATATTATGGAAAACGAAAATAAAGTCAGCCAGCTTCCGATGATTGGAAAGGTCTTCAAATACGAGTTTATCTCTACGGCCAGAGTTTTTGTGCCTGTCTATTCGGTAATTCTTGCAATCGCTTTTATTGCGGGAATTTTATATTTTTCTCAGAATTTTTTCGATGATTTTGGCGGCGATAAAGTCATGCTTTTCTATTTTGTACTTTATCCGGTCATGATGATTTTTGTCGTTGCTTCTGCAATCATTACTTTGCTCCAATTAGGACGAAGATTCAAAAAATCAATGCTCGGTAACGAAGCTTATCTGAATCTTACGCTTCCAGTTTCCCTTTGTGGTCATTTGCTGGCACGAATTCTTTCGGCTTTCGTCTGGCTTTTGATTTATACACTCGTCGTAGGGGTCTCGACTTTTCTTTTATATCGAAATGTCATAGACAAATTGCTTGAAGACAAGAATTTTGCCGATCTCGCTCAAAGATTCGTTGAATTTACCGGACATTCGATTGTAAATGCTTGTTTTCTTTTTGGGGTTGCAGGGATTTTTACGATTTTCTTCATCGCGACTTTCATTTATATGGTTTATGCGGTCGGTCATCTCGCAAAAAAATGTCGTGCCCTTGTTCAGTTTATCGTTGCAGTTGTCGGCCTTTCCATCATAAATACAATTCAGGGCCAGTTTACAACAAATTTCCTTCTGATTAAAATCGAAAACTTTAACTCTGACTCGCCCGCCGAAGTTTGGAATATCATTTCGACTATGTGCTATGCCTCAATCGGTTTCGACATTCTCTTTGCTGTAGCTTGTGCCGGAATCACTTTACTGATTCTGCGCAATAAATTGAATCTAGAGTAATTATCGCGCAAATTTTGCAGTTACACCCGTGCCGCATCAAAAATCTTCCGCATGTCTTCTTCGTAGAGGACTTTCGCGCTTCCGACTTTGCCGCCGGTCGCGATTGAGCATTTTTTCGCAAGTTCGGTGATTTGCTCGTCAGTAGGGCTGATTCCCAGCTCCCGAAGATTCGTCGGCATTTTGATTTCACGGTAGAAATTTTCCATTGCCTCGATTCCTTTGAGGGCGATTTCTTCATCAGAGCCGGAATTTTCCACATTCCAGACTTTGATGGCGAATTTTTTGAACCGGGCAAGGCAGTCCTTGTAGACATAGCGCGCCCAACTGCCCCAGATTGCAGCCAACCCCGCTCCGTGAGCCACATCAAACATTCCGCCAAGTTCATGTTCAAGGCGATGACTTGCAAAATCATTTCCGCCGTTACCCAAGCCTGTCAAATCGTTGTGACTGAGACTTCCGGCCCACATGATTTCCGCGCGGGCGTCGTAGTCCTTTGGATTTTTGAGCAGAATCAGCGTGTTTTCGATAACTGTCCGCATGAGTCCTTCGGCTATACTGTCTGTAATCTGCATATTTCCATTGCTGGTAAAATATCGCTCCATAGTGTGCATGAGGATGTCGGTTGAGCCGCACATGGTCTGGTATTCAGGAAGGGTCATTGTAAGCTCAGGATTCATAATCGCGAACTTCGGCCTGCAAGTGTCGGAATTTGAGCCCCGCTTTTTCCAGCCATCTTCGTTTGTGATGACTGCGCTGTTGCTCATTTCGCTTCCGCTGGCTGCAATCGTGAGAATGACACCAATCGGCAGGCAGTTTTTGGGCGAATTCTTTTTCTCAAAAATATCCCAGACATCAAAATCATTAGTCACGCCGTAACCGATAGCCTTTGCACTGTCAATTACAGAACCACCACCCACAGCTAGAATAAAATCAACTCCCTCTTTTTTACAGAGCGCAATTCCCTCGCGAACAAGCGATAACCTAGGATTTGGAACAACTCCACCCAGCTCAATATAAGAAACACCCGACTCGTCCAGAGATTTTTTTACGCGGCCAAGGAGCCCAGTCTTTTTGACCGAGCCACTTCCGTAATGAAGCAAGACCTTTTTGCACTTTTGAGAAGCGACAAGACTTCCAGCCTGAGATTCCGTGCCTTTTCCGAAAATAACTTTTGTGGGCGCGTAGTAGGTGAAATTGTTCATGGGAGATTCTCCTTATTTCAAAATCTCTTCTGCGAGCTTTTCAAGCTGGCTTTCTGTTTCGGCGCTTTCCGCAATCTTCACGGTGACTTTGTTTTCGCAAATCGTGATGTTTTTGCTCTGCTCGAACATGGCTGTCATGCCCTTGATTGCCATCGGTGCCCAGCTGCCGTTTTCGATGAAGGCGATTTTTCGGTTCTGGTAGTTGCGTTCGGTAAGATGCTCGATGAATTCCCGCATTGTGGGGAAGACGCCGCCGTTGTAAGTTGTTGTTGCCAAAACAAGTTTTCCGTAACGGAAGGCATCTTCTACACACTCGTAGGTGTCTTCACGGGCAAGTTCGGAAATCGCAACTTTCGGGCAGCCTTTTGCCTTTAGGATTTCGGCAAGTTTTTCGGCAACCCGCTTTGTGTTTCCATAGACAGAAGTGTAAAGGAGGCAGACTCCCTCGCTTTCAACGCCGTAGCTTGACCAAATATCGTAGAGGCGGAGGGCTTCTTTTACATCGTCTCCAGCGAGAACAGGGCCGTGAAGGGAAGCAATTGTCTTGATTTCAAGATTTGCGGCCTTTTTGAGGACTGCCTGCACATTTGCCCCGAATTTTCCCACGATTCCGAAATAGTAGCGGCGGGCCTCACAAGCCCAGCCTTCCGGGTCATCGTAGTCGTTCGCGCCGAATTTTCCGAATCCGTCAGCAGAGAAAAGCACTTTGTCAAAAGAATCGTAAGTCATAATTACTTCAGGCCAGTGAACATTGGGGGCGGCGATGAAAGTGAGCGTGTGCTTTCCCAGCTCCAGCTTGCTTCCTTCTGCAACGACTACCTGTTTTTCTGCAAAGTTCGAGCCGAAGTAGCTTTTCATCATCACGAAGGCCATTTTTGAAGAGACGATTTTTGCATCCGGGTAAGTTTCGGTAAATCGCTTGATATTTGCCGAGTGATCCATTTCCATGTGCTGAACCACGAGATAGTCTGGTGATTTTCCGCCCAGCGCGCTCTTGATGTTCGAAAGCCACTCCTCGCCAAAATCCGCGTCAACGCTGTCCATAATCGCAATTTTATCGTCAAGAATTGCATAGGAATTGTAAGCCATGCCGTTCGGGACATCGAACTGTCCTTCAAAAAGATCGATTTTATGATCGTCTACACCTACATATTTGATTGTGTCTGAAATCTGCATAATTTTCTCCATATACAATTTTATTATTTACTATTATAATAGATACATCATTTTTTTCAATTAGAGGTATCTAATGAGCAAAATCGCCATCAGAATCAACAAAGCGGATGTAGTTGCTGTTGCACTCGAACCGCTTTCAAAAGGAACTCAGGTAACTCTTGAGGCAATGGACGATGTTCCTGAAGTAAATGTCACTCTTCAGGAAGATATTACTGCGGGTCATAAATTCGCAATCAAAGAAATCAAAAAAGGCGAACCGGTTATCAAATACGGTTATCCAATCGGTTCAGCAACAGAAGATATTGCCGTCGGCAAGCATGTTCACACACACAACATTCACACTTTGCTTGAAGGCGAACTCTCTTACACCTACAACGAGGCAAAAGCAAAGGCCGCTTACGACGCATGGTACAAGGAGACAGAAAAACTCCGTGCAAATGTACCGACAGTCAATGTTTACAAAAGAGCAGACGGCCGCGTGGGAAGCCGCAACGAAGTCTGGATTATACCTCTCGTTGGCTGTGTAAACAAAATTTCTGAAAATCTCGCCATGTGGGCAAACGCTAAATTCTGTGGCGGCGAGCCAAAACCAAGCGAGAAGGGCGGCTTGGAAGGATTCTTCACATGGACTCACCCTTACGGCTGTTCTCAGATGGGCGGCGACAAAGAAACAACTGCAAAAATCCTTTCTGACCTTGTTCATCACCCCAATGCAGGCGGAGTTCTGGTCGTATCTTTGGGCTGTGAAGAGAACAATGTTCCTTACTTCAAGGAATTCTTGGGCGAATACGACGAAAAGCGAGTTAAATTCATGGTCACTCAGCAGTTCGAGGACGAAATGGAAGAAGGCAAAAAGCTTTTGACCGAACTCGCTGAATACGCCGGAAAATTCAAGCGTGAAGAAGCTCCACTCACAGACATCGTGCTTGGCATGAAGTGCGGCGGCTCAGACGGAATGAGCGGAATCACCGCAAACGCATTGATTGGCCGAATCTGCGACGCCATGACAGGAATGGGCGGCCGCGTTATGCTCACCGAAGTGCCGGAAATGTTCGGTGCCGAGCAGATGCTCATGAACCGCTGCGTTGACAAAGACCGGTTCGACAAAACCGTAAACCTTATCAACGGATTTAAAGGCTACTATGCACGACACAATCAGGTCTGCTACGAAAACCCTTCACCGGGAAATAAGGCCGGTGGAATCACAACTCTCGAAGACAAATCTTTGGGTTGTGTCCAGAAGGGCGGAAAGGCTCCTGTCACAGGCGTCTTGAAGTACGGCGAGCGACTCCCACAGAATGTTACAGGACTTACCCTGCTTGAAGGACCAGGCAACGACATCGTTTCAACGACAGACATGACAGCAGCGGGTGCAAACATCATCCTCTTCTCAACAGGACGGGGAACACCGCTGGGAGCTCCAGTTCCAACTGTCAAAATCGCTACAAACCATCCGCTGGCTCAGAACAAGCACGGCTGGATTGACTTTGACGCAGCCCGCCTTCTGGACGAGCCAAGCGATTCAGTCCGCGATGCCCTCTTGAAGCAGATTATCGACATCGTTTCGGGAAGAGCCGTCACCAAGAACGAAAAGAACGGCTACCGTGAGATTGCGATTTTCAAAGACGGCGTAACGCTGTAACGTTTTTAACAGCCGGTTATCCTTTATGGAAGCCGGCTTTTTTGTTATAATCTCCCCATGCTGATTTTTGCGAGCGGACGAACAGACATTCCTGCCTTTTACTCAGAGTGGTTCATGAACCGAGTCCGCGCTGGCTTTGTGGATGTGCGAAATCCCTACTATGGGGAGCAAGTCGCGCGCTACAAACTCACCCGCGATGTCGTGGACTGTATCGTTTTTTGCACGAAAAATCCAGCCCCCATGATTCCGCATCTTGAAGAACTAAAAGAAATGGGGCTGGGCCTCTACTTTTTTGTGACGATTACGCCCTACGAAAAGGATGTCGAGCCTAATGTTCCCGAAAAGGGCAGTGTCATGGATTCATTTTGTGAATTAAGCAGAATTTTGGGAAAAGACCGGGTCTGCTGGCGATACGACCCGATTTTTGTCGATTCAAAATATTCTGTTTCCTTCCATATAAAAGCCTTTCGTCAGATGGCAGAAAAACTGCGCGGTTACAGCGACCGTTGCATCATCAGCTTTATCGACCTTTACGAAAAGACCAAGAAAAATTTTCCCGGCGTAAAAGAAGTTTCCGAGTCCGACCAGAAATTCCTGGCATCTTCGCTTTCACGAATCGCATTTGAGAACGGAATCAAGATTGAGTCCTGTGCCGAAAAAGTCGATTTAACATCATGCGGAGTTGAGCAGGGGGCCTGTGTTTCCAGAGAAATCGTCGAAAAAGCGGCCGGTATTCACCTTTTGCCCAAAATCGGCCTTTCCGTCCTAAGAAAGCACTGCCTCTGCCTTCCCACAAACGACATCGGAGCCTACAATTCCTGTCCTCACCTCTGCAAATACTGCTACGCAAACTATGATGCCCGCCTTGTGGAAAAAAATCGGGCGCTGCACAATCCTGACTCCACTTTCATTTTAGGCGAATCAAAAGAAGGCGACATCATAAAAAACGCAAAGCAAAAATCCTTCCGTGACGAGCAGCTTTTTTTGTTCTGAAAAGGTCTTCTAACAAGCCAGGTCAATTTCCAGAAGAATAGGCGTGTGGTCCTGTCGCGGGCCTGAGTCAATCATTTCTGACTTTTTAATCTGCTCTTTGATACGGTCGCTGACGAGGAAGTAGTCAATCCGCCAGCCGGAATTGTTAATCTTCGAAGTCTTGATTCGCTGGCCCCACCAGGAATAAATATCCTTTACATCACCATGCACATATCGGAAACTGTCGGTAAAACCCCGGGCTAAAAGCTTTGTAAATCCTTCCCGCTCCTCGTCAGTAAAGCCCGCTGAAAAATGATTTGAAGCCGGGTTTGCAAGGTCGATTTCCTTGTGGGCAACATTAAAGTCCCCGCAGGCAATCACAGGCTTTTTTGCATCAAGGCTGGAAAGGTATTCGGCGTAAAGCTCGTCCCACTTCTGGCGCTCGGAAAGCCGCTTGAGGCCGTCCCCGGAATTGGGAGTGTAGACATTAGCAAAATAAAATCCGTCGAATTCAAGGACAAGCAGGCGGCCTTCATCGTCCATTGTGTCAGGCGCACCCAGTCGTACAACTTCGCGGCGGGCAGTCAGCCCTTCCTTATAGAGAATCATCGTACCCGCATAGCCTTTTTTTGCAGGCGGTACGGAAGAAAGCCACTCAATTTTGTAACCGGGAAAATAGCCTGCCAGAAGTTCAAGGTGCTTATCCGAAGGCCCCTCCGCCGGAAGCTTAGTCTCCTGAATGGCGATTATGTCCGCATCGTAGCCGCCCAGTTTTTTTAAAACCTCCTGCGAAAGTTTTGCCCTGTCCGAAGAAGAAGTCAGCGCCGCATTAATTGAATCTATGTTCCATGAAATAAAAGTCATAATTTGCTCCTGCTTTCTGCGGAAAGTATACTGGATTGTGGAAAACATTTCAGCAGGTGGGGGAAGTCTCCCCCTCGCTCCAACCGCCTTCGGCGTTTTACGCTACCCCCTCTGCGGGCTCAAACGCCGCCCGCAACGCCCCCGAAATTTATTTCCCATAAGAAGGAAAAACAACATCTTCAATGTTATAAATCAAGTCAAACTGCGGGACGACCTGCACACCTGCGGAAATTGAATTGTACTCAAAAGTACCTGCGTATCGCAAATACACACAGTCCGCATGTTTGTCTATTGCAGACAAATCGTAAACGTTTCGGATATAAATCATAATTCCCTCTGAAGTTTGTGCCAAGAAAGTTCCCCGCCCAGTCCATTGATAAACTGATAATTGGTCTTCAATGTATATGCAATTTCTGTCTAAATTATATGGATTTGTAATGCTGTACGGCAGTTTTTTCATTTTTATGCTGTTATCTTGTGCGAGCAATTTTGCAACCTCTTCAAATGCAGAATATTGGAAATGCGCCTCATCCCAGTTTTTCTTTATGTAATCCGTGAGTTTTGAAAGGCTTTTTGATGCGACTGCGGCATTGAATAATTTTTTCTGATTTTCTTCCGCAAGGCGATTAGTTTCCGCTATCCGTGTATTCTGCTCTTGCTGTACATCATATTCTTCAACAAAAACCTTAAAAGCCTTTTCTTTTTCCTCTTCCGTGTAAAAAAGCAGCGTGATTTTTTCTTCTGACCAAGTTATGAATTCCTTCGTGCCTGGCTTTCCGTTTCCAAGCGTGTGCTTTATGAAAGTTATGTCGCGCAAAAATGGTTCTGAAAATTCAAGCCAATAATTTCCGTCCGCACTCGTCTGTCTGTAAAATTCTGCGGTTACTGGAATCTCCAAAAAAGAATTGTCAAAATGTCTGTCACGAAAAATTTTGATTTTTTAAGAGATTTACCACTGTCTTTAATCGATTTAACAAATCATCATAACTAATAATATCAACAATGTTTTTGTATTTCCGTTTAATAATTTCAAAATCTTCTTTTTGTTCTTCTGAAAAGTTTTCACTTCTTCCTAAAATTATTATTGCGCGTGGATTTCTGATTTTAAATTCATAGCAAGATGGTATTTTTTTACTAAACTGTTTGTTCAAATTTTCTTCTGCTTCAATACCGTCTTTTGACAAATAATAAATATATTTTTCTGCCTGCATTATTGCCGCTTGCAATGCAACGCTCGGAACATAATTATCTCGATTTTTATATTCTCTTAACAATTCCGCAGATTCTGGCTTTTTTATTTCAACTATATCAATGTTTCCGTCATAGTCACCCAAAATTATGTCTATTCTTTTCATATTATGATAATCATTTTTCTTAATAATGGCTTCCTTTTCGCTAAGTACATATTTTGGAAATATAATTTTTATGAATTTAATTATTTCATTTTGCCAATCTTTTTCACTGTATTCATTCTCAGTTTTCAACATCTTTTTTAGTTTCTTTAACAAAAACTCATAACGCTGTATGTCAAAATCTTCAAAATAAATATCTGACAAATCGTTTTCTGACAAATTCTTTGAATTAACATATTTTTGAAATGTGGTTTCTTTATCTTTTTCAACGCAAAAGAATTTTTTCAAAGCCGTGCAAACTCGTGCTTTATCATAGAGACTGTGTTCATACCCATTAGGCAAGCTTTGCAATAGTTTTATATAATCAGCTTCTGAGATTGCATTATCTGTATTTCCGCCAATGACCAATGGAATGTCTATTCCAATTTCGTCTATTATTTTAAAAATTGAAGTCTTTCGGGCGGTCAGAAAATACATCTTTGAAATATCACAAGATTTTTCAAAATATAAGTCAAATGAAATTTGAAGAATTCTTTTGTTAATTTTATAGTATTCTTCATCTCCATTTTGTTCTAGTTGTGCTATAATAAATTCCCCATAAGAATATGTTTCCTTATCATAATCGAGAATATCATTCTTTGTTAGCAAAAAAGTATTTGCTAGTTTGCAAGAGCCTCTTTCTTCAATTTTATCAAACACCCATACAATATTGCTATTTTCTGGGTATTCAATTGAAAAATACAAGACAAGGAGATTATCTTTTTTGAATATTTCAAGCGACATTTTGATACCTACGACTTATGAATTTATGAATTATAATACCATAAATCTTAATGCCAAGGTTAATATTTTTATTTAAAAGTTCCCTCTTATTTTTTCAATCAAGTTTCACATTCATTTTTCTTAATCTCAACTTGCCTTTCCCATAGAAGAAATGAATGAATGGAATTAAAAGGAATTTCCGCCGCCTTACAAAAATTTGTTGCCCAGTCAAGCGCAAAGTCGGCGAAAACCGTGTCAATAAAGTAAAAACTTAATGTAAATTCCGCGAAAATGCGGTATAATAAATCCAAAAGGAGGCAGACATGTCGTATGCGGAATTTCAAACTTTCGCACAACAAGCCGTGTTGCTTGATGTGCCAGAGCGGATAGAACTCATCACATTTCTCGTGAAATCGCTTCCACAGGCGCAGGCAAAACCGACAGACAAAACTGAGGTTGAAAAAATAAACGCCGTGCTTGAAAAAATCCCCGTTTCGGAACAAATGCAGTATTGTGATGCTGGCTTGGAGAGCGTGAGGGAGGCTTTGAAAAATGACTCGTGGTGAGGTATGGTGGGTTGATTTCGGCATGCCGTTCGGAAGCGAGGTCGGATTCCGCCGTCCTGTAATCATTTTGCAAAGCGATGTCTTAAACGAAAGCAATCTTCGGACGGTGGTTGTGCTTCCTTTGACGACGAACACCGTTTACGCGGAAATTCCCAACAATGTGTTTCTTTCAAAAGAACTGACAAGCTTGCCAAAAGATTCGGTAACGCAACCGCATTTACTCGTACATGTTGATAAAAATCGTCTTTTAGAAAAAGTCAGCAAATTGAGCGATTCAATCATTGAAAAAACACTTGACGGCGTGATTGAAACGATTCGGTAGAAATTGAGTTAGTTTTTGGTAACAAAAAAGAGCCTTGCCGCACATTGCACGACAATGACATACTTTTTGCAAAAACTCGACTTTTGACCTAATAGCCAGAAAAACCGCAATGAATATAAAATTACTGCCTTTAATGATTGTCCAGTTTGGGTCTTGCTTGAATTTCTGACCTTTGGAGATTTCATAAAATTTTATGAATTTTATTATAAGGTTATGAAAATCAAAATGCCTATCAGTATTCCAATTTCAACACCATTATTTTACCGCTGCATTAAAAACAGTCCAAAGACAATCGGCAATGTTCTGCATCCCATAATCTCCAGGATGAGTTCCTACACCTGGTTGCTTATAATGTTTATATGATTCAGCATAGTTTTGCTTATCTGCACCACTTCCTAAATGACTTATATCAACTAAATAAGCTTTTGAATTAATTGCAACTTGAGTAATAAGATTATTTTTTTCTGGATCCTGCCACCAAGGTAGACATACAATTTTAACTGAATTTTTGAAATGTGAAACTGCATTACTATAACGATTTATAAAAATATCTTTATTTTGCAGCATTTCTTCTTTTGAAACATTTTCGCCAATTTGAAAAATAACATAATCGGGATTCTGTACTGTTGCTTGCGAAAATCGGGTAAAATCTAATTCGTCTTCTGTGAAATGTCGTTCAAAATCGGCAATATTTGTTAATGAATAAACAATGTTTACTTTCTTTTCTTTGGAAATTCGTTTTACAAGTAAATGAACATAATCTTTATCCTTAGAAGTTGAAGTTAAACCTCTTGGAGTTTTATCAGGTTCTTCTTCTGGAACCCCTGTATAAGTCAGGCTGTTGCCTAAAAACAAAATTGTAATTGTTTCTGATGAATCGCTGTATATTTCTTCTTCATTTAAAAATCGATAAGGTTCTTTATTGAATTGAGAAAGCACTTTTTCAGAAGGTTGATTCTTTGAAAATAGTTTTTCTAATCTAGTTGTTATTGAATTCCATTTATATATACATAGAAATGTAAAAGCTATTACAAAAAAGCAATTTAAGGCTATTGAAAGATAGAGAAGAGATTTTGTAGATTTTTTCATTATAGATACTCCTAAATTTGATATTAATCAAAACTATCAATTACACTATATATCAAACACTATCAGTTAGACAAGTTGTAAGTGTCCGAAACATATCAAAATTGATAGTATGGATAACGAGCCAACAAAATTAGAGAAAACTGTAATAGATAACATCAGAAGGATTAGACAGGAGAAAGGAATTTCGCAGCTTAGGCTTTCAATTTTCTGCGGTACTTCTGCCAGTTATATTGGTCTTATGGAAACTTATAAAAATATTCCAAAACTTTCTACAATTGAGCGAATTGCAGAAGCTTTAGATGTGCCGGTATTAGAGTTATTTTCGTCATCTGAAAAGACAGATATCCTATCGAATAATGAAAATGAAAAAGAACTAGAACGCAAAGAAAGAATCCGAAATCATATAAAAAAGGAAATCATAAATAAAATAAGTAGTAATTTGGATGATATTCTGCAAATGATATAAAAAAATCGCCAGCCGTGGCTGACGATTTTCATTTTGTTATTAATGTTGAATAATTCGGTAAGAATATTACTTAATCATGCTATGGTACTCCTGAAGTGAACGAACTCCACCTTCACCACCATTTCCATTCTTAACACTCTCAATACCCTTAACCGCAGCCAGCGCACCAGCGAGAGTTGTAATATACGGAACCTTGTACTTAAGGCAGGCCTTACGAATCGTCTTCCTGTCTTCGGCGTAGTTGCGTTTAGCCTTAGGCGTGTTGATTACCAAACATACTTCCTTGTTCATAATCAAGTC
>DFEB01000078.1:552-969 GCA_002368605.1 Treponema sp. UBA3813 | reverse complement strand
AGTCCACAACATCCGGGCGGCCGGCTCCAATCTTGTTTACCACATCGCATTTAATTCCATTGCTGTTGTAGAAATCAGCGGTGCCCTGTGTGCCAACAAGCGTGAATCCCAAGTTTTTCAAAGTCTTTCCGATTTCAAGAACCTGGTCTTTCTGGCCTTCCTTGTTGGAAAGGGAAATCAGAACTTTCTTGTTTTCCCATGCGGCTGGGGCGTGTGGAAGTTCTGAACCGGCAGCCGTCGCAGCATAGCTGCTCGGAGATTCGCTAAAAACAGTCCACTGGACTGTTTTTACACCGCAAGCGGTGCCGCTCCCTACCTGTGACTTGTAGAATGCCAGAGGGAAGTTTTCTGCCAAGCCGAGAACCTCACCTGTAGAGCGCATTTCTGGTCCAAGGATTGGGTCAACTCCAGGGAAGC
>DFEB01000078.1:298-427 GCA_002368605.1 Treponema sp. UBA3813 | reverse complement strand
ATTCAAGTGATTCACCAAGCATCATGCGGGTAGCAAGGCGGGCCATCTGAGTGTCACAAACCTTTGAAACAAGCGGAACGGTGCGGCTTGCACGAGGGTTAGCCTCAATTACATAAACCTTTCCGTTTT
>DFEB01000078.1:0-172 GCA_002368605.1 Treponema sp. UBA3813 | reverse complement strand
TATATTCTTTGATTGTTGCAAGGTTGTCAGCAGGAATAGAAACCGGAGGAATAACACAGAAAAATACAAAGGGGGAAGTCTCCCCCTCGCTCCAGCCCGCAAGCGGTCTTACGCTACCCCTTCTCCTAGGGCTCCGCCCTAAAACCCGCATGGTAAATTGCTGTCGCAATTT
>DFEB01000061.1 GCA_002368605.1 Treponema sp. UBA3813 | reverse complement strand
TTTGCTGTTCTCCTCCGAATAAAAGAGTTGAATAAGATTGGTAGGATTGTGCAAGCTGCTCTGTAACTATAGAAAAATCAGAAGTTGCATTTGCAAAAAAGTCCAAGTCGCTTTTTATCTTTTCAAAATCGCCCTCCTGCAACTCAAAATGATTTTGAAAAGAAGTCCTTATATTGTTAAGAAAATATACAAGAACAAAATCTGCTTGCAGTTCTGTCGGGCAATATTTCAAAATAAAACAAAATCGCTTCCAGGTTGGATTTTTATTTTTCTTATAAGCCGATTCAATCGTATCTCGAAAAGAAGATATTTTTTGACCTTGTTTTTCATCATTACTATTTTCATTGTCAAAAGTCTGTTGTAAACCTTCGATATATTTTGTTAATGACGGTAAATGTGTTTTTTGAATCAGAATGTCAAATAAAGTTTTATATGACAAATCTTTTGAAAGATATGCGCGAAGTTTTGATTGAACATTTTTCTGTTCGAACTCTCTGCAATACTTAGGAATCGCAATCAGATTTATCGCTTGATTTATGCTGAACAAAGCATA
This sequence comes from Treponema sp. UBA3813, assembly GCA_002368605.1. Classification (GTDB taxonomy): domain Bacteria; phylum Spirochaetota; class Spirochaetia; order Treponematales; family Treponemataceae; genus Treponema_D. The sequence continues at coordinate 5,376 of DFEB01000061.1, read as the reverse complement.
ATTTCTGCTTTCCAATTCTGCAACTAATCCGCCGAGTTTTTCTTTTTTCATTTCGTTGTAGAAATTATCGCAAAACTGAAACAGACATTTTTTTATAAATTTTGGAAAGCTGTAAATGTTTTCGAGTTTTTCAAGAAATTCTTTTGCATAGTTAAATATTTCATTTTCATCAGTTTTATAAACTTCATATAAATTTGAAGATTCTTTGCATAAGCGATTCCAACTTTTTTGAATCCGCTCTTTATCATTTTTATTGAAATCAGGGATTTTTGATGCGCTTATTTCTAACAATACATCATCGCCGACACAATCCCGAATAAATGCTGTTAATTCGCCAAGTTTCGCATATCCGTGCAACATTTTTATATGATTTTCTCCAAAATAAAAAGTGTCTGAAAAATCTCGGTGTTTTCAAATGACCTTTATTTTATCATAAAAAACGTAAATGGGAATTTATATTCTCAAATTTTAATTTCAAGGAGGGCACAAGATGCCAAACAACACCAAACCAATCACACCCGCGAACAACGCGGTCAACATGCAGAACGCCAACAAGGGAACAGCCGGCACGAACCGCCAGTACGACCAGAACCAGGGCAACCGCGGTAAGCAGCTGAATCCTAATCATAAAGGAAAATAACAGGCCGCAAAATCGGAGAGAATTTATCAAATTTCTTGCGGTAAAATGTCAATTTTTCTAAAGAAATCGCACTAATTATACAAGAGGAGAAAATTATGTCTCAAAAAGATTTTAGGAATGAACTCAAACGAATTTTCACAGACTACAAAAGGATTACACCGCAGATTGAATCGGGCTTACAGAAACTCGGAATTTTAATCGGGCGGAAGAAAAATCATGTAGTCCTGTTTGTCTCAAATGAAAGGGGAAGACATTCTGTTTCAATCAGCGCGACAGGCAGCGATAAAAGGGAAGGTCTGAACATTGTGAGTAAAATAGCTCGTCTGAAATTCTGTTAAGCCGGAGGAAAGCATGGAAATATCACAGATGAAAAACTTGAAAGTCAACTATCATCTTCTTGAAGCCTGTAATTTTGGATGTAAATTCTGTTTTGCGCGATATGCTCAAAAATCCTTTCTTTCTTTTGAACACATGAAAAATGTTGTTGAGAAAGTCGCCGCAAGCGGAATATTCAAAGGAATCAATTTTGCTGGTGGTGAGCCATTTTTGATTGAGCAATTGCCTGAACTGATTGACTTTGCGAAAAAAAGCGGGCTTGAAACGAGCGTAATCACGAACGGCTCTCTTCTTACGAATGAGATTTTGGATTTTGTTTTACCGAATCTTGACTGCATAGGAATTTCCTTTCATTCAATTTGTGACGAGACAAAGAAAAAAATCGGTTCATGCTCGAATAACGGCACTGTTCTCACGAACGAAAGGCTTTTTGATATCTGCCAATATATCCGTGAACATTCTGACTGCAAAATCAAGTTGAATACAGTTGTCAACTCGTACAACAAAAATGAGCTGATTTCAGGTTTTGTAAAAAATCTTTGCCTTGACCGATGGAAAATTCTTCGCTGCCAGTCTTTCGCTTGCAATGACGACATGCTCGTAAACGATAAAGAATGGAGCGATTTTTGTCTAAGAAACGGCGATGTTGATACAGCAGTTTTTGAAGACAACATGAAAGACACTTACATTATGATAAATCCTGCAGGCTTTTTGATAAAACAGAGTCCTGATGGAAAAAGTTATGCTCCCATCGGCTCTGTGCTTGAATCAGATATGAAAGAATTGCTTTTGCAGCATCCGCTTCATATTGATGAATACAAAATGCGTTACAAGAAAACGGCTTAGTGGGTGGAAGCCTCAAGTTAAAAACTAATCACTTCGGTGAAGCACTCTATTGCAAATTCGTCGGTGAAGCCTGAGATGAATTCAATCACGCACTTTTTGTAGCTTTCGTTGTCGAAGATGTCGAAGACGGCGGAAGTCTCGTAGTTCAGGGGCTTTTTCTGATTGGTTTTCTCGGCATAGTTGGTGTAGTGAAGAAGCCACTTTGAGAATTCCTCTCCAAGCCGGGGATAGCTGCTTAAATGAAGCTCCACCGTGCCTTTCTGCACATAGATTTGGGCGCGCATGAGGGTGTTGAAAATCGTTTCAAGGACATTCCGGGCGTATTTCTGGAATTCCACCAGTCGCCAGTGATTGTAAATGTTGGCATAACTGAACCGCTTAAGCTCTGTGATGAAGTGAAAGTAACTTTCAGAAAAGAAAAGGCCTTCACTGGGATTAGAATTTTCGCACAAATCAACAATCATGTCGTTTATAAGGACGCTGGGGTTCACAGCCCGCCCGCTCCTGTGAGAGAGAGTCTTGCCGTTTTTTGTCATTCCCAGAGTTTCGGTGACGATTTCCCTGAGCTGGCGGTAACTTCCCATGTCAAGAAGGTGATAAGCCCTGGCATCCTGAATGTCACGACCCAAAAAAGCGATTTTATCGCTGATTTTTACGACGCAGCCTTCCCAGGTAAAGGGCTGAACAAGGCCCGGCCGCTTGATGTCGTAAAGATTGATTGCCTCTTCCCGGGGCCTTACTCCCTGCTGGTCAATTTCACCGCAATGGCAGATAAGTCCGTCTCGAACTGCATAAGTGAGGTTGAGCGGCCGCTTGATTCCGTTGGGGTCGTCAAGGGTTTCGATAAAATCTGCGAAGAAAAGTGAATTGCGCTCGTGCCAGAATTTTTTGGGAGCGTTGGCTCCTTCTTTTTTTCCAAGAAAGTCGTTTAAGATGTCCTCGCCTGAGTGGCCGAAAGGAGCGTGGCCGATGTCATGCCCGATTGCGATTGCCTGAGTCAAATCCTGATTGAGGCCAAGATATTTTGCGATTGTGGAAGCCACCGAAGCTACATGAAGGACATGTTCCATCCTAGTGCAGACATGGTCATTGTGAGGAGCAAAAAAGACCTGAGTCTTATGTTTGAGGCGGCTGTAAGCCTGACAGTGAAGAAGGCGGGTGTAGTCGCGCTCAAACTCGGAGCGGATCCCGTTCCCGCGAGAATAAATTGGGATTTCACGGCTGATTGCCTTTTCGTACTTGCTGCTTAAACAATCGCATTTTACGGACTCGAAAGAATTCTGCATGAAAGGATTTTACCACAGTTTAAGTGAATTGAAAATGCGCCAGGCTATGGAGCAGCCGCGAAGCGGGCCACTGGACTGAACGAACGAAAGTGAGCGAGGGAAGCGGCTGACCGTTAGGGAACTGCGGAACAGCCGACCTGCTTCCCTGAGCGAAGCCGAAGGGAAGCAGGTGGCGCCCATCTTTTAACTTTTCAGCTTCCTAAAAAATCTCACCGTAAAGGGCACGGCAAAAAGGGCGGCGAGGAAATCACAGACCATTTGCGTCATCTGAACGCCGAGAATCGCCTCTGCTCCGAAAAATTTCACCACATGGGGAAGGATGAAAATGCAGGGAATGAACAAAAGCCCCTGCCGCATGGAAGAAAGGAAAGAGGCGCTCTTTTTTTCGCCCGCGACTTGAAGGAGCATGTTTGTTCCGAAAATCAGGGAGTGAAAGGGCATTACGGCCGACTGCATCCGCAGGGCCAAAGCACCCACCGCCACCACAGCGTCATCGTCACGGAAAAGGCGCACGATTTCTGGAGCAAAAATAAAGACCACGAGAGCCGAAAGAGTCATCACGCTGGCACTGACCTTCACCAAAAATGAATAAGCCTGCTTTACCCGCTCAAGTCTCCCCGCTCCGTAGTTGATTCCGCAAACCGGCTGAAAGCCCTGCCCCAGCCCGATTGCAATGGAAAGCAGCAATTTGTCCACACGGTTGGTAATTGCCATGCCAGCCACAGCCGCATCCGCCGCCAGAACAGAGGTCGCCGCAAGGGAAAGGGTAATGGCTCCGTAGCGGGCCGCCTGCTTGTTCAAAAAAATGCCTGAAAGGGCGCCCATGCCCTGGCGGAAAAATGAAGGCAGGCCCGTGGTGATGATGTCGCCGTAAGTCCTGGGATTTTTTGAGATGTGGCGAAGGGCAAGCTCGGCCAGGGATTTTTTTCTGATGAACATTGAAAGCAGGATGGAAAAGCTGACAATCTGGCTGATAAGGGTTGCAATGGCCGCCCCGGAAATTCCCATATTGAAGACAAAAATGAAAAGAGGGTCAAGAATCATGTTGAGGATTCCGCCGGAAATCATTCCAATCATGGAGACCGCCGCCCGTCCCTGAAAGCGGAGAAGATTGTTCATGGCAAAGGAAGTGATGATGAACGGCGCGCCGAAAAGGATGTATTTCGCATAATCCATGGCGTAGGGCAGAATCGTGGGAGTTGAGCCCAGGTGAAGGACTATGCTGCGCTTGAAAATCGTTCCCACGACGGTAAAAATCACGCCCACAGTAAAAGCCGTGAAAATCGCCGTGGAGCAAATCGAATTCGCCTTGCCAAAATCTTCTTTTCCAAGGGCACGGCTGGTGATGCTGCCGCTTCCCATGCCGATTGTAAATGCCACGGCCTGCATCAGGAACATAAGGGAAAAAATCACGCCCACAGCCCCGCTGGCCGAAGTTCCCAGCTGAGAGACAAAAAAAGTGTCGGCGGTGTTGTAAATTGCCGTCACCATCATGGTTATAATGGTAGGAATCGCGTTTTTGAGAATGAGCGGTCCCACCGGCTCCGTAAGCATTTTTTGAAGGCGGTCGTGATTTTGCATGAAGATTATTATAGAAGAAAACAGGATTTTTACCAATCGGGAAAGTAGGTGTAATAAAGATGAAAATTTGGCGGCTCCCCGCTTTTAGCGGGTCGGGCTTTTCGCCCTTCGCTCACGCTCATAGCCTTACGGCTACTTCGGGGCTACAATCCCTAGCCGACTATCGGTACGAAGCTGCCGAAGGCTCTGAACCAAGGCCTCCGGGGCCGCCTTTTCGCCTGACGGCGCGCTCACTCCGGAGATTGGTTCAAGGAATTGATTTCGGATGAATTTCTCGCAAATAAAAAAATCCTGTGTTTTCACAGGATTCTATAGCCGACTATCGGACTTGAACCAATCACCTGCGCGTTACGAGGGCGCTGCTCTACCGGATGAGCTAAGTCGGCAAATGAATTTTTCGACTTAGCGGAGAGACTCCAAACATCTGCGCGTTACGAGTGAGCGACCGCACGCTTGCTACGGTCGCATCTACCAGATGAGCTAAGTCGGCAAATGAATTTTTCGACTTAGCGGAGAGACTCCAATCACCTGCGCGTTACGAGTGAACGACCGCACGCTTGCTACGGTCGCATCTACCAGATGAGCTAAGTCGGCAGGACGGCTAGAAATAGCCGTCTTAATGAAGAAAATTATATCATTTTTTCTCGGTGATTGTAAAGACCATTGTCCGTTCCAAATACATTTAGG
>DFEB01000030.1:12121-23691 GCA_002368605.1 Treponema sp. UBA3813 | reverse complement strand
CAGGAAAAATACAACAAGGAGCTTATCGGAAACTTAGGAAACCTTGTGAACCGAACCCTTCTTTTCATCAACAAAAATTACGGCGGAAAAATTCCTCAGGGAAAGAAAGACGAGGCATTGTGGAAAGAAGTCCTGGAGCACGAAAAAAAGGCTACCGAGCATCTTGAATGGGCGGAGCTAAAAGACGCTTTCCACGAGATTTTTGCAATTTCCGACATCTGTAACAAGGCATTCCAGGCAGCAGAGCCGTGGAAGGCAATCAAAACAAACAAGGAAGTCAGCGATAATGTTCTCTACAACCTGGCCTATGTAATAAAAGACCTGATGATTATGATTCAGCCTTATCTTCCTCAGTATTCTCAGGTTGTGGCAGGCTACTTGGGTCACACAATCTATGACGCTCACTACGGTTTTGAGGCAAAAGAAGGAAGCCTCACCTGGGACGATTTGGGCAAAATGGAAGGCCTGGACGGGGTCTCAGAGACAGCCGTTTACTTCACGCCCCTTGACAACAAGACCGTAGACGCATTCCGCACGAAATTTTCTGGTAAGCAGGGTGAGCCTAAAAAAGATGAAAAGTCTAAGAGCCAGCAGAAAAAGGAAAAGAAAGCGGAGCCAGCAGGTTCTAAAGAACCTCGCGAAGAGAAGCCTGCCCTCACTCCCGAAGAGCAGATTGCCTTCTTCAACGCCAACATCGAGCTTAAAGTTGCAAAAATCGTTGACATCAAGCCAAATCCTGACGGCGACAAGCTCTACATTGAGACTATGGACGACGGAAGCGGAAAGCCCAGGACAATCCAGTCAGGATTACGAAAATACCTTACCGAGGCAGACCTTCTTGGAAAGCATGTGGTCATCGCTTCAAACCTCGCTCCACGAAAGATGCGGGGTGTGGAAAGCTACGGAATGCTCCTTGCTGGTGACTACACCGAAGACGGAAAAGAATGCGTTGAGGTTCTTGACGCTTCCTGGGCGGCTCCCGGTACAAAAGTCGTTCTTGAAGGAAGCGACGTTAACGCGGTCAAAAAGGCTGAAATCTCCGGCGACGAATTCTTCTCGGTTTCAATCGAGGCAAAGGACGGACTAGTGCAGATTGCAGGAAAAAAACTTCTTGCTGACGGACGGGAGATTAAGACTGTTAAGGCGCTCAATGGCGAGATTGGGTGATGTAAGTTGATTTTTTTGAGACCTGTATCTTTTTTGGGTGCAGGTCTTTTTTTGTATCCTTAACTTTTCCTTAACAAATCCCGGAACTTGCGTTATACTGTTCCTATGAAAACACGATTTGCTTATTTTTGGACTCTTGTTTCTCGGACGATTCGGAACGGGCTTGTTATGGTGCTTCCGGTGCTTCTTATCGGAAGCTTTTCGGTTCTACTTGTCTATTTCCCGATTCCGGCTTATCAGAAGTTTATCTCGACTTTTTGGGGCGGGGCGATTCAGAACCTGCTTTTTATGGTTCAGCTTTCAACTCTGGGGCTTCTGCCGGTTTATATGACGGCTTCCATCAACCTTAGTTTCACGGCTTTGACTGAGGATGGGCAGAGGCTTTCAGAGCGGGTTTCAAGTCTTCTTTCTGCTCTCACTTGTTTTTTCATCAGCACTGGGGTTTTTAGTTCTGGCTTCAATATTCTGGATTTAAGCAGTCAGGGGCTTTTCAGTTCCCTTTTGGCGGGCGTTTTTGCTTCGGTGCTTTATCAGAAGTTCGAGTTACTTTTCAAAAAGAGGATGGGGCTTTTTATCGAGGGGGCTGACTCTGCTTTCACTTCCGCTCTTGGGCTCATGCTTCCTTATCTTTGCACGGTTCTTGTTTTCCTTTTTGCAAACTTTCTTATCACTGTGATTTTCGGGGTTTCGGGGATTCAGGATTTGTTCATCAAGGCGGTCACACTTCTTTTCTCGAAGATGCATCGCTCTTATGCCAGCGGATTTTTGTTCATTTTGCTTAGCACGGCATTATGGGGAATCGGCATTCACGGAAACAAGGTTCTCGACAGCGTTGCGGTGGGGATGTTCTCCGACATCATTCCAGGCGAGACGGTCTCAAAGACTTTCATCGACACTTTCTCTTTCATGGGCGGAACCGGAACGACTCTCGGTCTTGTGATTGCGCTTTTCATTTTCGCCCGAACTTCTAATTCCAAAAAACTTGCCCGGCTTGCCCTTGCTCCATCTCTTTTTAACATCGGGGAACTGGTCGTGTTTGGCTTTCCGGTGATTTTTAATCCTTATCTGATTGTGCCGTTCATAATCGCTCCTGAAGTCTGCTATTCGTTCACTTATTTCTTTACGAAGATCGGATTTTTGCCACAGGTCGTGGGCGAGGTGAACTGGACGACTCCGATATTTTTGAGCGGATTTCTTGCGACAGGAAGCGTGAGGGCGATTTTCGTTCAGGTTCTGAATATCGCAGTTTCCGTCGCAATCTACACGCCCTTTCTGATTCTCTACGAAAAGAAATTTGTGAACAGGCTTTCTAATTCGATGGACTCTCTCGTGAAAATTTTAAAACACAGCGAGGAGACGACGGAACCAGTCACTCTGACCGAATGTGAGGGAAACGAGGGTAGGCTTGCGAAGCATCTTGCAAATGACCTTGAAGAAAGCATGAAGATGGGATTTGTGGAAACGCCGGCTTTGGGCGAAAGTTCACTTCTTATGAAATACCAGCCTCAGTTCGACAATCACGGAAAATGCATTGGGGCGGAGTCACTTTTGAGATGGAATCATGCACAGTATGGGATTGTCTATCCGCCTCTGGTCGTTCATCTTGCGAAGGAAAGCGGACGGCTCTTTGACCTTGAGATGGCGATTATCGAAAAGTCAGTAAAAGATTCTGTTGAATTAAAGAAAGTCTTCGGCGAAACTTTTAAACTCAGCGTGAATATCACGGTCTCTTCATTGAATGATAAAAGGCTTCTTCCGTTCTTAAAGTCTCTCACGGAAAAATATCCGTTCAAACAGGGCTCGGTCTGCATTGAGATTACCGAGGAAACCGCACTTGAGACCACGGAGCAGACTTCGGCCCTCATGAACTCGATTAAGGAGATGGGCTTCATCTTCGCCCTTGACGATTTCAGCATGGGGCACACGAGCCTTCAGTACCTTCAGTACAATCAGTTCGACCTCGTTAAGCTCGACGGAAATCTCGTAAAGTCACTTCTGGGGAATGTACGCACGAAGGAAATCATCAACTCGATTGTGTACCTGTCAAAGTCTCTTGGCTTCAAGGTTCTCGCAGAATTCGTGGAGACCAAGGAACAGCAGGAAGCGCTTGAATCTATCGGGGTCAATCTGTATCAGGGATATTTGTACAGCCCGGCGATCGATAAGGAAGCATTCATACAATTCGGAATGCGGAATTAGGAGTTCAGACTCGTGGTGAGCGGGGGTGTCTATGCTCTTGATAGCAATCATTTTTTTTGCAGGCTTTTTGTTTCTGACTTTTCTTCAAGTGTTCTATTGGCTGGTTATTATAGCAATCGCAATTATTGTTGTTTGTATTCTTTGTTCTATTGTCTCATTTAAATCAAGAAAGGATTCTCATACTCAAAATAGAATACCCGATAACTCCACGGACGAATTTGATAATAATCTGTAAAAATCCCAAAAAACATGCTATAATATTTCTATGACACAGACAGAACAGATTGCAGCAGCAAAAGAATTTGCAGAATTTTGGGAAAATAAAGGCGATGAAAAACAGGAATCGCAGAGATTTTGGATTGATTTGTTACAGAATGTGCTTGGAGTTACGAATCCGGCAAAATATATTGAATTTGAAAAGCGTGTTCAGCTCTCGCACACAAGCTACATCGATGCATATATTGCCGACACTAAAGTTTTAATTGAGCAGAAAGGAATCAAAATTGACTTGCACAAAGCGTATGAGCAGAGTGACGGAGCAGTTTTAACACCTTTCGAGCAGGCAAAGCGTTATGTGGGCGAGATGAAAGCAAGTGAAAAGCCTCGCTGGATTGTCGTGTGTAATTTCGCTGAGTTTTTGATTTATGATTTGGAAAATCCACAGGAAGAACCTCAGCAAATTTTCTTGAAAGATTTACCCAAAGAATTCTACCGTCTACAGTTCCTTGTTGACCAGAAGAACGAGAATATCCGTCGGGAAGAAGAAATATCGATTGAGGCTGGAAAACTGGTTGATAAACTTTATCAAGCACTTCTTCCACAATATAAAAATCAAGACGAAAAATCACTTCGCTCGCTCAATATTCTCTGTGTTAGAATCGTTTTCTGTCTATATGCCGAGGATGCAGGGCTTTTTGAGACTCGGACAGCTTTCGAAGATTATATCCGTGGTTTCAATTTGCCTAATGTGCGCAAAGGCTTGATTGAGCTTTTCAAGGCTTTGGACACAAAACTCTCTGACCGTGACGAATACGACGAGAGCCTAAAGCCTTTCCCTTATGTGAACGGCGGACTTTTCAAGGATGAGAACATCGAGATTCCGAACTTCACACAGGAAATCGTTGATGTAATCGTGAATGACTGTGCCGTTTTCAACTGGTCGGAGATTTCACCTACGATTTTTGGTGCGGTTTTTGAGTCCACTTTGAACCCTGAGACAAGGCGCAAGGGCGGAATGCACTACACGAGCATCCAGAACATTCACAAGGTAATCGACCCGCTTTTTATGGACGATTTGAATGCCGAATTTGACTCAATCTGCGCAACCAAAACGGCAAAGCAAAAGACCGAAAAGCTGCACAATTTTCAGACAAAGCTCGGCTCGCTCAAATTCCTTGACCCGGCCTGTGGTTCTGGAAACTTTTTGACCGAAACATATCTTTCTCTCCGCCGATTGGAGAACAAAGTCATCTCGATTCTGAACAAGGGTGAGGCAGTTCTTGGCTTCGATGAGTTCATCAAAGTTCACATCAACCAGTTCTACGGAATCGAAATCAACGACTTTGCCGTGACCGTCGCAAAAACTGCCCTCTGGATTGCCGAAAGCCAGATGATAGCAGAAACCGAAACGATTCTTTCACAGAACATCGACTTTTTGCCGCTAAAAACAGGCGCGAACATCATCGAGGCAAATGCACTCCGCGTGGACTGGGCGACACTCTCCGAGGAAAGACCGACAGGTTTCCTTTTTGTGGACAAGTTGAATTTGTACGATGCGGTGGATTTTGACAATACAATCGAAGTCCACGAAGATTTTGACGAATCCTCACTGTATGGCAAACGGATGAAAGAACTGAACGCAGTCGCCCGCAATGTCGAAAAGAAAAAGCCCATCAAAGAAAAGCCAGAACCGATTGTATATGATTACATCATTGGAAATCCGCCGTTTGTGGGTGCTAGATGGATGGATAAAAGGCAGAAGGAAGAAGTTATCTTAACATTCGGCAAAGATTGGCAAGGGGTAGGCGATTTGGATTATGTCTGCTGTTGGTATAAGAAAGCCCTTGATACAATAAAAAAGACTCAAACAAGATGTGCATTCGTATCCACAAATTCAGTTACTCAAGGTGGTTCTGTTTCAAATCTTTGGAAGCCATTATTTGCCACTGGGTTACATATTGATTTTGCTTGGAGAGCTTTCAAATGGGGAAATGAAGGCTCTGCAAGAAAAATGGCGGCTGTTCATTGCGTTATCATTTCATTTAGCACGAGTGAAAATAATAAGCCAAAAATAATTTTCTTGAATGAGAAAGAAAAAATCGAGTCTAAAAATATCAACGGTTATCTTTTGAATGCTCCAAATATTTTTATCGAAAAGCGTATGCTTCCATTATGCGATGTTCCTCAAATTTGTCTTGGCGGACAACCAATTGATGATGGAAATCTGACATTAACGGAAGAAGAAAAAGACGATTTGCTTACAAAGGAACCGCAAGCAGAAAAATTCATCCGTCATTACATGATGGGAAAAGACTTTATTGACCGAAAACCTCGATACTGTCTATGGCTACAAGGAGCAAATCCAAGCGAACTAAGAAAATGCCATGAAATAATGAAACGAGTGGAAAAAGTACGTGATTTCCGACTTGCTAGCAATAGAACAAGCACTTTAAGGGCGGCAGAAATGCCGACTTTATTCGGAGCACCTTTTGAATGTGAAAGTGACTACGTTGCAATCCCGAAAGTTTCATCTGAAAGACGACGTTATATTCCGATGGATTATCTTTCGCATGAAATTATCCCTGGCGACAAACTGTTTGTTATGCAAAGGGTTTCACCATATCATTTCGGAGTACTCACAAGCAATGTTCACATGGCATGGATGCGTGCTGTTTGTGGTCGTCTTGAAGTAGATTACAGTTACTCAAATACGATTGTCTACAATAACTTCCCATGGTGTAATCCAACAGATGAGCAGAAATCAAAAATCGAAAAGACCGCACAGGCAATTCTTGATGCACGAGCATTGTTCCCAGACGCAAGCCTTGCCGATTTGTACGACGAGCTTGGAATGCCGCCCGAACTCCGCAAAGCTCACCGAGAGAACGACAAGGCTGTAATGGCCGCCTACGGCTTCAAGCCAAGCATGACGGAAAGTGAGATTGTCGGTGAATTGTTCAAGATGTATGAGGAACTTGCGAAATAAAAACATTTATTGCAAGTTAAAGCTGGATAGGGATTCCTTTTTGCAGGGAAGATTTTGGCTTTAAAATAAGAGAAAAACTCAATCGAGACTGTTTTATTAGCTCGCATACATAAAAACAAATGAAAAAAGATGCCGAAGAATTGCACAAAAAAACAAGGAAATTGCTGATTCGAACCATGTAGTAGCCAAGCTGACTGGTGTTTCCCCGATACAAATAGGCTAGGGCATCAAAAAGAAGCAAAAATCCCGTGAAAAAATCAACAAAAATTAAAGTTCGCCTGCCATTATTCTTTAACTTGTGGCCTGACCATAAAAAAATCCCCAGCTGGAAACAAAAAAAAGCAAGAAAAACAAGAGATGAAATGCTGAACAGTCTCGTAAAATCAGTCATTTACAAACTACCTATATAAAATTTATCGATTTAAATTATTATAGCACTAATCGAGAAAAAACTCTACAATAATAAAAGTATGTCTATAGAAGTCTATGCCTTCGATTGTGACGGCACGATTATTGATTCAGGCGAGGATATCGCCGACTGCGTGAACGCTTCCCTCAAAGCCTTCGGTTACTGGGAAGTAGACACCAAGGAACTGATTTCATTCACTGGAGACGGGGCAAAAAAACTCGTCCTCCGCGCCCTCTGCCGCTCCACGAAAAACCGCTTCAACCTTGAGAGCGAATACAACAAAAAACAATTTGACTCGGTTTTCAATTACTATCTGGAGCTTTACCGTTCAAATCCAGTGGTAAAAACCCATCTTTATGCCGGAATCAAGGAACTGCTCCGCGTCCTAAAGGCAAAAGACAAAAAAATCATTCTCCTGACTAATAAGCCAATCTTTTTGGCAGAGAAGATTTTTGACCAGCTCGGAATCTCAGGCTTCTTTGACCTTCTCATAGGCCCTGAGACAGAAAAAGCCGACGGAAGCCTTGTTAAAATGAAGCCGGATCCTGACGGACTTTCTTTCGCCCTTGATTACCTTAACGATAAATTCGGTAAATCCTACAAGAAAGAAAACATCGTCATGATTGGAGACAGCGATGTGGACATTCTGGCCGGGAAAAAATTCGGCTGCATGACAGTGGGCTGCAGGGGCGGAATCGCAAACAGCGAAAAAATGCTGGCCGAAAATCCAGATTTGAGCTTTTCCGTGGCCAGCGAAATCGAAAAATTCATAGACATTCTCTCTCAGGAAAAGTGCGACGATTTTATCAAGAATTTCGCCATGAAAAACGAAGTTCCCATCATGCAGGACGAGGGGAGCGACTTCATCTGCGACTATATCACCAGTCACGGAGTAAAAAGCGTCCTTGAAATCGGAACGGCAATCGGCTATTCTGCCGTGCGCTTTGCAAAACTCTCGCCCCAAATCAAAGTGACGACCATTGAGCTTGACGAGGAGCGATACAAGGCGGCTGTAAAGAATGTGGAGGAGCAGGCTCTTTCAGAAAGAATCACCCTGATTCACGGAGACGCCCTCACGGAAGAAATTTCAGGACTCTACGATTTAATCTTCATCGATGCGGCAAAGGCCCAGTATCAGAAATTCTTCGAAAAATACAAGGCAAATTTAAGCGAGAATGGCGTAATCATCACGGACAATCTCTCATTTCACGGCATGGTGGAAGATTTGAGCCTGACCCACAATTATTCCACGAAAAAACTGGTAAAAAAAATCCGCAAGTACATAGAATTCCTAAAAGCCAACGAAGAATTCGACACAGAATTCATAAAAAAAGGCGACGGAATTTCAATCAGCAAAAAGTGTATCCGCAGCTAACTAACTTTTCTCCCTATACCCAAAATCCTTCATTTCTGATAAAATACTTTCCATAATTATGAAAAAGCGTTTTCAGCAATCGGACTTTTGGTGTGATTTTAAGTGCGCCCACGGCTGGCAGAAAGTCAGCTGTGGCGACATGAATATTCTTGTCCGCACATTCAAAAAAGCATTCATCTCTTTTTCCCTTGCCTATATCCCCCTCGCTCCCGAAAAAAATGAGGGCGAAGACGACGGCTCTTATATCGCGCGGGTGGGGGAGCTTTCTTCCAAAATAAAGGGCCTTCTTCCCAAAAACACCCTCTGCCTCCGCTATGACCTTCCTCTGGATTTTCCCACCTGCCAGGAGCGGGATTCATTCGTCAAAAATCTGCCACTTCTTTCAAAAAGCAGGAAAGTCAATATCAAAAAGAATAAAGTTGACATTCAGCCGCCGGACTCCACCTTCCTTGACCTTTCAAAGAGCGAGGAAGATTTGCTGGCTTCCATGAAAAACAAGTGGAGATACAACGTTCGCTACGCCACAAAGCACGAAGTCCAGGTTCGCGCGGTAACGGCAGATTCCCTTGATTTTGAGAAAGACTTGGACTCATTCTACGAGCTTTACAAGACCACGGCCAGCCGGGACGGAATCGGCTTGCATCCCAAAAGCTACTACAAAGACCTGCTTGAGCGTGGGGCAGAATCCGAAAAATCTGAGGGCGAGGAAAAGACAAAAATCACCCTCTACATCGCAAGCCACGAGGGCGAGGACCTAGCGGCAATCATCACCCTTTTTAATTCCAGCGAGGCCATCTACCTTTACGGCTGCTCTGGCAACAACAAACGCAATTTAATGCCGGCCTACCTTGTTCAGTGGACAGCCATAAAGGACGCAAAGGCTTTCGGAAGCAGAATCTACGACTTTTACGGAATGCCGCCCACGGACGACGAGAACCACCCCATGCACGGCCTTTATCTCTTTAAGACAGGCTTCGGCGGCGCTCATGTGCACAGGCCGGGCAGCTTTGACATTCCGCTCTCGTCTATGTATTCGCTTTACACTCTGGCAGAAAATGCCCGCGCTTTCTGGCACAAAAAGATTATGAAAAAGATTAGGGGAAGATAGGCAAAAAATTACCAATCCATTGCGCTCTTGACCGAAAAATCCACGATGCCGCGGAGTGCTTCTTGATTTTTCTTCAAAAAAGCCAGCCTGTAATGGGCGCAGGCTTCTTCGTCAGTGATTGGAACCGTCACCGCTCCCGCAGGATTCTGGGAGTGGGTGTTGGCAAGCTCAGTCACAAAGGTGAGGGGATTCTGGGAATTTATCACATTTGTGTAGACCATGATGTCGTCGTATTCAATGTATACCGCACCGGGAATCAAGTCCCGGTGAACCTTGTGCCAGAAGCCGGTTTTTGTGTACTCCCGGATTTCCTTTCCCCCAAGGTCGGCGAATTTTATGGATTTTTTCTTTGAAAGCTCATCGGTCAGGGGAATCCTCATGCAAAGCTGCTCTTCCGTAAGGGGGAGTGTGGAAATTGCCTCGCTTTCAATTTCCTTCCGCACGATGGCAAGGTCTGCCTTTTCAGAAAGCAAAAGGGAGATAATCGAGTCCTCGTCAGGCATGGAAGATGTGATTTTGATTTTTGGAAAAGCCGCTCCCAGCTCTGCCGACAGTTTCCACAAGGGAGCGGGGGCGCAGGTCACAATCCGAATGTGCTTTTCTTCGTTTTTGAGGGCATGGGCTTTTTTTACGAGGGCATCCGCGTCAGAGAGCACTTTTTTCGCTTCCTCCACAATTGCTGCCCCCGCCTCGTTCAAGACCATGCTGTTTTTCGTCCGGTCAAAAAGAGGCAGCCCCAGCTCATCTTCCAGCCGCTGAATCGAACGGCTAAGGGCAGGCTGGGAAATATTGAGCCTTTCCGCCCCATGAGAAAGCACCTTTTCTTCCGCTATGACCACAAGTTGTTTAAGCTGAACAAGTTCCATTAGCTTATTGTAACACAGATTTTCACAATGCGCTAGACACATACTGGCTTGCAAAAGTTATATTGTACAAATCTTCCTTTCTTTTTTAGAATTAAATCATGGAGGAAGACATGAAAACTCTCATCGCATATTTTTCCCATACGGGCGAAAATTACTTTGGCGGCTCAATCAAGAATATCTCAAAGGGCAACACCGAGGTTGTGGCTGAATTTGCCCAGAAGGCAAGCGGCGGCGATTTGTTTCAAATCCAGACCGTAAAGGACTATCCCGTAAACTACAAGGAATGTACCGAAGTTGCCGCCGCAGAAGGCAGGGCAGGGGAACGCCCCGCGCTCAAAGGCTCTCTCCCCAGCATAGCCGACTACGACACAATCATCCTGGGCTATCCCTGCTGGTGGGGAACCATGCCCCAGGCAGTCTTTACTTTTCTGGAGAGCGGGGACTTTTCGGGCAAAAAAATCCTGCCATTCTGCACCCACGAGGGAAGCGGCATGGGAAGGAGCGAAAGCGACATCAAAAAACTATGTCCCAAGGCGATTGTTGCAAAAGGACTGGCAGTCAACGGTTCCAGCTGCCATAACGCGGAAGCCAGCGTAAAGAAATGGCTTGAAGCAAATTGAAAGTTGAAAAGCGCAAGGGATAGTAGCCGCGCGAAGCGTTCCGAACAAGGTGAGGAATGAGCGATAGCGGAACGGCGGATAGCCCGACCCTTGCCTGGTGAGCGAAGTCGAACCAGGCAAGGGATGCGCCCAAAATATCAGGAGAAAATTTTTATGAAAATCAAATCACTTTTTTTGGCGGCTTTGGTCGGATTTTTGGCTTTGAGCACAGCTTCGGCAAAATCTCTGGTGGTCTATTTTTCCCGCACGGGAGAAAATTATGCCGTCGGAAATATCAGCGAGGGAAACACGGCCATTATCGCAAAGATGATTGCCGCAAAGACTGGCTCGGACATTTTTGAAATCATTCCTGAAAAGGACTATCCCGCTTCCTACAAGGCCTGCACCGATGTGGCAAAAGACGAACAAAAGCAAAAGGCCCGCCCGGCCTACAAGGGGGAAGTGGACACGAGCGGCTACGATACAATCTACATCGGCTACCCCATCTGGTGGGGAGACCTGCCCATGGTGGTCTACACTTTCCTTGAAAAGCATGACCTGAGCGGAAAGACAATCCTGCCATTCTGTACCCACGTAGGGAGCGACGGCTGTAAGCCGGCAAAATGCTCCAGTGGAGCATTT
>DFEB01000030.1:0-12044 GCA_002368605.1 Treponema sp. UBA3813 | reverse complement strand
CCGAGCAGCTGTGCTGCGAAGGCGTCAGGAAGCGGAGTGAGCGGCACCGACGGAAAAATCAAGCGGCTCTACAAAAACGCCACGGTAAAACAAGCCCTTGCCGTCCGTGGAGCCACCGCCCAGAATGAGCGGGCAAAGGCAGAAAAGGCCGTGGACGAGTGGGTGAAGAAGAGCGGAAAGTAGACTATAAGGAGAATCAAATGGACTACGAAAAAGGATATGTTTACAGCCTGATGGACAAGGGCGAACGCTACTACCACCGTACCGATGAGCAGTTGGTTCAGTTTGCCGCCTGGAAGCCAGAATTTGAGAAAGAGTAGGAGATTTATATGATTTTAGACACCATCAATTCGCCAAAAGACTTAAAAAAATATTCTGTTCCTGAACTTGAGACAATCGCAGGAGAAATCCGCGAGGGACTTTTTAACCGCCTTACAAAAATTGGCGGACACTTTGGCCCCAACTTTGGCTTTGTGGAAGCAACAATCGCACTTCATTATGTTTTTGACTCTCCGAAAGACAAATTCGTCTTCGATGTTTCCCATCAGGCCTACGCCCACAAAATGCTCACGGGAAGAAAAGCCGGCTACTTCGACGACAAGCGTTTTTCGGAAGATTCAGGCTACACGAACCCCGACGAAAGCGAGCATGATTTTTTCAATATCGGGCACACTTCCACTTCAATCGCACTGGCTTTGGGACTGGCAAAAGGCCGTGACATTTTGGGCAAAAAAGAAAACATCATCGCCATTATCGGTGACGGCTCCCTTTCTGGTGGCGAGGCCATGGAAGCATTGAGCGTTGCGGGAAGCGAGCTCAACTCAAATTTCATCATCGTAGTGAACGACAACGAAATGGCAATCGCGGAGACACACGGAGGAATCTACAAAAATCTCAAAGCCCTCCGCGATTCAAAGGGCAAGGCAGAAAATAACTGGTTCACTGCCTTTGGACTTGATTATCTTTATGAAGAAAAGGGCAACGACATTGCTTCCCTCATCAAAGTCTTCCAGCAAGTTAAGGATTCAAATCATCCTGTGGTCGTCCATATCCACACCCAGAAAGGCAAAGGCTACGAGCTTGCAGAAAAAGACAAGGAAAGCTGGCACTGGTGCATGCCATTCGACCGCTCTACGGGAAAGCCCACGGTGAATTTTGGAGGCGGCGAGTCTTATTTCGGAATGACCAGCCAATATATAGTAGAAAAAGCAAAAAAAGACAAGGATTTTGTCGTAGTCACGCCTGCAATGCCAATGGCTGTGGGACTTGGCCCAAAAGAGCGGAAAATTCTCGGAAATCAGTACATCGACACGGGAATTGCGGAAGAAGCGGCCGTAGCGATTGCTTCTGGAATCGCAAAGAACGGAGCAAAGCCTCTCGTGGTCACGAACATGACTTTCCTGCAGAGAGCCTACGACCAGATTTCCCAGGATGTCTGCATCAACAAAACTCCCGTCACCATGCTCATGAATTATTCTTCGTTTGACGGACTTACAGATGTAACCCATCTGGGCATTTTCGGTCTCGCGGTTTTTACAAATATCCCGAATCTTGTGGTCCTTTGCCCTTCCAGTGCGGAAGAATATATTTCCATGCTGGACTGGAGCATTGACCAAAAGGAAAACCCCGTCCTTATTCTGATTCCGGGAAACCAGGTGACCCACCGCCCGGCAGACAAAAATTACGACGAGCTGAACAAATTCAAAATCGAAGAAGAGGGCGAAAAAGTTGCCGTCATCGCTTTGGGGGATTTTTACCAGAAAGGAGAAGAAGTTGCCGCCGCAATCAAGGAAAAATGCGGATTTACGCCAACATTGATAAACCCGCGCTTCGCTTCTGGTCTTGACGAAAAAGTCTTGCGGGAGCTTGAAAAAAATCATCAGCTCGTAATCACCCTTGAAGACGGAATCCTTGAAGGCGGCTTCGGCCAGAAAATCGCTTCCTTCTACGGCTCAAGCAAAATGCTGGTAAAAAATTACGGCCTTGGAAAGAAATTCTACGACCGCTACAATCCGGCTGAACTTCTGCGGGAATGCGGCATGACGACAGAGCAGATTGTTGAAGATGTTAAGGCACTTTAAAAAACGAGAACATAAATCTTTATGAACACACATTTGCCCGCATGGCTCATCTTGTCTCTTTTTGCGGCGGACTATCTTTCAATCCTCGTGCTGCTTGCGACACTCTCGAATTTATTTGGAAAGTTACTTCGCTAACTCTTTTAGCACTTGCCCGATGTCAGCATTTATGCAGATTGAGTTATCAACTATTTCCTTTGGAACCGCCGCCTCGCCAAAATTGATGCAAGCGTAGGTGGCATTAGGGTTTTGCGCCGTCATCTGCCAGAAAGGATACTTGATGATGCCCGGCGTGTTCCCGCCCACACCCAGTTCCAAAAAGAGCACGCTCCCGCCGTCAGCCGCTTTCCGCGTGGTCAGAAACTTCTCGTAGCTCTCCGCCGCCTTGTACCAGCCCTCATCCTGCACGAAAGTGTCGTCCGCCCGAAGATTCATGCTCATGGGCTTACCGCAGATGGGGCAGCGGGGAATGAGCTCAGATGGAATTGTCATTGCCGGAATCTTTTCGCTGCCATTCCGAATCTGATTCGGAATCTTTTCCCCACTCTTAATAGATGCGGAATCAAGCTCAGCATGACATTGAACAGAAAAACCTTGAGCCTCCCACATGGCACGGACAGTTTCTTCGTTGTCGTAAGTCTTCTGGTGGCAAGGCTGTGAGCACTGAAAAAGGCCGTAGTCGCCTTGAGTGTAGTAGAGCCGCTTTTTGTCAAAGCCTGCTTTCTGAAAGCAATGGTCAACATTCGTGGTAATCACAAAATAGTCCTTGCCGTCCACAAGGGAAAGCAAATCCTCGTAAACCGGCTTGGGAGCCGACATGTAGCGGTTAATCATAATGTAGCGGCTCCAGTAAGCCCAGTGTTCTTCAAGACTCTCGTAGGGGTAAAAGCCGCCAGAATACATGTCCTTAAAGCCATAGCGGGCGGCAAAGTCAGAAAAATATTTTTCAAATCGCTCGCCAGAGTAGGTGAATCCCGCCGAAGTGGAAAGCCCGGCTCCAGAGCCGATGATTACAGCATCCGCAGAATCAAGTGCTTTTTTCAGTTGTGTGATGAGTTCTGTCATGATTTTCTATCCTCTTTTTTTTGGGTGCTCCCTTCCGCGGCAAGCCGCTACAGGTCGGGCTTTGCGCACTTCCGCTTTTCGCTCCATTCGTCCGCTCTCTGAGGTCGCTACCGAACGCCTTCGGCGGTGCTACAATCCCTAGCACTTACGGCAATTCCGAAAGCAAGTCGGCAATCGTCGTTTTTGCCAGTTCCGCTTCCAGAGCCTTTTGCGCTCTTTCAAGCGCAGGATCCAGCGCCCGGTGAATATTTCTTCCCACCGGGCATTTTTCGTTGGGATTTGGGTGAAAGTTAAAGACATCCCGCTCCTCTTCGCCCTCGTTTATTGCATTGTATATGGAAAGCAGCGTGATTTCCTCCGCCTTTTTCGCAAGATGAGAGCCGCCCACGCCAGCCTTAGTTTCCACAAGTCCAGCCTTCTGCAACTGCAAGAGAATCTTCCTGATGATAACCGCATTCACGCCGGTGCTGGCCGCGATAAAGTCCGAAGTGACGCGATTGTCCTTTTCAAAATACTGGATGCAGAGGATTGTGTGCACCGCCGCCGTAAAACGCACGCTTATCCGCATAATATCCTCCCTGACTGAAAAAGGCAGTCCTTCACCAGCATTTCGCCGATGTGTCTTCCCCTTGCCTCAGAGGAAACGGCATAGCTTGCGTTTGCAATGTGACTGCAGCGCCCCACATTGTTTGGGTGCAGGATGTAAAGCCCCAAAATCCTGCTGTTTTCTTCCGCAACTGCGCTCAGAGACTGGGAAGCAAAAAAATCCTTCCCGCTTTCTTCTGTCAGTGTCTCTTCCTGAGGAAATGCATTTCCTTCTTCAACGACTTCGTTCCAGATTGCAATCATTGCCGGAAGGTCTTTTTCGTTATAAGGTCTGATAGTCATAAAATTTCCTTTTTCCCAGTATACCAAAAAAACGGACGATTTTCACCGTCCGCCATTTGCGTCTTACGCTCTTACAAGAGAGATTCTCTGCTTAATGTGATTTCCCTTGGTGATTTCCTCCACCAGAGCCGCCGCATAGTCCGCATAGCTGATGATGCTTTCACCTTTTGCGTTGAGGGTAAGTTCCTCGCCGCCCCAAAGCCATTTGCCGGTTTTCGCGCCGTCTGCCTGGAAGTCCCCGGCAGGGCTGATGTAAGTCCACTGCACATCGTCGCGAGCACGGAGTTCGGTCAAGGCCTTTCCCATAGCGCTTGCAAGGGGCTTGAATGCATCGGGGAAGCCGGCCCCGTCCATGACCTGTGCCGTGTGCTCCTTGTTCACATAAAGGCTTCCCGCGCCGCCAACGACGATGAGACGGGTTTTGCTTCCGCTCAAAAGGTCGCACAAGTGGGCCAGAGATTTTGAATGATTTGGCAAGTCTGCCTCTGCCCACGCGCCGAAGGCATCAACCACAGCATCGAAGCCTGCAAGGTCGTCTTTTGTAAGGGCAAACAAATCTTTCTGCACGAAAGACTTTGCGCCGCTCTTGTTTTCGCTCTTTGCAAAGCCTGTCACCTCAAGACCCGCTGCCTGTGCTTCCGCAACAACCAGTTTTCCCACTTTTCCATTTGAACATACAACTGCGATTTTCATACGCTTTACTCCTTCGGCTATTTTTATTAGCAAATTTGATGTTAAGTTGATGTTGTTCTTTTCAACTTACAATAAATAATATAATACAGGTTTGTTGTAATGTCAATAGAACTTCATGATTTCATATAAAAATTTAAAATCATTTTTGTACATTTCAACATGATTGGCGGCCTGTTATTTTTGGCCCTCGTCCTTTTCGCCGAAGACATTGAAAGCAACCTACGTTTTGCAGAGTCAAGTTTGCCTGCATGCACTGATTAAGATATAAGACCGCCGTGAAAGTAGCACTCATAGACTTTTTTGTCGTGGAAGAAAATTTCTTCGTAGCCCTGAAACCAAGTAAAATCGCCGTTGACGCTGCACTTGTATGTAAAAACGCCGTCTTCGTAATGCTCAGGACCTCTGTAGGGCATTTTTTTGTCCGCATGACGCAGGGCAGCTTTTAAGAATTTTCCGCTGAAATCTTTAGAAAGAACCCGTCCCATATAGTTCATGGCGTAAACAGATTTTCCGTCTTTCCAGATAGCTTCTTCTCCCGCAAACTGCGCTCCTCCAACATAAGTGTCGTGGTAAGTCCAGTCGTCCTTTTGGTAGCAAAAATCGTGAGAATCGAGGCGTGTCGATTCAACTTCGTTCATAAAGGCCGCGTAAGTGTTTACATTTGCTTCAAGGCGAAATTGAATCAGCTCTCCAATATTCTCTGCACTTGTTTTCTTTATCTGCATTTTTATTCTCCCTGTGGAACGGCCTCGTTCAGGCTTTTGTTCCTGTAGTTTAAGTTTGTCCTGAGGCTGTAGCCCTGCTTTTCCCAGAAAGCGTTGGCCTTGTCGTTGTCCTTAAACACAAGTCCGAAGAGTTTTTGGATTCCTTCTTTTTTAAGGGCTTCTTCTGCTTTTGAAACGAGAGTGGCCGCAATCCCTTTCCGCTGAAAATCAGGATGGACGCAAAGATGATGGATGATTCCCCGCCTGCCGTCATGACCTGTAAGAATCGCTCCGACAATTTTTCCGTCAGACAGGGCCGCAAAGCATGTGGAAGGATTGCGCTTTATGTAACGGCTGATTCCTTCCCGGCTGTCGTCCACCGGATTCAAGGCCCGCTTGGTTTGCTCAACCTGATTCCACAGGGCGTAGAGTTCGTCGTAGTCCGCCGCAGTCATGATTTTATAAGTAAGCTTGTTTTCCATATTATTTTTTTCCTCTCTTGCAATTTACATCTCGTATAAAAATTCTTTTCGCTTTTCCGTTGGAGCGATTTTATTTCACTCCCTTGAACAAGCCCACACCAAAAAATAGCGTTTTTATCATTGTTCTGCCCCCATCATCCGTTTTTTCAGCTCAATTTTCACAGTTTCCAAATCTCCGCTCGTCAAAATCGGAATAAGAGCCTTGATTTCTCCTATCGGCTTATCCCACCAGGCGAAGCGTTCCAGCAGGGAAATCATCTCATCGTCAAAACGCTTGCGAATCACGCGGGCGGGATTCCCGACCGCAATCGTGTATGGCGGAATGTCGCTTCCCACGACCGCATTCGCCCCGATAATCGCACCGTCGCCGATACGCACGCCCGGAAGAATCACCGAGTTCTGCCCCAGCCACACATCGTTCCCGATAACCGTGTCGCCTTTTAGCGGCAGGTCGCTTTTTGAGGGCGGTCGCGCCTTCCATCCTTCAAGCGTGTAAAAGGGAAAAGTAGTGACAGCGTTCATCTGGTGATTCGCTCCGTTCATCACGAACTCCACGCCTGAGGCAATCTGACAGAACTTTCCGATGATGAGCCTGTCGCCGTTCCAGTCGTAGAGGTGGGTAACATGGCTTTCAAAGTCGCTGTCGGCAATGTAGGTAAAATCCCCCACGATGATGCTAGGATTTTTCAGCGTGGGCTTTATGTAGATTTCCTTTTCGTAGCCCGCAATCGGGTGGACTGTCATTGGGTCGGGCAGTTTTTCGCTCATTATTCTTTCCTCATTTTTATGGTACTTTCTTTATAGGGTGGCGAATCACAGTTTATCAGGAAAAAATTTCCCGATATATTTTCTCGTCCTTTTCGCCGAAGACATTGAAAATCACTTTGATGTCGCTCTCATTTTCTGCCTTCCACTTCCGCACGGTGTCTACGGCGATTCGGGCGGCTTTTTCTTGGGGAAAGTGAAAGACTCCGGTGGAAATGCAGCAAAAGGCGATGGAGTCGATTTTATTTTCCTTAGCCGCATTAAGGCAAGATTTGTAGCAGCTTGCAAGAAGCTGGCAGTCTTCCTCGGTAAGATGATTACCCACGATTGGTCCCACAGTGTGAATCACATAATCGCAGGGCAGATTAAAAGCCCTGGTGATTTTTGCCTGTCCGGTTGGCTCCTCATGTCCCTGCTTTTCCATAATGTCGGCACAGACAGCCCGCAGCTGGATTCCCGCAAAAGTGTGAATGCAATTATCGATGCAGGCGTGACAGGGTTGCCAGCAACCAGTCATTCCGCTGTTGGCAGCATTTACTATTGCGCCAACTTTAAGTGTGGTGATGTCGCCCCGCCAAAGATATAGTTCATTTTCGATTGGCTTCAGGCTTTCAATGTCGGTGATTCCACGGGCTTTGTTTTCTTCTATTAGATATTCATCCTGAATGCGCAAAAATTCTTGGCTTACAGGCAGACTCTCCCTCACATTCACCAGTGAGCGTAAAAGATATTTCTGCTCAGCTTCTGTTTGAGGCAGAGGCCTCTTTCGCCATTCAGGATGTTCAGCCAAAAGATATTCGATTAAAAAGATTCGTCTTTCTGCTTGTGTCATATTCAACAGTATAAGAGAAGAAAAAACAAAAGTCATTCCCAAATCCCCGGAAATTATGATTTTTATCTCACATACACACGCCGACCATGTGACGGGGCTTCCCGGAATGCTCATGCTCTCGGCCCAGGTTGACCGCACCGAGCCGCTATACACTCTGGCAGAAAAGGCCCGCGCTTTCTGGCATAAAAAGATTATGAAAAAAATTAGGGGAAGATAAGGAAAAAAACTTTCCTACGGTTAATATCTTCACTATCTTTATCATATGACTTATGGATATATTCGAGTGAGCACGGACAAACAAACAGTCGAAAACCAGCGTTTTGAGATAACAGAATTTTGTAAAAAAGAAGGAATTTCGATTAATGACTGGATTGAGGAGACTATCAGCGGAACTATCGAGCCGAAAAAGCGGGAACTTGGTAATCTCCTAAAAATTGTCAAAAAAGATGACCTTATAATCTGCTCGGAACTTTCGAGACTGGGCAGAAGCATTTTTATGATTATGTCGATTTTGAATCTGCTCATGGAAAAAGGCGCGAAAGTATGGACAATAAAGGACAATTACAGGCTCGGCGATGATATTCAGAGCAAGGTTCTAGCATTTGCATTCGGACTGAGTGCAGAAATCGAGAGGCAGCTAATAAGCCAGCGGACAAAAGAAGCCCTGGCACTACGCAAAAAGAACGGCAAAAAACTCGGCAGACCCCTTGGCTCTTTTGGGAATAAAAGCAAACTAGACGGTGCGGAGCTTGCATTCAGCGTTATGATTTTTGCGGGAACAAGCGTGAACAGAATTGCAAAACTTTACGGCACACACAGAAACACTGTGAAGAGATTCATTGAAAAACATAAACTTGATTCTTCGGAAAACATGGAAAAGGTGCGGAATCTTGGGTGAAGGGGAAATCAGAAAATTAGTTTGGTTCCCAGCCCGCTTCAAATCCGTTGAAAACAGCGTTGGAATACATGAGTGCAAGCTTTGAAAAAGTATAAGACTTAAATTCTTTTTGTATGAAAGGATGTTTTTTGAGGATTAATTTTTCATTTCTAAGCCTTATGTTGGTCAAGAATAATTGCGAAGTAAGTTTGTCAGATTTTTTTGAATTGCAGGCCGGGCAGGCAAGAACAAAGTTCCAGAGTTTGTCATCCTTTACGAAACTCCATGGAATGAAATGATCAACAGCGTTTTCTGAAAGTTTTTTGCCGCAGTAAAAACAGCTTTCCTGACCGAATTCAAACAAGACTTTGCGGTAAGAGTTCAGATTCTCACGCTCGGTTGAACGATCAAGTTTGCTTGCCAGCATGTAAGAGTCTTCCTCTTTGTTTATTCCTTCAAGATATTTTATCCATTCAAAGTAATTGATTTTCTCGAAATCACTGCGATACTTAGCGAGCGTAAGAAAAAAATCCTTGTTCAGATAGATTCCGTCCCACTTTTGAGTTTTTGAAAAATGATAGAATTGCCATTGAGTGTCCGCGCAAAATGCACCCAAAACATACTTCGTGACTACGGATTTCTTTACATTCTGTGCAAGCTCCAGTTGAAGTTCCGGTTTTAAGCCTTCAAAAGAAAAGGGAATCTCTTTTACGGGAAAATTATATTTTGTACAAAAATCTTTTAAAATTCGCTCAATTGCCGAAAGATTTCCATTTTCGTAGACAGGCATTTGGTTAAGGTTAAATTTTAAAATCAAGTTCCAGTAGATTTCGGCAAAACGAAGGGAAATTGCATCAAAAGACAAAAAACATTCCGGAGAACTGTCCAAATCTACATTGAAAAGATTGTCCAGAATTGATTTGAAAAATACATATTTGTAAGAAGTTGTGCGTTTTGAATTGCCTAAAAGAGCATGGTTTATAAGCGTTATGACATCCTGATCAGAAAGTTCCTTAAATGGAATAAGATTTTCTTTTGAATCCCAACCGGATGATTGAGAGATTGAGGCAGGTTGCTCGTTTAAACGAACGTTTTTTGTGCTATCTTTCCCGTTTTATTCCCTAAATTCGCAAAATGTGTTATAATAATATGATTTGGAAGGAGGAAGGATTATGAGAACAATAACTAAAGAATATTTATCTGAGCAAAAAAAAGAAACGAATCCTCTTTCATATATACTGAATACTCCAAAACCTGACTTTACACAAATGCATAAAGAGAATTTGGAGTTTGAAGAATCAATGCAGAAAGCTCAGGCAGAAGATCGAAAGAAAATTATGGAGGTTCTGCAAAAATGATTGTAGAGTTTTCTGTTTACGACACAAATTCTTACACAGTCGAACATCTTTTGGATTCAAAAGAAAACGCAGAACTCGTTAATCTTTTTGAGGTAGGAAAAAACGCAAACGGTCTTGAGAATTATTTAAAATATGTTTCATATGATGACGAAGAAAACAATTTTAGTCGCACATATTTAGTAAAAGACAAGACTACAAAAGAACTTGCAAGTTATTTTTCTATTCGCACGGGTTTGATAACAATGCAGGTTCAAGACGATAAATTTGATTCAATCCCCGCAATAGAGCTTTCAAATTTTGCCGTAAATCAGAATTACAGGAAAAACCATCCCGATGTAAACAAATTGGGAACGTATACTTTTGAATACTTTGTGCTTCCCATTTCTCGTTGTTTAGCAAAATACATCGGAATTCATGCTCTTTACATTTACGCTCTTCCGAACGACAAATTAATCGACCATTACTCAAAAATGGGCTTTTCTCGTTTGCCAGCAGAACAAGAGCAGTTCGTTCAATTCCATGTAAAGCCTAAATACGATGACGGCTGTATTTTCATGTATCAGATTTTATAGGCTAGACAGATTATGCAACAAGAAGACAGCACAAAAAACGTTCGTTTTTCCGCACACATTTATTACTGCTCGCACTGTGATGTTCCTGTCATCACCTCTCTAAATGACGCAGAAGAAAACCGTTCCTTGCCAAAAATCAACGAGGTGACTGGAAAATCTACCTGCCCCTTGTGTGGCGGTGAAACTCAATATCTTTCCACGGACTTGCGGCCTGTATTCCCGCAGGAGCGTCTTTTGACGGAACTGCTTCTTGGAAAAGAGCCTTTTTTCCTCAGCCAAAAATCCGTCTGGTGTGAAAACAGCCGCTATTATTTTGACGGAAAATCAAAATCCATTCCTTCAAAAGTGTTCCTTGATGCAGACACAGATATTCTTAAACAAAAACTGGAAGAACTGAAAACTCAGAACGAGCGGCCTGAAATCACGGCTGCGTTTGATAATCAGATTGAGCGATTTGTAAAGGCCAACGGCTCTAGATTGAACGCTCTGATTAACGAAGCCCACGACTTCATCAAAAAAGAGGCAGCAAAATTTCCTACAGAAAATATCGTTCTTTCTTTCTCAGGTGGAAAGGACTCAAGCGTAACTGCGGACATCGTGACCAAAGCCCTTTCAAATCCGAGCCTTGTTCACATTTTTGGAAACACGACACTTGAATTCCCGACCACGCTGGAATATGCCGAACGATTCAGAAAAAATCACCCTTTTGCGATTTTTGAGACAGCCATAAACGACGAGCAGGACTTTATAAAGGTCTGCGACGACATAGGCCCACCCGCCCGCATGATGAGGTGGTGCTGCTCCATGTTCAAGACCGGCCCGATTACCCGCACTTTAAACGCCCTTTACAGAAATCAAAAAGTCCTCACATTTTACGGAATAAGACATGCTGAGAGCGTAAGCCGTTCAAAATACAATCGTGTTGAAGACAGCAAAGAGTCCGTAAAAATCCAGAAGCAGACCGTGGCAAGCCCGATTATCGACTGGAAGGACATTGACGTATGGCTTTATCTTCTGGCAGAAAAAGTTGATTTTAACGACGCATACCGTCTGGGCTATGACCGGGTAGGTTGCTGGTGCTGTCCAAATAACAATCAGCGGGCTCAGTTTTTAAGCCGCATCTATATGAGTGAACGCAGTAAAAAGTGGCGGGACTTTTTAATCGCTTTTGCAAAAAAAATAGGAAAGCCTGACCCGGAAGTCTATGTTGACTCAGGAAGCTGGAAGGCTCGCCAGGGTGGAAACGGACTTTCCAGCGCAAACGACGTGAAAATCCGCTTCACAAACTGCACGGCTGAAGAGCATGCAAAAAATTACGCCCTTGTCCGTCCTTTTTGTGACGAACTAGTAAATCTTTTCGTTCCTTTCGGAAAGGTGAGCCGGGAGCTTGGACGGAAGCTTTTGCACGAAGTTCTGATTCTTGATGTGCGGACAAATGTTCCTATCATTTCGATTCAGCCTTTTACGGTGGACGGATTTGAGAATGCGGTAAAGGTGAGGACCATGAATGTGGCCGACCATGAGGACTTGCAAAGGCAGATCAGCTATCAGATAAGAAAGTTCAATGCCTGCAGAAAGTGCCTTAAATGCGAGAGCGTCTGTAAGAGCGGGGCAATCAGTATTACGGCGGAAGGCTATTACATAGACGAAGAAAAATGCGTTCACTGCAAGATGTGCGTGAATCAGGCGGTCCTGGCAAACGGCTGCCTCATGGCAAAATATTTGAGGAC
>DFEB01000020.1:81252-92135 GCA_002368605.1 Treponema sp. UBA3813 | reverse complement strand
GGCCATATCCTCGTTCCCGCCGTGAGGGCGGAGCCTCACATGCTTCCTTCCCCCTTTCCTTTTTTTTCGGTATTTTATATGCCGGTGGCCATGGTGGGGTGGATATACCCGTTCCCGTTCCGAACACGGAAGTCAAGCGCCCCTACGCCGATGATACTCCAGACCGGGGGAAAGTAGGCAGCCGCCGGCTTTTTTTTGTTTTAAACGGCCCCCTGCGGGGAGAGGCCGGGGGGCGGCAGGTCAGAGCGGCGAAAGGGCGGCCAAACCCGCGGGGCTGTGGCAGACGGCCGCGCGTCAGTAAGCCGTAAGCCGGCGAAAGGGCGGCAGGGGGCCGTGTTCGCTGAGATAAAAATGACTTATAGAGAGGATTTTGCTACGCAATCACCGATTTTTACACGATATTCTGCGCCTGTACTGGTTTTGTTTAGGATTTCTGGGAGAATATTGATTTTGTCTTTTTGAAGGAGAAGAACAATCGTAGAGCCGTGTAGGTCAAAGTAGCCCTTTTCCTGTCCTTTTTTGAAAGTTCCTTCCTGAATGTGATTTTGAATTCCGCCTACACTGAAAGCTCCGACTTCAATTTGAGCAATTTTTCCGAAATGTTCTGTATTCATAATTGTCCATGAACGGCGGTTTTTCGTGTATAATCGGAAATTTTCTGCTGCTAATGGTTGGACTGAGTAAAGTGAGCCTTGAATGAAGTGATTGCCGTTTTGGCTACCGTTATCGACATAACAATAGCGGTGATAATCTGTAGCACAAAGTCTGAAAACAAGGCAGAATCCGCCCTTAAAAAGGTCTATGGTTTCTTCTTCAGATACATCAAATCTTTCTGGTTCAAAAAAATCATGAAGCGTGTAATCAAATCCTTTGATATGAAATTTTGCGTCATCTGTAATTTGATAGACTGAAAGAAGACTGTCTGCTGGTGAAATAAGGTGATTTGCCTCAGAATCGAAGGATATTTCTTTTTTGCGGGTGAAAAAGTCGTTGAAAGATTTGAATTTAGCTTCCTCGAAACCGCTCATGTCGATTCCGTTTTTTTTGACGAATGAAGAAATGTAAATACGGGAGAAAGGCGAGCGAAGCACAAGACCGAGCAATGCCGGAAGGCGGAGAGCTAAAATCCCATGAAGCAGAATTCGACCGCATTTTGTGCCATAAAGGAATTCTACTGACTTATCGTTCGCGCTTTTTTCCTTCATTATAATCTCCACTTTTAGAAAGCTTCTTCAGCTTTTGTCTCTATTTCTTGAATTGTTGCTTTGTTTTCAAAGACGATAGATGGATCTTTATCAGGAGTCTGAACATAATAGGCTTTTCCGAGAAGAAGAAGAGCCAGTTCAACGAGACCTATGATGATAAGAACGAGTTTGCCGATAAAGTGAGGTTTAAGCATTTTAAATGGCGTGATAAAAGCAAATGCCATTATGAGAAGCAGAATTGCGGCTGCTTGAATCGGCGGGCGTGAATTTCCGAGAAAATACGAAACGATAAAAACCGCCGGAAGAACGATTGCGACACTGGTTACAGGAAGTCCTCTGTATTCATGGCGGCTTTCTGAAGTCTGGTTCTGTCGTTCCATTTCATCTACATTAAAATAGGAAAGACGGATAAGTGCGCTTAACAGATACAATGCACAGATACAGATGACGATACGCGCCTGCCAGGGGTGATCAATCGGATATTGCTTGTCTCCGATGGCGAGTTTGTAAACGATAAGTGATGGAAAAACTCCATAGCTGATGATATCTGCCATTGAATCAATCTGAATTCCAAAAAGTTTTTCTGACGGCGTGCGGTTCTTTTTTGTGGATGCGACCTTTCCGTCAAACATATCCATAACGCCTGCGACCATGAGACAAAGCAGTGCGAGAATGAAACTGCGGTCATTGTTTGAGAAAACAAAATGAATTCCTGCAAATGCAAAGAGCATTCCTAAATAGGTAAGAATAACCGTGTAGTTGTAAACACCCAGCAAACGAAGTTGTTTTTTATCCATAAATGATACCTTCTTTCTACTTATATTAAATACTAATTGAATCCATAGCCAAAAATCAAGCCGTAGACGATGATTGTGAACGGTTTTGATGTAAGAATGATGATTGCAAACTTCTTGAAACTCATTTCAGTGAGTCCTGTGAAGTAGCACAAAAAATCATCGGGGGAAATGGGTAGAAAAATCGCAATCCACAAGAAAACGGGATAGCTTTTCTTTTGTTTTTCCAACCATTTAATGCTTTTCTGGTATTTTTTTTCGGAAAAAATCTGCTTAACGAAGGTGATGCCGAATGTGCGGGAAAGCCAGAAT
Organism: Treponema sp. UBA3813; assembly: GCA_002368605.1. Taxonomy (GTDB): domain Bacteria; phylum Spirochaetota; class Spirochaetia; order Treponematales; family Treponemataceae; genus Treponema_D. The sequence continues at coordinate 89,824 of DFEB01000020.1, read as the reverse complement.
GCAAGGAAAGAGCCTGAGCAAATACCGATGTAATTGCAGATGATGCCAACCCAGGGACCGAAAAGCGTAGGACCGACTATACAGCCCAATGTACTCGGAATGACAGCATAAACCGTTTTGACGCATTGGAATACAGACAGAAAAATTGGCCCTAAGATTCCGAATGAGTTTATGAAAACTTTAAAAGACTCTGCATCGCGGATTGTGCCGACTTTGTATTCATAAAAAAACCAGATTCCACCACCGATTACGGCAAAGACAAGAGCAATGCAGAAGAGCTTTTTGAGAAGGCTTGTTTTCGTTTCGATGATATCGATAGCTTGCTCTTTTGTTTGACCGAGCAATTCAGCGGCTTTTTCTTTATTATGCTCAATTATCTCGCTGGCCTTTTCCTGAAGTTTGTGTTCGATTTTGTGTTCCATTAAAAAATCCGAAATTAATTATAACAAAGTTTTTTTTCTTATTCCACAATGTTTGTTCCTAAATCGCATAAAAAAAAGACTATTCTGCAATTGTTTTTACCATTGAAAATCGAGCTATTTTATTAAAAAATAAGAAATTAAGGCTGATTCTTCATTGACATCGAGTGGGGGATGCGTTAGAATTATTTTAAGGTTGAGTTTATGAAAAATGAAAAAGTTAAAATTTCTTTCTTTCTTTCTTTCTTTCTTTCTTTCTTTGCTGATTTCCTGCGGTGATATTTTTAATCCTAGTTATGATGACCCAGTAAAAGAATTCTTTCAAAAATACACGGATTCTGCCGCAATCGAAATTTCCGAATACACAAGTTCTATCGGAAAGTCGGCCAGCGGCACAGATTGCTTTGAGAGCAACGGAGACAAGTCAATTTTTTTCTTTCTCAGAAATCCGCAAGGCTATAATCTTAAATTCTCTTATACATTTGATCATCCAGAAATTGCCAGCACATTTTCAGATTACGAGAGCCTTGGTTATGTTTCATTTGTTCTTTCTAATGCAAAGCTGGATCTTACACTTGTCTTCAGCAAAGAATTCCTCAATAAAATCGAGATGGGAGAGGTTCAAGTAAAAGACAGTGATGGAAATCCTACCGGCAAGATAATAAAAGATATTTCAGGTACGATAAACATTTATGAAGCCGAAACTTTGCGTGCTTTTCAGCCTTATCATGTTTCCGTAATCGCAAATTCTGCCCCGCCAAGAATCCGTGGGGGTATGTTTCAGCGAGACCGAAAAAAGAGCGAAGATGATGCGGCTGGTACAAGAACTTCCAGATATGTCGTTTGTCTCAATGTAAAGAATTTTTCGGATACTGTTCATGAAGCCGACACAAAAAAAATTTATTTTAATAGCGAATGTTATGAATTGACATTCTCCTCTGAGTCTGTGAGCGTGTCTTATTGTGGAGGCGGCTCTGATTCAAACGGTACGCTTTCTGCGACTGCACCAGCAAATCTTTGGAATCTTGATGATTCTGACTCAGGTTTTTTGGCTGCCACTGGTTACTTGCCGCTTTATTACACGCTGAATATTTGCCCAGAAGAGACGACGGAAACGGTAACATGCACGGTCTCTATTCGGGATGACTATGGATTTGCTGCAACGACTGTTGTCTCAAATCAGGCAGACCAGCTTCAGCCACCAATAATCGAAGAACTTCCGAGCGGAGAATATTATGCTGACGATGAAACCGGAATCTACTATTTAACTCTTTATCACGACAGAAGCACATGGCACATCGAAGAAAATGAAGACGGCACTAAAACCACGGTTCCTGGTCAGCCAGCTTCTGGTGCTCCTACAATCGTTTATGATGTCTACAATACTACAAATCCTTCCACTCCTGTTGTTTCTGGAGCTGAAGTTTCTCCTGTTAAGGTTCCTGTTCAGAAAGGTCGCTATTATGTAAGGGCTTGGGCATATTATTCAGGTTTGATTGACAGCGTTGAGGCTACTGAATATAAAGACGGTTCTGCAATTTCTTCAAGTAACTATTTCAAAGTCTACCGAAGCGTAAATTATTATGTGAGCGTTGGGGGCGATGATGATAAAAATAACGGCTCAAAGAACAGCCCTTATCGTTCGGTTCAGAAATGTATCGATGATGCTAAAACTGAGGCTAGCTTCTATGGAGCGGTTCCTACGGGTTATATAATAAATCTACAAAGCGATATTACGGCGACTGGCTCTGAAACAGGCGATGATTTTATCAAATTCTCAGGAATAACTGGTGGCATAAAATATATTCTGAATGGTAACGGTCATACCATTGATGCCGCAGTTCCGAGCACAGAAAACCGCCGTGTTATTTTAACAGATCCAAGTACGGATGTAACTCTTAATGATGTCACTCTCACGGGCGGATATGCGCCGGGCGGCGGAGTGCAAGGTGTGGGAATTTGTTTTACTGGCGGAAAAGTTACATTGAATAATGTTGAGATTACGGGCATGACCGGCTACCAATGTGCCGTGGCCGCATATTCTAACGGTGGCCTTGTTTTCAACTCTGGCTCTATTCACGATAATACTTCTGTTGGTGGAGTTTCTGCAATTGGAATTCGTGGGCCTGTTACGCTTGGCTCAGAAAACGGCTCAGTTTCTATCTATAATAATACCGATAATTCAGCATCTGCTCCTTGTGCTGTAAAGGTGATGGAAGACGGCACGCTTAATATCTATAATGCGAGCATTTACGATAATAAAGATTCTTCGGATAATCATCGAGATTTATATCTTGTGAGCGGCAAAGTAATCAATGTTTTGGGAAGCCTTTCTGGGTGCAAAATAGGCGTTTATTCAGAAGCTGTGCCTACTGTTTCAGAGCCTGTCACAATCACGCAAGACTATTCTATTTACAACTCGGTTCTTCCAGGAACTGTTTTCTATGGAAACAAAAATGGTGCTATCTGGAATGACGAAGAAACAGAGGTCATTCTTGCAGTGAGCGGCGGGGCTACGATAAATCCTCTCGATACGAAAATCGAATTCTCCCTCAAAGATGCGGAATCAAATGGAAATGAAGTCAGCGGATTCTATGTAGGAAAAGCAAAAACTATTTATGCTGTGCCAAAAATTACCGTAGATGGTGAAGAAATCGATTTCAACACTGTAAAAAATAAATTCTCATGGAAACTTGCATTAAAGTGTAGCGGCACAACGATAACGACTTCTTCTACGAACTCGATCTCAATTCCTGCAACTGGAATGTACGAAGACACTTATATTCTTAGCGTTCGGGCAACATATAACGGTATTTCTTATAATGCTGAATTCATTGTTGTCGGATTAAAAGATTTTGTCTATGCGGATTCTCCAGCAGCAGGAACTTATTCTGTAAAATCTGCCGAAAGCATAAAAACCATAAAAACTCTTTGCGAGAATTCTTCAAACGGCTTGGCAGACTATACTTTTGAGCTTGAGAGCGACATTACTGTTACAGGAGAAGAGTGTTGCATCGGAACGGTTGAAAAACCATTCTGTGGAAAATTTGACGGAAAAAAACACACGGTCACTTATGATAGCGTTGCTCCTTCTGGCGGATATGGCGGCTTGATTGCCGTTGCAGGAAACGGAGCCGTAATCTCAAATGTAATAACAGCAGGCTCTTTGAGTGAAGGAACGAAGCCTGAAAGCGAGATTGGAAAACTCGGTGGCATTGTCGGATATGCTTATGCACCGGGCGGAAGCGTAAAAATCCATAACTGCACAAGCAATGTCACAATAAGCGTCAGCACAAAGTCTTCATGGGCTGCAGGCGGAATCTTGGGATACAGCAAAGTTGGCGATCTTTTGATTGACTGCTGCGTGAACAATGGTCATGTCGGAGACAATACTCTTTATGCGGGTGGAATTCTTGGCTTCTTTGAGTCAACCGAAGCAAGAGAAAAATACACAATCCGAAACTGCGGAAATAATGCTCAGATAAAAGGAACCGGCGAGTCTTCAAGCAATAAGGCTTATTATGCCGCAATCCTTGGATTCAATACGAACACAAGCGGAAGTTTGCCAAGTGATGAAAGTTCTATCAAAAACTGCTTCAACACTGTAGATATTCCATCAATATCTTCTTCTATCGGTTGCTATGGAGATATAATTTCGTATTACTGTGGAACTGGTGGCTCTGAAATAACTTTCTCTAACTATGTAGGTGTAACTTACTATTTCTATAGGGGGTATTCAAACGGGGAGGCAAACAAAAGTTTCTGCTATAGAAAAAATAGTTCTCAAATCGGAAATTATTGGAATTATCGTTTCAGTGGCACAACTGTAAATTCTAATGTAACAGTCGGAAGCCACGAAGCAACAAATGATATAATTACTCTGCTGAACTATTGGGTTGAAGACAATGATTCTTCTATATATAAATCCTGGACAACTAACACTAACGGCGTTCCGGTTTTAAACTTTGAAGATTAATGAGGGAGAGAAATATGAAAAAGTGCTTTTTTAAGATTTTATCGCTGATTTCTGTTTTGTTTTTTGTTTTTTCATGCTCGGATATTTATTCTGGCGGTGAGAACGGCAACGAATCAACCAAAACTGCCGTAAAGACCGTAACTTTCACTGGCACTCTCGAAACTGGAGATGCCGTTCCTGCTGAAATTGCACAGCTTCTCTTGGGGGCTTCTATCGATTCTGCTGAAAGAACTGCGATTCCTACGATTCCGACTGGGGTGACTTATTATGCGAAGGCCACTGCCGAAGGAAGAGATACTATCGAAGTTGACGATTCCGAGTTTTCTGCTGACAAAAAAACTTTTTCTATCTCTCTTGAAGTTGGGCCTTTGTGGACAATCGAAGTCGGTCTCAAATCTGGCACTGAGACGATTCTAAAAGATTCCGTTCAGAAGCAGCTTTCCGAACTTGATACGATTTTCAATTACAGGTTTTTCCTTTCTCCAGATTCAGAAGGTGTTGGCGACATAGACCTTAATATTTCCGTTGATTCTGTGGTGACGGTCGGATTATTGCAAATTTCTTTGGCTGATTCAGAGCAAGCCGCAAAATGGAATACTGCCACGGTTAACACGGTTAGTCCTTCAAAAATAAAGCTGAGCAATCTTCCTTGCGGCACTTATGATGTTGACCTTGTGTTTTATTCCGGGGCTACTACTTCTTCTCCAATTATTTTCTCAACTGCACAGTCGATTACCGTATTCTCCAAAATGACAACAAGCTCTTGGGTTTATTCTGGAGACAGCATAATAACCGATACAAACACATTCAGCATCACTCAGGAACTTGTGGCAGCTTTCGCAAGAACTCAGTTTTATGTTGGTGGAACAGATGTGAACGGAAAAGCAGCGACTGACAATAATTCTGGAAGTCCTTATGCTCCTTTTGCCTCAGTCTCAAAAGCGGTCTCAACAATCTGCGCTCTTGGCGGAAACAAAGATTTTATAATTCGTATCAACGGAAAAGTCACTGACTCAAATATTCAGATAAATCCTTCAAGCGGAACTGTAAATTCAATCACATTGTGCTCTCTAAACGGCAGCAATGAGACAGATTATATCGACGGAAACGGAAGCACAAATTCTATAATAACGGTTGCAAACACAAAATTAATCATAAAGAACATAAAAATAACGAAAGGCGGGCGAAATCAGGCTTCAAACACTCCAGCGAAAGGCGGTGCAATAAATATCGCAAGCACAGGAACCGTAATTTTGGAAAGCGGAACTGTCATAACTCAGAATTATTCGAATAACGGCGGCGGTATTTATAATGAAGGAACTTTAGAGGCAAAAAGCGGCGTAATAATCAGCTCGAATGCAGCTACGACGAACGGAAGTGACACAGGAAATGGCGGCGGCATTTATAACAAAGGAACAGTAAGATTAGATGGTGCTAAGCTAATCTCAAACTCAGCTCCATGTGGCGGCGGGCTCGCAAATCTTTCTGGTGGAGCAGCCTTTATATACGGAAATACTTTTATCGGTGGAACTGGGGCAGACGAAGGAAATCATGCGAGAACAAGCGTAATCGAAAATGATATCGGGCAAGGTGGCGGAATTTATAACTCTGGTTATAAAGGAAATTACGAAGGCTCTTGTTTGTATATTGGCTATAAAGATGCGAATGATGACGGCACTCCGAAGACCATCGCTTCATTTACAGGTGGAATCTACAACAACACGGCAAGTAAAAGTGGTGGCGGAATCGATATATCAAGTTTTGCCAAAGTTTATATGGCAAGCGGAACAATCAGCGGAAACTCCGTTACATATTCTGGAACGCAGGTCGGAGGTGGCGGTGTTCATGTAGAATATGGTTCATTTATAATTTCGGGAGGAACGGTTTCTGGCAATTTAATTGCTGAAGGCTGTACTCAGGCTCATGGCGGGGCGTTCAGTTTGGATACGAATGCTACTTTGAGTTTAAGCGGCACTGCTGACATTCCAGGAAACGGACAAGTCAACGGAAACGATGTGTATTATATGTTCTCAAACCCGATTGAAGTTGATTCAAGTTTTAATCCGCCTTCAAAGAATGTTTATGTATCTTTAATGGACCGAAGTCCCGGTCCTGTTAACGAAGAAATAATTACAAACAGTGCTCCGAGCGTTGTTAGCGCAAAAAAATTGTTCTTTACGATAATTCCAGAAAACAGCGGGTATGGCGTTTCAAGCGAAGGTAAGATTGTAAAGGTTGTGTATGTTTCCTCTGGCACAAGCTCTTCTTTGGCAGCGGGCGACGACGCAAACGGGGACGGCACAAAATCAAAGCCGTATGCAACAGTCGGAAAAGCCCTTTCTGACAATCCTGGATTGATTTTTGTTTCTGGAGTTACGGATGAGGGAAGCAATTCTTATACTTTGTCATCAACCATTGTAATAGAAAGTTTTAGTGGCGAACCATATATAAAAAGAACGGCAGATGCAGCTGCACCTTTATTTAAGATTGCGAGCGGAGCAAATGTTACTTTAAAAAGTATAGTGCTAGATGGTTCTTCTAAAAACTGTTCTGCTAATGGCGGGGCTTTCTATGTGACAGGTTCAAGCTCTCTTAAATTGGAATCTTGTAAAGTACAATCTTTCTATGCCCAAAAAGGCGGTGGAATTTGTATTGATAGCGGTTCTGTTTCCATTAATGGTGGCAGTTTGTCAATTTGTAAAGCAACTTCTGGCGATGGTGGCGGAATTTGTATCAGTGGCGGTTCCGTAACTTTGGATGGAACTTCTATGAGTTACTGCACGGCAACTGGCAACGGTGGCGGGGTCTATCATGGAGGCTCTTCTTTCACCCTAAAGAACGGGGCGAATATTTATGATAGTTATACTTATGACCGGGCTGTTTATCTTCCAAGCGGCAAGCAGATAACTCAAGATAGCTTCACAGGAAAATGCTCTGTTATATCTGCTGGCGGCTCAGGAACACAGATAACAGGTTCTAATTCCGAAAATTTAAAACACTTCAGCATAAAACCGACTGGTTCAAAACCTTGTTATATAAAAACAGATGGTAAGATTGCGGAAATATCATTCACGAAGGATAATCTTAAAGGTTATTACGCTAGTTATCCAACTAGAACAGGTATAGAGCATAGAAATAATTACGCTGGATATGGAGCTTTGGATATTGTTAATACTGGAAGTTTTCAAGCAAATTGGGATGATGCCTATAACGGAAAAACTTATACAGGCCTGACTTTTGGTGTGAAAAATAACATTACAGGAACTGCAGTAACTGTAACCGTTAGCGGAAAATATAACGGCAATCCTTCTACGGTATGGGATATCTGGTAGTAGAATTGGGCTAAGGATTGTAGACAACGAATATTTCCAATTGTGAAAATATTAAAAATCTGCTAAAATCTCCTCAATTATTTTTATTCGTCTGCTTCACGCCAGAAGTGGATTCAGGAGTATATTTATGGCAAAAAACGAAAAAGTTGCGGCTGATCCGCACGCATGTACGCTGGACAAAATCATCTCGCTTTGTAAACGACGGGGTTTTGTATATCAGGCTTCAGAGATTTACGGCGGTCAGGCCGGTGCCTGGGATTACGGTCCTTTGGGCGTAGATTTCAAGCGCAACATTCAGAACGCATGGTGGAAGGAAATGACCCAGCTTCACGATGATGTTGTAGGCTTGGACTCAGCTATTTTCCAGCACCACACTACATGGAAGGCTTCAGGCCATGTTGACCACTTTTCAGACCCGATGGTTGACTGTCTGGAATGCCAGGCTCGTCACCGTGCAGATAAATTAATCGAGGATTTCGTTGCCGCAAATCCGGACAAAGATCCTGGAAAGCCAGTTGATACAATGACCCACGAGGAAATGAAGGCTTACATCGACGCCAACATTAACTGCCCGACCTGTAAGAGCGAAAACCGAAAATATACGGCTGTCCGCGAATTCAACCTCATGTTCAAGACATATCAGGGACCAATCGCAGACGAGAGCCACCTTATCTACCTCCGCCCGGAAACCTGTCAGGGTATTTTCACTGACTTTAAGAGCATCGTTCAGTCGAACCGCATGAAGGTTCCTTTTGGCGTTGCCCAGGTCGGTAAATCTTTCCGAAACGAGATTATCTTCAAGAACTTCATTTTCCGCACCTGCGAATTCGAGCAGATGGAAATGG
>DFEB01000020.1:43095-81190 GCA_002368605.1 Treponema sp. UBA3813 | reverse complement strand
TGGAAATGGAATATTTCTGTAAGCCGGGCACTGAGGACGAGACTTTCGAGCGATGGAGAAAAGACCGCTGGAATTTCTACCTCAAATACGGTATCGCCGAGAAAAACCTCAAATGGCATCACCACGACAAGCTGGCCCACTACGCAAAAGACGCTTACGATGTCACCTACAACTTCCCCATTGGCTTTGAAGAGGTTGAGGGAGTCCACAGCCGCACGGACTTCGATTTGAGCCAGCATCAGGAATATTCAAAGAAGGACATGAGCTACATCGATCAGGAAGACGGAAACAAAAAGTTCATTCCTTATGTAATCGAAACCTCAGCCGGCCTTAACCGCAACTTCCTCATGTTCCTTTGCGAGGCTTACGAAGAAGAAAATGTGGGCAAAGACGGAAAAGAAGACTATCGAACAGTCCTCCACCTGCATCCGAAACTGGCTCCGATTACTGTCGCCGTGCTTCCTCTCATGAAGAAAGACGGCCTTGCAGAAAAGGCAAAGGAAATCCAGCACATGCTCAAAGAGGATTTCGTAACTGACTACGACTTGAGCGGCACTGTCGGTAAGCGCTATCGCCGTCAGGACGAGGTCGGAACTCCTTTCTGCGTTACAGTTGACTACGACACAATCAACGAAAAGAACGACGACGGCTCAGAAAACAAAAACTACGGCACCGTCACCGTCCGTTTCCGAGACAGCATGGAGCAGGAGAGGGTCAAAATTGAAGACCTGCACACCTTCCTCTTCACCGCTATCAAAAACTACAAGCCTGTAGAAAGGTAATGCATAATGCTTAATTCACAATGCATAGTTTCAGGCCTTTTTTTCTGTCATCTATGCATTGTGCATTTTGAATTATGAATTGAATTATGGATTACATCTCGCTTGGTAAGTCTAATTTATTGGTTTCTCGGTCGGCATTTGGTGCCCAGCGGATTGGGGATATTGAAGACCCTGAACTTGCTCATCAGATGGTTCGCATGGCTTACGAAGACGGTGTGAATTTCTTTGACACTTCTACCAGAGCTCCTGAAAGCGAGCGACGGCTGGGGGCGGCACTTTCCGATGTGCGGGAAAATGTTTTTATCGCCACGAAAAGCTCTCCTCGCAACGGGGGAGAGCTTGCAATCGATGTGGATGTGAGCCTTCGCAATCTGGGGACTGGCTACATCGATTTGTATCAGCTTGAAAATCCTGAGAACCTTCCTAAAATCAACGACGGCACTGAAATCATTGAAAAACTTGTCGAATTAAAATCTTCTGGCCTTATCCGCCACTTTGGAATAGTCACTGATTCTATGGATTTGGCCGAGCGTGTTTTGTATTCTGACGCGGGCTGGGAGACGATTCAGTTTCCTTTTAACATGCTTTGCCCTGAGAGCGTGGAAAATCTGACCCGGCGTTTTTACGAAAAAGACATAGGTTTTATCGCTATGCAGCCTTTGTGCGGCGGTGTTCTTACAAATCTTCCCCTTGCACTGGGATATTTTTTGCCTTTTGAGAATGTAGTTCCGCTTTGGGGAGCGAGAAATCCCGACGAGCTCCAGCAAATCCTTTATTTTACGAAAAATCCGCCCCGTCTGGACGAACAGTTTTACGAGGAAGCTGAAAAAATCAGGGCTTTCTTCAACTAATTGTTTATATAGGCCTGAACGCCTTTCAGTTCTTCTTTGTTTAAGACGCGGACGATTTTATATTTATCATTGTCAGTAATGATTGTTTTTGGATTTCCAAGCTCATTTTTTTCGCCGACAAGCTCAACCATTGGCAATCGCGGATCTGCCGGATTGCTTTCCGAGACTTGCGCGATTTTTCCGTTTGCGAGATAGACATAGGTTCCGATTGGAAAGAGGGAGACTGCAGATACAAGCGCCCTGAGAACGATATCATCATATTGCTTGTTCTTATTCATGAGCATTTCAATCGTGGCCTCATAGAGAGAGCGTGCTGCTTTATAATGACGCGGAGAAGTAATTGCTTCATAACTGCACGCCACCGAAAGAATCTTTCCGTAGGCAGAGATTTTGTTTCCTGGTAAATGACGCGGGTAGCCCTGACCGTTTTCCCTTTCATGATGCTCAAGAATTCCAACTTGAATAGGAAGTGGAAAGCCTGCTTCCTTGACAATATTGAATCCGAGAACTGTATGTGTCGCAAGAAGATTTTTAGCCTGTGGTGAAAGCGGCTTGTCTGTGAGGTAAAGCTGCGGAGGAAGTTTTATCTGACCGATTTCATGCACAAGGCCCGCAACTCCCAGTTCTATGATTTTTGCAGGCGGCATTTTAATCTGAAGTGCGATAACGATTGCGATAATCGTCGAGCGCAAACAGTGGCTTGTGAGGAAATTCTTGTCGAGTTTATGCTCTTCCGTTGGTTGTATTCTCAGCAAATATTTTTTGTTTTCTTTAACAAAATCAATGAGAAGGGAAATCGATTCGGATAAATCATCGATGTTTAATTCCTGATGGGTGACATAGCGGGTAAAGACTTTTTGCGTATAATCAAGAAAATCATTGTAAACTCCGGTTACTATTTCCATTCGGTTTTTATTGGGGAATGATTTTATTGACTGTTCAGCCTTTGCTACGGAGACTTTTAATGCTGAGTTCAGGGTTTTTGTTTTGTTTTCATATTCCTGATTCAGGGCGTCAATGTCTAAATCAACTGGTTCAGATGTATCTGTGGAAACTGGCTGAGATTTTATGGGTGTAGACGGGGCTTCTGCTTCACAGTGAATTTCTTTAAATCCCCATTCAACGAGTCGAGATTGTAATGTCTTTGAGAAAGAAAGGTTACCATCGAGAAGGACAAAGTTCTTGTCGAGAATAACTCGGCCAGGAAAATGCTGTCCGTCTTTTAATTCTGCTACTGAAAACGAAGTCATATAAATCTCCGTTCTTAATATCGGCATAAAGTGTGAAAATCTTGAATGTGTGCTGAATGACCTTTAAAATAAAAAAGACAAAAAGCCTTACACGCTCTTTGTCTTTCAAAATCATGGAGACCAAAAAATGCAACATCTTGCATTTCACAGCTACAAGAATCACATTTCCACGGTACAGGGTGTCTGGATGTTCTGCCCGAAAAAAGGGCACATCCTGTACTGTGCGGTACATTATTATTTTCGGCTTGCTGGTGGCGAGACTTTAGAAAAAAAAACGAATTAGGGGGAATTTTTCTGTACTTAAGTTAAATGCGCCTGATATAGCGTGATTCCATTCATAAGTTCTTTGTAGATGATTTTTGACTTTTGGAATGAAGCCTTGATTTCATCGCGCATTGGCGTGAGATTTTCAAAAAGGGCGGCCAGTTTTTTTTCGGTGGGGAAGACCAGGGAAGCGATTTCTTTGTATTCAGAATGAAGAATCTGAGAGTCGATTTTGGAAAGATCCGTGAGAAACGCGCCTGGATTTTGAGAGAGAAGCCCCTGCTCGGCGAGACGAATGCCTTTTTTTGCGGTGGAGTAGAGTTCTTCAAGCCCTGCTTTGAGATTTTCAAGGGCTGCGTCGAAAATTTCCGCTTTTGCTGACTCACTGGTTTTGCCCCCGCAATCGTGGTCGCTCCCTATTCTCCTTGCATCGCACTTTTTGAAGAATTCTTCTTTTTGAGAGGAAAGTTCCGGTCGGGCGAGCAATTCTCCAATGTTTTTGACCGAGAAATTTGGGATTTTAAGGGAATTTTCTGAGAGGGAGTAGCTTTTTATTGAGTCCTTGAACTCTTCGGCCTTGCTCTCAAACCACCAGGCGAACATTTTCATTTTGCTGTCGGTTAGGATTCTTTCGCCTTTGTAATCGCTTGCCTTTTGAATGTCGGCGCCAAACAAGAGGGAAGAGCCAAGTTCTTCTGCCGGGGAGAGCCGTCCTGATTTTGTGTGAATATTCTCTTCAAAGGTTGAGCCGCGGATGTGGGTCTGAAAGTGAGGATAGCCCAAATCAAGGCCGGCGCAGAAAATTTCTTTTGCTCCGATGAAGCGGGCAAAATCCCATGCCGTCGTTGAGACCGAACCGCCTGCCACGAGCGCACCCTTGCTCCCGATTTTTGACTCGATATACTGACCCAGTGGGAAAAGGGATGCGCACAAGACAATTTTTTTGCATTTGAAGCGGTAGACGGCGGGATAAGCCGCACTTTCTGTGATTAGAATGCTTGATGGAGAGGAAAGCCCTGCAATGTGGCGGTAGGCATAATATTGTGGGTCAGCCAGCACGACAAAATCCGGCTCAACTCCAGAGCGCAGGCAGGCGCGCAGGGCTGTGTCCACGGCGACAAGAATCGCCCGTTTTTTGATTTGCGCAAGGTGAGGGAGAATTCCCTCTAAAGTAGGCCCCGCCGCAAGAATTACCACAGGGAGAAAGGGCGGGCAGGAATCCTGAAAAATTGAAATGCCATCCAAATATTTAAGATATTTCAGGTTTTTGCAGGTGTTTTTTAGCCAGAGAGTGGAGAACTTTTCCAGAGTAGAGGCGTTAATCTCAACTTTGCGGCGGTTTCGCTCAATAAGAGAGCGTAATGCCGAAAAATAATCTGCGGAATGGGCAGACTGGGCCGGGTTTTCGAGAAGAGCTGTGTGCTTGATTCCGCCTGTGTTTTCGATAAGGGAGACAACGGAGTCAACACCTGTTCCTAAGGCGATAATGCAGTTTTTTATGGAGAAAATCGGCGACCAATCGACAAGGGAAAGGGCTGTAAAAAAATATCTGGGATCGTTTTCGACTAAGATAAGAGTGTCATTTGGAAAAAGGGCGGCGTAAGAAAGAGCCGCGTAGCCTAGCCCGAAAGAAAAAAAAGCGCAGCCATAACAATCTGTAATTGAAGATTTTGCGCTGCGAGCCGCCTGTTCTGCCTCGCGAATGGGATTGTAAAGGGAATGAAGCAGTTTTCCGCTGTCTTTTGCCGTAAGGATTCCTTGTTTTGAGGGAAGAATTTCCAGAGGGGCTATAAGATGGCCGGGAATATCTTCTGGAATGTCGGATTCAGAATTGAGAGAGAACATGCGCGCCAAGTCAGGAAATCGGCGCATAAAAAGAAGAAGATTTTTATTCCAGATAGAGTTCAATTTCCATGTTCTCCGAAAGTGGCGTGCCTGGGGCTGGATCTTGCGTTTTTACCCAGCCGTCGCCGTTGATTTTAATGCGGATATTTTTGTAGTTGAGCAAGGGCAGCAGCTGCCTTTTTGGCATACCACGGAAGTCGGGAACAGTGCCTTCAAGGGCGATTGGCTTTGTGCCCGCGATAGAGACCTGTCCTGAATGGGCTAGGCTGGAAGCTTTTCCGCGACTCATGCCAAGATGGTCAATGATGACATCCGCGGCCTGCTTGATGACTGGGGCAACGATTCGGCCTGCATAAGTCTCGCCCTTTGCTTTTTCGATGACGATGTAGAGAATGATTTCTGGGTTTTCAATTGGGAAAATCGCCATACAGTTGGAGACGAAATCAGTGGTTGAATAACCGCCTGTTACAGGGTCTGCCATTTGAGCCGTTCCTGTTTTTACGCCCATTGAGACATCTTCAAGACGAGATTTTGCGCCCGTACCGCTGGTGGCAACAGTTTCCATACAGTCGAGAATATAGTCAGTGGTTTCTTTTTTGAAAACTCGATTTCGTAGCGCCGGTGTGTGTACAAATTCTTCGCGGCCTTCATAATCGGTAATTTTGTTTACGAAAGTGAGCTGCACTGGAATGCCACCATTAGCGATTGCCGTTGCTGCTTGAACCATCTGCAAGGCGCTTACTGTAATTTCCTGACCGATTGCGATCGTGGGTTTTGAGCGGGCAGACCAGAGTCGGTCGTTTGGATTGCGTAAAACTCCCGGTGTTTCGCCTGAAATTTCTGTTCCGGGGCGTTCACCGAAGCCTAGCTGGTGGAGTTTTGCAAGGAATGGCTCAGAGTCTATTTTTTCGCTCATTTGTGCCAGTGCGTCATTGCATGAATATTTAAGGGCTTCGCGAGCAGTTTCCCATCCATGATGACCGAGACAGGTGATTCTGATGGTTTCGCGCCCTGTTTTTTTAGAATAAATGCCGTCACAGTTGAAAATGTCTTTTGTGGTGATTGAATCCGTGTCCAAAAATGAAGCAACGGAGAAAATCTTGAAGACAGAACCTGGCTCGTAACTGTCGCTGGCAGGCTTGTTTTTTAATTCTGTTTTTGACGCGCTTGAGAAGTCATTGAGGTTTGCGGATGGCAAGCTGATGTAAGAAAGCACTTCTCCTGTTTTTGCTTCGGCTGCAATCAGCATCATGGATTCGGCCTGAGTCGTTTCCATTGCCTCGTGAGCGATTTTTTCAAGATTTGACTGCAAATTCGCGTCAATCGTAAGGTAAATATTTTTGCCTTGAATAGGATTTTCGCCTTCTTTTTGAGAAGGAAGCAAAGTTTCTTGCATTGAATATTCGATTCCTGCTAAGCCTTGGCCGTCTGCGCCTACGAATCCGATGAGCTGAGAAGCAAGTTCGTTCTCCGGATAAACCCTGCCGGGGAGTTTGTCGAATTTTACCACGGCAGAATAACCGCTTTTGCTGCATGCTTTGCGCAATTCTTCGTAAGTGTTTGAGTCGATTTTCTTTTTAATGTAAACGAAAGAGGAATTTTCGTTTTTTTTGAGAAGGTCAATGATTGATTTTTCGCTCTCATTTAAAATCGGTCCGACAATTTGAGCAAATTCTTCTTTGTTTTTGATGGATTGGGGTGAGGCCCCGAAGTGATAGAATGCAGTGGGAACGGCGAGGGCTTTTCCGTTACGGTCAAGGATTGATCCGCGCTGGACATCTTCTTGTTCTGCCAGTGGAGCTGGTGGTTCTGTGACTGCAAAAAAACCGTATTCTATGAGAACATAAGATGAAAAAAGAATTGCACATATAATGAGGAAAATGAGCGGACCTTTTTTGATATAGCCGTTTACTTGCATATAACCTTTCCTAATACATTCTTTTCGGAAACAAATCCGTAAGTGCGTGAATCAACGGAAACTTCATGATTGTCACCGATTGCGAGAATGTAGCCTTCCGGTACAGAAACAGAATTTTTGAGATTAAGATACTGGCTCTGGTTAAGCCTGATGCTGGAATCTCCCACCTTTAATGTATAATTATACTCACTATCGCTAAAGACTTCTAGCGTATCTCCACTGACCGCAAGGCATCTTTTCACGACTATTTTATTGTTATACAGATAGATGACTATGTCGCCGCGTTCTGGGTGATTCCAGCTGCACAAAAGCTCATCGCCATAAGGCTCCACGATTCCGTAAGCGACTTTGTTTATTAAAATTTTGTCTCCGTCTTTTATGCTTGGATACATTGATTCACCTGAGACAGTGAGAATTTCAAAGACAAAGAGCTTGAGAAAGAGACCGACTAAAAGACCGATACAGATTATGAAATAGAGAAATTTATTTGATTTCGGTGAGAAAAAACTGTTTTCCATAAAAAATGCGGTAGCGCTGGCAGCCCCGAAGCAGTGCGAAGCGGTATGAGCGTGAGCGAAGGGCGAACATAGCGACCGTGCAAAAGCACGGGACCGCCATCGTACACTCCTGATTTTCTGACTCCTCATTCCTAATTTTTCATTTTACTAATTTACCACTTTTTTTTTACCGATAAAAGATGTATGGAGATAATTAGTTTCGTTGGCGCATCGAGCGCAGTTAAAAAAAGTTCACCGAGTTTTTCATTTACTCTTCCGAGATTTTCAAAAAAAGCCAAAAAACTTGCAGGTCGTCAGCTGTCTCTTGCCCCTTCTTTTTCGGTCATCCTTCCACGAACTGCTTCAAAAACAGAAAAACAATTCGCCATCGCTGGTCTTGCAAAAATTTTCTCCATGCTTGCGCTTGGCCTTGTCCTTGTGACCGTTCCGCTTACTGTTTTTAATGCTCTTTCTTTTTATGACAGCCATCTGGCTTCGATTCCTTTGGATTTTTCTTCAGATTATGAATTCGAAGCCCTTAATTCTGCCATGTCCCGCTTTGCCATGGACGGAATCCTGACGGACAATATTGATGAGAACGGTAATGTGCTTTCGGATGACGGCTCTGTTCTCTCAACTTCCGGAATCAGAATCGGTGAGGCAGTTACTTTCCAGACTTATACGGTAAAGGCAGGGGATTCAATCAGTACGATTTCGCGGAAATTCGGACTTTCAAATATTTCGACTTTGATTGCCGTAAACGATATTTCAAATGTGCGTACTCTCCGCTCAGGACAGAAACTGAAGATTCCTTCGACTGACGGACTGGTTTATAAAGTTCAATCTGGCGACTCTCTCAATGCCCTTTCTGTGAAATATCATGTGAGTGTAGAGGAAATCCTTGATGCGAATGATTTGGACTCAGACACTCTCTCAAAGGGAATGGAGCTTTTTATCCCAGGCGCAAAAATGGACGCAACTTCATTAAAAAAGGCTATGGGAGAGCTTTTCGTTTACCCGATTACTGCCAGCTGGCGGCTTACTTCAAGATTTGGTCCAAGAAAGGACCCCTTTACCGGAGTCGCTTCAAGCCACACTGGAATCGACCTGGCTTGTCCTACGGGAACGCCAATTCGCGCCGCAATGAGCGGAACTGTTGTCTATGCCGGCTGGTCAAATGTATTTGGAAATTATGTGATTATCAACCATGGAAACGGCTATCAGACTCTCTACGGTCACATGACAAAAATTATCGCTAAAAAGGGACAAGCCGTTGACAGTTCGACAAAAATCGGTTTGGTCGGCTCAACGGGATATTCAACAGGCCCTCACTTGCATTTCACTGTCTATAAAAACGGCAAGCTTGTTGATCCGCTTACTCTTTTAAAAAGATGATTTTCTTCTGAAGCTGTGTTACAATGGAACAGAGGCTTTCTATGGATTTTGTATGTGTTTGTAATAATTGCAGAAAAACGATTCAGAGGAATTTTTTCTATTGTCCATGGTGCGGAACTGCGAACGCTGAGCCGGATGACCGCATGGTTCTCGAAAATGTCTTTGGTCAGCTGGAGGCAAAACAGACAAATGACCGCACTGCCCGCGTAAAAAAAATCGAATCAAAAATTGCCGAAATTGAAAACAGCCTTAAAGAATTGGGAATCAGCAATTAGAAATTAGGAATTAGCAATGATGTCAAGAAAAATCGTAATTCTCATTTTAATTTTTCTCAACATCACTTTTCTTCATGCCCAGGTAAAATTTGAGAATCCCCAGATAAACGCGGAGAGCAAGGTTCTTTTTACGGTGAACCACAAGCTGGGCGGAACTGTCTCTTACAAAACTCTTTTTATGGCGGACGCCACTCAGTCCGAGTCAACCAGAATCCTCACTTGCTTTCCAGAGAAAATGGAACTGCTCTCAAACGGCTCTGTCTTGCAGGTGCGTAACCGTTATGGCACGGCCCGCTATTCTGTTGCCGACTCAACTCTTTCATGGATTAAGCGGGAAGATTCAATCCCTGCCGACGCAAAGGCAATGCTCCCACAGGCCGTAAGCCCAGACGGAAAATGGGCCTGCTTTGTCAAAAAAACTGACGCGGCCAGCGGTGAGCTTTACCTTAAAAACATGTCCACTCTGGAGGAATTCCTTCTCAACGATAAATCTGACTTTGATTACGACGAAGTGCCTGCAAAGTGGGCTGGCGACGGCTCCGTTTTTGTCTACGAAAAGGCGGGAAATCTCTACTTCGGTGACCCAAAAGCTGTCTATCAGAAGGTGCAGATGGGGGAGGAATTCCGCAAAATCGGCGAGGGCACGATAAATTGCGTGCAATGGGCCAACGGAAAATATCTTATTTATATAAACCGTGATTTAGTCTACAAAATCAGCGCAAAAGAGCTTTACACTAGAGGGCTTTACTCTCCGGTGGTGGGAATCGGAATCGTCATAGGCCGGCTTCCCATAGGCTTTGACTCTCACAAGGATAAATTCTGGGTCAGTCCGCAAGTAAACCAAATCGTTACGGTTTCGGCAAATTCTGTTATCTCAAGCTATAAAATCAACGGCACGGCTTCTTCTTATTTTACCAGCGTTTATTCAAAACCTTTCAAAGATATTTCTGCCTCGGCGGTTGATTACGATGTCTTTTTTTGCTCGGACGGAAGCCAGATTCTCTGGGTCAACTTAATCGGTCTTCTTGACGGAAAACGAAATTCTTCGGTATACAGGCTTTCTTCTGACTTAAAAGAATTGATTCGGGTGGAAAATGCTACACGGCCTCTTCTTTCACCGGACGGACGGAAAATCGTCTTCGCTTCTCAGAAATTTGCTTTTGTCTACGATTTAGGAACTTGGCTTGAGTTGGGGCGCATTTCTGGCGAAAAAGTCTATTCTTATGCTTGGAGTGGCTCAAATCTTCTATATATCGGTGGCGAATCCACCGTGAGGGAGTGGAAGGCTGAGAACAATCGCTTTCCCAAAGATGGAAAAATGCTTTTTCTTTCTTCGGCTAACACTGCTTTCTGGAAGCCCAACGCAGAAAACATTGTATGTGCCCAAAGTGCAACCAACAAGGCGACTTTTTATGATTATGACCCATTTAAAAATGTGTGGCAGACTAGCGCAGATGATTCGCGGACTTCCTTTGAATTTATGAAAAAAGCTGAAGTTTCGGTTTATGCGGTTCAAAATGCCCGGTACCGGGTTTACACAGGACTTACCGACAACAAACTCTACGAAAATGCCCTTTATATCCGAAATTTTTCAGGGAATGGAACTTCTTATGCCGTCTACCCGGAGACCGTAAAACCCAGCGATGAGCGGAAAAAACTCGCCCTTATTTTTGACGCAATTGATAGCGCAGACGGGCTTACCCACATCTTAGCAGTCCTTGCAAACTATGACATCAAGGCGACATTCTTTCTTAACGGAGAATTTATCCGTCGTTACCCTCAGGAGTGCAAGCAGATTATTGAAAGCGGTCACGATTGTGCTTCCATGTATTTTTCGGTGACAGATTTGACAGAGAAGGGCTTTATCATTGATGAGAATTTTATTCGCCGAGGCCTGGCCCGAAACGAAGATGAATTCTATGCGGCCACCGGGCGGGAACTTTCCCTTTTGTGGCACGCGCCATTCTATAAGGCAAACAGCGAAATTAAAAAAGCGGGTGAGTTAAGCGGATACAAATATATTGAGGCGGGGCGCCTTTCACTGGACTCTTACACTCTCGAAAAAGCAGCGGACGGAAAAAAATGGTATCTTTCGGCAAGGGATTTGGTCAAACTCTATGTGGATTCCGCAGAGCCTGACATGATTATTCCTGTTACTGTAGGGCTTTCTGACGGCACGAGGCGTGATTTTCTCTACGAAAAACTTTCTCTTCTGATTGGAGATTTTTTAGATTTTGGCTATGAATTTAAGCTTGTTCGGGATTTAAAATAAGTTTTTTTTATAACCACCTCTGTTTTCGAGTCTTTTCCTTGTTTTCTGTGCTATAATATTTTTCAGAGGTTAAATCTATATGAAAAAGTTGCTGCACACATTAATTGCGGGGCTGCTTGCTTTCGGGGCGGTTTCTGCGATTTCTGCTCAGGCTCGTAAGGTCGATGTCTGGGATTTCGGAGGCGTCGAGGAGAACGGTGCCAATAATCACATTTCTGTTTCTGATATCGATAATCTTGCCCTGATTGGTGCTGACGGAAAAATCGCTGACAATGCCCTGCTTGATTTTGGCGATTTGTCAGTCAGTTTCGTTAAGAACGACCGTGCATATTACAGCGGAAAAAAGAATTATGGCTCACAAGGCTATGTAAAGGCTGATTTTGACGACGGATATTCTGCAAATGGCATCTGGTACTGTAACGGCAAGGGTGGCGAAAAACAGCGCTATCTTCTTCTTAAAAATGTAAGGGCCGGCGATGTCGTTACTTTTTATGCCCGTTTAAGCAACTCTGGCGACGAGAAAATCCATTTTTCTTCAGTGGATGCTGAAGGTCTCAAAAATGATATTCAGGATGAAGTCGCGGTTATTTCAAATGAGTCTACGCGCTATTCATATATTGCCCTTACCTCTGGCTCATATAAAGTTTACTGCGAGGCGACTGTAGGAAAGCCTGTATACTATCGAATTGTCCGCACTCCGGGTGTGGAAGTTTCAGGTTCCCTCACATCTCTTCCTGCCGGTTCTGGCGAGCTGAAATTTGTCGTAAAAGAGACAAATCAGGAAATAGCGGCCAGTCTTTCTGGAAAGTCGTATAAGGCAAATCTTCCGGCCGGATATTCATTCACGGCGGTTTTTACGGGAATCAAGGGCTACGGTGTAAGCCCTCTTTCAAAACAGTTTGGACTTGATTCAAAAAACTCTAAGCCTGGCTCTTCTCTTAAAAAAGATATCGCAATCTCTGAGCAGAAGACTTTCCTTGTTTCGGGCAAAATCTCTGGTTTTGCAGGAGACTTTAATCCTCAAGATAGTGCAAAAGTTCTGCTCACACCGCCTAAAGGCTCTGTTTATATGCCGGTTGAAGCACAAATCAAAGAGAATAACGGCGAGTATTTTTTTGAAGACTTGATTGAACCCTCAGTCGAATATAAAGCTTCTATATCAGGCGCAAATGATTACGAAATTTCCAGCGATGTCGTTTTTGAAGGAACTCAGGCCTTTACGAAGGATATCACTGTCACTTCCAGAAAGACCTTTGATGTCTCTGGAAAATTCTTCGGTGAAATCAAGGAATTTCCAAAAAGCGTTCAGTTCAAGAATATGGAAGACGGCTATATTTACGATGGCCGGGTTTCTACCCTCAATTATTCCGTAGAACTCAGAAAGGGCACTTATGAAGTCATCTGTGAGACTTCAATTGCAAAATCAATCAATCATATTGTAGTTAATGATTCTGCAATAATTAAAGACATCAAACTTTCCCTCAAAGAAAAAACAATCCGCCCCCTTCCTCCAAAACGGGAACTCTGGGTCGGCCCAAAACGCGGTCAGTATGCTTCTGTTGCGGAGGCTGTGGCTGCTGCAAAGGCTATGAATCCCTTACAGGAACGGGAGCGAATCACCATCATGATTACTCCGGGAGTTTACAGAAACCAGCTCATCATCGATGTTCCATACATCACCCTCAAAAATGCTGAGCCTGCAAAAGAAGTCAAACTCACCTGGTACTACGGAATCGGCTACAATTATTATTCCGTAGACAAAAACGGCTTTTATGACGATGATCTGGCTTATGACAAATTCGGCAAAAAAGGACCTGCGAAATGGGGTGTGGCGACTTACATCAAGAGCGATGCAAAAGCATTCCGCGCAGAGGGAATCACCTTTGAAACTTCTTTCAATAAATATGTGACTGATGAGGAAATCGCTGATGGAGTTGAGATGGACGGCTCGTTCAACTTCGCGCGAAAACTCAATTCAGATGTCCGCTCAAAAGTCGCGACAGAACGCTCTTGCGCTATTGCTATTGAAGCAATGGAAGCTGAATTCAAAAACTGTAAATTCCTTGGAAGTCAGGATACTTTCTACACTGGTTCTGATTCAAAAGGCTATTTGAAAAACTGTTTCATCGAAGGAAACACGGATTTCATCTTCGGTGGAGGTGATTTTGTCTTCGAGAACTGTGAGATTCACTTTGCGGGCTACAGCGACAAGGCTGTCGGCGGATATATTACGGCTAACCGCACGAATCCCGAAAACAAGGGCTATCTCTTCTATAATTGTCTTATTTCAAATGATGATAATTCCCAGAATGCTCCGGGATATTTTGGTCGGCCCTGGGGCAAAGAAGCTGCCGTCGCCTTTGTGGATACGGTTCTCGGCTCAGAAGGCATGATTTTAGACGAAGGCTGGACAAGCATGAGCGGAAACAAGCCGGAAAATGCCCGCTTCCGCGAAATCAATACAACATGGGCTGGAAGTCCTGTAAATCTTTCTTCCAGACCAGAAGGCACGATTCCCCAGATTACAAAAGATTTTAATGTCAAATATTATCTCGGTCAGTGGAAGCCGGAATTCTACAGTGAGCCAAAATCCGTAAAGATTAAGGCAAAGAAAGCAAGCTTCACGAGCGATGATGACATCAACACGCCTTATCCGGGGCACACAATCACCCTTCATTACACATTGGGTAACGCGGACGAAGACGATACTTCTCTTATCAAGTGGTATCGTGATAAAGACGGAAAATCTGTACTCGTAAAGCAGAGCACGGGCTTTGCCGACAAAACTTATTTGATTCAGGGAGATGACGCCGGCGGAATCATCCGTTGTCTCATTCTTCCCCAGACTCGCGCCGGTGACACAGCAAAGCCCATCGAAGCCAAACTTGACAAAAAAATCAATGAAGGCTATGCGATTCCGGCAAATGCCGCCGCTGACCGTCCCCGCGTAAACGGTGCGGTAAATGTATTCCTCGCTTCTGACTCAACTTGTAAAGATTACAGCGCATTGGGTATGTGGAATGGCGGACAGGTTCGTAATGAAGGCGCTTGGGGTGAATTCTTGCAGGCCTACTTTAACGGAGCCGTGGCGGTTCAGAACTATGCCAACGG
The DNA here is from genome assembly GCA_002368605.1 of Treponema sp. UBA3813. GTDB lineage: Bacteria > Spirochaetota > Spirochaetia > Treponematales > Treponemataceae > Treponema_D. Next base: position 66,730 of record DFEB01000020.1, on the reverse strand, counting down.
TGGACGCTCATGCCGAAACTTCATCAATGAAGGCTCTTTGGACAAAATTGCGGCAAATATCGCAAAAGGCGACTATCTCTTCATTCAGTTCGGTCACAATGACTGTTCAAACGCTTCCGGCTACCTTGAAGACCGCTATGTTCCTTTGGGAAAACCTGACAAAAAAGGCATTTACCCTGTTATTGAAGGCAAAAAAGTGGCGACTCCTGCAAGCTATGTTTCAAAATATGGCGAGACTTTCTATTCTTATGATTGTGGCGGAACATACAAGTGGTACCTCAAGCAGTATATCGAAGTGGCTAAAAAGGCTGGGGCAACTCCTGTTCTCGTAACTCCGGTTTCCCGCCAGTATTTTACCGAAGACGGAAAGATTCGGCCTCATCACGATTCAACGGACACAAATACAGGCACGCAGACAACTGAAAACAATGCCTATGTTACGGCTGTGCGCCAGCTTGCAAAAGAAGAAAAAGTCCTTTTGATTGACGGATTTGAGCTTACGAAGAATCTCTACGAAAAGGCATATTCTGACCGCAAGGGCAATTCCGAAGCCAAAAAACTCATGTTTGAAGGCGACAGCACTCACAACAACAAGCTGGGCGGTTTCATTATCGCAGGCTTGTTCGCTCAGGCAATCAAAACTCAGATTCCAGCCCTGGCAAAGAGCGTCGTGCATCCAGTAAAGACCATTGGCGAAAATTCAAATGGTTCGCTCATGTTCACTGTTGACAGCATGGGCAAATTCTCTTGTGACAGCGAATACTGGACTTCTTACACCCAGAAAATGCTGGATTCTATAAAATAAGCGATAGAATCGAAATTGAGCCGCACTAAATGACAGTGCGGCTTTTTTTTGTTATAATGCTTTTCATGGCACAAAACACAATCGGAACGATTTTTAAAGTAACGACATTCGGCGAAAGTCACGGTGCTGGATTGGGCTGCATCGTAGACGGAGTTCCCGCCGGAATCAAAATTGACGAGGCTAAAATACAAGCCGCTCTCGACAGGCGAAAGCCCGGTCAGTCTTTTGGCGGAAAGAACAACGCTTCTGTCACTGCCCGAAAGGAAGATGATAAGGCCGAGATTTTAAGCGGCATTTTTGAGGGAAAGAGCGAGGGCACTCCCATTGGAATCGTCATCCGAAACACAAGCCAGCATTCAAAGGATTATGGAAATCTTGCAAGGACTTTCAGACCCGGACACGCGGATTTTTCTTTTTATTCAAAATATGGCTTCCGTGATTACAGGGGCGGCGGTCGCTCTAGCGGTCGGGAGACAGCGGCCAGAGTCGCGGCGGGTGCAATCGCCCTTCAAATCCTCGAATCTCTTGGCGACATAAAAATCACCGCATACACAGAGAGGGCGGCCGGAGTTTCCATTGGTAAAGTTGATTTTTCCCAGATTGAAGAAAATGCCCTTCGCGCTCCGGACAATGAGGCGGCTGCAAAAATGAATGCCAAAATCGAAGAAATTCGCTCAAAGAAAGACAGCGCTGGAGGTGTTATTGCCTGTCGTGTAAGTGGAATTCCTGCCGGAGTGGGTGAGCCTGTCTTCGGAAAACTTGACGCAGAACTTGCCAAGGCAATCTTAAGCGTGGGCGCGGTCAAAGGAATCGAATTTGGAGCTGGATTCGGAGCGGCGGATTTAACAGGAAGCGTAAACAATGACAATATGCGTACTGATTCTAATGGGAAAGTAACTTTTGAAAGCAATAATGCCGGCGGAATCACAGGGGGAATGTCAAACGGAAACGATATTTTCTTCCGTGTGGCGGTAAAGCCTGTTCCCAGCATTTTCCAGAGCCAGAAGACAATCAGCGTGGACGAGGCGGGAACCTATACTGACTGTGATTTGGTAATCGAAGGCCGCCATGATGTCTGTCTCTGTCCGCGAATCGTTCCCGTAATCGAAGCGATGACGGCCATTGTCCTGGCAGATTTGATGCTACAGAACCGGGCGAGCAGAGTCTAAAATCGCCAGCTTACCAGAGAATCTATTATTCTTCCGAACAAGCCTGCCTGCTCGTAGCTTCTGTCGGCTACCAGAGGCACGGTTTCCAGGACTACATCCCCAAGTTTGTATTGAATCTGCCCGTAGGCTTTGCCTGCTTCGACTCCGCCGTAAATGAATTTCGGTATGCTCACAGTGGCTTTTACGGCCTTGGCGTCGGCAAGGGCGGATTCTCCGTTTATGTGGGGAACTGTAATCGTGTTGTTCCATGCGGGAATGAGTTTTACGAAGGCTCCGTTTGTGTTTTTTGAGCCAAGGGCTGCCACAGGGTAGAATTCCGGTAGACTGCTTTCCGGGGCAAAATCCGCAAATGAAGAGAAAGCCCATTCCATCATTTCGGTGCCGTCATGAACACGGCCCGCATTTCCCTGTTTTGAGCCAACGCCTGTTCCCATCATGGTGACGGAAATATAGCGCACTCCGTTTCTTTTTGCGGTGAGGGCGAGATTGTAGCGGCTCTCGTAGATAAAGCCTGTTTTAATTCCGTCACAGCCTTCCATCACTCCCAAAAGTGGATTCGTGTTTTTCTGATAGATTGCTGATGAGTCACCTTTTGACTTCTGCCAAGAGGGAAGATTTTTTTCAAGGGGATATTTTATGCTGGGAGCGGAGTGGAATTCTTCTACGCTCTGGGGAAATCGCCTTATGTATTCACAGCAGAAAGCGGCCAGTTCTCTTGCGGTGGTGACATTGTGCTCGTCGTAGCCGCTTGGCTCCACAAAATGCGTGTGCTTCAGCCCCAATGCGGCACATTCTTCGTTCATGCGCTCGACAAATGCTTTCGTGCTGCCAGAAATGTAAGCGGCCACGGCAAGGGCGGCATCGTTCCCGGATGCAACGGCAAGACCTTTTAAAAGTTCCCGCAAAGTTACAATCTGCCCCTGACCTAAGAACATGAGGGAAGCGTCGCTTGGCATATTGATTGCCCAGCTTCGCTCTGGCAGGGGAACCACATCGTCAAGGGAGAATCTTCCTGCTTCTACATCTTTAAAGACAATGTACATGACGAAAAGTTTTGCGATTGAAGCCGGCGGAATGATTTTATCGGCATTTTTTTCAAATAGAACGCATCCGTTGGAAGCGTCAATGAGAATGGCAGAGCCCGCCCAGACATCAAGATTTGCTTTTGTGACAGAATATGGAAGCTCTTTTAGGATTGCAGTTCTCTGCTCCGGGTAGCTTGAATCAAGTTTTTCGTTTAGAGAGATAAGTGCTTCGTCAGAAAGTGGCTTTACATTCTCGCTTTTGGTAAAAGTCGCCGAGTAAGCCAAAAAAGCACAGACAAGAATTGCAAGGATAAAGAGACCGAGAAGGGCGAGTACGAATTTCTTTCCAAAGGGCGACATGCGCATAAAAATCGCGATTGGATTTTTTGAAGGATTTTTAGAATTTTTTCTTTTTGCAGAAGATTCGAATTCACCGTCAAGTTCAGAAATATATTTTACTTTGGATTTTTTTTCCTTTGTGTCAGATTTTTTTGCCCGCTTGGTGCGCTCATCGATAAATTCATCAGTAATATCGTAAAATTCCATGGAAATATCTTAACAAAATTTCAGATTTTTTTCATCTCTTTTTTTATGATGAAAAAGGCAACGATTCCGGCACAGAGTCCCACCAAGCCGTTTGAGAGGCACATGGCGATTCCCACGCTTTGGATTCCCAGCACATTGAAGAAGGCGGGAACTTTCATAAGAATCAGCAAAATCGGGATTCTGAAGAGGAAAAGCCGGCTTATATTTAAGGTCATGCTGATTTTTGTTTTTCCGAAGGCGTAGAGAAAGCCCATGACGCTGACATAAAGGGCGTTTAAAATCGTGTCGAAGCGTTCCCAGCGGTAGATTTGGTCGATTTCGTCGGCGAAGGCGGCGTTTCCCTTTGCGAATGAGCCGATTATGGCCAGGCGGAAAATTCCTGTGAGGGCGAAGAAAAAGAGACAGTAGACCGCCGTAAAAGCGATTGTATAATAAAGGAAAGTAATTGCCCGGCGGAGATTTTTGTTGCCCAGATTGTTTGAGATTAGCGAAGTTTCAGCTTCCTGAAAGCCGGTGATTGGATTTGTCGCCAGTCCGCAAATTCGGTCGCTGACACCCAAGGCACCTACGACCGTCGTTCCCATACTGGCACAAAGGGAATTGACGAAGGCTTTTCCGAAAGCGAAGATGAATTTCTCGAAGAAGATCGGAATGCTCATCATTGAGAGGGGGCGAAGAAATGTGGTCTTGAACTCGCAGACTTTTAGGCTGATTCTGAAAGGAGTCTTTTTTGAGCTTAAATTTGCGAGGGCGATAATCGTGAGGACAAAATGGGCGGCGATTGTCGCGACTGGAAGAAAGTAAATTCCATTTTCGCTGGCGATAAGCCCTTTTGAGACCAGACTAATCGTGAGCATGTTAAGCGAAGTTTTTATGAAGAGAACCAGCAGATTTCCCCACATGATGATTTTTGTGTTTCCCCTGGATTTCTGTACCGCAAAGAAAATCGTATTGATGAACTGAAAGATAAGGCTTACGACAACGAGGTCAGAATAAATCGTCCCCTGAAAGCGGAGTTCCGGCGGCAGACCTAAAAGGCACAAGAGGGGATACATAAGGGGAATGAAGATGATAAGAATAGCCGTGCCGATAAAAATACTAAGGAAAAAGAGAGTGCTGATTTGACGGCGGACTTTTTCCATGTCACCAGAGCCGAAACTCTTTCCGATAAGAACGCCGCCGCCGATGGAAAGAGCCGCTGCCACTGAAATCAGCATTTTTTCCAGCTGGTTTACGAAACTGACGGTAGAAATCGTCTCCGCGCTCATGCTGGAAGCGATGAAAGTGTCTATCAGTTGAAAAATCTGCCCGATGCAGGCATAGAATACAAGGGGCAGGGAAATGAGAAGAAGGGCCTTGAACTGGCTGCCCGAAAGCATGAGTTCGCGGCGCAAAGATTCTTTTTTTGAGAGTTCGCTTGATTCCGGCTCGCTCATTTTTTATTTGAGGACTTTTTCGCCTCGTTCCATTGCGGTGAGACCTGTTTTGCAAAGCTCAAGGATTCCGTAAGGCTCAAGGAGACGGATAAGGCTTGCGATTTTTTCTTCGCTACCAGTTGCCTCAACGATGACAGAATTCTGGGCAACATCGACGATGTGGGCGCGGAAAATCTCGCAGGTTTCGATGATGACGGCTCGGTCAGTTCCTGCTGCCTTAACCTTGATGAGAGCCATTTCCCGCTGGGTTGAGCTTTCTTTGTGGCAGTGGGTGATTGAAATTACTTCCACGAGCTTTGAGAGCTGCTTTTTAATCTGCTCCAAAACATATTCATCGCCCTGAACAACGATGGTCATGCGTGACTGACCGGGATTGTGGGTCTCGCAAACAGTGAGAGAATCGATGTTGAATCCTCGGCGGCTGAAAAGGCCTGAAACGCGGCTCAAAACGCCTGCATGGTCTTCGACCAAAACTGAAAGTACATATTTTTTCATTTTTATATAGCTCCTCTAATTTAAATTTTAAAAGTAATTGCCACATGGATGTGGCGTAAAGACAGCCGACCGCAAGTTTTCAGCATGAAAACCTGTCAGGACAGGATGTCCGATTACTCTGCGTATACGCCAAGAATTCTTATATCCTCGGCCACAGATTTTAATTTCTCGCTGAAATTTTTAATCATTTGAGCGGGATTCTCGCACTCGCTTGGAATCATCACATCGCAGTAGAACCAGTATTTCCATGGCTTTCCCGCAATTGGGCGGGATTCAAGGCGATTCATGCTCAATTTTTCTGCCTTAAAGACGCCAAGGGCATCGTAAAGGGCACCGGCCTCGTTCTTTGTGGTGAAAACAAAACTTGCCATGTTGGGCTTTTTTTCGCCCCACTGTTTGACAGGCTCTTCAATGTGATTTGCGGCAATCACTACGAAGCGGGTGTAATTGTTCTGCTCGTTCTGAATGACTTCTTTTATGACTTCAAGACCGTAGATTTTTGCGTTCCGTGCGTTGCAGATTGCGGCGTTTTCAATAGAGGCCTTTTCTGCCACGAGAGAAGCCGCAGTTGCCGTTGAAACAGTATCCACCGCCGTCCATTTTTGATTTTTGAGGAAAGTTGAGCACTGAGCCAAGCCCTGCGGATGAGAGTAGACATTTTTGATTGTGTCGAGGCTGGAACCCTTTACGCCCAAAAGGGAGTGCTGGATGCGGAGAGTGAGCGCGCCCACGATGGAAATGTCTTCGTAGCGGGTGAGGTTGTCGTAGTTGTTGTAGACCGATCCTGCGGTTGAATTTTCGATTGGAACCATGCCGTACTCTGCCTTTCCGTCAACCACGGCCTGAAAAATCTCGTCAAAGGAATCTACAGGTTCGGCCACGGCTGAATCCTCAAAGAAATTCTCGATGGCCTGCTCTGCATAAGCGCCTTTTTTGCCTGAGAAAACGCAGACCGGCTTTTTGTGGGCGACAGAGGCCTTTTCTTTTTTGCTTGCATCTTCCGCCCTGATATGAGCGACTTCCTTTCCGATTACAGGGGCAAGGCTTTCCATATCCCGCATGATTTTATCGAACTGAGCCGGGTAAAGGGCCTGAGCCGCGTCAGAAAGAGCCTCTTCCGGGTGGCAGTGAACTTCAACGATGATGCCGTCCGCTCCTGCCGCGATGGAAGCCAGAGCCATAGGCGGAATCTTGTCGCGGACGCCAAGAGCATGGCTTGGGTCAACGATGATTGGAAGGTGGGTCATGCTGCGGAGAACAGGAATCGCGCTCAAATCCAGAGTGTTTCGCGTTGCCTTTTCGTAAGTGCGGATTCCCCGCTCGCAGAGAATTACCTTGTCAGTGCCGGAAGAAAGAAGATATTCCGCGCTCATGAGCCATTCTTCGATGGTGGCAGAAAGACCCCGCTTTAAGATGACAGGCTTTCCGAGAGCGCCCAGCCGCTTTAAAAGCTCAAAGTTCTGCATGTTGCGCGCTCCCACCTGATAAACATCAACATAGTCTTTCATGACGGGAATATATTCACTGGCTACGATTTCCGTGACGACCGGAAGACCGTGCTTTTCGCCAGCTTCCTTAAGATATTTCAGACCTTCTTCCCCCAAGCCCTGAAATGAATAGGGAGAAGTGCGGGGCTTGTAGGCTCCGCCGCGAAGCATTGTGGCTCCGCTGGCCGCCACAGCCTCAGCCGCGTCAAGCATCTGCTGCCGGCTCTCAACGGCACAAGGGCCTGCAATGGCGATAAGACGGCTGCCGCCCACGCGGATAATCTGCCCCCGGTTGTTTGGAATTTCCACGATTGTGTTTTCCGGCTTGAACTCACGGCTTGCCATTTTGTAGGGCTTTGAAATAGGAATGACTTTTTCCACGCCAGGCAGGACTTCGACCTCGCGCACATCCATGGCCAGTTTTCCTACGGCGGCAAGAACCGTGCTTTCCTCGCCCTTGACTTCATTTATTTTGAACTTGCGGTTTGCAAGCAAAGTTTTGATATTTGATTTTTCGCTTTCGCTAATTCCGTTTTTTAATACGATAACCATGAAAGTGAGTATAACAGAAAGAAAAGTATTCGGCTAGGGATTGAAAGAAGCTAAAATCTATGAATGGATTTTCGGGTCAAGCCCGAAAATGACACTTTTTGAACTTATTGGTCATCCCCAGCCGCCATTTTTTTTACTTCACGCTGAAAAGCAAATCTCCGTAGCTTGGAACCGGCCATTCGCTTGCGGGGATGAAGCCTTCAAGACAGTCCACTGCCTCCCGCAGCTTTCCCATGGCGCTGAACACTTCTCTTCTATAATAAAGGGCGTTTTCTTCAGCGCCTGAGACTTTTGCAGCTCCGTCCACAGCCTTTTCAAGAGCCTGAACCTGCTCGTAAATCTTTCCTGTAAGCGAGCTGACTTTTTTGAGGGAGTCGGCTTCGTAGCTGTCGTCCGCTCCCAAAGTCTTTTTGACCGAAACAGAGTCTGCAAGGAACTTGGCGTATTTTGCTCCGGCCGGAAGGTAGAGTTTTTTGGCCATGTCAATCATCGTCAGAGCCTCAATGTTGATGATTTTCGAGTAGTTCTCGTAGTGAATCTCGTTGCGGCTTGTAAGCTCAACCTTTGAGTAAACCCCGTGCTTTTCAAAGAGGGCGATGTTCTTTTCGTCCAGAGTGTGCTGAAGGGCTTCAGGCGTGCTTTTAAGATTCAAAAGTCCCCGCTTTTCGGCTTCCTTGACCCATGAATCATCGTAGCCGTTTCCGTTGAAGATGATTCTCTTGTGCTCCTTAATTGTCTTCAGAATCAAGTCGTGAAGGTCGCTCTTGAAATTAGCCGAATGTTCCAAAAGGTCTGCAAATTGACTCAGTTCCTCCGCCACAGCCGTGTTCAAAAAGACATTTGCACATGAAATTGACTCGCTTGACCCCAGCATACGGAATTCGAATTTGTTGCCTGTGAATGCAAATGGTGAAGTGCGGTTTCGGTCGGTGGTGTCCTTGTTGAAGTCGGGCAAAACCGTGACTCCAATCTGCATCTTCTCTTTTTCGTGGCTTCCGTAAGGTTTTCCTTCTTCAAGGCAGTCCAGGATTTCAGAAAGCTCGTCGCCAATGAACATTGAGACGATTGCTGGAGGTGCCTCGTTTGCACCAAGACGGTGATCGTTTCCGGCAGATGCGACAGAGATTCTCAGCAAATCCTGATACTCGTCCACGGCCTTAATCACAGCGCACAAGAATAGGAGAAATTGCGCGTTGCTTTGGGGCGTGGCACCGGGATCAAGAAGGTTCTTTCCAGTGTTGGTGGAAATGGACCAGTTGTTATGTTTACCGCTTCCGTTTACGCCCGCAAAAGGCTTTTCGTGAAGCAAACATACCATTCCATGCTTTGCCGCGACTTTTTTCATCATTTCCATAGTAAGCTGGTTGTGGTCACAGGCGATGTTGGTGGTGGTGAAAATAGGGGCAAGCTCGTGCTGGGCAGGGGCGACTTCGTTGTGCTCGGTCTTGGCAAGGATTCCCAGCTTCCAAAGCTCTTCGTTCAAGTCCTTCATGAAAGCCTGAACGCGGGGCTTAATCATGCCGAAATAATGGTCTTCAAGCTCCTGTCCTTTCGGTGATTTTGCGCCAAAAAGGGTTCGGCCAGTAAAAATAAGATCCTCCCGCTTTTCCCATGCGGCCTTGTCCACAAGGAAATATTCCTGCTCAGGGCCAACCGTGGTTTTTACGCTGGTGACTTCATTGTTTCCGAAAAGGTGAAGGACACGCACGGCCTGTTTTGAAATTGCTTCCATTGAGCGCAAAAGCGGAGTCTTTTTGTCCAGAGCCTCGCCGGTGTAAGAGCAGAAGGCTGTCGGAATGCAGAGAACGCCGTCTTTAATGAAAGCGTAGGAAGTCGGATCCCATGCAGTGTAGCCGCGTGCCTCGAATGTGGCCCGGATTCCGCCGGAAGGGAAGGAAGATGCGTCCGGCTCGCCCTGAACCAGCTCCTTGCCCGAAAATTCCATAATCACCTTTCCCTCGCTTGAAGGTGTGATAAATGAATCGTGCTTTTCGGCTGTTGTGCCTGTGAGCGGCTGGAACCAGTGGGTAAAATGCGTAACGCCTTTTTCGATTGCCCAGTCCTTCATTGCGTTCGCAACGACATTTGCCACCGTGGGGCTGAGTTTTTCGCCGTCATCAATGGTCTTCATCAGCTGCTTGAAAGTCTCTTTTGGCAGGCGAGCTTTCATAACAGTCTCGTTAAAAACATTCTCTCCGAAAATTGAAGTTACTTTGTCCATAGTTTTCTCCGTATTTTTGAAAAACAAAAAGCGCCGCATTCTCCAGACCGTTGTACACCAGTCAGAAAATGCGGCGTCTTTGCCGATTTAAAAACAGAAGAGGTCGCAAAGCGTGAACTCTGCGACCTCATTGCCGTTTGATGGTTCTTTTATATCGTTTTGATTTTTTTTTGTCAAGCGGAATTGTGATTTTTTATCAACAAGAGTTTAATCCTGCAGGGCTTCATAGCCTTCTTCGCCAGTGCGGACTTTGATTACATTCTCCACATCGTATACGAAGATTTTGCCGTCGCCGATGTGACCGGTGTAGAGCACTTCTTTTGCGGCTGTCACAACCAGATCGACCGGAACTTCGCTCACGACGATTTCAACCTTGATTTTCGGTAAAAGAGTCATGTCGATTTGGGCGCCTCGGTAGAATTCCCCGGCTCCGTGCTGGACTCCGCAGCCCAAAACATTGGTTACGGTCATGCCGGTCACGCCGATGTCGTTCATTGCAGACTTAATTTCATCGAATTTTGTCTGTCGGGTCACGATGACGACTTTGTGGAATTTTGCGTCCGGCTTACTTGACGGAACCTTGACCACAGGAACTGCCTTTTCTGCAGGAATTTTAACACCGTCCCTCTTTGCCGCCGCAACTTCCGCGCTGGAATAGTTCTGGGCGATGTCGAATCCTGCGTAGCTTGAGTCCAGGCCGTGCTCAATCTTATCCAGACCGATGATTTCTTCTTCTGTAGAAACGCGTAAGCCGTGAAGCTTTTTAATCACAGAAAAGACAATCAAAATCGTCACCACAGTCCAGGCGATAATCACGAACATGCCGCCCAACTGTTTAATGAGCTGACCAAATCCGCCGCCGTAGAAAAGACCCTCGGCGATTCCAGCCGTCTCAAAGCCAGGGGCAGATTTTGTGGCGAAAAGTCCCACGGCTATTGTTCCCCAGATTCCGTTCATCATGTGGACTGCCACCGCACCTACCGGGTCATCAATGTGGAGCTTGTAGTCCAAAAGCCAGATTCCGAAGACGACGAGAAGACCCGCCACCGCACCGATGATTGCAGCCCCCGCACAGTCTGTCACATCACAGGGAGCCGTGATTGCTACCAGACCCGCAAGGGAAGCGTTGAGGCACATGGAAACATCAGGCTTTCCGTACTTAATCCATGTGAAAATCATGGTGACGACAGTCGCCACTGCCGGGGCTACTGTCGTGGTCAGGAAAACGCTTCCCAAAGTCGGAACATCTGTAGCCGCCGCACCGTTGAAGCCGTACCAGCCCAGCCAGAGGATAAAGACACCCAAAGCACCTATTGTCAGGTTGTGGCCGGGAAAAGCCTTTACCTTTACGACCTTACCGCCCTCATCTCTGGTGAATTTTCCGATTCTTGGTCCTACCATAGCCGCACCAATCAGGGCGCAGATTCCGCCTACCATGTGAATACAGGCCGAACCTGCGTAGTCGTGGAAGCCCCATTGTGCCAAGAATCCGCCGCCCCAAGTCCAGTGAGCCTCAATCGGGTAGATGATTCCCGAAATGATTGCCGAATAAATGCAGTAAGAGCTGAATTTCGTCCGCTCTGCCATGGCCCCGCTTACGATTGTTGCCGTCGTGGCGCAGAAAACCAGGTTGAAGACAAAGTTCGAGAAGTCAAAGTGGGCGTAATCCGTGAAGACCGAAAATCCCGGCTTTCCGAAGACGCTCCAGATTCCCCTGCTCACTTCGCCGCTTGCCGGGTCTGTGAAAGAGAGCATGAAAGACGCTCCAATCAAAAACCACATGACCGTGCCGATGCAGAAGTCCATCAGGTTTTTCATTATGATGTTGCCCGCGTTTTTCGCCCTGGTAAATCCCGTTTCCACCATGGCGAATCCGGCCTGCATCCAGAAGACGAAAGCCGCGCCGATTAAAAACCAAACCGACCATAAATCATTCATTTTTTACCTCCAAAAAAAATTGGCGGTGACATCAGACACTGCGCACATGCCCGACATCATCGCCGAATAAAAAAAGGTCGCAAAGCGTGAACTTTGCGACCTCATTGTCTTGTGTTGGCTCATTTATAGCGTGAAGAAAAATTTTTGTCAAGCGAAGAAAAATTTTATTTTGCAAAAAAACACTTCCTTTTCTATTTCTTCCTTTCGCTCTTGACCACATTGGGCAAAGAGGGTATAACTTTCAAGAACAAAGGCGTTCATTCGATTTGCCGCTATAAGTGTCGGCAGATGGGGTGAACGCCTTTTTATTTTGGGGGAATTATGTTTTTGAGCGACAAGGCTTTTTTGATTCTTGCGGACGGCAGCGTTTTTGAAGGAAAGGCAATCGGCGCACGGGGGAAAACAATCGGCGAGACGGTCTTCACCACAGGAATGACCGGCTACATCGAAACCCTCACCGATCCCAGCTATTTCGGGCAAATCATCACGCAGACTTTCCCCCTGATTGGAAACTACGGTCTTATCCCCGAAGATTTTGAGAGCAAAAAAATCTGGGCTTCCGGCTACATCGTGCGCGAAATATGCGAAAAGCCAAGCAATTTCCGCTGTTCAGGCGATTTGGACTCATTCTTAAAAAAACAGGGAATCGTGGGAATCTGCGGAATCGACACAAGAAAACTCACCAAAAAACTCCGGGAAGCCGGCGTCATGAACGGAATGATTGTGTCGGGAACAGAAACAGCTGATATGCCGACAGAAACAGCCGTCAAAACGGCAGGAAAAACTGCCAAACCGATTGAAAAAAATGTCATGCAGGCTGAAAAAAATGTCATGCCGAACTTGATTCGGCACCTCGAAGAAATCCGTGCCTACAAAATCGAAAATGCAGTGAAAAGCGTTCAGCAAAGGGAAAACAGTGTGTCCGGGGATTTTAAGGGGCGAAGCCCCTTAGGAGAGGGGGCAGGCGGAAATGGCGAAGCCATTGCAGCCGAGGGGGAGACTTCCCCCAATAAAGTTTCATCTTCTGACTCTCGATTTTCCGTCTGTCTCTTAGATTTTGGAGCAAAGGCAAATATTGGCCGGGAACTGGAAAAGCGGGGCTGTAAGGTGACGATTCTTCCTTACGACACAAAGACGGAAGAAGTCATAAGACTAAAGCCTGACGGAATCATGCTTTCAAACGGGCCCGGCGACCCGGCGGAAAATACGGCTGTGATTGAAGAAATCAGAAAATTATGCGAATGGAATAAGGAGATTGTCGGATCAAGTCCGACAATGACAGGAAAGGCAAGCGAGACAATAACAAAAAAGGCAATCCCGATTTTTGGAATCTGCTTGGGACACCAGATGCTGGCCCTTGCCCGTGGCGCAAAAACCTCAAAACTCAAATACGGGCACAGAGGCGGAAACCATCCCTGCAAGGACTTGGAAAGTGGCAGAATCTACATCACAAGCCAGAATCACGGCTACGCGGTGGAGACGGCTTCCCTCCCGGAATCTGCGCGCTTGTCCTTTGTCAATGCCAACGACGAGACTTGCGAGGGAATCACCTACACCGACATTCCGGCCTTTAGCGTGCAATTCCACCCGGAAGCCTGCGGCGGCCCCCACGACACGAATTTTTTGTTCGACCGCTTCGTTGGAATGATGAAAAAGGAGAAAGAAAATGCCACTAAATAAAGATATTCATAAAGTAATGATAATCGGAAGCGGCCCAATCGTAATCGGTCAGGCTGCGGAATTTGACTATGCGGGAAATCAGGCCTGCAAGGCTTTGAAATCTCTGGGGCTTGAAGTCTGCCTTGTAAACTCGAATCCGGCCACCCTTATGACAGACCATTCCATGGCGGACGAAATCTACCTTGAGCCGCTGACTCTCACAACGCTGGAGCGAATCATCGAAAAGGAGAAGCCGGACAGTCTGCTTTCGACTTTGGGAGGTCAGACGGGGCTTACCCTCAGCATGGAGCTTGCGAAATCGGGATTTTTGGAAAGCTACGGAGTCAAGCTTCTGGGAGCGCGGCCTCTTACAATCGACAAGGCCGAAGACCGCCAGCTTTTTAAGGACACGATGGAAGCAATCGGCGAGCCCTGCATTCCCTCAAAGGTCGTGACGACTTACGAGGATGCGGCCGCTTTTGTTCACGATGAAATCGGCTTTCCTGCCATTATCCGGCCGGCCTTTACTCTGGGCGGAACCGGCGGTGGAATCGTAAACAATGACCGGGAACTGGACGAAATCGCCCATAACGGACTTCACCGCTCTCCAATTCATCAGATTCTGGTGGAAAAATGTATTTCGGGCTGGAAGGAAGTTGAGTTTGAGGTCATGCGGGATTCAAAGGGCAATGTGATTACGGTCTGTTCCATGGAAAACTTTGACCCGGTTGGCGTTCACACGGGAGATTCAATCGTCATCGCCCCCACGGTTACTCTTGCCGACAAGGAATATCAGATGCTGCGCTCAGCGGCACTGAACATAATTTCTGCCCTTGAGATTGAGGGCGGCTGTAACTGCCAGTTCGCCTTGAACCCGGACAGCTTTGAATACGCCGTGATTGAAGTGAATCCTCGCGTTTCCCGCTCATCTGCCCTTGCAAGTAAGGCCACAGGTTACCCAATCGCGAAAGTTGCGGCTCTTATCGCCGTGGGCTTTACGCTGGACGAGATTCCAAACTTCGTTACAAAGAAAACAAAGGCCTGCTTTGAGCCGGTTTTGGATTATGTCGTGGTAAAAATGCCAAAATTTCCCTTTGATAAATTCGTCTACGCCGCCCGCAAACTTGGAACCCAGATGAAGGCAACCGGCGAAGTCATGGCAATCGGTCAGAATTTTGAGGAAGCGATTTTAAAGGCGGCGCGTGGTCTTGAAGTTGGCGTAAAGGACTTGAATCTTCCGGCCTTCGTCAAAGAGGGCGACCAGAAAATCCGTGAGCGGGTGGCCCAGTGCACCGATCAGAGAATCTTCGCCATTTATCAGGCTTTAAAGCGAAAACTTCTCAGTGTTGAAGAAATCCATGAGATTACGAAAATCGACGAGTGGTTCTTGTGGAAGCTGGAAAAAATTTCTCAGGCGGAGACTGAGCCGTCTCATGAGAAGAAGGAAATGCTCTATCCGCCACGCTCTTTCAAAATGGTCGATACCTGTGCGGGAGAATTTGACGCAGAAACGCCTTATTTTTACTCTGTCACAGGCGGCGAAAATGAGGCTGAGGAATTTTTAAACAAAAACAAATAGGAGAAAAATATGTGTGGATTTGTAGGATGTTTTGATTTATCAAGCGGAAGCCAGCCCATAGCTCAGGGCTTGAAAGAAGAACTTCGTGCTCAGGTTCTGGAAATGAGTAAGAAAATCCGTCACCGGGGGCCGGACTGGAGCGGCGTTTACACCGGCGACAATGCGATTTTGAGCCACGAGCGTCTTTCAATCGTTGACCCTCTTAGCGGAAAGCAGCCCCTTGTAAGCGACGACGGAAAGCTGATTCTTGCGGCAAACGGCGAAATCTACAATCATAAAAATCTCCGCGCCCAGTTCGCCCAAAGCTATCATTTCCTTACCGGGAGCGACTGCGAGGTAATCCTGCCCCTTTACAAAAAATACCGGGAGAGCGGCGACTTTTCCGCCATGATTGAAGAACTTTCAGGCATTTTCGCCTTTGCCCTCTACGACAGCGAGCGCGACGCCTACCTGATTGCCAGGGACGAAATCGGCGTAATTCCCTTGTATCAGGGCTGGGACAAGGCCGGCCGCTACTATGTCGCAAGCGAGCTGAAAGCCCTGGAAGGCGAGTGCGTTACAATCGAAGAATTCCCCAACGGAAGCTATTTGTATAGCAAGGAGGGGAAAGTCTCCTCCGACAAAGGCAAACCCGTGAAATGGTATCACCGCGACTGGAAAAGCTACGACTTTGTTAAGAATTCTCCCAAAGCCACAGACGATAAGGGAGAAATCATCAACCCCGCCGTGATTGAAAAAGTTAGGAACGGCTTGGAAACGGCGGTAAAAGCCCAGCTTATGAGCGATGTTCCCTACGGCGTGCTTCTTTCAGGCGGTCTGGATTCCTCAATAATCGCCGCAATCACCCAGAGATTCTCCAAAAAGCGAATCGAAAGCGACAGTAAGGAAAGCGCGTGGTGGCCTCAGCTCCACTCTTTCGCAATCGGCTTGGAAGGCTCGCCGGACTTAATCGCCGCCCAAAAGGCCGCCGACTATATCGGCACCGTTCATCACGAAGTCCACTTCACCATTCAGGAAGCGCTGGACGCCCTGCCTGATGTAATCTATCACATCGAAACCTACGACATCACCACCGTGCGGGCAAGTACGCCCATGTATCTTCTTGCCCGCGTTATAAAATCCATGGGAATCAAGATGGTTCTTTCTGGCGAGGGAAGCGACGAGCTTTTCGGCGGCTATCTTTACTTCCATAAAGCCCCAAATGCTAAAGAATTCCACGAAGAGCTGGTGCGAAAAATGAGCAAGCTTCATCTTTATGACTGTCTCCGCGCGAACAAAAGCCTTATGGCCTGGGGCGTTGAAGGCAGGGTTCCATTTCTTGACAAGGATTTTATCGACATCGCCATGAGCCTTAATCCAAATGACAAAATGAGCATCCGCCTGGGCGACGGAAAGCAGCGGATTGAAAAATGGATTTTGCGCAAGGCCTTTGAAGACCTGCTCCCAGAAAACATCGCATGGCGGCAAAAAGAGCAGTTCTCTGACGGTGTTGGATACAACTGGATTGACACCCTCAAAAAAATCACCGAGGAAAAAGTAAGCGATCAGGAATTTGCCCGCCGTGAAAACCGCTTCCCCGTAAATCCGCCCAAAACAAAAGAAGAATATTACTACCGCGAAATCTACAGCCGCCTTTTCCCCAGCGACTCTGCCGCCAAATGTGTTCCCCACGAAGCGGGAGTAGCCTGCTCAACGGCAAAAGCCCTGGAATGGGATGCCGCCTGGAAAAACATGGACGAACCCAGCGGAAGAGCAATCGGAGGAGTCCACAATGATGCGTACTAATACTATTGTCGTGCTTGGCTCAGGACCTATCCGCATCGGGCAGGGAATTGAATTCGACTATGCTTCAGTTCAGTGCGTTCAGGCTCTTAAAAGGCTGGGCTACGAGGTCGCCATAATCAACAACAATCCTGAGACCGTCTCCACTGATTTTGACACGGCTGACCGACTTTATTTTGAGCCGCTTACTCCAGTCGATGTTATGAATGTTCTCGCCGTGGAAAAACCTTTGGGCGTGGTGGTGGCTTTTGGTGGCGGAACTGCAATCAAGCTGGCAAAATTTTTAGACAGTCAGGGAGTTCGCATTTTGGGAACAAGCGCCGACGCCATCGACCTTGCCGAAGACCGTGAGCGTTTTGAAGAACTTTGTGACCGTCTTTCAATCAAACGCCCCCGCGGGCTCACGGTTTTTACCGAAGTTGAGGCCCTTGAAGCGGCGGAAAAAATCGGCTACCCGGTTCTGATGAGACCGAGCTATGTTCTTGGCGGACAGAACATGATTATCGCCCGCAACAATGCGGATGTGAAAGAATACATGAAAATCATCTTGCGGGGCGGAATCGAAAATCCTGTCCTCATCGACAAATATATGGAAGGAAAAGAGCTGGAAGTAGACTGCATTTCCGACGGCGAATCGGTTTTGATTCCGGGAATCATGGAGCATATCGAGCGCACGGGCATTCACTCCGGGGATTCCATCGCCCTTTATCCAGGCGAGTTCACTCCAGAAATCGAAGAAAAAATCGTCCGTCAGTCCACAGACCTGGCCCTTGCTCTGGGAACGAAAGGTCTGGTCAACATTCAGTATCTGATTTACGAAAATGACTTGTATATAATAGAAGCAAATCCCCGTTCCAGCCGCACTGTGCCTTATCTTTCAAAAGTTTCAGGGCTTCCCATGATAGACCTTGCCACCAGAGCCATGCTGGGCGAGAGGCTTTCTCAAATGGGCTACGGCACAGGACTCTACCGAAAGCCACCCTATTTTGCCGCAAAAGTCCCGGTCTTCAGTTTTGAAAAACTCATGGATGTGGACACCCACTTAGGACCTGAGATGAAAAGCACCGGTGAAGTCTTGGGAATTGCCGCCACGAGGGAAGAAGCGATTTTTAATGGAATGGCCGCCGCCGGCTGGAAGATGATTCGACCAAAGAAAAGTGAGGGGGAGACTTCCCCCTTTGGTGTCCTCTTTTCCGTGCGGGAGTCTGACCTGCCGGAACTTCCCGCCCTTGCCAGAAAATTCTACGACCTGGGCTTTAAGCTCTACGCCACCACAGGAAATGCGGCGACTATCGAGAGAAGCGGCATGACCGTAACCCATGTGGCAAAAGTCCATGAGAATTTCAGCGACAATGTGATGACTCTCCTTGAAAGCGGGCGGGTGGTTTATGTAGTTTCAACCAGTGCCAAAGGCCGTGACCCGGTTGCAGAAAGCGTAAAACTCCGCCGACTTGCCGTTGAGCGTGACATCGACTGCCTGACTTCCATCGACACGGCAAATGCCCTTGCGGACTGCCTGGCTTCTCCCTATTCGCTGGAGAATACTAGCCTCGTGGATATAAATCATTTTTAGGCCGGATATTTTTGCTTTTGATTTTTTTGTGATTTAAAATTATTTTCAAAAATTGGATATTCTTGTATCATAGAAGGGGACAGTTGGTTTGAAATTGCCCAACACCGGCAGCATTTACAAGGAGCTTTTAAATGAGCAAAAAAAGCAATAAACTGCGCCGAAAGCTGTTTCGAAGCCTTAAAAGATGGCTGAAAAATCCCTTCAGTTATCTGCTCCTTCTTATTCTGGCTCTCATCGTACTTGCGACTTATGTGGTTTACAAGACGGAGACCAAGACAGATTCGGGCATCACGGGGCTTTTTGATGCGGTCTGGCACACGATTGTCGCGGTGGTTGCGGCTTACTATGACTTTTACGTAAAGTCCGTTCCCGGCCGCTTTGCTTCATTAGTGCTGCTGCTCTTCGGAATGGCTTTATGGGCGGTCATCATCGGTAAGATTACTTCCGTAATCATGGATATTCAGTCGAAAAATAACAGGGGATTAAAAAAAATACGGCCTATGAAAGGACAGTTTTTACTTTGCGGATGGAAAAACGGCTTTGAGGAACTTTTAGCGACGGTACTGAGGTCTAATCCAGACATCACGCCTGACATGATTGTTCTGGTGAACAATGCCCCTTCCCAGCTGGTGGAGCAACTCAAAGAGAACATCGAATTCAAGAGCGTAAAATATGTGGCCGGGGATTTTTCTGACGCCGATACGCTCAAGCGCGCCCACATCGAGACTGCTTCCCGCATTCTGGTTCTTGCGGATTCTGGAAATGGCAAGTCAAGCAACATGGAAGTGGATTCCCGCACAGTCCTTGCCGTCATTACCATGAAGAACATGAATCCTTCCGTTTACATTTCTGCCGAGCTTTTGGACGAAAAACTTGCCGAGCATTTGCGGCTCGCCCATTGCGATGAAATCATCCTCACTCAGGAATATGAGCACAGCCTTCTTGCCACGGCATCCAGCGGTCAGGGCTACAGCAATGTCATCAAGTCGCTTATCAGCGATGACTCTGACACAGGAATCATTGTCTCTGATTTTCCCCAGTCTTTTGTCGGAAAAAGCTATCAGGAGCTGGAGGATTTTTACAGCAAAAAAGGCGAATCCGAAATTCTCGTGGGCCTTCTCTTGAATTCCGGCAATTACCAGCAGATGAAAAAAGATTCTCTTGAAGGAAGCTGCAATGAGCCTCTTCTCACTCCAAAGGGCTCTTACATAATTCCAAAATACGCAAAATCCATTCTGGTTTGCTCTAACTGCATAAGCTAAGGGGGGCAAAAAAGCATGGGTAAAAAAAAGGACGGAAAGCGGAATCGATTTTTTCACTTACTCAGGATTCTTCTTAAAACTCCGTCAACTTATGCCTATCTGGCGATTATCCTTCTCATAGTGAGCATGACCATAATCGTCTACAATGTGGAGACCAAAACAGGAAGCGGAATCGAAACAAAGTTCGACAGTTTCTACTTCATGTGCGTCGCCGTATTTGCGGGCTACTTTGAGTATGTTTGTGAGTCACTTTCGGGGCGGGCTGCCGCAATCACTCTGCTGATTACAGGCACTTTCTTTTTCAGCTATATCCGTGGTAATATCACGGCGCTTTTCGTTGATATTCAGGAAAAAAAGGACAAGGGATTGGAAACATTAAAAGACATGAGCGGACATTTTATAATTTGCGGATGGAGACCGGGCTTTGACAAAATCTTAAAGACGGTTCTAAAATCAAATCCGGAAATCAGCATGGACATGATTGTGCTGATAAACGAGGCTGCAGAGCAGGTTCAGCTGCTTAAAAGTCATGACACTTACAAGGATCTTCATTTTGTTGCCGGGGATTTTACCGACGAATCCACCCTAAAAAGGGCAAAAATTCAGGACGCGGAGCGGGTTCTTGTAATTTCCGACAAATCAAAAGATTATTCTGACCTTGAAATTGACTCCCGCACAGTCCTTGCCGTGCTTACAATCGAAAATCTGAACCACGGACTTTATGTGGTGGCCGAGCTTATGAGTCCGAAATTTGAAAAACATTTGAAAATGGCTCACTGCGACGAAATAATTCTCATGCAGGATTACGAAAAGAGCCTGCTTGCCACGGCATCCAGCGGTCAGGGCTACAGCCATGTCATCAGCACCCTGATTAGCGGTAACGACGCCACTTCCGGCATTTTAATCGGGGATATTCCTGAATCCTTCGTGGGAAAAACTTACGGTGAATTAAAGGCCTACGAGGAAGAAAGACGGGAAGAGCAGGGGCTTTTAATAGGGCTTTTGCTCAATTCCGGCAACTTCCACCACAGGCGAACGGAAGCCTTGCGGGAGGCTCAGAAAAATCCTGATATCAGTAAAATCATCGACAATCTTCAGAAAGTCAAGCTGCTCAAAAGCAACGAGCCGATTCTGGCTCCGTCTTCAAGCTACATAATTCCGAGCCACTCAAAAGCCATTTTCGTCCGTGGCAAGGCAAACTGAAAGGGGGAATAATAAATGGAAACGAAAAATCTCGATGAAGTTCTGCCAAAACTTGCCAAAATCTCGCTTTTCTCTGACTTTGACCCCAAGAAGGAAGGTGACCGGGAAATCCTGACTCAGCTCTACGAAAGCATCAGCATGAAAAAATTTAAGCCAGGGCAGGTTATAATCAAAGAAGGCGATGTTGGCGACGAGTTTTACATCCTTTATTCAGGCTCGGTTCTCATTTACCGCGACACGCCGGCAGGAGACACTATTGCCCTTGCAGATTTAGACGCCAGCATGAATGTCTTCTTCGGCGAGACGGCACTTGTCAGCAACGACAAGAGAAGCGCGACTGTTACGGCGATTGACGAGTGCCAGGTTCTCGTTCTGACCAGTAAAAAATTTCACGAATTGTGCCAGAAAGAGAGCATTTTGGGCTACAAGGTTCTGCTCAAGCTGGCTCAGCGGCTTTCAAACACAATCCGCAGCACCAACAAGGATAAGGCCATGCTCTATCAGGCTCTTTTCAACGAAATCGCAGGGAATTAGCCAAAAGATACGCACCATTGACAAGACCACCTCCTTTGCGTAAAATATCCCCATAAAGAGCAAAGACGCTCATTCGATTTAATGGCATTGTCGCCGTTGAATGGAATGGGCGTCTTTTTTTGCTTTAAAGGATTTTATGGAAATTGACAGTGATATAAGCGACATTTTAACGAAATTAAGCGGCACGCGAGAAGAAGAAATCTTGCGTGCGATGATGACGCTTTACGCCCAGATTGCCCAAAAACAGGCTGTCTGGTACGAAAAATCGGGTTTTACCTGCCCGCGTGGCTGCGGCGAGTGCTGCAGGAATTTTGAGCCAGACCTTTTGGAATGTGAGGCGGATTATATGGCGGCCTGGCTTTTGGAAAATAAGGCGGATGTGGCGGAAAAGGTCTCAGACGGAGAATTTCCCTTTCCTGAGAACAAGGGCTGCCCTTTCTGGAATGAGAATGACGACAATCATTGCTCGATTTATGGCGGACGGGCCTTTGTGTGCAGGTTTTTCGGAGCTTATGGCGCAAAGTCAAAGACTGGGGAACTCATTTTCAAGCCCTGCAAATTCTATCCCGCAGAAATTCTTTCTTCCCACAAGCCTCCTCTCTCTCATCGTCAGTACAGCGAGGGGGAAGTGCGGAAGATTTTCGGGATTTTGCCGCCGATTTCAACGGATACGATGGAGAAAGCGATTTCCATAAATCCTGACAACATAGAAACAAAAATGCTGAGGGAGATTTTGCCCAAATCAATCCAGCGCATCAGGTGGATTTGCAGCATGGCTTCAGGAAATTAAGTGACGATTTTTAGATTTGAATGGAGGAAAATATGACGAAATTTATTTTTGTGACCGGCGGTGTTGTCTCAGGACTTGGAAAGGGAATTACGGCGGCGAGTTTGGGGCGTCTTTTGAAGTGCCGCGGTTTGAAGGTCGTGAGCCAAAAACTCGACCCTTATATGAATGTTGACCCCGGCACCATGAGCCCTTTTCAGCATGGCGAAGTCTTTGTTACTGATGACGGAGCGGAAACCGACCTTGATTTGGGGCATTATGAGCGATTTATCGATGAGAATCTTACCCGCTATTCAAATCTGACCAGCGGCCGTGTTTACTGGAATGTGCTGAACAAGGAGCGGCAGGGCGAGTATTTGGGGCAGACCGTGCAGATTATCCCCCATGTTACCAACGAGATTAAAGATTTTATCATGAAAAATGCCGAGGTGAGCGGGGCTGATGTGAGCCTTGTGGAAGTGGGCGGAACTATCGGTGACATTGAAAGCCAGCCCTTCCTTGAGGCAATCCGCCAGCTGGCAATTGAGGTTGGCCGACGCAACTGCCTTTTCATTCATGTCTGCCTCGTGCCTTATATCAGTGGCTCGGACGAATACAAGTCCAAGCCGACCCAACATTCTGTAAAGGAGCTGATGGCGGTTGGAATCCACCCGGACATCATCGTTGCCCGCTGCGACAAAGAAATTCCTTTGGACATCCGAAAGAAGATTTCGCTTTTCTGCAATGTGGGCGAAGACTGCGTTATCAACAACACGACCTGTAAGAGCCTTTACGAAGTTCCCCTCATGCTTCACGCCCAGAATATGGACGATGTTGTCTGCCGTGATTTGGGAATCGAGCAGGGAAGGGGAGACTCTCATTATCCCCTTCTTGCAGACTGGGCAAATATGGTGGAGAGAATTCACGGACGAAAAGGAGAAATTCAGGTTGCTCTGGTGGGAAAATATGTGAAACTTCACGACTCATACCTCAGCATTGTGGAAAGCCTGAATCACGCTTCTTTTGTGGTGGGAAAAAATGTAAAAATCAAGTGGGTGGATTCGGACTCAGTGACTGACGAGACGGCGGAAGAAGTCTTTAAGGATTGCAGGGGAATTATCCTTCCGGGGGGATTCGGTCAGCGGGGAATCGAAGGAATGATTGCCTCTTGCCGTTATGCCCGGACTCATAAAGTTCCGTATTTTGGAATCTGTCTTGGAATGCAGATTGCGGTGATTGAATTTGCCCGCTCGGTTCTTGGCTGGAAGGACGCCAACTCCAGGGAATTTGACGAACTTTGCGAGCATCCTGTCATCGATTTGATGAAAAATCAGGAAGGCGTAATCAAGGGCGGAACAATGCGCTTGGGAAGCTACCCCTGTAAGGTCACGCCTGACACGATTTTGGAAAAAGCCTATCAGTCAAGCCTTATCAACGAACGTCACCGACACCGCTACGAATTCAACAACGACTATAGAAGCCAGCTGGAAGAAGCAGGCCTTGTTATCAGCGGAACTAGCCCTGACACAAGCCTTGTGGAAGCCGTGGAGGCGGGCGGAGAGGACGGACACTTCCATGTGGGTGTTCAGTTCCACCCGGAATT
>DFEB01000020.1:0-43041 GCA_002368605.1 Treponema sp. UBA3813 | reverse complement strand
CGGAATTCAAGAGCCGACCCAACAAGGCCAGCCCTCTTTTCGTGGAATTTTTAAAATCCTGCTAGAAGACAGACTGGCGATTTTCCTTGTGGCCTTGAAAATATCCTTACACAGGATAAATCCCTGAAAAACAGCCCTCGCACCAGCCTTCCTTTCCCTCAGAAGAAGAAGAGCGCAAAGCCTGAATCATTCCTTCAAGAGAGATAAAAGCCAGGGAGTCCGCGCCGATTTCTGCACGGATTTCCTCTAGCTCGTGAGTGCTGCTGATTAGTTCTGCTTTGCTGGGCGTGTCTATTCCCAAATGACAGGGAAATTTTACCGGCGGGGAAGAAACCCTGAAATGCACTTCCCTTGCTCCCGCCCGGCGCAAAATCTCAACTAGACGGCGGCTTGTGGTTCCCCGCACGATGGAATCGTCAATCACAATGACCCGCTTTCCTTCCAAATCACTTTTGATGGCGTTGAGTTTGACGAAGACCATGTTTTCCCGCTCGGCCTGAGTCGGCGCGATGAATGTGCGGCCTATGTACTTGTTCTTGATGATGCCGGTCACATAAGGGATGCCGCTTGCCTTTGAAAAGCCCATGGCCGCTCCGATTCCGCTGTCAGGCACTCCGATGACCACATCCGCTTCCGTTTTGCTTTCAAGGGCGAGAGTCTGCCCCATGCGGTAGCGGGCTTCCTGCACGGGGATGCCGTCAATCACGCTGTCGGGGCGGGCAAAGTAGACATATTCAAAAATACAGGTCTTCTTTTTTTCGCAGGCATATTTTTCGCTTCGGAGCCCTTCTTTTGTAATCACGAGAATTTCTCCCGGCTCAATATCCCGCAAAAATTTTCCGTTCACCGCGTCAATGGCGCAGGATTCAGAGGCAAGGATATAGGAAATTGAGCGGGCGTTGCGGGCGGCGATTGAGCCCGCAGAAGGGGTAGCGGAAGACGACGCGTTAGCGTTGGCTGGAGCGAGGGGAAGGCTTTCCCCGCCTAAAGTTCCAAGACACAAAGGGCGGATTCCGTTGGGGTCGCGCGCGCCAATCAGCATATTTTCGGTCATAATGCAGAGGGCAAAAGAGCCCTTGATTTCTTTCATTGCCTCAATCACGGCCTGCACGAAAAGGTCATCGTCCTGGGGCAGGGACATTCCGCTTCCGGGCTTGCCGCCTTTTTCGATGAACTTGCGCACAATCAGTTTCAGAATCACTTCGCTGTCACTGTTGCTGGCAAAAGTGCTGCCGCCGTCCTCAAGTTTTTCCCGCAGACAAGCGTGATTCACCAGCTGACCGTTATGAGCGAGGGCGATGGAGCCGTTTTTGAAAGTGTTTAAAAATGGCTGGGCATTTTCAAGGGTTCGGCCGCCTGCCGTGGCATAGCGCACATGAGAGAGGGCAATACTTCCCTTCAATTTCTCAAAATCCGCCGGAGCAAAAACATCACCCACAAGCCCCAGCTCCTTTTTCAGCCGCACGCTCTTTCCGTCGCTCACCGCGATTCCTGCACTTTCCTGCCCCCGGTGCTGCAGTGAAGTCAGCGCAAAGTAAGAAAGGCTGGCCGCATTTTCCGCGCCGAAAATTCCCGCAACGCCACATTCGTCTTTTAAGCCCATTTTCTTTTATTCTCCCTTCCCCCGTTTCTAGGCCGTGCACTTTCTGAAAGAGGCAAGCACCGCCTCGTCATGTGCCGTGCCTGCATCTTCCTCCGCGAAAATCTCCGTCATAATCCGAAGGTAATCGTTAGGAATAATCTTCTTGAAGCATGTTTTGTAGTGCTCCCAGTCAGAAAGAATTTCTTTTCCTCTTTGGCTGCCAGTTTCTGCAACATGTTCTTCTATTAAATTGCGCAGGTTTTCCTCGTCAGTTTTGTCGCGGAGTGTTGTTGTTGCGTCGTCCAGGGCGTACATTTTTACAAGCTCGTGGTTCAGGCCTTTGTAAAGGTCGTGCTTTTCATCAAGAATGTATGCCACGCCGCCGCTCATTCCCGCGCAGAGATTTTTTCCTGTGCTGCCAAGGATTACCGCAGTTCCGCCTGTCATGTATTCAAGACCGTGGTCGCCACAGCCTTCCGCAACAACGCTTGCTCCTGAATTTCGCACGCAGAAACGCTCGCCCGCCACGCCGTTGATAAAGGCCTTTCCGCTGGTCGCACCAAAAAGCGCGACATTTCCTACTATTATATTGTCTTCTGCTACTCCGTCGAATCCGGCCGGCTTTTTCAAAACAAGCTTTCCGCCGCTTAAGCCCTTTCCGAATGCATCGTTGGCGTCTCCTGTCAGGCGAAGAGTCAGTCCCTTTGGAATGAATGCGCCAAAGCTCTGGCCGGCTCCTCCCGCAAAGTTTACGGTGAATGTGTCGTCAGACAGTGAGCCGCCGTATCGCTTCTGGATTTCACTTCCAAGGATTGTTCCTACCGTTCTGTCGGTGGATTGGATTGGGATGGGGGAAGCGTCCCCCTCGCTCCCAAGCCAAGTCGCTCCACGAATCGCCCCTGCTCGCAGTGCCGATTCGCTCCGCTTTGTTGTCTTGTCCGCTACCCCCTCTCCTAAGGGGCTTTGCGGTTCAGGCACAGCCTTCGCCGAGACTCGCTCAAAACCTGCCTCGCAGGTTTTGCCGGCTACGCCGTCGCTCACTACCTTAAAATCCCCGGTTTCAAACAAAGGAAGCAGAGTTTTTTCGTCCACTGTCTTTTCAAGTCCGAAATCAAAGGAATCGCGATTTTGCTTCCAGCTGTCAGGAGATTCCCCGGTCAAGCCGTGGAATGACGGGGAATCCTCATTCTTTGCCAGAAGTCTCTGTAAGTCCACCAAATCTGCCCGGCGGAAGCCCTGCCGTTCTTTCAGCTTGAGCAAGTCGCTTCTGCCGCAAAGTTCTTCCACGGTGCGCACTCCAAGCCGGGCCATTATTTCCCGCATTTCCTGAGCGACGAACTTCATGAAATTCTCAACATATTCTGCCTTTCCGGGGAATTTTGCCCGGTTCTTTTCGTTCTGGGTGGCAACTCCGAATGGGCAGGTGTCCAGCTGGCAGACTCGGAGCATTGAGCAGCCCAGGGCGATGAGGGGGGCTGTGGCAAAACCAAATTCTTCCGCTCCCAGCAAGGCCGCAATGACCACATCCCGGCCGCTCATCAGCTTGCCGTCAGTTTCAAGGACGACCCTGCCTCGAAGCCCGTTCTGAATCAAAGTCTGGTGAGCCTCGCTCAAGCCCAGTTCCCAGGGTAAGCCCGCGTGATGAATCGAAGACATGGGGGCGGCTCCCGTTCCGCCGTCGTGTCCGCTTATCAAAATGACTTGGGCTCCAGCCTTTGCCACGCCCGATGCCACGGTTCCAACTCCCGCCTCGCTTACCAGTTTTACGCTGATTCGGGCTTTTCGGTTGGCGTTTTTCAAATCATAAATCAACTGAGCCAAATCTTCTATAGAATAGATGTCGTGGTGAGGCGGAGGCGAAATTAAGGCCACGCCCGGAGTTGCGTATCGTGTCCGTGCAATCCAGGGATAGACTTTCTTTCCAGGAAGATGGCCGCCCTCGCCCGGCTTTGCTCCCTGTGCCATTTTAATCTGAATCTCTTTTGCCGAAAGAAGATATTCTTCCGTAACGCCAAAGCGACCGCTTGCTACCTGCTTGATTGCAGAATTGTATTCCGTTCCCAGTCGCTCTGGATTCTCGCCGCCCTCGCCGCTGTTGGATTTTCCGTGCAGATGATTCATGGCCAGAGCCAGGCACTTGTGGGCTTCCTCGCTGATGGAACCGTAAGACATGGCGCCAGTCTTGAATCGCTGAACGATTTTTTCCACGCTTTCCACTTCTTCAAGGGAAATGCCGCCGTTTTTGTCAAAGTCAAAATCAAGCATTGCCCGAAGTGTGTGTGGATGGTCGTTTGAATCCACCAAAGCCGTGTATTCCTTAAAGCGAGCATAGTCGCCATTTTTCGTAGATTCCTGCAGGGCAAGAATTGTCTCCCGCGTCAAAAGATGGTCTTCCGCCTCTGGCCCAACTTTCAGTTTATGGATTCCGCCAAAGTCCAGTCGGGGAGATTTTGCTTCTTCCTTTGAAGAAAATGCCCTTCTGTGGTGGTAGAGCACATCTTCTTCGATTTCTTTTAAGCCGATTCCACCCACTCGGCTCACGGTATTTGTAAAATATTTTTCGATTACATCGTCTGCGATTCCCACCGCCTCAAAAATCTGCGCGGACTGGTAAGACTGAATCGTTGAGATTCCCATTTTTGCCGCGATTTTTACGATGCCGTTTATAATGCCCTTGTTGTAGTCGTCGATGGCAGTGTGATAATCCTTGTCCAAGATTTTCTGGTCGATAAGTTCTGCAATCGCCTCATGGGCAAGGTACGGGTTCACCGCCCGCGCCCCATAGCCCAAGCACATGGCCGCCTGATGTACATCCCGCACCTCGCCGCTCTCCAAAATCACCGAAAGAGCCGTCCGTTTTTTCGTGCGGATCAAATATTGCTCCACCGCAGAAACCGCGAGAATTGCCGGAATAGCCCCATGATTTTCGTCCACGCCACGGTCGCTCAAAATGATGATATTGCAGCCCTCAGCGTAAGCGGAATCGATTTGGGAGAAGAGATTTTCCAAAGCGGATTCCAGACCTTTTTCAAACAAAATCGAAATCCTCTTCGCTTTCAGTCCCGGCTGATTCAGGGCAGCGATTTTTATCAGGTCAACACCGGTCAGAATGGGATTGTTTATTTCCAGCACGCGGCAGTTTGAGGCCACCGGCTCCAGCAAATTTCCGTCCTTTCCCACATAAACCGTGGTGTCCGTGACGATTTTTTCCCGCAGGCTGTCGATGGGCGGATTTGTCACCTGGGCAAAAAGCTGCTTGAAATAACTGAAAAGGCTGGGATGCTTTTCGCTCATCACCGCAAGGGGAATGTCCACGCCCATGCTGGCTGTAGGCTCAAGGCCATTTTTCGCCAGAGGCAGAATCATCTCGTTGATGTCCTCGCTCTTCCAGCCGAAAGCCCGGTAAAGGCGGGTCCGCTCTTCCATCGTGCTCACAGGAATTTTTTTGTTTGGAATCTTCAAGTCCGCAAGGTGGAGAAGGTTCATGTCCAGCCACTCGCCGTAGGGATAAAGGGCGGCATAATTTTTCTTGCAGTCCTCGTCGCTGATGATTTTTTTCTGCACCGTGTCAAGGAGGAGCATTTTTCCGGGCATGAGGCGGGATTTTTTGGCAATATTTTCTTCTGGAATGTCAAGCACGCCCACTTCCGAGCTTAAAATGAGAAGCCCGTCTTTCGTGATGTAGTAGCGGCTTGGGCGCAGACCGTTTCGGTCAAGGGTGGCACCGAGCAGGTCTCCGTCGCTAAAGAGAATGGCCGCAGGACCGTCCCAGCTTTCCATCATAGTGGCCCAGTAATGGTAAAAATCCTTTTTCTCCCGGCTCATGTTCTCGTCGTGCTTCCAAGGCTCCGGGATACAAGTCATCACCGCAAGGGGAAGAGGCATGCCGTTCATCACGAGGAATTCAAGGGTGTTGTCAAGCATTGCAGAGTCAGAGCCGCTAGTGTCCACCGCAGGCAAAATCTTTTTCATGTCGCAGTCAGAAAATTGCAGGGAGCGCAAAGTCTCTTCTCTGGCCAGCATTCGGTCAACATTGCCCCGAATCGTGTTGATTTCTCCGTTGTGGGCGATAAAGCGGTTGGGGTGGGCGCGCTGCCAGGAGGCTTGAGTGTTTGTTGAAAAGCGCGAATGAACGATGGCCAGTGCCGACTTGTATTCTTCTGATTGAAGATCTTTATAAAAGGTACGAAGTTCGTTCACCAAAAACATTCCCTTGTAAACGATTGTGCGGCTTGAAAGTGAGCAGATGTAGGTTTTTGCGGGGGAAGTCTCCCCCTCGCTGCAAGCCGCTTCGCGGTTTTCCGCTACCCCCTCTCCTAGGGGAGACTCGCTCAAAACTTGCTTTGCAAGTTTTGCCCCTTTCGGGTCGCTCCCTACCCCTAAAACCCCGGCGTCTTTTTCAAATTCACGGCGCAGGACATACAGTTTTCTGTCAAAATCAAGGCCTTTTTCGCAATTTTCAGGCCTTGCCACAAAGCTCTGCCAGATTTGAGGCATGCAGTCCAGTGCCTTTTTTCCGAGCACATTTTCATTTACAGGAACCTTTCGCCAGCCCAAAAATTCCAAGCCCTCGCCAGCACAGCACTTTTCAAAGCGGATTTTCTCACTCTCCAGAGCAGCTTCCTCCATCGAAAAGAAAAACATGCCTACGCCGTAATCCCGCTGGTCTCCGATACTTTTACAAACCGAACCGTTGCGGCTGGCAATCTCCCCGCGCTCACAGGCTTTCTTAAAAAAGTCATGGCAGATTTGAAGCAGGATTCCCACGCCATCGCCGGTTTCTCCGCTTGCGTCTTTTCCCGCCCGATGCTCCAGTTTTTCCACAATGGAAAGGGCCTTGTCCACGATTTTGTGAGACGCGTTTCCGTCAATATTTGCCACCGCCCCGATTCCGCAGGCATCATGTTCAAAAGAAGGTTCGTATAAAGTCTTGCTGTTCATTTTCGCTCCAAAAAAAGCCGCACGCGCAAAGATTACCCCTGCACATGCGGCTTCATTACCGACTTTGAGATTAGATAAAACAAAAAGGCCGTAGACAATGCATCGAAAAACGAAACAATATCTACGACCTCTTTGCCGTTGGTGATACTTTATAAAGATTGAAGACTATTGTCAAGAGCCGTGTGGCAGACTTTACTTAGTCGGGTTAAAACTAACCGTCCTCATAATATCTCCAAAGACACCGGCTGCCGTAACTCCTGCTCCTGCTCCGTATCCGCGGACGGTAAGGGGAATCGGTGAGTATCGTTCAGTCTGGAATACGAATGCGTTCTCGCCACCTCGAACTCCGTAAAGCGGATCGTCTGGGCCGACTTCAAGCATACCGACAGAAACTTTTCCGTCTTTGATTGAAGCACCCATTCGCAAAACTTTGTTTTCTTTTTTGAGTTTTGCCATTTTTTCCTCAAAGTATGAGTCTACTTCCGGCAGTCGTTTGAGGAATTCCTCTGTTGTGCCTTCGATTGAGAAGTTCTCCGGGAAGATTGAGTTCATTTTGATGTCATCAAGTTCGATTGTCATGCCACTTTCACGGGCGATAATCAGTGCTTTGCGCGCGACATCAGTGCCTTTAAGGTCGTCTCGTGGATCAGGCTCGGTGTAGCGCAATTCTTTTGCCTCAAGGACGGCCTCGCTGAACTTTTTGCCCTCGTCCAGCTTTCCGAAGATGTATGAGAGAGAGCCTGACATGATTCCGTTGAAGCCTGTAAGGCGGTCGCCTGAGTTAAAGAGGTTTTGCAAGGTGTCGATGATTGGTAAGCCTGCTCCAACATTTGTTTCGTAAAGGAAGCGGCAGTGATTTTCGTTAGCAACCTGGCGTAGCTTGTGGTAGAAATCCATGTTCATTGAGTTAGCCCGCTTGTTTGGGGTTGCAATGCTCATACCTGCCTTAAAAATGTCCAGATATCGGTTCGGCAAATCGTAGCTTGCAGTACAGTCAACAAAAACCGGGTTTAGAGGCTTTGTATCCCGAACGAAGTCCAAGATTTCGTCAACATTTGCCTTTTCAGTAGCTTTTTTGCTCAGTTCTCGCCAATTTGAAAGATCGATTCCGTTTCCGTCGAGAATCATGCCGTCCAAAGTTGAGATTGCGCAAACTTTGATGTCGATTTTCTGTTCAAGAAGCTTGTCGTGCTGGTCGCGAATCTGGTCGAGCAGGGCGCCACCGATTGTTCCGGCTCCGAATGCGAACACTTCGATTGGCTGGGCAGTGTTGAAGAAGAAGAGGTGAGCCGCCTTGACAGCGATATCCCCGAATTCTCCGCCGATAACGACTGAAATTGACCTTTCGCTAGAGCCTTGTGCGATTGCAAGAATGTTGATTCCCCGTGTTGAGAGGGAATCGAGGAATTTTCCTGCTACACCGCAATTCTGTTTCATGCCGTCGCCGACGATAGAGACGATTGCCGTATGCTCCTGAACATTGATTTTATTGATAAGACCGTCACGGATTTCAAGGGAAAATTCCTGAGAAAGAACATCTTCCACAGCCTGAGCCTCAGTCTGTTTTACGCAGAAAGAGATTGTGTATTCAGAAGAAGACTGGGTAATCAAAAGCATTGAGATTCCCGCCCGGCTGACTGCCGCAAAAATTCGGCTGGCGATACCGGTCTTGCCTTTCATGCCGCTTCCGCTCACTGAAATGAGTGCAGTGTTTTTCAGGCAGGAAATTCCCCGGACAGGACCTGCGTTCTTTTCGCTTTCAAAAGGACCCCGGCCGATTCTTGTTCCCCTTGCGCTTGGATTGTGAGAATTCAAACTCCAGGCTTCGATATTTTTTGCGGCCAGAGGAGTTAAAGTTTTCGGGTGAAGGACTTTGCTTCCGAAGAAAGAAAGCTCCATGGCCTCTTCATAAGTCATGTCTTCGACCAAAATTGCGTCGTTTACGACCCGTGGATCTGCCGTGTAGATTCCGTCTACATCAGTCCAGAATTCACATTTTCTTGACTCAAGGCATGAAGCCACTACAGCAGCCGAAAAATCTGAGCCGTTTCGTCCGAGAAGCCCCATCTTTGGCTCATCGTCGTAATGCTCGCTCCATGAGCAGACAAAGCCTGGGAAAAGAAGAATTCGCGCTGAACTCTGCTTTCCGCCGTCCTTGTAAGGCTCCAGCGCGATTGCCGTTCTGCCATAATCTACATCGCCCTCGGCCTGATT
The DNA here is from genome assembly GCA_002368605.1 of Treponema sp. UBA3813. Classification (GTDB taxonomy): domain Bacteria; phylum Spirochaetota; class Spirochaetia; order Treponematales; family Treponemataceae; genus Treponema_D. Next base: position 34,304 of record DFEB01000020.1, on the reverse strand, counting down.
TCCTGTGGTAAAGATAAAGCGGCGGCTGTCCAAAAGCATGACATCTTCGCCCTTTGCCTGAAGAACTGCATTTACAATTGGAACGCAGCAAAGTTCGCCCATTCCCATGATGCGGCAGTGAATTGATTTCGGGCACTCACCGAATGAGGCAACACCAGCCAGTAATTTTTCCAGCTCAACAAAATTGTTTTCGATTTTTTTAAGCACTTCTTTTGCGGAAAAGCCTTTGAGCTCCGCTTCGATTTGTGCGCAGATTTCAGAATGTGTTTTTCTTATGCTCTCAACATAGCTCGCTGCGTTTCCGCCGGTGACACAACCGTCAATTGCAGCCTGCAGACTGTTTGAAACGCCGGCAACAGCCGACACTATAACGCTGATTCGGCCTTCTTTTGCACGGCCAGTCATAATTTGAACAGAATCAAGAATTCGTCTGGCACTTCCCATTGATGTGCCGCCAAATTTAAGAGTGAGCATAGATTCCTCGTTTTTAAAATAATATGTGCCTATTATATAGAAAAACATCTTATAACTCAATCAGTAATTTTTTTTGAATTTTCCGCATCTTCCGCTTGACACGATCAACGCTTTTCTCTAAAATAGACTAATCATTTGGGGGCGTAGCGAAGCTGGTTATCGCGCTGGCCTGTCACGCCGGAGATCGAGGGTTCGAGCCCCTTCGCTCCCGAATTACAAGACTGTCTTTCAAGGCAGTCTTTTTTTTATTCTATTGGACTTCAAAGACAATTTTTTCAAAATTTTTATTTTTCTTTGCAATTTCTATTGACACTTTTTTTTGTTTAATATAACATAACATTCGTTCGTAAGAACAAAGTGATCCCTTAGCTCAGTCGGTAGAGCAACGGACTGTTAATCCGTGTGTCGCTGGTTCAAGCCCAGCAGGGGTCGAAAAGCTCGGCTTTAGGTCGGGCTTTTTTTATGTCTATGAAGAGAATTTTCGTTTTTTTTCTAGCTTTTTTTTTATCTTTTTCCCTTTTCGCCTTCACTTCTTCGGACATTAAGCATTTCACTCTCGAAAACGGCCTTCAAATCTACTTCCTTGAAGATTCTTCTTCCCCCACGGTACGGCTGGAGCTTTGCCTTGAAGCTGGCTTCACAAATCAGAGTCCTTTGAACGGCGGGCTTTTTACCATGTACGCTCGTCTTGCTGGCGGCGAGATTTCCAATGACAGCGTTCGTTTCGTCTCAAAAGTCGCTCCCGCCGCCTGTGAAAAGGCCTTGATTTCTCTTTCCCAGAAGCTAAAGCCTCTCTCTGTTTCGGACTCAGAGCTTTCCTCGCTTTTTAAAATCATGGATTCCGAGTTCAAAGAATATTCCCAGAGTCCGGCAGGCTTTATCAACTCTGCCATTGATTCAAAAGTCTTTGCTGAATCTCCCTGGTCGCGGGAAAGCGGCGTAAATCCAGCCGTCTTTTCAAAACACAAAATCGAAGAGCTGAGAACATCCCTCAATTCAATCCGGGAATCTTATTATTCTCCCTCAAATGCGATTCTTTTCATCAACGGAAACATCACTGAGGGGGCTTGTCTTTCCCTGGTAAAAAAATATTTTTCCCAGTTTCAGACAGTCAATCTTTCTGGCAGGCAGGACTGGGATTCAGAAAAAGTCCGAAAAGCCCTTTCTTCCGGCAAAAATCCAAAATCCCGGAAATTCATTCTTTCCCACAAAGATTTTTCCGACGAAATGACACAAATCGCCCTTCAGTACACATCCCTTGACCGGGACGAGGCGGACGCCCTTTCTGCAAGCTGGAATCAAGATTCTTCCGCATTAAAAAAATTGCTCTTAAAACAGCGGAATTTAAAAATCTTAGGTGACGAATACATTGATGTCTCTTCCGCCCAGGAAAAATCATCTTCACGGCTTATAATTCAGTCTTTAATCGGCAAGGCAAAGGTCTCTCCGGTGGTGCAGGTGGATTTATTCCTGACCATGAGCCGGGACGAGGATGTTTTCTCCAAAAAAGAGCTGGAAAATTCCCTCAAAAAATCCCGAACGGCCTTTACCCGGCTTTCAGAAAGTTCCGACGCAACCATGGAAGCCTTTTCCCGCCAGCTTTCCCTGTCAAATAATTCTTCTGATGCCGTCCAAGACTTTTTCCAAAAAAATGACCGTCTCTCACAAATCGAAATTTCTGATTTGCAGGAAAAAATCATGGCGGAAGAGCCTTTTGTTTTCGTCTTTTTGAATTCCGCAGTTTACCAAAAATATGCCGCAGATTTTAAGAAAGCCGGTTTTGTCGAAATTCCCCAAAAAGAAAGTGCCTGGTACAATCAGACTTTCTACAAAAAACTTTTTGCCCAGAACGAAGAAAATCCAGAATCAAATAAAAATCTTCTGGAAGAAATCGCTTCCTCGGCAGACCGCTTCATCGAAAAAAATCTTTCTGAATTTTCAAATTTTACCCTTCAAAACGATATTCCTGTCACGGTCAAACGGAGCGAAAATTCAAAAACGGCGGTTCTTTCCCTTACGATTGCAGGCGGCGAGCTTCTTTTTACGGACAAAGTTCCGGGACTGGCTTCTGTGCTGGCCGATTCCATTGCGGTCAACATTAACCGTCAGCTGGATTTGTTTGCCTCAAACGGTGCGATTTCTGGATTTTACGAAGTCGGCGCGCAAAATCTTTCGACCCACTCGATTATTACGGTCACTTGTCTTTCGGGAGAAATGGATTTTGCGATTCAGGCCTCTTACACGGCTCTGGTTTATTGCGACATCAATCCTGCGACCGCAGACGGCGTGACTTATGACGAGCGCACTCAATGGCGGCTCAAAACCGGAAGCACGGAATTCCAGCTTCTGTGCGAGGCGGTGCGACTTTTGTACGGGGATTCGGATTATCCCAAGCTTTACCGCGACACCGAGGACAAGCCCGCGAAAAATCTTGATTTTACCAAGATTCAGGAAGCCTATCCAATTTTATTGGATTCAAGCCGTTTTTCCCTGATTCTCTCAGGCGGATTGAAAAGTGACGAAAAATTGCTCAAATCCTTAAATTCAACTTTCGGACTTTTATCAAGCATTGCCCAGACTCGTTCCACTGATTTGCGGGTCAAAAAGCCTGACTTTGAAAAGCTTTCCGCAAAAGAAAAAAGAATTTCCCTCCGTCATCTTTTTCTGACTGACATTTCAAAGGAAGAAGCCGGGCCCATGCCAGCCGTTCTCATTCCCACCACAAAATTCCTTGACCCGGTTTTGTATTGTCTTCCTTCGCCCGACCTTTCTTCCACGGATTGTGCTCTTTTTGACGCGATTTTAATCGAGCTTGCCCAGCGAATGGAAGCCAGACTTTCCTCAAAATATCCCGAAACGAAAGTGAAAGCCCTTCTTCCCGAAAATGACCTGCCTTTTGCCCGAATCCTTGTGACCAGCGTTGAGCATACGGCAGAAGTTGATTCTGTCTATTCGGAATGCATTTCTTCTATTAAAAAAGATATTTCTGCTCAGATTGACATTCAGACTGACTGCGTAATCGACCTTGAAAAAAGTGATTTGCTCGCTTCCCTTGAGAATAACTGGCTCATGGCAGTGATTTCCAAGGCTGGAAGTCAGGAGGGAACGGCCCGGTTGATGCAGAGCGGGGAAGTGCAGAAAAATCCCCGTCTCTACCTTGAGCAGTATCAGGCGATTTCAAAGGCCAAAATCGAGGATTACTACCTGATTGCCGAAAGCTACTTTGATTCCCTTCCGCCCCTGCGCCTTTACAGCAAAGATTCTAAAAAATAATCGCAATGCGTATGCAGCGGTTAAAAGATTACCCTGTCCATGAGGATGTCGTGCTTGTCGGTGGCAAGGTCTGTGACAATCTGGCAGGGAAGGGCGACTCCGCACAAATAGGGCTTTAGGCCGGCCTTCTGTAATTTTTCTATGTAAATGTCGTAAAATCCTTTTCCGTGCCCCAGTCGCTTTCCGTCTTTCGTAAATGCCACGCCGGGAACAAGCATAAAGGGGGAAGTCTCCCCCTCACTCCAACCCGCTTCGCGGTTTTCCGCTACCCCCTCTGCGGGACAGCCTTCACCTGTTTCTTGCCCCGCAAGACCCCAATCAAGTTTTTTCAAATCAGTTTTTGGCTCCAAGATTCCATAGGCTCCGGCTTCCAGCTGGTCTTCCAGAGATTTTCCTTCTTCTAAAAAATAAAAGTCCATCTCGCTCCTGCCGTCTTTCAGGGCCTCAAAATCCACTTTGGGAACGGCGACTTTTTTCCCTTTTTTCAGCGCGTCTGAAATGACTGGTCTGCAATCGGCTTCAAGTTTGTCGGGAATATAGGCCAGAATCAGCGGAGAATTCTTGTATTCGTCAAGGACTGTGATTTTTTCTGTAAGATTTTCGGCCAGAGAATCTTTTTCTCTTTCTGAAAGATTTTCGTGAAAGAGCGTGAGGGTTTGCTTCATTTCTTTCCGTAAAATTTTCTTAAAATCCCTTGTGTTTCCGCCATTCATAATGCAATTCTAGCAGATTTATGATATAATTGTAAGGAAACAGTCAAAAATTAAAAGCAAAGAGGTACACATGCTTAATGTCAACAACAATGCTTCACTTTTGAAGCAGGAAATTTTGGTCAGAATCGCTAAATTACAGCTTGAGGGAAAACTTGAAGAAGGCGTTCACTACATTCCAAAAGAAATGGTTCCGGCGGGAAGTCCTTCAATCCGCTGTTGTATTTACCACGACCGTGAAATTTTAAGAACCAGAGTTCTTGCCCGCATGGGATTCTCTGTAGAGGATATCGATGACGAAAAACGCCTTGCAGACTATGCAAAAGACGCACTGAATCGCGAAAAGCCTACATGGCCAATGCTCACATTCCTTAATGACGCTTGTAACGGCTGCGTTAAGTCAAAATATCTTCCTACGAACGCTTGTCAGGCTTGTCTTGCCCGTCCTTGTAAGGTCAACTGTCCTAAGCAGGCCATCGAAATCTACGACCATCGCGCTCACATCGACCCAAACAAGTGTATCAACTGTGGTCTCTGTGCCCAGAACTGTCCTTACCACGCAATCGTAAAGATTCCGATTCCTTGTGAAGAGGCTTGCCCGGTTGGTGCAATCACCCGCAACGAAGAGACCGGCCACGAGCAGATTGACTACGATAAATGTATTTTCTGCGGAAAATGTATGAGCTCATGTCCTTTCGGTGCTGTCATGGACAAGTCCCAGCTCGTTGATGTTATCAAGCACATCATGAACGGCAAAAAAGTCGTGGCAATGTATGCTCCTGCAATCGGTGCCCAGTTCAAGGGTGCAAAAGTCGGTCAGCTTGAAGGCGCTCTCCTTGCGGCAGGTTTTAGCCGGGTCTGGGAAGTTGCAATCGGTGCCGACATCACTGCCGACAAAGAAGCCGCGGAATTCGTAGAGCGCATGGAGCGGGGGGATAAAATGATGACCACCAGTTGCTGCCCTGCCTATGTCCGCGCCGTTCACATTCACGCGCCAGAGCTTAAAGATTGTATCTCAGAGACAAAATCTCCAATGATTTACACGGCCGAGCTTGCCAAAAAAGCAGACCCTGACTGTATCACTGTTTTCGTCGGCCCTTGTCTTGCAAAACGCCGGGAAGGTTTCGACAGTGACTTAGTTGACTATGTCCTTTCAGTTGAAGAAATCGGCGCTCTCTTTGCCGCAAAAGAAATCGACATCACCAAAATGGAAGTAAAACTGGGAAAATACAATCCTACAGTCTCTGCCCGCAATTTCGCAAAGACTGGCGGCGTTGCAGAAAGCGTAAAAATCCGCCTCAAGGACGATTCTATTTTGCGACCGGTGGTTATCAACGGTCTCGACAAGGCTGGTATCAAGAATTTACAGAATTACGGCAAAATCAACGCCGGTACAATGCCCGCTCCCGCTGATTGTCCAAACCTCATCGAAGTCATGGCTTGTGAGGGTGGCTGTATCGCAGGTCCTTCTGTAATCATGAATCCAAAAACCGGCGCGGCTCTTCTCAACATGTACGCAAATGCCGGCTCAAAAGAACTGGTTGACGGCATCCCGCCAAAATGCAACATGGATGAAGTCATTAAAAATGAGAGATAAACAATTAGCAATGAGCAATTAGGAGTTAGGAATTAAAGATTTTTCATGTTAAAAAAAATTATCTGTCTTTTTTCATGTTTTTCTCTTTTCCTTCCTCTTTTTGCTCAAAAGGCCTCTATTCGGCTGGGCGTGCTTAAGGGAATTTCCTGTGCGCCCTGCGCTTATCTAATTGAAAACAAAGAAAAATTGGCCGTGCAGAACATTTCTTTTCAGATTTTTGATTCTGCTCAGGCCGAGCTTCCCAAGCTTCTCAGAGGCGAGATCGATATGGGCTTTCTTACGCCTGAAGATGCGGCAAAAGTCTTTACGGCGGGGAAGGGCGCCCTTTTAATGGCGGGCCTTGTGCAAAACGGTGGCCTTTATCTTCTTACAAATGATGAACTATATGTATCTCTTGAAAATCTTCAAGAAAAAAATATTTTTATTTCCGAAAAAGATTCCTCTAAAATACCTCTGTTAAAATCACTGATTACTAAAAAAGAAGGTGAAGAAAATGGTTCCGGCGAATCTTTTCATTTTGATTTTTCCCTTCCACTTGCAAGCATTGCAAACAAACTGATTATTGGAGAGGCAGAATATGCCTTGCTTTCTGAACCTTTTGCAACGGTTGCTCTAAAAAATTCTTCTAAACTAATCCGCGCTGAAAATATCCAACAAGTATACATGGAAAAAGAGAATGGAAATACAATTCCGTCAATGATTCTTGTTGTACGAGTGGCTTTTGCCGATGAAAATCATGATTTAGTCCGGCAATTTCTTGAAGTTTACAGAAGTGGTCTTCAATGGACAAACAATAACCATGCAAAAGCCGCTATGCTTATTGAAAAACATAAACTCGGACTTTCTCAGGCTGTAGCGCGGGATTCTATAGCAAATGCCTCCTTAGTTTTTCGCACGGCTCCTTCTGCAAAATCCGACATCGAAAAATATCTTACTATTCTGGGACGCGAACTTCCAGCTGAGGAATTTTATTTTGCGCCCTAGCTTGCGGGCATTATTTTCCATAGGTTCGCTCGATTTCCTGAATCTGGTCGCGGATTGCGGCGGCTTCCTCATATTCCAGTCTGTCGGCGTAATCGGACATTTCTTTTTTTAGGGCGTCGATGAGCTTTTTACGCTGCTTTGGATCGAAGAGATTGGCGCTCTTTTTAAGGACTCCCAGCTCCACTTCGGCATTTTCGGCGGCGTCTTGCTGCTGGCGAACGAGAATGTCCTGCACTGCCTTTGAGACCGTGTGGGGCGTGATTCCGTGCTCCTCGTTGTATTTCTGCTGGATTTGGCGGCGGCGTTTTGTCTCATCAATGGTTTCCTTGATTGCGGGCGTAATGTTGTCGGCGTACATGACGACCATTCCGTTTTCGTTTCGGGCGGCCCGTCCCACAATCTGAATCAAACTGGTGGTTGAGCGCAGGAAGCCGATTTTGTCCGCGTCAAGGATTGCGATAAAGCTGACTTCAGGCAAATCGATTCCCTCTCGCAAGAGGTTGATTCCGATAAGAACATCGATTTCGCCGGTTCGCAAGGATTTGAGGATTTCAACCCGCTCAAAAGTATCGATTTCTGAGTGAATGTATTTGACTTTGAGATTTAAGCCCAGAAGATAGTCCGTCAAATCTTCCGCCATCTTTTTGGTCAGAGTAAGAATCAGGCTGCGCTCTTTCTTTTCGATTCTGGATTTTACTTCCTTGTAAATGTCTTCCATCTGGCCTTCGCTGGGGCGCACTTCGATGAGAGGGTCTAAAAGACCTGTCGGGCGGATAATCTGCTCCACCACCTGACTTGACTGGGCGATTTCTTCTTTTCGGGGCGTGGCCGTCACATAAATCACCTGGTTCATCTTTTTCCAGAATTCATCGCCTTTAAGGGGGCGGTTGTCCAGGGCAGAGGGCAGGCGGAAGCCGAAATCAACGAGATTCTGCTTGCGGCTTCTGTCTCCCTCGTACATGGCTCCAATCTGGGGAACGGTGACATGGGCTTCGTCAATGAGGCAGAGAAAATCATCTGGGAAGTAGTGCAAAAGGGTCGCAGGCGGCTCCCCGGTCTTCCGGCCAGAAATTGGTGCGGAATAATTTTCGATTCCTGAGCAATAGCCCATTTCCTTCATCATCTCAATGTCGTAGGTGGTGCGGGTTTTCAGCCGCTCGGCCTCAAGCATTTTGCCCTGAGAAAGCAAAGTCTCCACCCGCTCTTCAAGCTCCTTTTGGATTCTGTCTGTGGCGGCAAGAAGGGCATCGTGGGGAACTACGAAGTGTTTTGCCGGGTAAAACTGCATCTCGTCCAGCTCTTCTTCCGTTGCCCGGTTCAGGACATTGAATCGCTTTATGCTGGAAATCTCGTCAAAATCAAGCTCGATTCTGTAGGCCGTGTCAGTCTCCATGTAAGGCGGATAGACTTCGATAACATCTCCCCTCACGCGGAAATTTCCCCTGTCCAAAACCATGTCGTTCCGCTGATACTGAATCGAAGCCAAATCCCGCTCGAATTTCCGCAAATCAAGGATTTCGCCTTTTTCGATGTGAACGCGCATTTCCTTGTAAAGGTCAGGCATACCCAAACCGTAAATGCAGCTGACCGTGGCCACGACTATTACATCCCGCCGCTCCATAAGCGAGTAGGTTGCCGCCAGACGGAGCTTGTCGATTTCGTCATTTGTGGCGGCGTCTTTTTCGATGTAAAGGTCGCGGGCCGGAACATAAGCTTCCGGTTGGTAGTAGTCGTAATAAGAGACAAAATATTCCACCGCATTGTGGGGAAAAAATGACTTGAATTCCCGGTAAAGCTGGGCTGAAAGGGTCTTGTTGTGGCTGATAATCAGAGTGGGTCGCTGAACCTTTTCGATGATTTTTGCCATAGTGAAGGTTTTTCCAGAGCCGGTGACGCCTTTAAGAGTCTGAAAACGATCGCCTTTTAAGAATCCCGCAGAGAGTTTTTCGATTGCCTCGCCCTGATCACCTGAAGGCTGATAGGGGCTTACGACTTCAAATTTACGCATGATTAGATTATACAGAATTTCGACGCGGATGCACACAGATAAAAGCAGATAATGATAACATCGATAATGAGTTGAATATCTCTTTAAAAATCACTAAAATAGGAACATAAAGCTTTATTTTTTGAGGTAACATATTATGTTGATGACAAACGAAATCAAAGTCGGAACTGCCTTCATGTACGAGGGAAAGGCTCTCATCGTTCAGAAAATGTTGGGTCAGAAATCTGGTCGCCAGGGCATGGTTACAAAACTTCGCGTTGCAGACATCGTAACTGGCGGAACTCAGGATCTCGGTCTTGACGCTGGCGAAAAATTTGAGGAAGTTGACCTTGTCGAAAAGAACGTTAAACTTTCTTACATCGACGGAAACGACTACCACTTCATGGATCAGGAAACTTACGACGATATCACTCTTGAGAAAGACTATCTCGGCGACAACGCTGGCTACATCTCTCCGGATGATGACTACGATGTAAAAATCACTTACTACAACGAAAAACCGGTCGGCGTTCGCTTGCCAATTCAGGTTACACGCACAATCACATACTGTGAGCCAGGAATCAAAGGCGACACTTCAGGCAAATCAACGAAACCTGCAACTCTCGACACAGGCATGGAAGTTAAAGTTCCATTGTTCTGTAACACAGATGACCGCATCGTAATCGACACACGCGACGGTTCATTCGTAGAGCGCGCTAAGGACTAAATAATTTATAGCTCTACCATTTAGTAAGAGCAAAAAAAAACGGACGGAGTCGGGGTTGCGACACAAACTCGCCTGAGCTTTGCTCACTGCGATGTTTGATGGCGCGTTCCCGACGAGAGTCCGTTTTTTTTGTTTATTGCCAAATTAGTTCACTTTCAAAGGAAACGCCTTCTTCAGTTTTGCCCACAATCGTGAGGCGTTTTTCTTCTTCGTTTACTTTTCCGAAAATTTCAAGTTTTTGCCCCAATTTTGCTTCCTTTGCGTAGTTAAGGCGGAAGTCAGTGAAGGCTTTGTCACGCAAGTTTTCAGGGATTGCGTTTGCCACGAAGGCTCCGTAGCGGGCGTTGTTCACATGATTGTTTCCGTCAATGTCTGAATATCTGATTTTCCATTCGTCCCATTTTTCTAAATCTTCAGGAATCTGAATCTTGCCGTATTTGAGGCAGTCATGCTCTTTCTGGCTCTCAACCGGCGGCCTCAAATCGAATTTTTTTGTGGGGATGATTCTGTGGGCGACGGGATCCACTAAAAGCCAAGAGCTTAATCCTGTAATCAGCGGCTCACCCCCTGGCGTGGTGAATTCGTAGGCACGGACAAGCTGCAGGGCTTCGGCCTTTTCTTCGTAAGTCGTAAAGACATAATTCTCGTTTTCGCGCGGGAAGCGGTGAAAGCGGAAGGCTACCCTTGAAACCAGGCAGGCATATCCGTGCTTCGTGAGAGTATCCCTGTCCATGCCCCGCTGGGCGTAATCTTCCACGGCCATGTCGCTGGTCACTTTTAAAAGCTCGTAAAAGCTCATTTTTTTGCATGAATCGCTCTGTGAAAACTGAACTTTATGCTCTGAGTGGAATGTAATTCCGTCCTCATCGTACCATTGCTTGAATTCTGTCATTTTTTTACCTCGTTTATTTGACACGGAAGAAGGGAAAAAGTTTTAAATCAAACTTCATCCAGCTCTTCGATAAAATTTGCCGAATTTTCCCGTTTCATGACGACAATTGTGATATCATCGTCTCTTTTTATGCCTTTTGTGAAATTGTTGTATCCGTCGATAATATCTTCCAAAATGGATTGAGCGTCTTTTGCGTAGCTTTCTTTAATAATTCTTTTGACCCGCTCTTTTCCGAACATTTCGTTCTGTTTGTTACGCCCTTCAGTGAGTCCGTCTGTGTAAAAAATTAGAATATCGTCTTCTGCCATCGTAAAGTTGATTTGTGGGAATGAAACCGTAATGAAATCAAGTCCGATTGCTCCATGATGGGCTTCACTGTCTCCAGAATCGATTTCATCACAAAGATTGGTTTTTGCCGAGTAAAGAATTGGGTTTGGATGACCTGCATTCGCCATTTCAACCTGACACTCATCGTTTTCATTGAAAGAACTGAAACGGAACATCAGTCCTGTGAGGTAATTTTCGATTTCTCCCTTTGCCTCAATGATTTCATCGTTTATTTCGTAGAGAGTACGGGAAACACTCTCTTTATTTTTAAGATTTCTGACAAAAGACTGGAAAACAATGTTTTTTGCAAGCATAGTAATTAAACTTGCTGCGACGCCGTGACCAGAAACATCGAAAAGCGAAAAGCCGTTTAAGTCATTTTTATGAATGTAAAAGTCGTACATGTCGCCTGAAACCTTATCGAGTGGATTGTAACTTACTGCAATATCCCAGCCACGCAGGCTTCTCGGTGGATAAGGAAAGAATTTTTTTTGAACGAGGGAGGCCATTTCAAGGTCAGTTTCAGATCGATTGATTTCGTCTTCAAGAGTTGCCGTTTTTTTACGAAGGGCACGAGTCTGTTTAAGAACTTCACGGCGAAGCTGCACATTGAGATAGTCATTTTGAGCAACTGCTTTGTTGTATCTTATGCTCATGAGGAATATGAACGCGATGAGAGTAAGCTCCCAACCGAAAAGCGTGATATATGGATAGTCAACTTTTTGAAGCATACCTTTTACGATAATGTCCAGAATGATTGACGCTACTACTGGAATGAGAAGGATACTAAGCAATTTTAAATTGTTGTTTTCTTGTTTTGTGTTTTTTGATTTAAGGACGAAGAAAAATCCCATTCCAAGTTGAATCACCGAAAGAACCAGCATAAAAGGACAAATTTTACATAAAAATTCGTAGTTTGGAGCTGCGAATGTAATGAGCGTACATAGTGCAAAAACGCTGAATCTCGCAATCCTGTAATATTTTGTTTCCCTACCTTTGATAAACTCAATTATGAATGTGGAGAGAGTAAAGACAATAAGATACAAGCCTTCACAAAGAGTAGATTTTATAAAGAGCAGGAAGGGAATATTCTTCGGGTAGTTGATTGGAAGACTTGGCGCAAAAAATGGAATAACAAGAACCATTGATGCAATACAGAGTATTGAGAATGAAAGGTACTCCCGTTCTCGTTTTCGCCAGATGAATATAAGGAAAAAGAGAAGCGCCGTGAAAAGCATACCGCCTTCTGCAAAGAAATATATGATTGACTGAAAGAAAGCATGTAGTGTATGAATATCTTTAACTTTGTCATGCTCGCCGAGGAGAATATTATTTGAGATTCCGCTGCGGCCTTTGCAATAGACTTTGATGAGAATGATATTTCTCCCGACAGGATTTATAAGTGGCTCCGGAATAGAATAAAAATGCGGAACCCAAAGAGAACTTTTCGGCGTAGGTGGAAACTGACCATAGCCTCCTACATAGGTTCCGTTGACCCATACTTTATCAGCGAAATGAAGGTAAGTGACGATAAGACCAAGAGATTTATTGCGGAGATGTTCAGGAACGGCAAACACTGCCATGAGCCAGACATATTCCTGATCCTTTCCTGCGACTTTGCGAATGTTCCCGATTCCATCAGTTGTGAATTTGTGAAAAAGAAGTTCTTCTGCTTCTTCGACAGTGCTGTTTGCGTCACAGTCTGCCCAATAAAACCTGTCTTTTAAATTTATAGTGTCTTGGGGCAGCTCAGATATTTCTTTTTTGGAACAAGCTGGCAGGAGAAACGAAAAAATTAAAATCCCAAGAAAAAAACACTTTGGAAAATTCACGGAAATATTATATCATAAAAAATATCCAAAATCTCTTTTTTATCTTCATTTTTTTAAGATATTTTTGAGAATTTTTACTACAATCTTATGTAAGGAGCAATTGCGTGCTTTCAAATCTTTTTTTTACGCTGAATGCAGTGCTGCCGATTGTCGCTATTATTGCGGTAGGCTATTTCTTAAAATCGATTCATCTTTTTGAAGAAAAATTCTTTCCTTTACTGAACAAACTTTGTTTCCGTTGCCTGCTTCCCTGCCTGCTTTTTTTCAATGTTTACAATGTGGACAATATTTCTGAAATTACTCAATATGGAAAGATGTGTGCCTTTGCCGTAGTTTCCGTGCTTTTGTTTTTCATTCTTTCACTTGTCCTTACCCTTCTTACAATAAAAGACAACAGACAGAAGGGCGTTATGATTCAGTGCGCTTACCGGTCAAATTATGCGATTATCGGGATTTCCCTTGCCATGTCGATTTCCGCAGGTGACGCTCGGCCTGTGGTCGCGGCCTCAATCCTTTCTTCTGTTTCAATTCCTCTTTTTAATGTCCTTGCGATTATCGCTCTTTCCCTCTTTGTGAACGAGGGCGGAAAAAAAGTGAGCATTTCTTCCATTTTAAAAAAAATCATCACAAATCCCTTGATTCTCGGTGTCGCCTTTGGCTTTGTCTGTCTTTTGATACGCTCTTTTATCCCTCTGAACCAGAACGGGCAGCATTATTTCACAATTCGCCAGCACCTTCCCTTTGTCTACAAAAGTATTTCCATGCTGGCTCAGTCTGCAAGCCCTGTCGCGCTGATTGCTTTGGGCGGAAATTTCGCTTTCAGTGCAGTTGCCCGGCTCAAATACAAGATTATTGCAGGTGTGCTTGCCCGAACCATATTATGCCCTCTTGTTTGCCTTTTGGCTGCTTATTTTTTTGGATTCAGAAGCCTTGAATTTCCGGCTTTGATTGCTCTTTACGGAACTCCGCTTGCGGTTTCCACCGTCCCCATGACTGCCGAAATGGGAAGTGATTCGGAACTTGCCGGTCAGCTTGTGGTCTGGACGACACTTTCAAGCGCATTCACTCTTTTCGGGATTATTTTCTTTTGCCGCCAATTCGGCATATTGTAGTCTTTAAGGATTTAATCCCTTCTTGGTTCTTCGAGCAAAAGTCCCCGTCCCCACAAAAAACCATTTCTCACTTCGAAGAGCCAGAATTCCTCGCCGTAGCAGAATATTGCCCAGTCGTAGTAGCCGACTTTCGTTCCCAAAGGAACTGGAATCATTCTTTCCCGCTTGCCTCTTGCCAGCTCATCGTATTTTTTGACATGGAAAATCTCTTCGGCGATTTGCTTGCCTTCTGAAATATCATTAAAACAATAGAAGAAAGTGTGAAGTTCGCCGCCGTTTTTAAATGGAAGGATTACGGGAACGCGCTCATAAGAAAAGAAAATGGAGGGCATGAGGAGAAAAACAAGAGAAAGAAAAATCTTCTTCTTAAAAAAGCGCATAACTTATTATCGGTGAAAAGCAGAAAAGGCTAGAGAGAATCGATGAATTCCAAAAGATGAGCGGCAAGATTTCCGTTTTCATGGAGTTTTTTGGCAAAATCCTGAAATCCGCCTTTGTTTTTTCCCGTTGCGCTGGAAAGCAGCAATTCTGTCAGGGGAGCGGCTTGGCTCTCCTTTTCGTAATCGTTGTAATTCTGCCAGAAATCCTGAATCGCCTGGAATTCTTCTTTTGAAAAGTAATTTTTCATTTGGTCGAGAAGGGCATTCACTTTAACCAGCTGGTAATTCTCATCCTGCTTGTAAGCCTGCCAGACAAAGGGAAGGGCAGAAAGGCAGGCGCGGGCAAGGGAATCTTCTCCGCGGACAAAAAGAAAATCCATCGTAAGGATAAAGGAATCGAATTCTTCCTGCTGCAAGAAGGGAATTTTTTCAATTTCAAAGGGAGAATTGAAATCTTTCCATGCGTTTTCAAAGGGAGCGGAAGATTTTCCCTCGGCGAGATAGACTAGGACAGAAAAGTCAGGCTTGCTTTCTCTCATTCTGCTTTGAAAGTCAGAAATTCCTTTTACGACGGCAGCGCAGTCATCCTCGTAGGCAAAGAAAAAAATCTTGAAGATGTCGCAAGTCGTAGTCTCCGCTTTTGAATTCTGCATTTTGCATACATCATTAATAATAAGTCCGCCCGTTTTTTCGGTGAAGCCCGGCATAAAAAAGCGTTTTTTGATATTGGTTTTTCGAGTGCCAGATTTTAAAAGATGGAATTCCTCGGCATAATCCTCAGCGGTAAGATAGTCGATTTGAAGAATCTGCACTGGACGGTCGAAATCCTCGGAAAAAAGAAGGCTTTCAAGCCAGTCAGGCCTGCCGCACTGAAAACACTCCAAAATAATCGAAAAATTGAAAGTGCATTCAGCATTCTGCATTCTGCATTCTGCATTATCTAAGTACCAGTCGAGGATTTTCCATGTGGAGTTTTTGTAGCGAAAGTCTTGAATCTTTTTTTGGGGGTCGATTTGACTTGCCATTTTGTGAAAACTTTCCAGATTGCTGACCACGAGGGTGAGATTAAGATCCGGGCGCAAATCAGAAAGGGCGCGGGCAAGGCGGTAGACCACGCCGATGTCGCCGAAATTGTCCACGACTTTGCAAAGAATCAGAATGTTGTTTTTGTCGAGCATGATTTTTCCTTATTTTACAGTATTACAAGCGGATTCCAAATTGGAAAGAATTATAAATGTCTACTTTGCTACCCAGATGGATTTCCGTAATAAAATCCCGCCTGATTTTATCGGTGAATGATTCGTCATTGAAACCATCAATATGCATGTCAGAGCGGATTCCGGCGAAAAATTGAATACGCCTACGGGGTTTGTATGACAGGGAAATTGTGCCCATGGGAATGACATTGAATTCCCTCTTGTGGGTATCACTCTTTGGCCAAAAGAATGAATTCCCAGCCTCAACCTCACACATTAGTCTTCCAAAAATTGATTGTTGATGTCCGATTGTGAGTGTAAGGCCTGCAAGATTCGTGTCCTTTTTTTTGAAAAAATCCCCTGAGACCCTACCGTAGAATTCTTGGCTTCCAATTCTAAGTCCTGCAGAAAAAATCTTGTTTGTTGAAAGTGAAAACTCTGGCTGAACTTTGACCTTGAAGTTTTGTCTTAATCCATATTGATTTATGAGAAGCTTTGCTTGTGACCATTTTAGTTTTTCAAAGGCGATTGAATTCGTGTCAGATGAAATTCCTTTTGAGTTGAATTTCAAGCCCATTCCAGAGTGGGGAAAAAAATATTTGGTTTCGCTTTCGCCGATCAACATTCCTGCCGCATCATAATGTTCGATTTTGTAAGGAACGATAGTTGGAATCAGGCTGTCTTTGTGAATGATTATGTTTAAATTTTGATTTTGCGGAAATCCTAGCACAACGCTGTTTGGAAATGGCATGGCCGCAAAGGGGATTCGGAGAGTGTCCAGTTCCACAGTGCTGTCAAGAATGCGACCGAGAAGCCTTCCGTCGTCTGCATAAATCGCACAGTCAAAACTGTTTTTGATAATGATTTGAGAACTTCCCATGTCAGAGAATGCTTCTTCTTCATCGAGTGAGAGCATCCATGAAATGTAAGACTCGCAGGCATGCATGTCAGAAAAGGCATTCATCGTATAATCTGCACCTGCATCAATATTCTTATCCATACTTTTTAGAAAAATTCGCGTGAGCAGCGGAGCTTCTTCTTTTCCTTCGTTATCGTATGAAAAATCTGAATCCTGAAGCTGCTCCGAAGCCGGGAAAATTTTCCAGAAAACAGACTCGGCGATGTTCCTTAAACCTAAAATATTCCTATAATAGCTTTCGACACTGGGATACAATTCTGTAAGCATCCTGGCAATCTGTATGTGAATGAAAGGCCCGATTTTAAATGGCGCATAGTCTCTCTTCATGAATTTTTTGAAGTATTCATTCATTCTTGGCATATAGTCATTGATGTATCGCTCTGGGTCACAGTTCCAATAATTTACGAGGACTTTTGTTTGCCCGAACTTGCGCCATTTCCATTCATTGCGATTCGGCGGTACTGTCGGCACAATGTCTTCGGCATTTACTATATTCCAGATAAAATTATAACGACTGTCAGAGGAGCTTTCGCTTTGAGTGACATTAGGGGCGGCGAAGGTATAGACAAAAAGCCTTTCCCCGGTAATGAGACCTTCATTTTCAAGGGTTGCTCCAAGGAGGTTTGCAAGCGCCGCCCCCCGGCTGTGACCTGTAATCAAAAAATACGACTCATCAGGACTTATTTTGTTTTTGAGAAGAAAGTACATGAGAGCCTTATGAACATTTTCTTCGGTGTTTAAGAAGCCTTCGTGGCTCATTGTATTTTTGTGAGTTGAGTCACTTACATTTATGTTAGAAATCCATTCGTTTGCGCTGAGCGGCGTTCCTCGGAGTACAACGAAAACCAGTTTCTTTGTGCCCATGGGAGTCTGAATGTCTTTGTATGCGATACTGTAAGCCGCCTGATTGTTACCAGAGATGGGACTTGAGTAATCCAGCATGTAATTCCATTCGATGTTTTCGTCTTTAAAACCTAATGCCCTGTATGAACGAATCATTTCGTTCGCTTCTGGCTCTTTCTCAACAGATACATAGGAAATCTCTGAAAGCAGGCATGCAATCCGCGCGATTTTGTGATTGTACTCGCTCGTCTTACTTTCCCAAAACCATTTTTCTTCAAATTCAAGGCTCGTGTCTACGGTGTTATCGTCTGCAATCATGAGACCATTGACTGGAAGCGAGACCTTGCGAGCGTGAATGAAAAAGGCTGAGAAAAAAAATAAAATCAGGCTAAAGCGTTGACGATGCTGCATTTGAATTCGTGTTTGAGCTATCTTTACCGTCGAGCGTGACCCGGAGTTTTTTGTATTCGCCGTTTCGGTAGACAGTGACTGTTACAGTGTCACCCGGTCTTTTTGATTCAAGTGCGCTCGTGTAGTCGGCATAAGTGCGTACGGTAATATTGTCGATTCCAGTGATTATGTCACCGCCAAGATAAATGGTTGTGGGATTGAAGCGGCTTCCATACTGAACCTGCTCTGTTCCCCCAAGAATTCCTGATTTTTCAGTAGAGGAGCCGCGCTCAACTTCGCTGACCAGTATTCCTGTTGAGATTGAAAGACCTGCGTAGCGCGCGATTGAAGCTGTCATCTGGACTGGGGCGATTTTGAGCACACCGCGGTTGACTTTCCTGTATTTTATTAAATCGTCCACAACGCGGCGGGCTGTGCTCACAGGAACGGCAAAACCTACTCCGGCAGAACTTCCGGAATTAGAGATTATCATCGTGTTGATTCCAACCATCTTTCCGTTTGTGTCGAGAAGGGGACCGCCTGAGTTTCCCGGATTGATTGCCGCATCAGTTTGAATCATGTTTCGGATAATGACATTTGTGCTTTCCTGAATTGGGCGGCCAAGACCTGAGATGATTCCTGTGGTCATGGTGCGCTCCAGTGCGAAAGGATTTCCGATGGCAATGACTTTCTGACCGACTTTCAGATTGTTTGAGTCGCCGAAATCAATTGTTTTGAGCGTTACATTGTCTGGCGGGTTGAATTTGATGACCGCAATGTCGCTTTCAACATCTTTACCGATTACTGTGCCCTCGTAAGAAGTGCCGTCATATAGAGAAATGTTGATTTTGCTTGCGTTTGAGATTACATGGACATTCGTGACCACATAACCTCTCTTGTCGATGATTGAGCCGCTTCCGCTCCCGCCTTCCTGAACGACAGGCTCCAAGAACCAGTTGATGCCCATGACCTGAGTGGTGATGTTTACGACTGCCTCATTGCATTTTTCGTAGACTGAGATATTCTGCTGTTCGTCTTGAGTGTAGGGAGAATCGTAAGTTTTAGCGACGGGAATTGCTTTTTCTTCGATGATTTGAGGCCTTGCTGGTTCAGCGGCTGAATTTTGTGCTGAATTCACTGCTGCAGTATTTTCATTTTCGGTTGTCTGAGTAGATGTACTTTCGTTTTTCTCTTCTGCGGCAATATTTTCCAGAGAGTCAGATTTTTTGTGTGACAGGGAGATTGCGACAACAGAAATAAGGGCTATAGCTATACCAAAAGCCGCGCCTGTTAGAGAAGATTTTATGAGTTGGGAACGAGTGTAGAGTTTCATCCTTCGGCTCCCGCTGGAGTTTCTGCGCTTTCCGGCGTTTCATTGGTGTCGGATTTTTCGCTTTCGGCAGAAGTCTTTTCATCCTGCTTTTTTTCTTTTGGTTGAAGTTCAATGAAGAAAGATTTTTCTTTTCCTCGTTCAATGTAGACGAAATTTTCCTGGGAAATGTATCCTTCCTTTTCGACTCTCATAAGATAAAATCCTTCAATGAGATTGGTGAGCGTAAGATTGCTTATTCCCTGAAAATTACCGTTTAGATAAATCTTGCATGATTTTACATTTGTTTTGAAAATAGATTTTGTGCGAGATATATCAATGTCCGAACTTTCCTCTGGCTCAAGATTTGGTATGATAGCAAAGGCTTCTGCTGACTTGCTTCCAGGTCCTGAATTGTCGTCCTGCTGTGAAAAAAGAGGAGTAAGAGAAATTATCATAAAAAGACTAAAAATAATAAAAATTTTTCGATTCATACCTATAATAATACTGAAAAAATCTTATTCTTACAACAAATTAAGAAGTTTATCGATGTCCATGTAGCCGTGTTCCAGAAAGCTGAAATAACTGGTTTTTGTTATGATGATATGGTCGGTCAGGGAAATTCCAAGCGTTTCTGCCGCCAAAAAAAGTTTGACCGTCGTGCGGATATCATCTTCGGAAGGGCAGGGGTTTCCGTTCGGATGATTATGGCAGATTACTATTGCAGAAGCATGTTCTTTCAGTGGCTGAGAGAAAACCTCCGATGGCTGTACTATTGCCATATTTCCGCTTCCTGAGCATACAACTCTGATTGATAGAATTTCTCTCGCACCGTTCATGCTGATGCAGAGAAAATGTTCTTTTGACTCCAGCGCATAATTCTGAACGAAAGGTAAAAGTTCCCTCGGATTTTCAAGACTTGTCTTTGGATGCCTGTTGATTCTCTTCCCCAATTCAAGCGAGGCCGCAACTGTCAGTGCTTTCGTTTTTCCCATTCCAGAAATTTTTATCAGGTTTTCTACAAGATTTTCTGAATTCGATGACATGATCGTGGAGATTACTGTTCTTGCGAGTTTTTCTATCGGCATCTTCTTTGTTCCGCTTCCAAGAATGAGCATAATCAGCTCTTCATTTGTGGGATAGGCGATACCATTTTTCATAGTGAGCTCTCGAATTTCCAAACGATTTTTTTTTATCTTTTCTTCCATACCCTTTAATAGCAAAAGAAAATTGATTTTCGGCAACTAATGAGAAAAAAAGTGAAAAAAATACCGATAATCTGAGTATGGACACATTATTTTATAAAATCAGAAGTCAAAATCACAAAATTTTAAGAAAACTTTCTTTCCTCATGGGAATCTTGCTCTTTTCAGCCAGTTTTTTTTCTTGTATGACATCTCCTCAGCGGGAAGATTGCTCACGGGAACTTTTGGGAAGTGGGATAAAGACTTCTGCTCAACTTGTAGATTTTTTTATGAAGCACAAGCCTGACGCAGACAAAGAAAAAGTTTCTCGCCTTGCCGAATATTACATTGAAGAGGCAAATATTGAAGGAATCAATTCGGATGTTGCTTTTGTTCAGATGTGCCTGGAAACAGGATTTTTAGGATTCGGGAATTTAGTGCTCCCCGAAATGAATAATTTTTGCGGACTTGGAGCAATGGATGCTGAGCATCCTGGTGAATATTTTGAAAGCGAGCAGATTGGTGTCCGCGCACATATACAACATTTACATGCTTATGCAACGACGGCTGATGTTGAACTGAAACAAGAGCTTGTTGACCCCCGATACAGTTGGCCTCACCGAACAAAATTTGCCACAACTGTCCAAGATTTGGCTGGGCATTGGGCTACAGACCCCGAATACGGCACAAAACTGGACAATCTTTTGAACGAACTTGGACTTTACTGTAAATAAGTCTTACAGCTCCGCGGCAAATTTAGCAATCACTTCTTTGTTTTCCATATAATTTCATCCCTTGTGAGACAGGTTAATGCGATTATTTAATCGTCGTTCCTGTGTAGGCCTTTCCCTCAAGGATTGCCCTGGTGTTCTCGATGTTTTTACCGCCCGCACAGATGACGACCAAGCCCATTTCCTGAGCTTTTTTGCTTGCAATCGGGTCAAAAGGACAGTTTTTCCCCGGAATCCATTCGTCACCCACCATTTTGCGGAATTCACTCCAAGAGATTTCATCAAGCGGTTTTGCGTCAGGATTTTTGCGCGGGTCATCGGTGTAGACTTTTTCGATGTTAGAGAGATTAACCACAGTGTCAGCATTGAATTTTTCTGCCAGAAGAACAGCGTCATTGTCGGTTGAAAAGCCCGGCTTCCAGCCCGCGGCGAGCAGAATACGGCCTGTAAAATCTTTTGCCACAGTCGGGTCTGTTACGACCGGCTCTTTGCACAAATCTCCGAAACTTGCCTTTACGAACTGGGCGTTTAATCGGGTTGCCATAATTCCAATCCAGTCAGCGGCATCAGTTCCCGCGTTTTCGGCCGTTCCAGTTACCTCACGGAAGGCTTTCTGATAGATTCGAGCAGGTCCGCCGCCCCCGACAACAAGAATCAGGCGGTCATCTGGATTTTTAGAAAGAAAATCCTTTACCATTGAGACGAATTTTGACACGAAGTCTGTGTCAGGATACTCAGGCGCTACAATCGAGCCGCCAACTGACAAAACTTTAGTAGACATAAAAAAATCTCCTCTTTAAATTAAAAATTACGCATTATGAATTATGCATTAGTATAATCCAAGTACAATAGGGTCGTTCCAGAGAGAACTGTAGTTTACATCTCCTTCACTGGATTCTTCCCAAATTGATTGCAGGGCATAGGTTTTTGGTCGGTAGACGATTTTGCTGTTTTGCGAAATCGTTTGTTTGATTTCATTCCAGCCTTTTGAGAATGCGATGTGCTGTGAGTCAATGTTTCCGAAGTAGAATTCCGCACTGTTTTCTACAGGGCGGAATGCCTTGTAAGGAAGCTCCATTCCAAGAGCCACATCAACGGGAATCCATGCAAAACCTTCGACATAGAACTCAGTCCACCAGTGTGCCTGATTTTTCATTTCCGAATCAACGAGAATTCCCGCTACAGGCTCCGCAGGAATTCCTGCGGCACGAAGCAAGGTTGTATAGAAAATTGCCAAATCGTATGCGTCCCCCTTCTTGGACTTGAGCAAATCCAGGGGAGATGCATCACTTTTTCTGAGCGAGTCTCGCAATGTGTAGTTTCGAAGAAGATAATCGTAAATAAGTTTTGCCTGAATGTAAGGGTTTGTTTCTTTTCCGATAATTTCTTTGGCGAGTGTGATGACATCTTTGTTTGTGCATTGGATCAGCGAGTCAGCCGCCGTCGCATTTTTAAAGAAAATCCGAGATTTCACTGTCGGCGAGTATGGCTTTACTGCTTTTGCGTTTATTTCGCTTTTTACAGCGTAGCTTGATACGACAAAAGTGTGGCTGAAGCGAATTTTGCCGCTTTTTGAACTCGCCTTCTGGAGTTCCAGCTGATGAATGACAGTGTTTTTGTAATCAGAAATGACTGGTTCAGGCGAACATTCCGTTAGTTCCACCATTGGCTGTCTTGAGGTGACGACAGGACGCGGAACCCTAAGCGTAATGGCCGTTCCCTTTTTTGTGTCGATTGAATCGATGTCTGCATTCAGCTGAATTATATATGTCTTTCTTGTGTGATAATTTTTTGAGCCTGCGGCGAGTTTAATTTCTTCATTTATGGGATTACTTTTTCCTTTGTCGGTTTTGACATATACACCGCCTGTCGTCGCTCCGTCTGGAATGCGCACGCGAATTTCAGAATCGCTCCAATACTCGTAATCATAATCAGATTCGCTGGCTGAAAGCACAGAAAAATCAAAATCCGCCGTGACTTCTCCCTGGCCGCTTCCCAGTGCACTGCTTAGACTTGACTCATCAACATTTGCCGTAAAGTAGACTTTGCTTTCTCCACGACTTGTGCCGAAGTCGCTTCCCATAATAGTAATCAAAGTGCCGTAACTTCCGCTTGCGGGTGTAATCTGAGTAATAACTGGTTCTGATGTTTTTTTATCTTG
The DNA here is from genome assembly GCA_002368605.1 of Treponema sp. UBA3813. Lineage (GTDB taxonomy): Bacteria > Spirochaetota > Spirochaetia > Treponematales > Treponemataceae > Treponema_D. The sequence goes on along the minus strand of DFEB01000020.1, from coordinate 11,276 downwards.
TTTGACTGCTACCGGTATCCCTGCTTCGTTTGCAAAAAAGCCAGGCTTCGATTTGCCGGATTGGGTAGTTACTATGACCAGTCCATCCTGCACATTTGACGGAATCGTAAGTTTTATAAGCGTGTCTGTCCAAGTGATATATCCGCTGGCAGTGATTCTGCTTCCTCCGATTTCAACGAAGTTTGTGCCACGAGTGCTGCCGAAATTGCTTCCTCTTATGACCATTGTATCCCCAGGTGAGCCGACGACTGGAATGACAGAAGAAATCACTGGAATTCTTTTTGATTTGACTGTTGCGACCGAAACGACGCCAAGAGCAAGAGCAATGACAAAAACATAGAAAAGTACCCTGAAAAAAGAGTACTTTCGGAAGAGAAGAAAAATTGTATTTTTAAAATTCATTATTTACCCGGTTCATCTTGGATTTTCATCAACTCAATATTATTACCGATTTCACTAAAATTTGGAACAGAAATTGTAATAGAAGACGATGAAAAATCTGGAATGAAAGGGTCAACAGCGGTAAGTTGTTCTCTAAATCTACGCTCAATCGTATTTGTATTTGAGCCGAATGAAGTGCGGGAACCGTAACTTGATGCGAGGTTTGTTGCGTAAATTGTTTTTTGTTCGACAGGCAACTTTTCTTCGATAAAAGAATCTACGGTTTCAACAGAAGATGATGAGGAAGAGTTTTTTGCTACAGCCTGTGAAGATGTTGGATTTACGGCAAGCCCTTTAGACAAATCTTCTTTTTTGATATTGCCGTCCACGACCACATCTTTTTTGGCGATTGGCTCAATGCTGTTCTGCTTCATGATGGAAATTGCCGCTACAGCCGTTTCCTTTGCCTGAGAAAGGGAATTGTAGTGGACTGGAATGAAAACCAGTGCAAAAACTGCCGCCGCCGCCGCAAATGAAGAGGCGTATTTTACGAATGGTGATACAAATGATTTTGGCTGGGAAGAAAGACTGACATTCTTTGCGTAGCGCATTTTCGTCTGCAAGCGCTCAAAACTTTCTTCCATGAAGTCCTGAGAGACAGTTTTTTGCCGGGAATCTTCTTTTAAAACGGAGTGAAGGGCCTGCATCTTTTCGAGAATTGCCTTTTCCTTTTCGTTTGAAGAGACAAGACTTTCGTACTGAGAAAGAAAACCTTCCGGCATTTCGCCGTCGATGTAAACAGAGTGTAAATCTTTTTCAAGAGATGTAGACATCATCAGCCTCCAATATCTTTTCAAGCTGCTCCCTGGCACGGAACATGCGGATTTTTACATTGCCTTCGGTAATGCCGAGCACCTTGCCGATTTCCTTGTAGTTGAGGTCTCCGTATTCCCGGAGAATGAGGACTTCCCGCAACCCCTTGGGGAGTTTGTTGAGAGCTTCGAGGGCGATTCGCTTTGCGTCTTCCTTGAGCAGAGCAGTATCCGCGCTTTCGGAAGATTTTTTGCTTTCGTAGAGAACCTTGTGATAGGCCTTTGCCTCACGAGTCTTGCGCTTTGCATAATTGAGGCTGGCGTTTTTTACAACGCGGATAAGCCAGAATTTTGCGTCGTCAAGGCTTGGAAAGACCATGTTCTTTTCGCTTGCCTTGATGTAAGAGTCGTGAACGAGGTCTTCGGCGGCCTCTTCGTCATTTACAACCCGCCACGCCACACGATAGAGAAGGGTGAAGGTTTCGTTGTAAATAGCCCTGAAGTCAGACGGATTGCCAGCCGCATAAGTTTTATGAATCTGCAAATTGATTTGCGAATCCGTCATTTTCCTTTCCTCGCTATTCAAACAATGATGATGTCAGTAGGTTACAATTTTCTTATTTTTTTGCCTTTTCCGCTTAATTTCGCTTCCAGGTAGGGCCTTGCGGCGTGTCGATAATCGTGATTCCACGGGCAGCCAAGTCATTTCGGATTTGGTCGGCACGGGCGAAATCTTTTGCCTTTTTGGCGGCACTTCGCTCTTCAACCAAAGCCGTGATTTCTGCCGCTTCCGGGTCTCCTGCGTGGTCGTCGCTATGAGCCTTTGCCTCTTCCGCCTGCTTTTTTGCGATTGCAATGGCGTTTTCAATCACAGAGAGGGAAATCACTTTGTCCATGGTGAAGATGTCTGCCAGAGCCTCACTTGCCTTCTGGTTTTTGCCGTTAGAAGCCTTCTGCAGGGCAGAGAGAGCCACAGGAGTGGCAAGGTCATTTTCAAGCCCTTCGCGGAATCGTTTGATATTTTCGCTTTCTTCTATTGAAGAGGCGATTTTACCGAGAATTTCAGCGTAATTTTCTTTCGTAAGCTCGATTTTCTCTTCTTCAAGGCATTTTTTTACGAGTTTTGCCACACGCTCGTTCAAGGCAGCGCGGCCGTTCTTCGCAGACTCAAGGGCATCAATCGAGAAAATCAGCGGTTTTCTGTAGTGGCCGCCCAAAAGGAAGAAGCGGTAGTCAAGGGGCGCAAAGCCCTTGCTGGTGAGGGAGAATCCCTTTTCGGCTGGCAGGTCAGTCTGCAGGGTGATGAAGTGCCCGCTGGACTTACTCATCTTTCCGCCTTCGAGAATCAAGAATTCGTTGTGGAGCCAGTATTTGACCCAGGGGCCTTCCCTGCGCTCCTCTTCGCTAAAACTTCCCTCGCTCTGGGCAATCTCGTTGGTGTGGTGGACAGGCACATGGTCGATTCCGCCTGTGTGGATGTCTATGTGCTTTCCAAGATATTTCATGCTCATGGCAGAACATTCGATGTGCCAGCCAGGATAGCCCCGTCCCCAGGGAGAGTCCCATGTCATGGCCTGATTCTCAAATTTTGATTTTGTGAACCAAAGCACGAAGTCGCCGGGATTGCGCTTGTTTTCGTCGATAACGACTTCCTTTCGCTTTCCCTTGCCCGCAATCAGTTTGTCTAAATCAAGATTAGCCAGCTTTCCGTAATCATCGTAGGTCGAGATGTCAAAATAGAGGTTCCCGCCCGCCATGTAAGTGTGGCCATTTGCCTCAAGCTTTTTGATAAGCTCAATCATTTCATTGATGTGCTCGGTGGCCTTGCAGATTACATCCGGGTGGCGGATATTGAGGGCATCGATGTCCTTCATGAAAGCGTCAGTGTAGAACTGGGCCACTTCAAGCACGCTCTGGTGCCTTTCCGCAGCCGACTTGACCATTTTGTCGTCACCCTCGTCGCTGTCGCCAGTCAAGTGCCCCACATCAGTGATGTTCATTACATGGGTGATGTCGTAGCCGAGATATGAGAGGGTTTTGTCGAGAATGTCAAGGAAAACATAAGCGCGGAGATTGCCGATATGGGCGTAGTTGTAAACCGTGGGGCCGCAGCCGTAAAAACCGACATGATTTTCATGAACCGGCACGAAATCCTGCATTGTGCGTCCCATTGTGTTAAAAAGTCTTAAAGCCATATTTCTAAAATCCTGTTTTCTTTCTATAATATTTCTGATGAAAACTATAGACCAAATTGCACAATTTTTCAATGACAGCGAATATTTTAATGGCGGCGTAAAACTCAACGAAAACCTTGCAAAGCACACGACCATGCATGTAGGCGGCGAGGCGAAAATCTTTCTTGAGCCGGAGAATGAAGAGAGCCTTGTTTTTGCGATAAAAGAATTAAAAAAATTAGACGCTGATGAACGCAGATGCACGCGGATAAAAAGTTTCTTTGTTTTGGGCGGCGGCTCTAATGTGATAATCAGCGATGATGGTCTTGATGCGGTTCTTTCGACTCGAAAAATGAATAAAATAAAATTCCTCACAGAGGGCTCGGAGTACACAGAGAGCCTGATTAAAAGGGAAAAACTTCTTAATCCTGAAATCTCTCTGTGCCCTTCAAAGCTCTGTGAGGTACAAATTGATTCTGGATCTAGCTGGGGAAGCGTGATTTCTTTCTGCAAAAAAGAAAATCTGGGGGGCTTTGAGGACTTTACGGGGCTTTCGGGAACGGTGGGCGGCGCGCTTTACATGAATGCCACCTGTTTCGGTCTTTCTGCCTGTGACAATTTGATTTCTGTCCGCTACTTTGATTTGACTGACGGCAAAATTCATGTTTACGAAAAGAAGGAATCTGACTGGGGCTACAAAAAATCTCCTTTTCAATCCGCAGATTCCCGCAGATTCCCACAGATTATTCTCTCCGCAAAATTTGCCCTAAAGCCGGGATTTGACACTCAAAAATCAGAGCAATGCATGGCTTCGCGCAAAGAAAAGGGGCATTTCCGCGCTCCCAGCTCAGGCTCGGCATTTAAAAACGACGCTGCTCACGGAATCATCGCAGGCAAGGTAATCGACGAGTGCGGCTTGAAGGGATTTTCTGTGGGCGGCGCGCAAATCGCTCCCTGGCACGGAAATTTCATCATCAATCCTGAGCAAAAGGCCACGGCCGCAGACATAAAAAATCTTTCTGACCAAGTGAAGCGGATTGTATACGAAAAAAAAGGCATCATCCTTGAGAATGAAATACTGTTCATATAAAAGTAACTATTTTTATTCAGCAAGATTTTTATTTTGACGATATATAATAGAGACAACCTTTAGTTTTTGCGTTATAATTTCATTAAACGGGGATTAAAATTGCTTCAGTTATCATTTGTTAATTTCAGAAAAGATACTTATATCCTTATCGAAGGCAAAGAAATCGCTGACTGCTTTTATATTATTCAGAGCGGGCATGTCAAAGTCTTTCATCAAACCTTGATTCCTGGAGCAGAAAATCAGGTTCTTGGTCCTGGTGACTTCATCGGCGTTATTTCCTGTATGGCTCAGCGATCTCAGATTGAGACCGTTATGGCAATGTCCGATGTTGTTTGTATTGCCGTTCGCCATGATCAATATCCGGCTCTTATCGAAAAAAACTCCGCCGTAGCTATGAAGATTATCCGTACTTTTGCAAAACGAATGCGTGAGTTAAATGAAATGCTCATGAAGCAAACCCTAAACAATTCTTCTGCTGATGAACCTGACCATATTTTCCGTGTCGCAGAGTATTACGATAACATTCAGCAATACGACATAGCATTTTATGCCTATTATCAATATGTAAAGACTCAAAGAGAAGGCGACAATGCCAAGAAAGCACTCCGCCGTATAGCAGTTCTCAAAAAAACAAGCAGAGCTGTTTTCCTTGAGCCCACTCAGGATTTGCTGCGAAATTATCCGCGGGAAACAATGATTTTCTCTGAGTCTCAGTCTGGCGCGGACATGTTTGTCATTCAAACTGGTTCTGTTAAAATCTCAAAGATTGTGGATGGCACGGAAGTCACACTTGCGGTTCTTAAAAAAGGTGACATGTTTGGTGAGATGGCATTGCTTGAGAACAAGCCTCGTTCAGCAACGGCAATCGCAAAAGAAGATTGCACCCTTATGACAATCAACAAGTCCAACTTCAATCAGATGGTCTCAACTCAGCCCCAGTTGATTGCAAAACTTACGACGACATTCTCAGAGCGTCTCTGGTCTATGCACCGTCAGCTGGCAAATTCTCTGCTCCGTTCAAATCCGGTCGCAAAGATGATTGATATTCTTGCCCTTGAAGTTGAAAAAATGCGCATTAGCCTGGCAAAAGGCACGCAGTATCAGACAAATCTTACTCTTGATGATGTCGCTACAATGTGCGGTCTTACGAAGCAGGAACAGGCCCGCTCTTTGTACTCATTCTCAAGCAGTTCTCTCGTTAAACTCGAAAAGGGCAAAGTCTTTATTCCTGATTGCTCAGAGCTTGTCAAACAGGCTGCCTTTTATCGCAAACAAGCTGCAAGATCGCTTGCTCAATCGGTATAAAAATGAAAAAATTGCTTGCTTTTTGTGTCTTTCTTTTTCTTTCTCTTCAGATTTTTCCACTTCCAAATGGATATTCCAGCGCACGCCTCGGCATGGACATCGACTCATTAAAAGAAGCGCTTAAAAAAGACCATCAGTTTGGTTATCGTGGTGATAGGGATGTCTCTCTCTCTCCTTCAGACGGGCAGTTTCTCATTGAGACCGATGGCTCTCAGTTCGGATTTTCTTTTTTAGAGAGATGCTGGTTTCAGTTTGCGAGCGATAAACTTTATATAATCACCCTCAACCTTGACAGAAGCAAAATCGACCACTATTCGGTTTTCTCAAAACTCTGTGAAAAATACGGAACTCCCAGTGAGCTTTCCCCGCAAAAATCGGTGTGGCGGGATGGTGATGTAATTCTTTCTCTTGAAAAACCCCTTACCCTCAAATATGTGGATGCAAAAACTTTTGAGAGTAAAAAAAATTCTTCAAATGTTCAGCAAACCGCCGCCGAAAATGCCAGAGATGAATTTTTGGATTCGCTGTAGCTATAAGACTCGGACAAACTCAGATGAATAGTGCTTTTAGAATCTTCAAAATACGGAATTTTTTCTTTCTGTTTTCATTTCTGTTCCTTACTCTTTTTTCTTCTTCTTGCTCGCCAAAAACAAAGCTTCCTGTCAAAAAACTTACGCTAGTTAATTCCGAAAAAAAAGAAATAGTCGTAAAGGCAGAAGTGGCCGCAACCTTTGAAGAGCGAAAAAACGGTTTTATGTTTCGCCAGAACATTCCCGATGGAACAGGAATGTTATTTATCTTTGAAAAAGAGCAGATTCTTGATTTTTGGATGAAAAACACCCCGCATCCCCTTTCAATTGCCTATATCGATAAAAACGGAAAAATCCGAGATATTCTTGACATGACACCATTTAGCCTTGCGAATGTAACTAGTTCAACGAAAGTTTTATATGCCCTTGAGGTTCCGCAGGGCTGGTTTGGCAAAGTGAATGTTAAAGTCGGGGACAAGCTTCGACTTGACTTTTGACATACATCTCCTATAATGAATTCGGGAGTTGTTTATGAAAAAAGTTTCTGCCATTTTCCTGTTTGTTTCGTTTCTGTTATTCTATTCTTGCGCAGGAGCGGACGGCGGTGGCTCATCTGGTGATAGCGGAAACGGTGCTTCTTCAGTTTCTCTTACAAAATCTGTGGCTTGGGATACTTCAGAAAATGATACTTTTGTGGTAGAAGAAAATGTAAAATCAGTCACAATCACAGGCAATCTTAGCGGAAAGAAGATTTATTGTGCCACAGTGAACACTTCGGGGACTGCAATAAATGGAGAAAATTATACAAAAATTGCCATAGATTCTACAGGCGACAGAAGCCTTGTTGGGGCAGATGTCACTGCGCTTCTGCCGACTTTTGATTCTTTTTCATCAGATAATTATATTTGTCATTCAGAACTTAACTTTACTCCTCCAAATATTTCCGTTTCTTCCTCTGCAAGAACTATTGACAATCCAGCTTCCAGTAATTCAAAAGTCACACAGCTTACTGATACCGTAGGCTCAACAAAGACTCTTTATGTTTCTCTGGAAGACGATAGCGCTGGAAATCCTGTTAAAAAGGAAGCAACCCTCCGGGCTTGTAATGAAACTTGCAATGTATGGGTTTTAGACGATTATTACGATGAAACATCAGCTGGTACAAAAGTCAATACCGACTTTGCCAAAAAAATTGCAGAAAAATTTAAAAGCCTTTATCCTCTTGTCCGCAATGTTTATGGAAATGAATCTGATAAAATTTATTATCCAGTCGTAAGGGGAAATACTATATATTTTGAGCTTTTCGAAATGGATTATTTAAGCGACACTGGAACGAAGGTCAACATTGTTATTTATGACTTGTATGGTGACGCAGATCAAGGAAAGGTTCTTGGTTTTTTTGCGCCCAGAGATTATTATCCAAATGATGATGATTTACACAAGCTTGTGGACACGAGTGATAATCTTAATTCATATTCCAACGAAGGAAAGTATTTTTATATTGATTCGTATTTTTTAAATAATAAGTATGATGATACAATCTCCACTTTAGCTCATGAATTCCAGCACATGATTCATTATAGCGTAAAAAAGATGTCAAAAGGAAAAGACTCAGACACGAATTTCAATGAAATGTTTTCTATGCTCTGTGAAGATATGATGCAGGAATTTTTAGGTCTTGAGGACAAAGATTCGCCAAAAGCGCGTTTGCAGAGTTTTGTCACTTCATATACATTGACCGGAATTCGTGAGTATAATTCCGAAAGCCCTTCAACAACGACACAGTCTTACGCAAATGCTTATGCTTTTGGTGCATGGCTTTGCCGGCAGTATGGAGGGGCGGCTCTAGTTAAAGAAATGATGGAAAATGACTACACCAACAATGAATGTATTGTTGCGGCGGTTAATAAGTTAAACAATGGGAATTATACATTTGATGATTTATTTGCCCAATTTGTAAAAGCCTGCTTTGGTAAAGATTCAACCTATACATTCAATAAGGATGCGGCAAGCAGTCTTTCTTATTCGGGGTACAATTATCCCATGAAGGCGATAAACCTTTGGAAAAAAAATTCCCTTTATGATATGTCTTCGAGTGTTACTGAGAAGAGGTGTTTTGATCCGGAATACTCTGAACTTGGACCGATAGTTTATCAAACCGGAACCTATCTTAAAAGCTTCCCTGCTGAATACGGAACACTTCTTACGCGTGTTAAAAGTTTTTCAAATGATTTTTCAGATTCGTCTTACACTCTTAATTTTGTCACAAAATCCGGAGTCACAAAACCTGGAATGAAGCTCTTTCTTTATATAAAATAGGCGGTAAAAGATGGAAATCATGTTTTTCAAAACAAAAAGCACCTGCAAGAAAATCTGCCTGCTTTTTCTTGTGTTTTTTTGCTCGATAGCTGTTTTTCCTTTTGGCGGGCTTGCGCCGCAAACGGCTGTCGGGCATATAAAATATTACGGCAATGTTCCTTTTGAATTTGCGGGTTTTGAAACCGTTGATGGTTATGTTTACACGATTCAAGTTGAGGAAAATTCTTCATTTACGCTCAAGGACATTGAGGCAGCACAAGGTAATATGCTTGAGCTTATAGGACGAATTGAAAAATCTCATAAGAATGCGCCGAATGTACTTAAAGACGGAATTTTTGTGGTGAGCGAGTGGAAAAAACTCTAGCTCTATAATTTTTAATTTAAATGTCTAATTTGGCAAGTTCCATGGCCGCGATTTTGTCGTCAGGGTCGATTTCAAGGACGGTCTGGAAGTAGCCTGCCGCCATGCCTGGGTCTCCCTCTTTAAGGGCGATATAGCCCAGATTCGAGATAATCTTTGTGTTCTCGCTGTCCTTGACCAGTGCTTTTTCCAAAAGTTTTTTCGCGCCCTTTATGTCACCTGATTCCAAAAGACAGATTGAAAGTTCATTGTAAGTGTCGCTGGTTTCGCCGCCTTCGAGAGTGAGAGCCTTTTCAAAGGCCATTTTTGCCTCGCTGAAACGACCGAGTTTTCTCATTCCCCAGCCCAACATGAACCATGCGTTCCATACGCTCGGATTTTTTTCGATGAAGTTGCGGATTTCTTCCAGGCCTTTTTCTTCTTCACCACGGTTGATTAAATCATAGGCCGCCTTAAAGTGGTCATCGTCCATATTGCGATTTGAGATGTCATTTAAAACCTGCTGAGCCCGATTCTTTTTGTAAATGCCGTTTTCGCCCAGTTCTTCATCTTTTACATCGCAGGTGAGGGCAAGGTAAGTTTCAAATACATCTTTTGCCTTTTTGTATTCCCGCTTTTTGAGGTAGAAAAAACCTGCATTGAAGAAAGCGTCGGGCAAGACAGGCTCCGCATCTAAAGCTTCCCTGTAATAGTTCTGGGCGTCCTCGTCATAAGCGTCTGCATCATCATGAAGACCCGAACGGCGGTATGAGTCTGCCCGCTGGTCAAAGAAAAGGGCCATATTGAGAACGATGGTCATGTCTTCAGGATCAAAGCCATGAAGGGCGCGGAAAATCTCTTCGGCAAGGTCGAAATCTTCGTTTTTGGCTTTAAGGATTGCCGCCTCTCCCAGTTCTTTTTTGAGGTTGGGGCGGGCGTGCTTTAAAATCGAGCGGTAATAGAGAATATGCTCGTTTTTGGGGTTATAAGCCATGATTGTGAGCAGACCTGCAAGAATCTGCTCCTCGGTGAGGGATTTCATGTCGAAGGTGCCGGGCGCATCCTCATATTTTTTTTGCACTGGTAGGGGAATCGTTGTATCGAGGTGGAAAGCTTTATCTGAGAGAGAAAAATCTTCTGGAATATTGATAAAATAAACTGAGTCCAAGGGAGAAACGGGATTCATAAAAACTCCTGAAAATGCGAAGACTGCGCTATCGAAATAAGGCTTTTTATGCCTGAGGGGCAACCTGCTCTGGTGCTGCCGGGGTCGGAGCTTGTTCTTCTGGCTGTGCTTCCTGAGCCACTGCCTGTTGTTGCTGTTGCTCCGCGACCTTTTGAGCGAGCTGCTCTGAGGCTGAAAGCTGCGTTTTGCGAACGCTCGTCAGATAGCCGTTCAGGTGCATTTTGAACGAAAGCGGAAGAGCTGCCTCATCGAATTTGATGCTTGCAATGCAGACATCTTTTCGCCCCTGAATCAAATCTGCTGAAACGATTGAACCCCGCACGGAAATTATTTCGCTCGGTTCGTTAAATTCAAGACGAAGAATTGCCTCTTTGCCGGTAAGATACTGCGAAAGGCCAATGAGAATGACTCGCGCACCGGAGAATGATAAATCACGGACTACGCAATGACGGGGAACGCTTTGGACGATGACATTACACTCTTCTTTTGCAAGGTTGAGCTTTCTTTTGCTGTCATCATTTATGAGGACTCGCTCTTCCCGACGACGGATAGCATTTGCATTTGCCTCAAGAAGTCGGCCAACGATTTCGATAAGGTCATCTGGCGGACGAGCAGTAAACTGCAAGGTTACGATAACCAAATCTTTTGAATTCATGTATGGGCGAATTTCTGCAACACGAGATGAAACCAGGAATGTGATGATGCCATCGTCTTCCTGTTCATTGAAGCAAAAACGAATACTGGCGGTTGGCGCATCCTTTACGGCGAGTGCCTGGAAAGCGCCACCTTTTGTGCCGACAATGATTTTTGCATGCTGGAAAGATGTTGAGTTGATGATACATGGCCACTGACCGCCATTGCATTTTACATAAACCTGACGCGGATCGAGCCCCAGCGCACGAATGATATCCTTGGTGAAAGTAATTTCGGTATCACGGTATTGATCATAATATTTTGTAAGCTGTTGACTTGTCGCAATTCCCATACCCTTAATAATACCTTATAAAATGCTTGTCGTCAATAAAATCATGTATAATAAAAAAGCCTTCAGCGTAAACTGAAGGCTTTCTGAACTTAGTAAGCAGATCGTGAATCGTGTGATTTGCGAGACTTTTTCATCATTTTGCGCTGAAGAGTCT
>DFEB01000011.1 GCA_002368605.1 Treponema sp. UBA3813 | reverse complement strand
CCGAATCCTGGCTCTACATAAGCCGGATTTTTGAGACTTTCAAGGCTGTATGATGGTGAAGGAAGATTTGCAACAAGGAAGCTTTTGAATGTTGAGTCTTTTGATGCGATGTCCTCTGCGAGCATTTTTGCTACGACTGCGGCTCCGTAAGCGTTCAAGTGTGTTGAATCAAGGGAAGCCTCTTTTGAGCCTGTCATTGCATGGAATTTCTTTGCTTCTTCGCCTTCTTTTTCGTAGAGGGCTTTTGTGTTTGCTGTCTGGTCTGCAACGACGATGTTAAGCTCTTTTCCCAAATCACGGATTGCTTCCGGGTAATCTCCGCCTGGGAATTTTTCGTCACCCTTTGTGACATGGACGACTGAGCCAGAATATTCACCTTTCGGGCTGTATCGGACGATTGGAGTAACGAGGATTGGTGTTGCGCCTGCATCCTGAGCAAGCTTGATGTAGTTGTGATAAAGCGAATACTGGAATGAGCCTTCATCATCTTTTCCCATGTTCGGGTCTGTGAAACGCTCTGCTTCAAGTTTTTCATCATTGTGACCGAATGCGATTACAAGATAGTCACCTTTGCGGATGTTCTTTTTGAGGATGTCGTAATTTACTGCTGAGCCTGAATCAGAAATAAAGCTGATTGATGAGCGGCCGCTTACTGCGAGGTTTACGACGGCAGCTTTTGAAGGGTCAAGATAATCCTGAAGTTTTGTTCCGAATCCGAATCGCGGGATATAATACGGATCGTTGAAAGGCGATGCGGTTGAGTCTCCGACGATAAAGATTCGAGAAAGGCCGCTTGTGCTTGGAACAGAGATTTCTTTTGCAACGACGGCTTCTGTTTTCTCAAGTTTTGCTGTTGCTGCATCCTGAGCAAAAGCAGAGAAGGAAATGGAAGTGAGCAGGGCAATGCCCGCAATAAATGTTTTTTTCATTTTATTTCTCCATAGAATATAGGAATTTAAAATCAGTATAGAACGAGTTTTTTGAAATAAAAAGTTAAAATAAAGATGTGAATTTGTCGGATTTTGTCAGATTTATACAACTATTGTCCTATTTAAAAATGTTTTAAATTCCTTTAAGATTGTCCTACTAATTTAAAATTGGAGTAAAAAATGGATTCTGTAATGCTTGCAAAAAATCTTGCGTTCTTGCTTTATCTGGGATTTATGATTTACATCGGTCTTCGGAACGCAAGCAAAAACAACAGCTCATCAGACTTTTTCTTGGGCGGACGAAAGGTTGGTCCGTGGGTCACGGCTCTTTCTGCTGAGGCTTCGGATTCCAGCGCATGGCTTTTGATGGGCTTGCCTGGCTTGTGCTATCTTGGTGGCGTTCGCGAGACTTTCTGGACTGCGCTTGGTCTTATCGTTGGAACTTACCTCAACTGGCTTTTCGTTGCAAAACCTTTGCGCAAATGCTCAATTTCTTTCGGTGACTCAATCACAATTCCTGAGTTCTTCTCAAACCGATTCAACGACAAATCTCATATCCTTTCAATCGTTTCGGTTGTCCTGATTGTATTCTTCTTCACGATTTACACGGCTTCAGGATTCGTTGCCTGTGCAAAACTTTTCAACTCAGTTTTCGGACTTCCATATCACGCAGGACTGGCAATCGGCCTTGTCGTAATTTTGTGCTACACAATCACAGGCGGGTACACCGCAGTCTGTACTACGGATTTCGTTCAGGGAACTTTGATTTTCGTTGCTTTCGTGGTTTCAGCCACAATCGCTATTTTTGCTTTGGGAGGCCCGTCTGAGGCAATTGCTCAGGTTCAGGCATTTGATGCTCGTGCGCTCGCAAATGAATTCGGCGAGAATTTACAGAAAGCTTTTGAAGGAAACAAATCTTACAAAGGAATGGCAATTATTTCGGCTCTCGCATGGGGCTTGGGTTACTTCGGAATGCCGCACATCATCGTCCGTTTCATGGGAATCCGCTCAAACGAGGACATCAAAAAAGCCCGCCGAATCGGTACAGCCTGGATGGTCATTTCTTATGTCGGAACATTCTTAATCGGTACTTTGGGCACGGCTTATCTTTTGAAGCACGGCGTTCTTCTTGGAACTGGCAGCGAGGAAGTTGCTGTGGCCGGTGTAACTCAGTTCGGCGACGCTGAGACTGTTTTCAGCGCAACAATGCTCAAGATGTACCCGGCTTTCATCGGCGGAATCTTCTTGTGTGCGATTTTGGCTGCCTCAATGTCAACCGCAGATTCTCAGCTTTTGGCGGCTTCAAGTGCAGTCGGTCAGGACATCTACAAAGGAATCATCAACAAGAATGCTGATGAAAAAACAGTCCTTAACATCAGCCGATTCACGGTCTTCTTCATTTCATTGATTGCGCTCTTCCTTTCGCTCAATCCGAATTCTTCAATTTTCGGGCTTGTTTCTTACGCTTGGGCTGGCTTCGGCGCAACATTCGGTCCGCTCGTTCTCCTTGCTCTTTACTGGCGAAAAACAACGGCTAAGGGCGCAATTGCAGGTCTTATCACAGGATTTGCGGCTGTCGTTTTGTGGCACAATATTCCGGCTTCAGTCCACAAGATTTTCGGCCTCTACGAAATTCTGCCGGGCTTCGCAGTTTGTCTTTTGTTCACAGTTGTTGTCTCTCTCCTTGACAAAAAGAAGGACGAAAAAGTGCTCACTCAGTTCGATGCCTACAAAGAAATGAAAGACTAAATTTTTCTTCATAATTAAAAAGATTTCTTTTGTTTTTCTAAAAACCCTCTGTTATAATAGAATTCATGTTTTAAGCTTCATTTGGATTCCACTGTAACGGGGGGTTTTCTTTGAAAAAATGCAGCCTGACATTCAAATTCTCATTAATGTTTGCGGGATTCACATTCGTAACTCTCGTTTTCGGTTCAATTCTTTCTTATCTAAATCAGACCAATCTTTATAAACAGCAACGCGAGGAAAGCATACGCTATGTTGCATCATATCTTGAAGAAGTAATCACTTCTGATGGCTCAGATTTTTTGTGGTGGCAAAAATATTTTGTTGAGCATTACAAAGACCTTTTGGTTCCGCATGATTTTGGCCCCAAAGAAATTCAAGAAGCTCGCCATAAGTATGAAAATCTTTTCTTAAAAAAATATCCCGGAATGATTCTCGGCGTGGACATTTCGTTTGACGAGCTTTCTGAGGATGTAAAAACAGCTTATACAGTCTACAAGCATGAATATTATCTCGATAAATTCGAGCAGGCAAAACAAAGATTCAATTTGGCTTATGTTGAATATGTGATTCCAAACACAGCGGGTAAAAGCATTATGTATGCGCTTGATGCCTTGCGTGATGCAAAAATTGTTGACGATGAGAAATATATTGAGCTTGGAATAACGGTAACACATGCTTTCGAGGAACATCAAACAGAATGGGATGCATGGATTTCGGGAATTCAGCCTACTGGTTATGACGCTTTTGACAATGAATTTGGCAAGACTTACGCTTACTATATGCCGCTTTACATCGGAACTAGAAAACTTGGATTGATTGGTGTAGAAGTTGAAATTGGCAAAGTCAACCATGAAATTCTTAAAGCGACAATCCGCCAGATGCTCATGA
>DFEB01000049.1 GCA_002368605.1 Treponema sp. UBA3813 | reverse complement strand
TCCTATTTGTTTCTTGGAATTTACACCATATAAATAATTTCGGGCGCAACCGACGGCAAGCGGCGGTCGTGAGCACTCTCGTTTTCGTGCTCATTTGGCTTTTCGCCCTTCCGCGCTAACCGCGCTCCATTCGCCGCAACCTACGGTTGCTTCGCGAGTTTTCGTAGAAAACTCGGTAAGGTCGGCTTGCCGACCGACGAACGCCTTTGGCGGGGCTACAATCCCTTGCGCAAATCTGCTATACTGTCTGCATGAATCAGAACTCAGCCGAACAGAACGCTTATCAGGCGAAGATTTTCTCCAATCGCCTTGCAAAAAAATACAAACTCTTACGAAAATGGGCCCGCCGCGAGCGAGTCACCTGCTACCGCCTTTATGACCGCGACATCCCCGAAGTTCCCCTGACCGTGGACATTTACGAATTCCTCCCTGAGGGCATGGACTCAAAAATCGACGCGGCTCTCTTTTTAAAAGCCGAAGACGCCCGGATTTCCGCAAATGACCTTTCCGCCGCAAAAGAAAAAAACGAACGGATGTTTGTTCATCTTTACTTGTATGAGAGACCGTATGAAAAATCAGACAGCGATGAGCAAATCTGGCTTGATGAAATGAAAAAAGCCGTTTCCCTAACGATTGGTATCCCCGAAAATCATGTCATTCAGAAGGTTCGCAAGCATCAGAAAGGCGAAAACCAGTATGAAAAAATGGCTTCCGAACGAACGGTAGCCGGCTTCGTGCAGGAGTGCGGCCAGCTTTTCAAAGTGAACCTGAGCGACTACCTTGACACCGGGCTTTTCTTTGACCACCGCCCCCTCCGCTCAATCGTCCGGGAGACTTGTTCAGGGAAGTCAGTCCTCAATCTTTTCTGCTATACGGGAAGTTTTTCGGTCTATGCCGCCGAGGGAAAGGCGCGAAGAGTCGAGAGCGTGGACTTGAGCAACACTTACCTTGAGTGGGCGCGCTTTAACTTTGCCCTTAATGACTTTGACCCCGACAGCCCCAAATTTTTCTTTACCCGCGGGGATGTCACCGGCTTTTTGAACCAGAAACTGGCAGAGGTTCCCAATGCCGAGGGAAGCAACCGTTACGATATGATTATCCTCGACCCGCCAACCTTCTCGAATTCAAAGGCTACTCGTAATACCCTTGACATCAATCGTGACTGGCCTGAGCTTGTCAAAAAATGCCTAAATCTTCTGAACAAAGGCGGAGTCCTATACTTCTCAACCAACTCTCACCGCCTCAAATTTGACGAAAATCTTCTTCCTAAAACGACTGATTCTGGAAGTGCGATTGCCGTATTTGACATGAGTAAAGAGTCCCTTCCCGAAGATTTTAAGGATACGAAAGGCCGCCGTCTTTGGAAATTAGCGATTAGTGATTAGCAATTTATAATTCATGATTGGTAATGATAAAGGTTCTGATTGTCTTTAAAATAAAAAAACTCCCTTCTTTGGGGAGTTTTTTTCCGAAAAACGGATATCAGCTTATTTGTCTGATTTGATACCGAAGCGTTTGTTGAATCGTTCGATTCGTCCTGCGGTGTCAACGAGCTTCTGCTTACCTGTGTAGAATGGGTGGCAGGCAGAACAAATTTCAACATGGATGTTCTCGACTGTTGAGCGGGTTTCGATTACATTGCCACACTGGCAAGTAATTTTTGTAAGTTTGTACTCTGGGTGAATTCCCTTTTTCATAAAAATAACTCCTTATTCTTGCCCGGTATTAAAGCAACCCCAGTCACCACTAGCTTGAAGCCGGAAAAAAACGGCACCTTCTATCATTCCATCACTGTTAGGAAGCAAGTTAATACCACAAGATGATTATCGGATTATATCAAAAACTTATTATCATGGTCAATATAGAAAAGCCGAATTCCGAATCGAACATTATGAATTATGCATTAATTCAAGCCAAGCTTTTTTTGCCACATTCTGTTCGGCTTCTTTTTTGCTTTTCCCGCTTTCTGGCCCATAAATTGCGTTTTTAAGGTGCACGCTGACCCAGAAAGTTCTCTCGTGGTCTGGGCCCGTCTCCTTTACCAGTTCATAACTGGGGCAGGTTTTATATTTTTTTTGATGGGCTTCCTGCAGCATTGTTTTGTAGTCTTTTGTTCCCTTGTTTGCGAGGACTTTTTCAATTTCAGGAATCATGAATTCAAGGACCAGTTTTTCCGCCGCCTTGTAGCCTGAATCGAGGTAATAGGCTCCGATTACAGCCTCCACGGCGTCCGCAAGGATTGCCCTTTTCCGCCTTCCCCCGCTCATTTCCTCGCCTTTCCCAAGAATGAGCATTTTATCAATGCCAATTTTAAGGGCTATGGGGGCAAGAGCCTGCTCGCTCACGACGGTGCTTTTGATTTTTGCAAGGTCCCCTTCGGGATTGTTTTCAAGGTGTTCATAGAGGTAGGCGGCGGTTGCCATTCCGAGGACGCTGTCTCCCAAGAATTCAAGGCGCTCGTTGTTCTCGTGTTTTTGGGATTTTCCTTCCTGACTGCAGGAGCGATGGGTGAAAGCAAGCTCAAGGAGGTTCAGGTTTGAAAACTTAATCGAAATATTTTTTGAAAATGCCGTTAGCTCTTTTACTCGTCCGGCTGGAAGATTCTTATTTGATAAAAGCATGTATCGATTCTAGCACAATTTAAAATAAAAAAAAACACAGGCTGTTAAACCTGTGTTTTGCAACTCTAGACTTGAAACTTATGCCTGAGCTGATTTGATGAAGTCGTAAGCGTCTTTGACGGTTTCGAATTCATTTGCTTTCTCGTCAGGAATTGAAACTCCCAATTCCTCTTCGATAGCGTAGACGAGCTCGTATGTGTCGAGGCTGTCTGCACCGAGGTCGCCACGGAAAGAAGCTTCCATTGTGACTTTGCTTTCATCGATTTCGAGTTTTTCAGCGATGAGTTTCTGGATTTTTACGAACAATTCGTCCATGATTTTCTCCTTACTTTTTACATTGCGCTAAAAGCGCAATGTTTTTGTTTTGTTAACCGTTTACTTCAGGTGTGATTACCTGGCGACCGCGGTAGAAACCACATTTCGGACAAACGCGATGTGACAAAACGAGGTTGCCACAATTTCCGCATTTTGCGAGCTGTGGAGCCTCAAGACGCATATTCACGCTTCGTCGTCTGCGAGTGCGAGCTTTTGATGTTTTCGCTCTAGGTACTGCCATATTATAAACCTCACTAAATGATTTTATGAATAACGGGGTTCATACTACAACAGTTTTCACCCGAATGTCAATTATTATTGCAAACAAAGTTGTAATTGTCAATAGTTTGAATGACAAAAAATTAAAAAATGTCATTTTTAATTTTGTTTTACCCTGTATTTGTCTCGGATGGCCGTTTCGACAATTTTTGGAACCATACCGGAGATGTCTCCCCCAAACTGTGCCAGCTCTTTGATTGAACTTGATCGCACGATGACATATTTTGCCTCTGTCGGGAGGAATAGCGTTTCAATCTTTGAGTCAAGATTGTGGTTCATGAGGGAAAGGTCGAATTCGTATGCGAAATCGTTTGTGTTTCGTATTCCTCTCAATAGAATGTTTGCGTTGTTTTTTTCTGCGTATTCAACGATAAGCCTGTCCCAAAGGTGGACGGTGACATTTTTTAAGTGTGATGTGAGTTTTTTGAGCATTTCAAGCCTTTCTTCTGGGGAAAAAAGGTAGGCTTTGTTGGGATTGTATGCAACGACAACATCAAGCTTGTCAAAAAGGCGGCTGCCCCGTTCTATGACATTGAGATGTCCGTTTGTTGGTGGGTCAAAAGTTCCCGGAAATACTGCGGAAGTCATAATAAATTCACTCTAACATGTTTGACGGATTGTCACAAGTGATGTATTATTATCACATGAAAATCTCTAAAATTACTACTTTTGCATTTTGTGCCACAGCTTGTTTTGTTTCTGGTGTTTTTTTTGTTTCTTGCGGAAGTTCAGCCGTAGCTACGACTCCTGTTGTGGAAGCGGAAAAAACATTGGTAGACGAGCCTGTTGTTGAGCAGCCTGAGGGGGTGGTCGCTGAGCCGACGGTTCAGGCGGAAGATGATGAGTATTCTCGTTCGGTTGGTGGTATTTCGGTTTCTCGTGATACATTTGCCGAAGACAAGGAAACGATTCTTCGAATTATCTCTGAGCTTGATGTTATCATGAAAGATCCTGGAAGCACTAAGAGTTATAATGCCTGGGTCGGTTATGTTGATCAGGAGTCGGTTGACTATTGGAAACTTCGGAAGAATCTCCAGAAGGCCGAAAAACGCCTTCCTGTAAAGGGGATAAAACTTTCCTCGCTTCAGGATTATTTCAAGAATGTGTTTGTTCCGGCTCGTCGGGGAAGAGAGGTTTCAGAGATTCGTTATATTTCCGATACTTATATAAAAGCAATTCAGGTTCAGGGCGAGCAAGATATCGTTTATTATTATTTCAATAAGATTAACGGACGATGGATGGTTCATCTCCCCCCTATTGATGATTAATGAATGTGTTTTGCATGAACTAAGTTGCAATTTTAAAGTTTATATTATATAATGTGAAAAGAGTGTCTTGTTTCACTCTATTCTTCTAGGAGGATTTTTTACATGAAATCTTTGAAAAAAATTGCTTGCACGGCTTGTGCAGTTCTTTTGGCGTTTTCACTTGTGGCACAAGAGCGCTCTGCGGAAGACGAGTATTTGAGCACAGTTGAGGATGTCGTTATTACAGAGCTTGCTAATTCTGATGAGCGTGACAATAAGCTTGTCGCCCTTCAGTATCTTGAATCGGCTGTAGAAGACGGTAGGGTTTCTCCAGATATGATGGTGGCTTTGGATCATCTCGCTGGCGAGGGTATTAATACTCAGTCACGACAGGGTGGTCGTCTTGTGAACAATTATCCGGATATCCGTGCAAAAGCTTGTGATCTTCTTGCAAAAGTTCCGACTCCAGAGGCTAAGACAACTCTCAAGAATATTGCTCTTGCAGACAATGAGCCTATGGTAATCACGGCGGCGGTTCGCTCGCTTGGCGAGATTGGTATGAATGACAATGATGATGTTGTAAATACAATCGCATGGGCAAATAAAAAGAACGCGGTTTTGAACCCAACAAGTTCTCTTGCATTTGAGGTTCTTGTTGCGTACGAAAAAATCGCTGATAAAGTGCAGGATAAAAGCGCAATGATTCAGTCTGTGGGTCAGATTGCTACAAACTATCATTATGTAAAACCTGTCCGGGATAGAGCTCTTGCGCTTCTTAAGACTCTTCAGACTGGAAACAGTGGTTCAAATAAAAAAGAATCAAAGTAACTTTATTTGATACTTTTGTTTTGTGAGAGCGGAGTTTTTTTATAAGGCTCCGCTTTTTTTTTGTCGGTGTGTGTTTTTTATCAAAAAGAATATTGAAGATATCTTAATTTTATATTAAGATATGCGTTGATTTTTTTTAGTTCAAGGAGGAGTTATGAAACCGATTATTCTCGCATCTTCCTCTCCGCGTCGGCAAGAGATTTTAAAACTCTTGAATATTCCTTATCAGGTAAAAGTTTCAAATTTTGATGAAAAGTATCCGTCTGATATTCCTTTGGAACAAGTTCCTGAATATCTCGCGAGTCGAAAGGTTGATGCGGTGGCGCGTACCTACCCTGCCGGTCATGAGATTCCGTGGATTTTGGGTGCTGACACAATGGTTCTTCTTGACGGAAAATTATACGGTAAGCCGGTTGATAACGAAGAAGCCGTGCGCTTTATGCAAGAACTTCAGGGGAAGACTCATCAGGTTATTACGGGGCTTGCCCTTTTTAACGGCGAACTCATGTATGCATCAAGCCGTACATCAATCACGAATGTTACTTTTGCACCAATGACTCAGGAAGAAATTGAATGGTATGTTGAGACTGGGGATTGGCACGGAACTGCTGGTGGTTACAGAATCCAAGGTTTGGCGTCGTGCTTTATTAAAAAAATCGAAGGTACCAATTCAAATGTTGTCGGCTTGCCTATTTTTGAACTTTATGATATGTTAAAAGAACAGGGTTATTCGATTCTTGAATAGTATTCAAAATTGATATTTACATAATTCTGTCGGGTTTTATGAAAGGCTGGTGGCTGGAAGTAAAATTCGTAATCATCCGGCTCGCTTAGCGGGCACGAGAACAAGAGACGGTGGAATTCACAGGCAAAAAGCCAAAATCAATGAATTCCGGTGAAGGAGAAACTCAATGGCAGTTGTAACCATGAAGAGTTTGCTTGAATCTGGCGTACATTTCGGTCACCAGGTAAAAAGATGGGATCCGCGCATGAAGAAATATATCTTCGCAGAGCGCAACGGTATCCATATCATTGACTTGCAGAAGACAATCGCTTCTATCAAGGACAGCTACGAGGCTGTTCGTAAGGTTGTTTCTTCTGGAAAATCAGTTCTTTTCGTAGGAACTAAAAAACAGGCTCAGCAGGCTATCGCTAAAGAAGCAGAGCGCTGTGGCATGTACTATGTAAACAATCGCTGGCTTGGCGGTATGCTTACAAACTTCGCAACAATCAAAAAATCACTTCAGAGACTTAAGAAAATCGAAAAAATGGAAGTTGACGGAACATTCGACAACCTCACGAAGAAAGAAGTCTCAAATCTTCAGAAAGAAAAGGCAAAGCTTGAGAAAAACCTCGGCGGTATCAAAGATATGAAAGAACTTCCTGGAATTATCTTCATTATTGATACACACAAAGAGCAGATTGCAGTTGCAGAAGCTCGCCGCATGGGTATTCCTGTTGTTGCTGTTGTTGATACAAACTGTAACCCAGAGGGCATCACCTACCCGATTCCTGGTAATGATGACGCTATTCGTGCTATCAGCCTCTTTACTTCAATCATCGCTAACGCAGTTGTTGAAGCAAACAATGAAGAAGGTCTCAAAATCATCGAGACTCTCGGTGACGAGGATGATGTTCAGACTGATGCTTCTACAAAGAAAGACGATGAAGAAATCGTTGACTACTCAAACTACACTCCAACTGAAGAAGATACAAAGAAGGATGAAGTTGAGGATGACGACGACGACGAAATCGACGAGTCAAAAATCAAATAAATTGATTCCCGCCTTGTGCGGGATTACATACTGGAGTTAAAAATGGCAATTACTGCTGCTGATGTAAAAGCATTGCGCGAAAAAACAGGCGCAGGCATGATGGAGTGTAAAAAAGCACTCACAGAAGCAAACGGAGACGCTGCTGAGGCAGAGAAAATCCTCAAAGAAAAGGGATTGGCTGCCGTAGCAAAACGCGCTGAACGAGCTACTTCTGAAGGCCGCATTTTCGTCCGACAGAACGGAAATAAAATTGCTGTCGCTGAAGTTACCTGCGAAACAGACTTCGTTGCAAAAAACGCAGACTTTATCGCTTTGGGCGAAAAAATTCTCGACATCGTATTCGAAAAAGGATACACAAAAGTCGAAAAAGAGCTTGAGGACTTGGTTCTTGAGCTTGCTACAAAAATCCGTGAGAATATGTCTCTCCGCCGCCTCGAAGTTATCGATGTTCCGGCTGGAAGCGTAGCTTCTACATACGTTCACTCAGACTTCAAGACTGGCGCAGTTGTCGTCGTTGAAGGCTCAGATTCTGACGATGTAAAAGTCTTCGCAAAAGACTGCTGTTTGCACTTGGCTGCATTCACACCTTCTTACACTACAAAAGAAGAAGTTCCACAGAGCTACATCGATGAGCAGAAAGAAATCTTCAAGGCTCAGATGGCTCAGGACGAGAAAATGGCTTCTAAGCCGGAGAATGTTAAGGCTGGTATCCTTCAGGGCAAAATCAACAAACACCTTGCTGAAATCTGCTTTGTTGACCAGATGTTCGTAAAAGACGACAAAGTTTCTGTTGCTAAAAAACTCGAAGAAGTTTCTAAAGCAGTTGGAGCTAAACTTTCATTCAAAAAGGTCGCTCTTTACATTCTCGGAAAATAATTTTCCTTGAAAATGGCGGTCGGATTCGCTTCTGACCGCTTTTGTATTTTTTTATCGGAAAGAGTCCGATATGGCATTTGCCCTTGAAACGGAGGAATTAGTATGGCATTTGACGCAAAGTCTAAGATGGACAAAACGATTGAGGGTCTCAAGAATGAGATGAACACGATTCGAACTGGTCGCGCATCAGCTTCGCTTTTTGACAAAGTTCGTGTTGATTATTACGGAAACAAGTCTCCTCTCAATCAGGTCGCTCAGATTTCTATTCCAGAGGCACGCACTGTCGTTATCTCTCCGTTTGACAAATCTCTCATTACAGAAATCGAAAAGGCAATCCTTGTCGCTGATTTGGGCTTGAATCCTTCAAACGACGGAAAAGTGATTCGAATCGCTATCCCTGCCCTCACCGCAGACCGACGCAAGGAATTGGCAAAACAGGCTAAATCGGTAGGTGAAAATTACAAAACAACAATCCGAAATATTCGCCGTGATGGAAACGACGATCTTAAAAAGCAGCAGAAAGCCGGTGAGATTACCGAAGATCAGCTTAAAAAAGAGACTGACGACCTTCAGAAACTCACTGATAAATATATCGCAGACATTCAGGCTGTCTGTGACGCCAAAGAAAAGGAAATCATGGCCTAAATGACTTCCGAAGAAATAATTGCCCGCGGCCTGCCAGAGCATGTTGCAATCATCATGGATGGTAACGGCCGCTGGGCAAAAAAACGGGGATTGCCGCGAACAGCTGGTCACAAAGAAGGCTTGACCAGTGCAAAAAAAATTGTGGCGGCGGCGGCAAAACTCGGAATTAAATATGTTACTCTTTACACTTTCTCAACCGAAAATTGGAAGCGCGCTCAGGAAGAAGTTGGTTATTTAATGTCTCTTATTAAAGGTCACTTGCGCGCCGAATTTGAATTTTACAAAAAAAACGGAATCAAAGTCGAGCATATTGGTGATTTGAGCGGTTTACCTGCCGATGTTCAGACAGAAATTCTTAACGCAAAAAAAGATACAGAGCATTTTACTGGAACCACATGCGTTCTTGCCATAAATTATGGAAGTCGTGACGAAATCGTCCGTGGAATCAAAAAAATTGTCCAAAGTGGCGTAACTGCCGAAAATATAAGCGAAGAGTTGGTTTCAAAATCACTTGATATTCCTTCACTTCCCCCTGTGGATCTTATGATTCGCACTGGCGGTGAAGAGCGTCTTAGTAATTTCTTGCTTTGGCAGTGTGCTTACGCAGAGTTTGTCTTTACAGATACGCTCTGGCCGGATTATAATGAGAATGAGTTTTTTGCTGATATTGAAAAATTCCAGCAGAGAAACAGACGGTTCGGAGCTGTTCCGAATTCGTAATGGTGGGGATTTATGAATAAAGTTGTGCAGAGATTGCTTGTTTTTTTTATTGGCTTGCCTTTAGTTATCTGCCTTGTGTGGTTTAATCAGTTTCATCATATTGCGCTTCATGTCCTGGTTTTTGCGGCATCTTTGCTTGCGACCAGTGAGTTGTATGCCATGCTTGCTCATAAATTTTCTCTTCAGGCTCGTCCTGTAGTTTTGATTGCGTCTGTTATCATTCCTTTTATCGCTGCCTTGGCTGCTTTGTTAGAATTTAAGGTTTCCATTATAAACTATGCTTTTTTATTTGTACTTCTATTGTGTATGGCTTATGAAGTTTTAAGTGCAAATTCATTCGAAAATTCTCTTTCTCATCTCGTTACTTCTGTGTTTGTTATTTTTTATGCAGGATTCTTGCCTAGTTTTGTGTCTCGCATGACTATTCACGAGCATTCAAGGGAATTTATCGCATTTTTCTTCCTTATGGTTTGCATGTGTGACTCAGTGGCATGGTTTTTTGGAATTCTTTTTGGAAAAAACAATAAAGGCTTCATAAAAGCTAGTCCAAATAAATCTATCGCAGGTTTCCTTGGTGGATTTGCTGGTACAATGCTTACAGCCTTTGTCGCTCATTTGCTTTTTCCTGAGATTTTTTATGGTTCTGTCGTAAAAATTCTTCTTTTTGGATTTTTTGTTGCTTTTGTTGCGATTGCCGGAGACTTAGTAGAATCGGTTATAAAGCGTTCTGCCGAAGTGAAAGATTCTGGTACTATAATTCCTGGTCGCGGTGGAGTTCTTGATTCTATTGACAGTATTGTTTTTGTCGCTCCTGTTTACTATTTTGGAATCAATTTCTTGTTCTAGGTTATGAAAAAAATTCTTGTTCTCGGCGCTACCGGTTCAATCGGTAGCAGTACCCTTGATATTCTGCGTAATCAACGCGATCGTTTTGTCTGTTGCGGTTTAACGGCAAATTCAAAAAAGGCTGAGCTTGAAGCTCTTTCTAAAGAATTCTCCTGCCCTTCTTCACTTACGAAAACCGATGGAATCGACGGAATCAAGCGGCTTCTTGACGAGACTAAGCCTGACATCGTTGTAAACGGAATCGCAGGGAGCGCGGGTCTTCTTCCCAGCATGACGGTTCTTGAGGCAGGACTTGATTTAGCCCTGGCCAACAAAGAGACTGTGGTTATGGCAGGCCCCCTGATGTTTGAGGCGGCAAAAAAAAGCGGCTCCCGGATTCTTCCCGTGGACTCTGAGCATTCGGCAATTTTTACCCTTATCCACCAGTGCAAAAAAGAAAATATTGATAAAATCATAATTACGGCGAGCGGCGGCCCCTTCCGTACTTTCCCCAGGGAAAAACTCGCTTCGGTCACAGTCGCTGACGCCCTCAAGCATCCTACATGGGATATGGGCGTAAAAATTACGATTGATTCGGCCACTCTCGGCAACAAGGGGCTTGAAGTGATTGAGGCTGTCCGTCTTTTTGATGTAAAAGCCAGCCAGGTTCAGGTCGTAGTTCATCCACAAAGCGTGATTCACTCCCTGGTGCGCACAAAGGACGGAATCGTGTACGGACAGTTTTCTGAGCCAGACATGAAGCATCCTATTTTACAGGCTTTTGACTGGCCTCAAGTAAAAAGTGATTTTATGAAGCCATTTGACTTAACCGACACCGCCGACGGAAAACGCACCCTCACTTTTGAAAAGCCCCGTATGGATGATTTTCCCATGCTGGCCCTTGCCTTTGAGTCTGCTGAAAAAGGCGGCTCTTATCCCATTGTTTTCAATGCGGCAAATGAAATTGCGGTTCAGGCCTTTATCGACGGCAAAATCGGCTTCTTGCAAATCGGCGAAATGGTGGCAAATGTTCTCCACGGCTCGGACTGGAGTAAAATCCCGCGGGATTTAAGCGATGTCTTTGAGGCAGACAGGCTGGCTCGGAAAAAATGTCAATTATAATTGGAATTATTTTTCTTGGTTTTCTCGTTTTTATTCATGAGCTGGGGCATTTTGCGGCTTCCCGTCTTTCCGGGGTAAAAGTTGAGGCTTTTTCAATCGGTATGGGGCCGGTTCTCCTTCATAAAGAATGGCATGGTACTGACTGGCGTATTTCCCTTCTCCCCTTCGGCGGTTACTGTGCCATGAAGGGCGAGCAGGATTTTGAGGAATTCTACAATGGAAATACGGCGGTGGAAAAAGATTCATTTTACGGCGTAAAGGCGATTTCCAGGGCTTTTATCGGCTTTGCGGGTCCTCTTTCCAATTTTCTCTTTTCTGTCTTTGCTTTTTTTGTGATTGCGATTACAGGATATACGGAAATTTACCTCGGAAATACTGTAAGACTCGCAACTGAAGAGTATCCGGAACTTCATTCTCCTGCAAAAGATGCAGGAATATTGAGCGGAGATAAAATAATCCGGATAAATCAATGCGAAATTAATATTTTTGACGATTTGGTTGAAGAAGTTTCTGCTCATGCGGACGAAGATATTCAGGTAATTGTTGACAGAAATGGAAGAGAACTGGAGTTTACAGTTCATACTGATAGGGATGAAAAATCAGGTGCTGGAAAAATCGGTATTATGAGTGTTTCGGATGAAGATACATTAGTCAGAAAAGAAGCAAAAAAATATTCGTTTTTTCCGGCTCTTGCTCGTGGTTTTTTTGAGACTTTTAAGGTAATAAAGCTTTCTTTTAAGGGAATTGCAATGCTTTTTAAGGGGGAAGTAAAGGCTTCTGAATCAGTTCGCGGACCGGCCGGAATAACTTCAATGCTCGGAAATGTTGCAAAATCAGGCTTTTCTGCAGGATTTAAGAGCGGGATTGTATCTGTTTTGAATTTCATGGCTTTAATAAGTGTGTCGCTCTTTATCATGAACCTGCTTCCGATTCCGATTCTTGACGGATTCCTTGTGCTTACATCTCTTATCGAGGCGATTTTCGGTCTCAAGGTTTCCCCAAAAGCGCGAAATGTTGTACAATATGTAGGAATTGCCATTATCGCCGGTCTTTTTATGCTGGCCCTGAGCGGTGATTTTCACTATTTTTCGGAGCTTATAAATGCAAAATAAAGTGATTTTTAAAAATCTTTCTCACATTTTAATACATTTATTCCTAATTGCTAATTCCTCATTTCTAATTTATGCTCAGTCCCATATTTCTACCCAATCTCATTCTGGCGCGGTTTCAAATGTCGCATATCTTGAAAATTCTGACGGCTCGGTTTTTTCTGCTGGAAACGACGGATTCTTAATTAAGTGGACTGAAGACGGCATTGGCGAACACTATCAGATTTCTGACCTGCCTATTAAGATGATTGCCCGAAGCCCCAACGGAAACGAAATCGCCGTTTACGAAAGTGACGGAGCTTCATTAAATCGCGTTTCTGTCTGGAACTGGAAGAATTTTACGAGAAAATTCGCCTTTCGTTTTACGGACTCTCTCACAAGTCTTGCCTATTCAGCAAAAGGAACTTACATTATCTGCGGTACGGCGAGCGTAAGCGGAGCTTTTTTCCTTAATTCAAGCAATGGATCTGTCATCCGTAACAAAATCAAGGGGAATACGGGTGTAGTAAATTATGTCCAAACATCTGATACGGAAAATTCTGTCGTAATGTATTCTCCAAAAGGAATCCTTTCATACTACAATCTGAAAAACGGCGAGAAAAAAGAATCTTTCAATACAGAGTATGATTTGTCTCAATTCTGTATGTTCAACAACAGTCGTTTTGGAGCCGGCATCCGTGAAAATGAATTACTTGTTGTTCTGGCAATTGGAAACACAATCGGACGATTCCCAATAAATCGGTCTGCAAATCCAGTTCTCATCGGTTCAAACTCTTCTAAAGATTTATATTACATTGTGAATGAAAACAGGCAGTTTAAGCTCTTTAAGGTCGCAAATGACAGAAATAAGGCTGTAATCGCTCCAGAAATCCAGCGTACTTTTTCAGGACTAAAAACTGGTGAGTCTGTCGTATGCGCAAACCTTGCTGATGAAGAAATATATGCCGGAACGAATTTTGGTAATGTCTATAAATTTGATTATGTTAAGGCCGAGCGTGTTGATGTCTTGCAGGCTCTTACTGACAAAATGTATGATAAAATCTACGATGTCGCTGCTGTTGGTGAGGATTTCTACTTCCTTACGCCTAACTCCATTTTCCGTTCTTCATACGATAATGCAAATGTTGACAGAAAAGCTTCAAATTCTGGATATACGAACATCATTTCCTATGGTGAGAATATTATTTTGTGGTCGAAAGATTCCAAGAAAGCCGTTGTTATGATGGAACTTTCAAGTGGAAGAACTACGCAGCTTTTTGCACCGGTGGGTACTGTCCAAGTTCTTAAATTGTACGGCAACTCTTTGATTGATGTTGAGTCAAATTCTTCTGTAAATATGATTGATATTCAATCGTTTAAGAAAAAACAACTTTATCAAGGAACTAGCATTCAGGACGCGATTCTTTTCAATGAAACTGATTTATATATTGCAAAATCAAGCGGTTCTTCTCCTAATGTGCCTCTAATCTATGTTAATGTAAACACACAGGAAACCGTCCCTCTTTCTATGAAAGGTAATGTCGCCTACTCGCTTAGTTTCGATCCGAATCAGAATAGTTCTGAATTCTATGGAATCACAATTTATACGAATGCCCAGACAAAGAAACTCACTACTTCGATTTTTGCTTACAAACCTCAGACTAAAGCGTATCGTTATCTGAGTTCAATCACTGATGAAGACAGTGAAGCTTTTGCTTCGCTGTATGGAAATGTTTTGTTTACAAACATAGGAAAAAGTCAGGTTCGATCATATAACCTTTCGACACGCCGAGATTTATTGTACAGGCGCTCAGCTTCTATGCCGATAAAAACAGTGAAGACCCAGAGCAAAATGGTTGTTTTGAATCGTGACGGTTCCATCAGCTGGTATAATCCGAGTCTCAACACCGTGCTTGCAGACTGGTATCTTACAACTGACGGAAGTTGGTTTAAATTCTAAATAAAGTGAATTATACTTTTTAGGAATGAAAAAATTCGGTTCACGAATTATATTTTTCTTTTCTCTTGCAGCCTTATCAGCTTTTCCATGGACTGACAATGTATTTAAACTTGTTGAAAGTGGATCTGAGAGTGAAATTCGGCGTGCAATTGAGACTGATTACTCTTTCAAAAAACATACTCGTTCATCGGAAAAAGAAAATTTGCTCATGGCAGCGTTAAAAAATAATAGAGACAATGCAATTATTGATTTGATTCTCAGACAAGCCGATCTTTCCCCTGATTCAGTGACGAAAAATGGAGTTACTGCATTTATGTATGCCTGCCAATATGAAGATGACATCGATGTTATAAGCAATGTTCTTTCTTATGAGGCCGAAAGTAATTCAAAAAAAGAAAAACGGATTCTTCATCAGGATAATAACGGATTAACAAGTTTTGATTATGCGCGATTTAATGCGACAAAATCTAAAGAAATTCTCGATTTGCTTTCTTTGTATGCGCATGAACCTCAAAAAGAAAGTGAGTCGGAAACTGATTTAAAAGAAGAAATACCTGTCCCAGATGAAGAGCCTATCCCTGAAGAAAGCCCTGTCCCAGATGAAGAGCCTATCCCTGAAGAAAGCCCTGTCACAGAAGAAAGCCTTATCCCGGAAGAAAACTCTGTTTCCATCGGAGAAGAGACTGTAGAACTTCAGGAGCAGGCAAATGTAATTGAGGAAGTTGACACTTCTTCTGATGTGAATTCACTGCTTGATTTGACAGCTCTGGCTTCTCCATCGGTTATCCCTGAGAGCATTTATTTGTATGACTATGCAAGTAATAATGAGCTTTCTGACATGAAGATTCCAGAAAGCCTTATTGAGGCTGAAGAAGCTGAGCGGAAAATTATCGAAGGTGCGAACGAAAAGGACTCTGTTGGCAGGACAAAATTGATGTTTGCAGCCAAGAAAGGTGATATTCCGCTGATTGAGAATCTTATCTATTCTGGTGCTGATATCAATGCGAAAGATAATGATGGCTGGACTGCTTTAATGTATGCGGCTAGGTTTCAGAAGAATGCTGATGTTACGAAACTTCTTTTGTGTAAAGGCTCTGACTGTTCGCTTAAGAATATTTATGGTCTTACAGCCCTTGTGCTTGCCGCTGGTTTTTCTGATAATCCTGAGGTTCTTTCGCTTTTGCTTGATACCTACCCTGCTGATTCAGAGCAGGCTCGTGGTGCGTTGGCTTATGGAATTTCTAATCTGAACAAACCCTATGTCCTACAGGCTTTTATTGACAGAGGTGTTTCTCTTAATATTCCATATAATGGAAAAACGCCGCTCATGATTGCTTGCCAGACGAACAAAAATACTCAAATAATTGAATGGCTGCTAAAAAATGGGGCATCAAAAAAACAAATTGAAGATTCGACTGGAAAGACTGCGTTTGATTACGCAAAAGAAAACAAGAAGCTTCCCCATAATGTCATTTTTTGGTCTTTGAATCCGAATTCATAATCTTATTTAAACAAGGAAAAAAATATGCGTATTACTGGCGGAACATTAAAAGGTCGTATAATAAAATGCCCGGACGGAATAATCAGACCGGCTATGGACAGAATGAGGGAGTCTGTTTTTGCAATCCTCGGTGATTTGGACGGTAAATCCTGGCTAGATTTGTTTTCTGGCAGCGGTACGATTGCGATTGAAGCTGTTTCCAGGGGCTCAAAAGAAGTTCAGCTTTGCGAAAAAGACAAAATTAAAATAAAGCAGGTGCTTGAAAATGTCTCTATCACTGAAAAAGAACTTGGCGTGAAAATCGCTTGTCATTTTATGGCCGTTGAACTCTTCCTTAAAAGATGTAAAGACACTTTTGATTATATTTTTTTGGATCCACCTTTTCCGTATAAGTATCGCCTTGATTTGCTCAAGACAATCGAAAAACGCTCGCTGGTAAATAACGGCGGCTTGGTCATGATTCACTTTCCTGAAGAGGATATGCTTCCTGATCAGATTGGCTCGCTAATGCTCAAAGATAAGCGTGTTTATGGCAGATCAATCGTCCATTTTTATTCCAAAAATTAACTTAAATTATATTGACTTTTGACTAAATTATGATAACATAAGTATATGTAAAATTGTCATCAGGTAAAAAAGTTGGATGAAGCAAAAGTAAAAAACACTCTGGCTGCTCACAGCATCCCTGAGGGATTTATCAAAGTTACTGATAAACCAATGCAGGGTTTGTCTTCCGAGCAAAAAGCTGTTCTCAATCGCAAAGGCAATGTGCTTTTTAATGAAGGTAAGTACGATGCCGCTTGCAGGATTTTTGTTACCACTGGCTATTCTGACGGGCTTGCCCGGATTGGCGATCTTTACATGAAACAAAACCGTTCTCTCATTGCGCTCAAATATTATCTTTTAGCTAATAATCGGGCGAAATCAGAGGCAGTTTACGAAAAAATAGCTAGTATCATTTCGATATTGCTTAAATAAAAATAAAAATATTTAAAAAAGTGAGGAAAACATGAGCGATGAATTGTTCAAAGACTTTGATATTCCACAGGCCGAGGTCGATTTCGTTCCAGAGGGTGGTGTTTCCGCAGAAATCTCTGACTTGTCAAAGCAGGGTTATCAGCTTATCAAAGATAATCGAATTGATGAGGCTAAAGATGCTTTTTATAAAATTCTGAAAATTGACGAGAACAATAATTATGCCCTTGTGGGTTTGGGGGACGCAGAGCGTAAGCAGGGGCATTTCCACGAGGCTGTCGAATATTATTCAAAATGTCTTGATTATCATCCTGGAAACAATTATGCCCTCTTCGGTTTGGCAGATTGTTACAAGGCTATGAATCAGTATCACAAGGCAATTGCAATTTGGGAGCAGTACCTTGTTCATGATGATCGTAATATTACGGTTCTTACCCGTGTTGCCGACGCATACCGAAAAATCCGTGATTTTAAAAAGTCAAAAGAGCTTTATCTTTCTGTCCTTGACATGGAAGAGGATAATTCTTATGCCCTCATCGGCCTTGGTCATCTTCACTACGATTTTAAAGAATATCGTGATGCGCTTTACTATTGGACGAAAATGCTGGAAAAGAATGTTGATTTCGTTGATATCCGGGTCCTTACTTCAATCGGAAACTGTCACCGAAAACTCAAAACTTTTGAAAAAGGTGTTACTTATTTTGAGAGGGCATTGCAAAAGGAACCCAACAATTTCTATGCTCTCTTTGGGCTGGCTGACTGTTACCGTGGTATGAACCAGCAGTTCCGCTCAATCGAATACTGGAATAAAATCCTTGAGCTGGATCCTGAAAACAAAGTAATCCTCACTCGTGCGGGCGATGCCTACCGAAATACGGGCGATTACAAAACAGCCGCAGAATATTATAATAAGGCAATGGATATCGAATTTGATGTCTACGCGGCTTTGGGCTTGGCTTTAATCTGTAAGGGTGAAGGTCGCTACGAAGAGGCTGCAGAACGCTTGCAGGGCTTGATTAAAGGGGACCCGAAGAATTTCCGCTTCTATATCGATTTGTCTGATTGCTATGTTAAATTGGGGCAGAAACCAAAGGCTATCGAAACTTTGAAGAATGTTTCTCGCTATGGCGTTCGCTCACCTGCAGTCGCCGACATGCTCAACCGCCTTGAAAGAGAGTCTGTATAATTTTTTTGTTTTATTGTATCATATATAAATTATGGACGATAAAACAGCTTTAGCAGGGCTTCTGCCAGAGGAAATATGTCAGGCTCTTTCCCTAAAACAGTCTTTTAGGGGCAAGCAGATTTTTCAGTGGATTGGAAAGGGAGCAGAATCTTTTGACGAGATGACCAACCTTTCCAAAGAACTTCGCGACCAGCTTTCACAGAAGGCAACTCTCCGCTCTACTTCCGTTTCTAAGGTTCTCAAAGATCCGGACGGCACAATCAAATTGCAGGTTACTCTTTCTGACGGTCTTGCCGTTGAGACAGTTCTTCTAACTGACCGTGAGGAGCGGAAGACTGCCTGCGTCTCTTGTCAGGTAGGCTGCGCCATGAACTGTGCTTTCTGCCAGACAGGGCATTTAGGACTTGCGAGAAATCTTACAGCAGGCGAAATCGTGGAGCAATTTTTGGCTCTGGAAAAACATGCCGGAAATCTTGATAATATTGTTTTTATGGGCATGGGTGAGCCGATGATGAATCTTCCTAATGTGCGGAAAGCAATCGCAATCCTCACGAATAAAGAGGGCCGTGCCCTTTCCGGACGAAGAATCACCCTCTCAACTTCAGGCGTAATCAAAGGAATTTACGATCTGGCGGATAACGGTCCTCAGATTCGACTGGCTGTTTCCCTTACCACGGCTGATAACGAGCTCCGCGAGAAACTCATGCCAATCTGCCGTACTAATCCCCTGCCCGAATTGCGAAAGGCAATAGACTATTTTGCCCAAAAAACAGGTAAGCGGGTCACACTGGAAGCGGCTTTGCTCCATGACACTAACACCAGCATTGAAAGCGCGACTAACATGATAAATTTTGCCCGCGGTCTTGATGTTCATGTGAATCTTATTCCATGGAATCCGGTTGAGGGCTTGGAATTCAGCGAGCCCAGCGCAAAGGAATGTAAGAATTTCGTCTATCATCTTGAAAAGGCTGGAATCAATGTGACGCTCAGGACTCGGCGAGGACGGGAAATCGGTGGAGCCTGCGGTCAGCTGGGGAAAACTCTTGCAGAGACTCAGGGGAACGGGAAAAAACTCGCCGAATAAAGTGGTTTTTTAAAAACGACTTAAGACTATTTTTGTTGAATTTTTCCGATATACCGTTTATAATTAGGAAATCACGCAATTTGGAGTAATCATAAATGCAGAAAAAAATTTATGTTGACGGCATGTTCGACCCTGATGTAGCCGCAAAAGTTGATGCTGCGGTTAAAGCTGTAGCAGGAGTCACAAGCTGCAATGCAAATCCTGATAAATCACAAGTTCTTGTAGATTTTGACGAAGGTGTGGGTGGTATCGAGGATGCCATCAATGCCGCTATCTCATCTACTGGAATTGCGGTTTTAGGCTAACGGCATTTATATGAAAATAACAGTTCTTGACGGGCATGGTCTCAATCCTGGGGATCTTTCTTGGGATGGAGTAAAGGCTCTTGCAAGTGAATTTACAGTATACGATCGTTCTCCTCAAGAACTCGTTGCCGAGCGAATCGGCGACAGCGAAATCATTCTTTTAAACAAAGTCCGAATCACAAGCGAAATTATCGAGAAATGTCCTCGTCTTCGCTATGTTGGCGTTCTTGCCACAGGCTACAATGTTGTTGACACAAAGGCTTGCCGCGAGCGCGGAATCACGGTTACTAATATTCCTTCTTACAGTACCAATGCGGTTGCCCAGCATGTCTTTGCTTTTATCCTTCATTTCACAAATCTTGTGGCTTCTCATTCAGCTTCTGTTCACGAGGGCAAGTGGATTTCAAATCCTGATTTTTGTTACTGGCTCTCCCCCCTCACGGAACTTTCCGGCAAAACCTTAGGCATTTTTGGTTTCGGCCATATTGGTCAGAAGGTGGCAGAAATCGCACTTTCTTTCGGCATGAAGGTTATCGTACACGCTCATTCTGAGGAATCTTTTAAAAAGGGCTTGGATTGCCTTTCCCTTCCATCTTCAAAACTTTCTGAAATTTCTTCTGTTTCTCTTGAGGATTTGTTCAAAAAATCAGATTTCCTATCCCTTCATGCGCCCCTCACTCCTGAAACAACAGAGCTGGTTAATGAAAACACTCTTTCTCTTATGAAACCTTCCGCAATTCTCATAAACACGGCTCGTGGCGGAATGATTAGCGAAAAAGATGTAAGGGCGGCTCTTGATTCTAAAAAAATCGCGGCTTATGCGGCGGATGTTCTTTTGGAAGAGCCAATGAGCAAAAATTGTCCGCTCTATAAAGCCCCGAATTGCCTTATTACGCCCCATTTGGCTTGGGCACCAAAAGAAACCCGGCTTCGCTTGCTTGACATCGCAATCGGGAATATCAAAGCATTCATGGCAGGAAAGCCAGTTAATGTAGTAAATTAAAGATGCTGATTTTTTCGGCATGACATTTATAAAGAGGTATAAAAAATGGGAAAAACAATCGCCCAAAAGATTTTTGAGTCACATCTTGTTGACACTCCCTTTCCGGGAACTTATGTTCTCAAACTTGACCGCGTTTTCTGTCATGAAATCACAACGCCTGTCGCAATCAATGATTTGGTTGAGCGGGGCAAAGACCGTGTTTTCGATGCCACAAAGATTAAGGCTGTCATCGACCATGTAACTCCTTCAAAAGACAGCAAAACTGCAACACAGTCAAAGATTTTGCGTGACTGGGCTCACCGCAACAATATCAAAGACTTCTTCGATATCGGTGCAAACGGTGTCTGCCATGCCATTTTCCCCGAAAAAGGCTTTGTCCGACCGGGCTATACTGTAATCATGGGTGACAGCCACACTTGTACTCACGGAGCCTTCGGTGCTTTCGCCGCTGGTGTCGGCACGACTGACCTTGAGGTTGGAATCCTTAAGGGCGTTTGCTCTTTCCGTGAGCCAAAATCAATCAAATTCGTATTGAACGGCAAACTTAAAGAAGGCGTTTACGCAAAGGATGTAATCCTTCACCTTATCGGTAAAATCGGCGTAAACGGAGCCACAAACTGCGTTATCGAGTTCACAGGCCCGGTCGTTGACAACATGGATATGGAAGAGCGAATGACTCTCTGTAACATGGCAATCGAAGCCGGCGGTACCAGCGGAATCTGTTTCCCTGACGCAAAAACCGTTGATTACCTTTGGGAATTCATCAAAGACGAATACAAATCAAAGGAAGATGCTATCGCTGATTACGCAAAATGGCGTGACGATGACGACGCTGAGTATGTAAAAGTCATTACTGAAGATTTGTCAAACTTGGCTCCTGTCTGCACTATCAACTACAAGCCGGATCAGATTAAAAAGATTTCTGACATGAAAGGCACAAAAGTCGATCAGGTTTACATCGGCTCATGCACAAACGGACGAATCTCTGACCTTAGAATTGCGGCAAAAGTTCTCAAAGGCCACCATCTTGCAGACGGAGTCCGCGGAATCGTTTCTCCTGCAACTCCGAAAATCTACAAGATGGCTGTGGACGAGGGAATCATCGATATTTTCCTTGATGCAGGTTTCTGCGTAACTAACCCGACTTGCGGCGCTTGCTTGGGTATGTCAAACGGCGTTCTCGCTGAGGGCGAAGTCTGTGCCTCAACCACAAACCGCAACTTCAACGGTCGAATGGGTAAGGGCGGCATGGTTCACTTGATGAGCCCTGCTTCCGCTGCGGCAACGGCAATTACCGGAACTATCGCAAATTCTGAACTTTACAAAGGCTAATTAAGCCGTTTTATTATAGAAGCTTAAAAGGAGAAAACTATGAAAGCTTTTGGTGGAGATGTACTCTTCTTGGATCGCTCAGATATCAATACTGACGAAATCATCCCTGCAAAATATCTTACGGAAGTCTCAAAACAGGCACTCAAGCCTTACCTTCTTGAAGATCTTAAACTTGAAGGATTCGATGCAAAACGCGATGTTCCTAACAAAAAGGTAATTATCACCCGCGAGAATTTTGGTTGCGGTTCAAGCCGTGAGCATGCTCCCTGGGCTTTGGAAGTGAACGGAATCTACACCGTCATCGCCCCGAACTTTGCACGAATTTTCTATCAGAACATGTACAACTGCGGTCTTTTGGCTCTCAACATGCCAAAAAAAGACATTGATGACATGTTCCGCACTTTCGGCAACAAGGACTGCGAGTGCAAAATCGAACAGAAAGAAGACGGAACCTGGAAGGTAAAGCTCATTGCTGGCAGCCTTTCAAAGAGCTATCCATTCAAGCTTGAGGGATTTGAAAAGGCTCTCGTCGAGAACGAAGGCTGGATTGGTTTCGCGGATTCGAAATATTAATCAAAAATAAGCTGCAATCAGCTTACAAAAAAATGGGCTCCCGTCGGGAACCTGCCAAACAAATCGCGGTTGAAGCCCTTCGGGACGCTTCGCTCTTCAAAGCGATTTTTTGTCAGAACCCCGACTCCGCCCATTTTTTTTGCATTTCGGACATATTTTGATTACTCTTTCTTTGCAGAGAGTCTGCTTTTGGCTATTTTCTGATGAAAAAAAGTTTTTTTGCTTGGCTTGTTTTTCTTTATGTTCTTCTCTTTCTGGTGATTCCGCCGATTGTTTTTCAGTTTTTTGTGGAGCGGAATGATAAATTTGTGGCTTTCTACCCTTTTTCCACTTTTCTTTTGGGAGCTATAGCATTTTTGATATATATTTCTGCGCTTAAGGGGAAGATTTTTGAAGAGGAAATTTTGTCTGAGAGGCAGCCTTTTTTTCTTTATTCCAGCAATGCCCTTGTCACTTTTGGCGCCCTTTGCCTTTCTTCGGTGATTTTTGAGCTGATTGCTTTTTTTGCGGGAAGCAAGGCGGGGCTTCATTCTGTCGTCTTTCCAGCAGGATTTCTCGGAAAAGTTGATTTTGTCTTCGGCGTGATTTTTGCGGCTTTCTTTGAGGAAGTGATTTATCGTTTTTATCTTCCTAGAGCCTTGAAGGAGCTTTTATTCAAGGTGCGGAAAAATCCTCAGAATGAAAAAATAAACCTAAGGCTTTCGCTTATTGCTGAGACAGCTTCCCTTATTCTTTTTGCACTTCCCCATTTATACCTGGGCTTTTTTGGATTTTTGAATGCCCTTGTTTGCGGAATCATCCTCCGAGTCTGTATGGTAAAAACAAAGATGATTTGGATTTCGTTCGCGGTTCATGGGCTGTATAATTTTTTGTCTTTTGCAGTGCTGGCGGCGATTGCTTAAAAAAGCGAGATTATCCGCTTATAAGTCCATTCTGAAATCTCGTACGTCGCGTTTTCTGAATAAAGGGCGAATCTTGTTTCCTGACTGTCGATTTCGCTTGGCGTGACGTTTTTTGTGTAAAAATAGGAGCCGTCTTGCAATGCGTAGAAAGTCAGCCTGGCGATTCTGCCGTTTCCGTCTTGAATTGTGAGAATTGCCCTGCTTTTTCCAGATTTGCCCGCTTCTTCATGAGAATTGTCTTTTGGCTCGGAAATATTTCCATGTCGTAATGAAAGAAGCGTGCCTGTCTTTTGGGTGAAATTCGGGGATTTTTCTTCGAGGCTCAGTGTTTTTTCAGGAGAAACTTCCGAACCTTCATTTATTTTAAGCGTGATTTTTACAGGATTTTCGATTTCAGGAAAAATTTCTCCTTCTGACCAGTAGTTTGTTTGAGTCGTCAGGTATTGCTGAAAGTCATTTTCGCACTCGTAGGCGGCTTTTGAGCTTTCTGAGCGAAGAAAAATCCTGTTTGTGAGGGAATCTGAATAGCCAAAGTGTACTTTTGTATACAAGCTGCTATTGTTTTTAAGAAAACTTATGCTTGTGCTTAAGTTTTCCGTGAGCCCCAGCCTTTCATAATCAGAAAATTTCTCTGAGATAGCGTAGAGCTTCCGAATTTTTGCGGCATTTTCAATCAGTGAGTTGATGATTTTTGAGTCCGCTATGGTGCATATTGTCTGTCCCTTTTCGCTTTCTTTTGAGAGGAGCCAGAAATCCCCCTGTTTTTTTAGCGTGATAGTGCCGCTTTCGCCCGTCCCTATCTCAATCAGGCTTACTTCGCTTTTGTGGCTTGGGTTCAGTATTGCAGATTCAACAGATTTCGCCGCGTTCCTCTCTTTTTTTGAGAAAATCAGGGAAAAGGCGAAAATCAAAATAGATGCGAGAAGAATTTTTAAAAGAAATTTGTTTTGTCTGGTCATTTTTTACTCACCTTCCTGTAATTCTATTTTGAAAACAAAAACTGACTTGTTTTTTGAAGAATCGGCTTCTTGAAAAAGTCGTCGTTCAAGATGGCTTTTCCCGCCTTGTCCCCAATCGGAACGAACCACACTTCGCCCAGAACTGTGTCGTCCCACTTTTTGCCTTTGTAGACGCTGTTGATTGTCATTCGGTATGTGCCTGCTTTCAAAAGCTGCGGATTTTTCACCGCGCTCTGCCAAATCCAGTCAGCAGGAGTTGTCAAAACCTCAAGACATTTGTCCTCAAATTGTAGTTCTGCGATGTTTTTGCCCTCAGACGAAAGAAGCATGGACTTCACGCGGTTGTTGGACTCCCATGTGCTTTTGATTCCGCCTGCGTTTTTGTAAACATTGTAAGGCTCGTCTGATTTTTCATCGTAATAGTACCAGTCTAAGCCATTTTCTGTCTCTCGCTTAAGGCTGCCGCCAAAACGCCGAAGCCCGTTCGTCGCAAAAGGTCCGAGAACGTTTTTTGAAAGCGTGAACTCAATCCATTCGCCAATTCCGTCGCCTTTGACTCCCTCAACCCAGCCGTTCAGAAGATTGCCGTCAAAAGAAGTCTTTGCTTCGTAAGTTGAGTTTTCAAGGTTACTGTCTTCGTTGCACTCTCCGGAATTCTGTGTCGCCCATTCATTGCCTTTTTTGCCCGCAATTTTATACGAGCCGGAAAGCTCTGAGGAAGCGCGAACGCCCGAAACAAAATCCTGCATACTTTTTCTGTTTGAGAGCCACACATCATCATCATAACCATAAGAGTTTAAATCAAATACAAAATATTCGTCTTTCTGTGGCTTGTAGTTTTCGGCACAATATAAATATGTTCTTTTCCAGTTGCACATCTCGCCGAGGTCTGTAATCTCGAACTTTGTCTTTGAGTTTTTGATGTCCATTGAGCTGTCTGTAAGGACAACGAAGGATTTTATATCGCCTTTCCAGGTTCCGCCCGTGGAAATATCGTAAACAAAGCTGTGTCGGTTGCTCCGTCCGCCTTTAGCTGCGTCTATCGCATATTTTACGCTCAATGTTGAAGAGGCGGCTGGCTTGAAGTTCAGCTCGTGGAAAAAGTGCAGGACGACTTTTATCGTGTAAACTTCAGCCTGATCGTGCCTATACGAACTTTCTTCCAGGGCTTCTGTGTATTCGTCGTGCTTTTCGATTGATGTTTCGATTCCCACTGTCTGCACGGCGACTTTCTTGCCGTCCTGTACAATCTGGCAGGGACTGAGCGTTTCGCTTGCCTTGTAGTTTTTCAGCTCGGAAAGATAGTCATTGATTGGGATTGTCCTTAGTTTTTTGTCCAAAGAAAGCAATTCCTCTTTTGTTGCGTCGGTCGTTCCCCAGATATTTTTGTCCCAACCACGCTCTTCGTCAAGTTTGAGTTTTCTGCCGAGTGCGACCTGGAGAATGTCCAGCTTGGAATTAAAGCCGTTTCCCACTTCAATACAATTAGACAAAAAGCCGTCCTTTTTAACAGCAACCTGCGTTGAAACGACGACGGGAAAAGCACAAGGAACAACCACAGTTTGAGCCGTTGTGTTCTTGAAGCCGAAAATCGCCTCGACTTCGTTTCCGTGGAGTTTTTTGAGTGTTTTTGCCGCTTCGTCCTCCCAAGCCCATTTTGAAGACTGTTCCACAATCATCAGCTCTTTTTCAAGCGCAATCTTTTCGTTCGGTTCTTTTACGTAGATGTTTCCGTAAGTCCAGTCCTCTGGATAAAAACTCCCGCCGTCGTCCGAGAATGCATAAAAGGCACTCAGTAAAAACACTGCCGCAAAAACAATCTTTTTCATTGACTTTTTCTCCTCTTACTCTGTTTTGACAAATTTGCTGCCGAACAAATCATGCAACCCAAAAATAATACGATGCTTTTCTTAGAAATAACTTTCATTTTTCCCCCTCCAAAATATTTTCTGCTAGGCTTCGGCCCAGCCTTACCACAACATAAGCCGTGCCTGTCTTTTCGTCGTAAAAACTTTCAGCCACTTCATAGGGAATCTTCATCAAAGAAAAAGTTTCTGCAGTCCGGAAGAATCTTGATTCGGCTTTTGTTTTGCCATCCCCTTCCTGTATCATTGATTTTTCTGCCTCGGACTTGGATAGAATTTTCTGGACAAGGCTGGATTTTATCTGTGATACTGCGGTAAGCTCGGCGATTCTGAGGGCGGTTTCCTTGTCGGCATGAGATTTTCTTGCCGAGCCGTAAAGGAAATCGCTGTCGTTGGGGATGAAGTCCGCGTACCATTCAGGCGGATTCTCTTTTTTGGGAACCTGCATTTTTCCGCTTGTTTTTGTGAGTGTCCTTTTGATTTTTGAGTCAGTGGATTTTTCTTTTGAAATCTGGCTTAAATTCTCGCTTCCGCGGACTCCTGAAAAGTCAGTCCTTTCTTCTTCCCCGTTCTGCCCGCTTCCGTAATTTTTCGTGATTGTCTGAACCTGAATGCTTCCGTCAGCTTTTACTTTTCCGTAAGATTCGCATGTGCTTGAGACGAGCATGTCGCTCATATTCTTAACGCCGGAGCGAACGGTCATGTCAAAGCCGGAATGAAATCTTCCGTCAGAAGAGACAATAACGGGCCATGTTTCAAAATCGCCCTCCTCTTTTTCCTCGTATTCCCAGAGATAAAGACCCTTTTCGATTCTGACTTTCTGCTTTCGTTCGCTTCCGTTATCGGTCAGGATAAAGTCGCCGTCAAAATCTTCTGATGCCCGGTCGCTCTCTTTTGTAAGAAGAAGCCTTCCGTTGATGGTGATTTTTGAAATCTGAGAGTTTTCCTCATAATATCCCTGAAAGAAAAAATCGCCGTTCTTTTTGTAAATTCCCGTGATTGAGGGATTTTGGGGGCTTGTGACTTCCCCGGTCGGTGAGATTGAAATCAGAATCCTTGTCTCAGGCTCGACGAAAGTCCCTGCCTGCATGAGAACAGCGTTTCCATAAGATTTTTTTAGGATGTTCTGGTAAGCGTCCAGCCCGTAGGCCTTGTACATTGCCGTGACCTCAACGCAATCGACATAGCGCTCAAAATCGTAGGAATAGATTCCATCGGGCGGAAAAACTGTTTTCGGAACTGAGGCGCAGGAAAACAAGGCTAAAGCGAAGGCTAGAAACAGTGCTTTAATGTAGAAGTCTCTTTTCATTTTTCCTCTTTAAAAATTACAATAACTGGTAAACAAAAATACTTCCGATTACCTGCTTGGATTTTGACTCCCTGATAAAAAACTGCGGGTTGTATTCGCTAATGGTGCCTTCTTCAATCTCAAAAACGATATTACGCCAGCGGTTTTTCGTGTCTTTATCGATTTTTGATTTATAGTCCTGTCCTTTGTATGAAAGCACTATTTCATCGTTGTCGTATAGGGTATCAATTCTGATTACAATCAGGGTTTTGCGGCCTTTTACGGTATTCTTAAGATTGAACTGAAAAAGGGTGTCTGTAAGATTGTAAGTAGTATCATGAATTAAAACTCCGTCCGGATAATAAAATGCCTGCTTTGTCTTTGAATATTTGCTTATTTTGTTTCCGTTTTCATCTTCTTTTGTGGTAAGGGAGACTTTGTGGGATTCCAAGGCTTCTTCTGACGCAAAATTAATTTTGTCAACGAGGGTCATGCGTTCTGAATCATAGCTGATTATGCGGGAGCCTATATTAGAATTCTCTGAAAGATTTTTTTTCGAATCCGTCGATAAAGCTGCTGAAGTTACCTTTGGCTTTTCTTTTTTGACTACAACCTGAACCTGAACATAGGCTCCGCCGTTTTCAAGGGAATAATCATAGCTCCAGCTGTACAGTTCATGCTTTCCTTTGAGTGCATCATTTTCTTTGTGGTCCTTAAAATATGAATCGAGTTTTTCCGAAGCGGCTTTTTCAGCTTTTGCGCGTGCTTCTTCAAGTGACTGGATTTCATCTGTAACACGAACATGCGCGCAGGCAGAAAATGTCCTGTCGATAAAGTCAGCATATACGCCTTCGGAATTCTTGCGCCTGATTTCCATTTCGCTCACCAGCACTTCTTCCGTATACCAGGAAGGCTTTCCGTCCGCAAAGATATTCGCACACAAAGATG
Organism: Treponema sp. UBA3813; assembly: GCA_002368605.1. Classification (GTDB taxonomy): domain Bacteria; phylum Spirochaetota; class Spirochaetia; order Treponematales; family Treponemataceae; genus Treponema_D. The sequence goes on along the minus strand of DFEB01000049.1, from coordinate 4,537 downwards.
CGAGCAATGTGATTGCTGCAATCGTTTTTTTCATTTTTCTGCTCCCATATACATTCTGCCGTAAATTCCGACTGTCATTATTTTCCCCTCCTCTTTAGCTGAATGAAAACAAAAAAAGCCAGAATCAGAAGCGGGAGAATGCCAAAATTCAGCGCGATTGTGACTTTTCTTGCGGAATTGAACTGGGAGGCGTCCGTGATTTTATACAATGCCGTGATTGGGGCGGATTTTTGCATGAGATCGGAAAGCTCCTCTTCTCCACGGAGATTCAAAAGTTCCTTTGTAAGATAGTCGTAGTTTCTGAAGTCGCCCGTACTTTCGCCTGAAATGAAGCCTGTCATGAGGCTTGAGACGAAAAACTGGTCTGAGACGAGCGAGATATTTCCTTTTTTGGCGGCTACTACGAATTGCCCGGTCTGAGAATCACTTTGGGCTGCTGTTTTGGGGAGCGTGAAGGGATTTGTGAGAAATAAATCTTCATTTGCGTTTGGAGCGGGCTTTTGAAGCCAGGCAAGATTGGTCGTGAACAAAAGCGGCTCGGCATCATTGTAAAGAGCAAGGGGACTTGCCCAAAAGATTGTCGCGCCCTGCTTCGCTTCTTTTTGATTCTGCAGGGCCACCCAAAGAGGATAATTCTGCGTTGTATATTCGGCTGTGTTCCCCTCGCCGCTTTGCATTGTGAGCGGATAGCAGGAGATGTCTTCGACCAGCGCATTCTCAAATGCAAAACCCTTTCCGTTGAGATAGGAAATAAGCAGGTCGTTCTGGGGCTTTGAGATTTTCCATTCGTCTTCAATCGTAGTGTGATACGGGCTTGCCGCAAAAAATGCCTTGCAGCCCTTTTCAATCGCGTTTTCTATAAGAATCGCTTCTTCCTGAGAAAAATCTTTTGTGCCGAAAATGGCGATTTGGTCGTCAGCGGTTAAATTTCTGAGAACTTCGGTGGCCGTAAAGTCATTAAGGACTTCGACCGTAAAGCCCCGGTTTTCAAGCCAGGCCGGAACATACATGTAAGATTCTTCAATCGTGCGTCCGTTACCGCATAAAAGGTAAAGTTTTCTTTCTTTTTGGGTGATAAATTGCTGAACTCGCTGGCTCAAATCATATTCAAGAGTCTGGGTTGAGAGGACAAAGGGAATAATCGAGGACTTTTCGAGATACTGCAGAAGGACAGCCGAATAGACCGTGACGAATTCTGTTTTTGTGCCGTTGTCGTGCCTTATTTGCTGGCCCTGAATACCCAAGGCCTTGAGTTTTTCTTCATCAGCCTTTTCGAGTGTGAGCGTGATATTTTTCTGGCTCGAAGCATAATCCTGTAAAAATTCGGCTACATCTTCAGTCTGCGGGTAAAGATTTTTAAGCTCAGCGGAACGAAAATATGTGATACGAAGGTCACTTTCAAGAGCGGAAAGAAGATTTTTGCTCGTGCGCGAGACCGTGAACTGCTTTTCCCTTGTCAAATCGAATCTGAAATAAAGATTTTGTGAAGAAGCCGAAAGGAAAAGGAGAATCATCGTGAAAAGCAGAATCGTGAGTCGGGAAGATTTTTTACCGAGCCGTTTGTATTCAAAATGTGCCGAAAGCAAAAGAAGCACGAACGAAGCGGCTATATAATAGAAGAAATTTCGGGAATCCAGAATTCCCTTTGAGAAGGAATCGAAATGCCAGGCGAAAGAAAAAGCCTTGCAGAAAAATGCGAGAAGCGAGCCTGTCTTCACATAAAGAGGCAGAAGATGAAGAAAATTGACGAGAGCAAGAACGACAGCCGAAAAAATCAGCGGAAGTGCCGGTGAAGAATAAAAAATCGCAAAGAAAAATGCCGAAAGCGAGGCGGCAGAAAATCCGTAGAGGAAAAGCCCCAGAAATCCCGCAAGGCACTGACCAGGCTCCACAGAGCCAAAACGCAAAACAGAAAGCGGAATCGAAATCAGAAGAAGAATCGGAAGGAAAAAAGCCGTGAAAGAGGCCGTGGCGAGCGCGAAAAATCTTTGGAAAGACTTGACCGGGAGAGAATCGTCGAGAAGAAGACTGCGAAGCCTGAATGTGAGAAGAGGAATCGTGAGGATTGAAATGATGGGAACAGAATTGAAAAATGGGCGCAAGTCTGTGGAGCCTAACCCTGCCACGAAAAATTTTGAGCCGAAAAAGAACCTGAATGCACAGAAAAGAATCGTGAGTAAGGACGAGACATAAAAAAGCGGGTCAATCAGGTATGAAAAAAGCGCGGATTTGTAAAGGGGAAGAAATTTTTTCATTTTTGCTCCCCTACTATATCACTCGCGCTGGTGATTTTAAAGAAGGCTTCCTCAAGGTTTTTACACTTGAATTGGGAAGCGATTTCTTCTGGCCTTCCGCTTGCGGCGATTTTTCCCTGATGAAGGATGTAAACCTTGTCGCAAAGCGAATCGACTTCCTGCATGAGATGAGTAGAAAGCAAAATCGTGTGGTCGGCTTTGAGCGACTTTACGAGAGAGCGCATGTTAATGATTTGGGCCGGGTCAAGGCCAGAGGCTGGCTCGTCCAAAACCAAAACCTTTGGGTTATAGATGAGTGCTTGTGCGAAATTGACACGCTGACGCTGCCCTTTGGAGAGAGTTTTTATCTTTTTGTGGAAGATTTCTTTAAGGGAAAGAGATTCAATTAGACGCGGATTAACGCAGATGGACGCAGATGATTCGAACAAAAAATCCGTCCGTGGATTTTTTGATTCGTACGAGAATTTTCTTTCAGAAAATTCTCTCTTTGCTCTTGTCCCTGCATCCATGCAGGGCATTTTCTGACCATGAAGGCTTGCGACCATGTTCAGATACTCTTCTACTGTGTATTCGCCGGGGAGTTTTGGCTCTTCTTCTACAAAACCTGTGAGATTCCGAACCTGCTCGGCGTTTTCGCTGGCTTCTATTCCTTCGACAAGAACGCTCCCGCTTGTGGCAAAGTGGCGGGCGGTGATGGCTTTTAGGATTGTGGTTTTGCCCGCTCCGTTAAGGCCAAGAATGCCTGTGATGCAACCCTTCTCGCAGGTCATGTTTATGTCCGATACTGCGAAGGACGATTTTGAGGAGTAGGATTTGGTGAAGTTTGTTAGTTGGATCATAATGGTAGTTCCTTTAAGTTGGAAATCGAATATTGAAAAAATGAGCATTAAGGCTTTATTTCAATTCTTTCTTCAATTCCTCAATCAACTCTTCGCTTTTCTTAAACGACACGCTAAGCATATCCAGCAGTTCTGCAGTTGTATGAGTAACTTCCTCTTCCTTCACAAATGGATTTTTAATATCAAGATTCCATCCGCTTTCGGCAATCTTTTCTACAGGAACTTTCCATGCCTGTTCGTTTTCGACTCGCTTGTCCCACCATTCTTTAAGAGAAGCAAACTCGCTCTTCTGAATCGGCTTTGTTTTTGAATAAGATTTCTGACCTTCCGGCAGCTTGTGTTCCCAGTACCAGATTTCTTTAGTAGGCTCGCCCTTTGTAAAAAACAAGAGATTTGTAGCAACACTAGCATAAGGCTGGAAAACAGAATTAGGCAAACGCACAATTGTGTGCACGTTACACTGAGTCAAGAACTCTTCGCGGATTCTCTGTTTTACACCGTCGCCGGTCAACGAGCCATCAGGCAAAACAATTGCAGCACGGCCACCTGCCTTGCCGTCAGGCAGGCCATCACGCAAATATCGAATCATCAAGAGCAAAAACAAATCTGCGCTTTCTGTAGTTCTGAATGCAGCAGGATAATTTGTTTCCACACCATCAGAAACGCTGGCACCAAAAGGTGGATTAGCAAGGATAACATCAACACGTTCTTTTGCGCCGATGCTTGTATACTCGCGGTTCAGGCTGTCCATGTTCATAACATTCGGAACTTCAATATCATGCAGAATAAGGTTTGTAACACAAAGCATAAAAGGAAGCGGTTTAAGTTCCTGACCACGAATTGTTTCTTCAAGCACCTTCAAATCTTCAACAGAATGAACATCCTGCTTTCTGATATTTTCAATTGCACTCGTCAAAAAGCCGCCGGTACCACAAGCAGGGTCAAGCACTTTTTCGCCAAGACGCGGATTAATAATCTCTGTCATAATTTCTGTAACAGCGCGCGGAGTGTAAAACTCACCGTAGTTTCCGGCACTCTGCAAATCACGCAAAAGACCTTCGTAAATATCGCCGAACATGTGACGGTCTTCGCTGGCATTAAAATCAATTTCATTAAGCTTGTTTACAACCTGGCGGATTATAGTTCCGTTTTTCATGTAGTTGTTTGTGCCCGCAAAAATATCACGAATCAAAACAGCCCGCTTGTTGCCGGTAGAAACATCCAGATTCTGCAAACCGGGAAAAAGCTTATTATCAACAAAATCCTTAAGCGCATCCCCAGTCATACCTTCACTGTCTGCCGCCCAGTTCCTCCACTGCAGCTCGCTCGGAATCACAGAAACATAATTATCGCTGATAAGCTCCATTTCAGCTTCCTTATCATCAATGATTTTAAGCGTAATCATCCATCCCAGCTGTTCTATTCTCTGCGCGTCACCAGAAA
>DFEB01000018.1 GCA_002368605.1 Treponema sp. UBA3813 | reverse complement strand
TCGATCAGATTATCCATGATGTGGCTATTTCTGACCATCATGTGATTCTCTGCTTTGACCGTTCCGGGGCAGTTCCAGGAGACGGAGAAACTCATCAGGGAATTTTTGACATCGCCCTTCTGCGACCGATTCCCAATATGACGATGCTTTCTCCTGCCACGGCCCTTGATTTGAGCCTCTGCCTTATGTGGGCAGTGAACGCAAAAAGACCGGTGGCAATCCGTTATCCAAAACTTTCCTGTCCTAGCGAGCTTCCTTCTTTTGAGGGGAATTTTGTTGAGGGACGGGGAGTTCTTCTTAAAAATTCAGAATTTGCCCCCAACCTCAGCGTGAATTTTGATTCAGAACTTGCCATTTCTGATGAGGAAAAAAAGACTTCCCGCTCAGCCGAAAAGATTTTGCTCGTCTGTACTGGCGGAATCCTAGATGAGTGCCTTGTTTGCGCCCGAAATCTTCTTCAGAAAGGCAAAAACACCGACATTTACACCCTTCGTTTTATAAAGCCCCTTGATGAAGACTATTTTCTCTCGCTGGCAAAAAAATATGACAGGGTGGCGGTGATTGAGGACGGAGTAAAAAATGGCGGAATCGGCGAGTATCTGGAAAATCTTCTGTTTGAGCACGGCTTCAAGAATGTGAGCCTTTTTGCCTTCCCTGAAAAATTTTTCTCTCAGGGAACAAGGGCACAGATTCTTGAAGAAGCCGGTCTTTCCGCAGGGGAAATCGTTAAAAAATTATTAGACGCGGATTAACGCAGATAGACGCAGATAACCTCTGTGAACTCTGTGAGGAATTTATGAAAACACTGCATCTTTCAAATCGCACAATCTCAACTAATCTTCCGGCTTTTGTAATGGGAATCGTGAACGCTACTCCTGATTCTTTTTTTGACAAGAGCAGGGGGGGCGCGGATGAGGCTTTGCGCCTTGTTGACGAGGGAGCGGAAATCCTTGACATTGGCGGGGAATCCAGCCGGCCGGGAAGCGATTATGTGAGCTGTGAAGAAGAAATCCGCCGGGTGATTCCCGTGGTTGAGGAAGTTCGCCGCCACTCAGACATTCCGATTTCGGTGGATACGAGAAAATTTGAAGTGATGAAGGCGGCTTTTGAGGCTGGCGCGGATATTTTAAACGACATTTCCGCCCTTGAAGACGACAGCTCTCTCGCGCCTTTTTGCGCTGAGACAAAAATTCCCGTGATTCTCATGCACAAGAGGGGAAATCCTTCCACGATGCAGAAAAACACTGTCTACGGAAATGTCTTTGACGAGGTGAACGAATATCTTAAAAGCCGGGTGGAATTCGCAAAATCTTTTGGAATCGCTGACGAAAAAATCTGGCTGGATCCAGGAATCGGTTTCGGGAAAAATACCGCCGATAATTTTGAGCTTATGCGCCGTTGCGGTGAATTTTTAGAAGGAAAATATCCTCTTCTTATGGCTCTCTCGCGGAAAACCTGCATAGGGGATGTGACTGGCCGTGAGGTTTCACAGCGGCTTTCTGGCACTATTGCGGCAAATCTTCTTTCAGTGCTAAAAGGGGCTGGTATGATTCGCGTCCATGATGTGAAGGAAGCGGTAGACTCCTTGAAAGTGATGAAGGCCTTTTTTGAAGAGTAATGGCGGCTGGGGATTGAAGCCACCCGCTCTGCGGGGTGCGAAGCACTGGAGCCGAAAGGCGTAATGGCGGAAAGCCCACCAGAAAGTTCTTTCTGCCCCTAAAAAATTATAGATAAATCCGCAAAAAAACGCTATAATACTTGTCTGGAGTTTTTTAATTGAACGCGTTTGACGGATTACAGACGGTTTGGAATCTTATTCGACCGATTATCGATGTGGGTATAATCACTTTTCTCCTGTATAAGGCCTATCAAATTATTATTCGAACGAATGCCGTGCAGATTATTATGGCCGGAATTACGGTCGCTTTGTTCTACGCGGTGGCCTATGTCTTAAAACTTTCCACCCTTTTATGGATTTTAACAAGTCTCGCTCCTGGTTTTGCCATTGCTTTTGCCATTGTCTTCCAACCTGAGTTGCGAAAAGTTTTCCTTAAAATTGGTCAGAATGATTTATTTACATTCGGAAACCGCTCGCGTCACACCTATGTGGATACGGCTGTTGTTGCGGCGGAAACTCTTTCAAAACTCAAAAAAGGTATGCTGGTCGTTTTTATGCGTCATACCCGCCTGGATGATATTATCGAAACAGGAACGAAACTCAATGCGGATATTTCTTCGGCTCTTCTAGTCACTATATTCGGGCATGAGACTCCCTTGCACGACGCGGCTTGTATCGTTCAGAACGGAAAGGTACTTGCGGCCGGCTGTTTCTTGCCTTTAAGCGAGCAGTATGATATCAAAAAGACTTTCGGAACCCGGCATAGGGCGGCTTTGGGCTTGTGTGAGACGACTGATGCCGTCGTTCTTGTCGTTTCTGAGGAGACAGGGGCAATAAGTCTTGCTTATGATTCAAAACTCCATTATGACTTAAAACCTGCACAAGTCACGAAAATGCTTGAGAATCTGCTTGAGGTTTCTGCCGCTCAGCGAACAATTGAGGATACAATCGATGAAAGCAAAGCAAGTATTTGATAAACTTACGGAAAACTGGCTGCCTAAGGCACTTTGTTTTATCATTGCGGTTTTTCTCTATGTAATCTATCAAAACCAGAGTGTAGATACCAGAGTTTTTTCGGTTTCTCTTGGTCTTGAGGCAAAAAATGGGTTCGTATCTGTTGAGCCCCATCCTCGTACTGTCGTAGTTTCTGCCAGAGGCAAATCAGAAGAGCTGGCGCAAGTCCGTGAAAGCGATTTAAAGGCTTACCTTGATTTGAATTATGTTGCGAAAGACGGAAGCTATGATTTTCCTGTCCTGCTTACACTTTCTGATTCTGCCAGCGTGCTTAATCCGCTTGAACTTAAAGTTACTCCTGAGAGAGTGCGTCTTCGGGTTGAAGAAGAAGTTACCGCCTATGTTGATATAAATCCTCTTACAACGGGCAAACCTGCCTACGGATATGGAATCAAGGATGTTACGGTTGTTCCGGATCAGATTGCTATTACTGGTCCTAAAACAATGGTAGAGAATTGCAAGTCTCTTAATACTCTTGGGGTGACTGTATCAAACGCAAAGAGAAATTTCACATCTAAGACAAAGGTTGAGCAAAAGGGATTTTTCATCAAGCATGAGGATTTGTCCGTATCGGTGACAGTTGAGCTTGAGGAAATGGATGGAAGCAAACAATTTACAAAACTTCCTGTAAAAGTCTTAAATCTTTCTCAAGATCTTGAGGTTCGCGCTGTAACGAATGATGTTACTGTAACGCTTCGTGGTTCCCTCGTTTCTCTTGACTCTTTTAAGCCGGATGAAAATTTTGTAACCGCTGATGCTTCAAATATCGAAGAGCCGGGAACCTTTTATGTGCCCCTTTCTTTTTCTGTTCCAAAAAGATTTGCACTTGCTGACGGATATACAAAAAGTGTTCCGATTACATTTACGACAAAACAAACAACTTCGCAGACTGATGCGGTCGAGGAAAAGATTACAGTTGTTGAGACTGATACAGGTATGCTGGAAGAAAAAGTGGAGCAGAAAAAGGCACGATGATTTTAGGACTGGGAACTGATATTGCCAAGGTCTCTCGCTTTGAAAAATGGGTAAGAAACGGAGAGATTATCTCCAGATTTTTTAATGAATGCGAGATTGTAAAAATTGATGACGCTGCTTCGATTGAAAAACGAATGCATTTTCTTTGTGAGCATTATGCTTCACGATTTGCGGCTAAAGAAGCTTTCGCAAAGGCTCTCGGAACTGGATTCGTTGGCCTTGAACTGGCGGATTTTGGTGTTCAAAAAAATGAGAATGGAAAGCCTTCTTTCTACTTTGGCGAAAAAACGACTTCTATAATAGAAAAAAAATGTGGAAAAGGTGCGAAAGTGTTCGTTTCCATTTCACATGAAAAAGAATATGCTGTATCATCTGTAGTAATAGAACAGAATTAATGTGTACGGGGGTGTGATATGTATAAAAAATCTTCAAAAGCTGAATCTGATTCGGATAAAAAGCCGAAGCTCTCATATTGGTCAAAGACTAAGTGCCGTTGCCCGGTTTGTCAGCGTGATTTTGCAAAAGAGGAAATGCTCACCGGTAGCGGACGAATGAATGCCGGTGATTTGACAGATGAGCTTCACAGAAATTACATCCCGTCAGAAAAGTATGGTGCTGTCTATCCTCTTATTTATTCGGTTGGTGCTTGTCCTCGCTGCCATGTTGCTTTTTTATGGAAAGATTTTGAGGAAATTACGGACAAAGCCTCAATTGATGCCTTGCGCGATGATGACGATAACCGAAAGCAAAAAGTTTCGAATATTTTTCCTCATTATGACCTTGAGCATGAGCGAAATCTTCTTGACGGTGCTGCCATGTATTATCTTGCCCTTCTTTCTTATGAGAAGGTTGATTTGGCTTATGCACCAACTTTTAAGCGCGCGATGCTTTCTCTTCGGCTTGCGTGGATTTGCAATCATTTGAATGAGGCGATTCCTGGTTACAATTATGATTATGTTGCAAAACTCTTTTATCAGAAAGCAACTTTTTTCTACGAGCAGACGATGATAAATGAGACTGGTAGAATCGAAACTTTCGCCTCTGTCAGTAATTTTGGTCCCGATATCGACAAAAACTATGGTTACGACGGCATGATTTACCTGATTGGCTTGCTTGAATACAAATACGGTCAAACCGATGACCTGCCTCTCCGCTACAAAAAACTTGATGCGGCCAAGCGTGCGATTGCCAGGGGATTCGGTCTCGGTAAATCTTCTAAGGCAAAACCGGGACCTCTCCTTGAAAATGCCCGAAATCTTTACGACAAAATCACTGACTTAATCAAAGATGCCAACACTATTGATTTTGGCGATGACGACGAAGAAGAAGAGTAGGCAGGAGCTGTCGTGAGGAATATTCTTCTTACCCTTTCCTATGACGGCACTGATTTTTGCGGCTGGCAACGGCAGGACAAAAGCGACGGCGGAAAGCCTGTCCGTACCGTGCAAGGCGAAATCGAAACCGCTTTAGAGAAAATCCACAAGACTCACATTGCCCTCACCGGGAGCGGCCGCACAGATTCCGGGGTTCATGCCTTCAGGCAGGCGGCGAATTTTTTTTCTCCCATTGATTCTATTCCCGTGGAAAGATATGTTCCCGCGATAAACGCTTTTTTGCCCCCGGATATCCGCATTGCCGCCTCAAAAGAGGTTGGGGAGGATTTCTCATCGCGATTTTCTGCCACAAGCCGGACTTACAGATATTTTATTCATACCAAAAATCCCTTCGCTTCCCAAATGCGCTATGTCTGGCCGATTCACCATGAGCCGAATCTTCAAGTCCTGAACGAAATGGCCTCGCATTTACGGGGCGAGCTTGACTGCGCTGCTTTTGCCGCCGCCGGAGACCAGAGCCTTTCCACCTGCCGCTACATTGAGGGCGCGCGCTTTTTCCGTGACGAAAAGGACAGCGATGTGATTGTCTTTGAGATTTGCGCCAATGCTTTTTTATGGAAGATGGTCAGAAGTCTCACCGGAAGCCTGATTTTCTTTGAGAAAAGCGGAAAGGACGCCGCCTATTTTAAGGAAGTGCTGGAGTCAAAAGACCGGAGCAAGGCCGGCCCCACGGCTCCGCCAACAGGCTTATTTTTGTACGATGTGAGTTTTGAGGGCGAGAGGAGGCATGTATGACAAAAGACGACAAAATCAAAATCTATAATCTTCTCAAAACTGCCTCAGACTCTCTTTGCGGCTATGCCTCTCCTGATTTTGCGGGAGAAATGCCGGAATTCCAAGACGATATTGTAATTACTTCTTCTGATTCTACTATTTCTCATATCAATAAAAAAATCGCCGAGTGTAAGCGATGTGGTCTTTGCGCGGGGCGTCTTAATGTGGTTCCGGGAATGGGCGTTGAAAAGCCTCTGGTGCTTGTGATTGGAGAGGGACCTGGTGAGGAAGAGGATAAGCAGGGAAAGCCTTTTGTCGGGCCTGCCGGTCAGCTTTTGGACAAAATGCTTGGAGCGATAGGGCTTTACCGGGACAAAAACTGTTACATCGCCAATATCGTAAAGTGCCGGCCTCCTATGAACAGAAATCCCCTGCCAGAGGAAGCGGATGCCTGCCGTCCTTTCCTTGACGCCCAGATTGCGGCCCTTAAACCCAAGGCGATTTTGTGCGCGGGAAGTGTTGCCGTAAAGAATCTTTTTCACAGCGAAGAGGGCGTAATGAAGCTGCACGGAAAAATCCTCGACTACAAGGGAATTCCTGTGGTGACCACCTGGCACCCAAGCGCACTTTTACGCGCCCCTGAGAACAAGCGCCCTGCATGGGAAGATTTGAAAGTCTTTAAGAATCTTCTTCTTGGAATCGTGCCTGACTACGATAAATGAAAAAATTCCTTCAAGTCGTATTGAACATTCCTCTCAATCAGGCCTTCACTTACCTGGACTGCGAAAATCCTGAGAATAAAAGCAGGACTGGCTTCCGCGCGGACTTAAAATTCGGAAACAGGCGCATGACGGGCTTTGTCGTGGGTGAAAGCGATTCCCTGCCTGCCGATTGCCCGGTTGAGGAAAGCAAAATCCGCCCAATCCTCCGCATTTTGGATGAGGAGCCTCTTTTTAACGAAGAAATCATAGAACTTGCCAAATGGGTCTCCCGCTACTACCTTTGCTCAGTGGGCGAGGCAATCAGCGCCATGCTGCCCGGCGGTAAGCGGGAAAGTGACGCCGGTGGATTTTCCTTCCTTGAAGAAAGCCCTGAGACCAAGGCGCGGACTTTAAGTGACGAGCAGAAAAAAGCGGTTGAAGAGATTTTAGGAATTAGGAATGATTCTAATCTTCACTATCTTTACGGGGCCACAGGAACCGGCAAGACTGAGGTTTTCATGCAGGTTTGCGAGCGTCTTTTGGCACTCGGAAAGGGAGTGATTTACCTTGTCCCGGAAATCGGACTTACAAAGCAGGTGATTCAGGCCGTGGTTTCCAGATTCGGAAACACTGCCGCCGTCTTGCACTCAGGCCTTACCCCCAGCCAGAAATTGAGCGAGTGGCGCAGGATTTTGAATAAAGAAGCCCGCATTGTCATCGGAGCCAGGAGCGCGGTTTTTGCCCCCCTTCCTGATTTGGGCATGATTATAATCGACGAGGAGCATGACGGCTCTTACAAGTCAGGGAACACTCCCCGCTATCACGCCCGTCAGGTGGCCATGTACCGCTGCGGCAAGAAGAAAATCCCCCTTTTGATGGGAAGCGCCACTCCCAGCGTGGAGGCCTGGCACTTAATGGAGAGCGGCGGAATCAAAAAGCATGTCCTCACCCGGCGGCTTGCTGGGGGAGCCATGCCTCAAATCAAGTGCGTGAATCTTTCATCGCTTTCCATTGACGGAGCGATTTCCCCGGTCTTGCAAAAAGAAATTGAAGCCACCCTTGCCGAAAAAAGGCAGACCATCCTCTTTTTGAACCGCAGGGGTTTCACTCACTTTTTCCGCTGTAACTCCTGCGGCTTTGAACTTAAATGCAAGAACTGCTCGGTTTCCCTCACTTTCCACAAGGCCGAAAAGCGGCTTCGCTGCCATTACTGCGGCTATTCTGTCTCTCCGCCCCAGGTCTGCCCTGAGTGCGGCTCTTTGGATGTGGGCTATTCTGGCTTCGGGACGGAATTCATCGAGACGGAGGTGAAGGCTAAATTCCCCAATGCAAGGGTCGTCCGGGTGGACACCGATTCCTTGAATCACAAGGGGGAGCTTACTGAAAAACTGGACGCTTTCAAAAAAGGCGAGTATGACATCATGCTGGGAACTCAGATGGTGGCAAAGGGCTTGAATTTCCCCAATCTCAAGCTGGTAGGCGTGGTTCTGGCCGACACAGGCCTGCACATGCCGGATTTTAGGGCCGCCGAGCGTACTTTCGCTTTGATTACTCAGGTGGCCGGGCGGGCAGGGCGCTTTTTCCCGGACGGCAAGGTTTTAGTCCAGACTTACTGCCCCGATAGCGAGCCTATAGCCTATGCCGTGGCTGGGAAGACCGAGGAATTTTACGAGAGCGAAGTCAAAACACGGGAAATGCTGTCTTTTCCTCCCTTCGCCCGAATCTTGCGCATGGTTTTCCGCGCTCCCAGCGAGCATCAGGCGGTGGCGGGGGCAAACGGGGCTGCCGCCATCCTGAAAAAAATCCTTTACGGCTCAAAATCAAATCCTTCAAAGTTGCAGGAAGCCGCCCTTCACACAGAAATTTTAGGGCCGGCTGAGTGTCCTCTCTCAAAAATCGCCGCAAATTACCGCCAGCAGATAATTCTCCGCGGGCCTTCAATCAGTCTGCTTCAATACATGGCTTCCACTTTTATGGCGAATTTCAAGGCTCCCGGCGAAGTCTACATCGAGTATGATGTTGACCCTGTTTCCTTGTTGTAAAGTTCTCTTTATTTCTATAAAATGATATCTTCTATGAATATAGCTTTGTTTTCTGATTCATATCTGCCTACAAAAAGCGGAATTGTCACTGTTGTTGTTCAGCTTCGTAAAATTCTTACGGAACTTGGTCATCATGTGGTTATTGTCACGGTCTCGCCCCACGGTTATGAAAATTCTGAAGATGACGACCCGAATGTTCTCCGCGTCTATTCAATTCCGGCTCCTGTTGGCGACAATCAGTATATTGCCTTTCCCCACAAAAAAGTTGTCGTTGATTTCTTAAAACAGCACAATATTCAGATAATTCACTCTCACACGGAATTTTACATCGCTCATGCGGCAAAATCTGCCGGCAAGATTCTTCATATTCCTGTGGTTGCAACGACTCACACCATGTGGGAAGATTTTTACAAATACTATCTTTTTCCCTTTGGACGGATGGTTCCAAAAAAAGTCATTCGAAAAATCGTCCGCCGTCTCTACAAAAAATTCTACGCTCTCATTAATGTAAGCGACAAGGCTAGAGAATATTTTAAATCTCCCTTTATGCTTCCATTTACGCCCTCTGTTGTTATTCCTAACGCCATTGACACAGAGGCTTTCCTTTCTCAAAAAATAACAGATGAAGATAAATCTGCCCTCAAAAAATCTCTCGGAATCAATGATAATGAAATTACGCTTATATTTGTTGGCCGTGTGGTTGAGGAAAAGCGAGTTGAAGAATTATACGATGTCATTGTTCGGGTTTTGAAGGCCCGTGCGAATGTTAAAATGATTTTCGTTGGTTCTGGAGGGGCAAGTTATGCCCTTGAGGCGGAAACGGCCCGTCTTCATCTTTCTGATAGAATTCTCTTTACGGGCTTCGTCAACTGGGAAAATCTTTCCCTATATTATTCAATTGGCGATATTTTCGTCACGACTTCTCTTTCAGAAATGCACTCAATGACAGCCCTTGAGGCCCTTCTTTCCCATCTTCCCATTGTCTGCCGTCGGGATGAGAGTTTTTCTGACACGGTTTTTCACGGTAAGAACGGATATCTTGCTGATACCGACGAAGAGATGGACGAATTAATCCTTGATTTGGTGGATGATGGCGAAAAACGAAGGAAATTTGCCGAAGAGAGTTTTGAAATCTCCAAGAATTTTTCTATCCGCCTGCACGGACTCCGCACGCTTGCCTTCTATAAAGAAGTGTTGAAACACTATCCTCTTCCAAGCCCTGTTTTTGACCGTGATTTAAAAAAGGCGATTGATGCCGTAAAGATTGACTAGGAGTTGTTTTTTATGAAAAAGTTCGCTTGCCTGCTGTTTTCGATTTTTGCCTTTCATTTTTCACTTTTTGCCAGAAGTGCGCAGGAGCTTGTGCCCAGCGGGCATTGGGTTTATGATTCTTTGACCGCTCTTTCCCTAGAGGCTGGTATCCGCAATTTTGGTGATAGTGCACCTCTTACAATTGCAGAAATACAATCCTATCTTGGAGAAATCGACTCTGACAATTTGAGTGCGGCCGGAAAAATCCAGTGGCAGCGTATTCAGGATTATTTTTCTGAGGAAAATTTTACTTTCAAGTCTGACATCATCGGCATTGATTTTGATCCGTCCGTAAATCTTGAGGGCTACTACAAGAATAATGATGAAATCGACTGGGTATATGACAGGTATTCGCGAAACAATCTGATTGAAGTTCCTCTTACGATTTCTGTTAAAGACTGGCTTACCCTTGGAACTGAAGTTCATCTGGGCGAGAATAAAGGTGCGACCTTGCACAAGGATAATTATTTCAATGTTCCCACAAAGGACACGGAAGTCGATGTAAACTTTCCTGATTACGGTTATCTTTCTACTGGTTACAAATTCACCGAAAAAACAGGAATTTCCTTTCAGCTTGGAATGGGGGAGCAGTCTCTTGGCCGCACCCAGACAGGCAGCATCATTCTTTCTGATTACATGACAGGGGCCAGCTTCGGAAAACTTTCTCTCTATTCGCCGAATTTCAAGTATACCTTCGATACGATTCAGCTGAATGTTGATAAATATATGTATTTCCATGATTTTGAGGCTCGAATTTTCAAAAAACTCACTGTCAGTTTTATGGAAGCGACTCTCACAAATGCCCCCTGGGAATTGCGTTATGCGAATCCCCTTATGATTTATCACGGAATGGCTCCCTGGCGCGATTACAGCGATGATGACGCTAATAACGGTGAATTTATGGGAATCAAGCTTGATTGGGCTCCTGTCAGATATTTGCGTTTATACGGTATGTTTGCCATGAATCAGTATCAGGTTCCTTACGAGCGGCGAGATTTTGCCGACAGCCTGACTCCGAACTCTTTGGGCGGACAGGCAGGGCTTGAATCAATGATTCCGGCGGGAGAGGGCTATGTGAAAATCTGTGCGGAAGGATATTACGCCCAGCCGACCCTTTACATCAAGCAAAGCCCGGACTGGTCATTTTTCCGCACTTATACGGACAACATCGGGGATAACCAGATTTTCTATGAATGGACAGGCTCTCCCTTCGGCCCGGACACAATCGCAGGGGAACTTTCTATTGGTTATGAAAAACCTGGCTCTTGGTCGCTTGATTTGATTTATCTCTTCATGGCTCAGGGAAATAATGCCGAGAAATCAATTTTCTACGATAAAACAAGTGATACATGGTACAGCTCCACGGACAATGACAATGCGAAAATCCGCGCTGCTCACTCATCGACTGACGCAACGCCTGACAATTGGGCGTATCCCACAAAAGATAACGGAAAAAATCAGTACGCCGAGACTCCGACCGACGTGCCCAAATACACGCATAGAATCTCGCTTCGGGGAAAATGGCAGGCTACAAAAAGCATTTCCTTTACATTCCAGCCTTCTTTTGTCGTGATTTTGAACAAGACTGGCGCAAGCGGATTGCATGAGCGGGGTAATAACGAATTCGGTTTTGAAGGAGCCCTTGCCATGAAAATTCAGCTTGCGAAAATGAAGAATTAGCAAAAAGGAGTTAAAAATGAAAAATTATTCACACAATATGAGGAAGATTTTTGTCTCTTTACTGGTGTTTTTATTTGGAAGCGTTATCTTCTCTCAAGTTGCTGTCGATATTAACGATCCTTTCTATTCTGATGCTCAGGGCTGGGAACTTCGGGGAGTCACTTCAACCCTGCCGCAGCTTCGCCCATACCCCTTAAAGACAGTGGAGCGAATCCTGAATGATGTTATTGAAAACGGAAGCGAAAGGGATTCTGAACTGGCGAAAGAGCATTATGAGCGGATTTTCTCAAAGCCCTATAATTTTTATGCGGAGGGGAGCGGCAAGGCAAAAGTCTCAAAAGAAAAATACGAAAATGAGTCTGAGTCTTCAAAAACAAAGGCCGCAATCGTAAATTTTGGCATTGGCGGAGACACGACTCTTCATCCCCTCGTTTCATTTGCCTATAAAATCGGTCTTTTCTGTCAGACAAAGGATTTTGAAGAGTATTCCCCGCTTTACACAAACATTCCTGCCGACGCGATTTTTGACCCTACGGAGAGCGGGCCATTCACGAATTACGTCACATGGAACGCAAATGCTTCTGTGGGTACGGAAGCTGTTTACGGAACTGCCGGCATGAACCGCATGGGTTTCGGACCTTTCTATGGCGACGGGCTTGCCTTGAACGACACTGGCTATCATTCGGCGAACATCGCATTCAATGCTACGAGCGAAAAATGGAGCTATGCTTCGGTTTATGAGACAATCGGTGCTACCCGCAATATGGGGCGTGATACAAGTGATAACTGGCTTGGCGCTAACAAATATCTTGCTTTTCACGCTATAAAATGGCATTCCCATGAAAAATTCCAAGTGACTTATTACGAAAATATCGTCTTTGGTCCTTACAATAATCTTTCATACTTCGCTCCCGCTCCCTATATGGGCTTGCAGAATATCGGCGGTGCGAATGACAATCTTCAGATGGGCCTTTTGCTTGAGTTCAAGCCGGTCAAAGGTCTTGAGATTGCCGCTGATTTTTTTGCAGATGATATTGATTTGAATGCCCTGTTCAAGGGAAATCTTGATTCAAAGAACAGATTTGGAATTCAGACTGGCGTGATTTATGCCCCTTCCGATTCGATTTTTTCAAAACTGTCTCTTAATTACACGGTTGTCATGCCTTATGTCTACGCTCATTGGGAATATGACGACAATAAAACAGGTTCTTTCACAGGATCAACATGGAATTATCAGAATTATACGAACGGAGGAATTAACATAGGCTCAACGCTTGATCCGAATTCTGACAAAATCTCTCTGAGCGCACAAATCAATGCTACAAAGAATTTAAAAATCACTCTTCTCGGAAACCTGATTCGCCATGCCAACGGTGCGGAGGATTTCTCTGATGACGAAGCGGCAGAATATATGCTGGCTCCTACCGGCACCTACGCCACAAACGGCACTCTCTACATGAGCCAGATGTTTTCTGATGAAACTTCTTCAAGCGGAAAACATGTGGACTCAGCCTGGGAAAAACTGGGCTTCATGACCAGCGACCATAAAATGTACGTGGCACAGCTGGGCTTTAACGCAGAATACACCTTCGCCCGCACAAGAGCCGGAAGATTCTCCCTTTGCGCAGGCTACACCTTCGAGTATGTGAAAAACGCCGGCGTGAACAATAACATTTACAAGGGCGGAGTTGAATATACGGCAAACGACGATGGCACTTACACCGCAGGCGGAAACACATATTCATCATGGGAAGATTTGAAAAAGTCTGACTATGTGCAGAATGCGGTAAAAGCGGCCAGAGAGCAGTGGATTTCAAATCTCTACGATTGCATGAACCATTATTTCTCTGTGTCGATGAAATATAGTTATTAAATAAGACGCGGATAAACGCGGATAAACGCAGATTTATATAAACCTTATCCGCGTGTATCTGCGTGCATCTGCGTCTAAAATATTACAGGAAATCTTATGACTTATACGAAATTTTATATCGGAAAAATCGGGGAGCTTATCTTAAAAGGCTCTAATATCAAGACTTTTGAAAAGCAGCTGGTGGCGAATACTAAGGCTTACCTCAAGAACGTGAATGCGCGCGTCTCCCTTATGGCAGGCCGCCTCTATGTGGAGTGTGACGATGAGGCGCAGGAGAGGGTGGAATTTGCCCTTTCTCACCTGATTGGAATCACCGGCTGGGCAGAGGCCGTTATCGTTGAGAAAAACATCGAGGCAATTAAGCAGGAAGTTTTGAGAGAGGCTATTAAGGCGCGGGATAACGGAGCCAAGACTTTCAAGCTTGAATCCCGCCGAAGCGACAAGTCTTTCCCTTATGACCACTACGGAATCTGCTCTGAGGGAGCAAGCCTTGCCTACAATCAGAAAATCCTCGACGTGGATGTAAAAAATCCTGATGTGGTGATTATGGTTGAAGTCCGTGACCGCTGCTTCGTCTACTCAAACCGCACTAAAGGCCTCCGGGGGCTTCCGGTTGGCGTGAGCGGAAAAGGCTTGCTGCTTTTGAGCGGGGGGCTGGATTCCCCGGTAGCGGGCTACAGGATGCTGCGCCGTGGCATGACCATTGACGCAGTTTACTTCCACGCCTATCCATACACAAGTGATGAAGCTAGGGAAAAGGTTGAGCATCTTGCGGAAATCTTGAGCGGCTACGGGCTCAGAATCCACATCAACACCATTCCCTTTACGGAAGTCCAGATGCAGATTAAGAAAAAATCCCCGGAAAACTACACGACCCTCATGCTCCGTCTCTGCATGATGAAGGCGGCAAACATGCTGGCAGAAAGAATCGGAGCGAGCTGCCTGATTACAGGGGAGAGCCTTGGTCAGGTCGCAAGCCAGACAATCGAGAACATGAGCTGTACCGAAAGCATGGCGGAATATCCGCTTTTGCGCCCTCTTGTGGGAACCGACAAGGAAGAAATCGTCGAAATCGCCAAAGAAATCGGCACTTACGAGACTTCTATTCTACCTTACGAGGACTGCTGCGTTCTTTTCAGTCCCCGCCACCCGGTACTGCGCTCAACGGTAGAGGAAGCTCAGAAGATTTACAAAGAACTTGAAGTTGACGATTTGGTGCGTGAGGCATTCGAAAAACGAGAAATCAAGTTGTTTGAGGTGTGATTGACAAAAAGACAAAAAATGTCATAATGAAAGAGTATTAAAATTGTTTGAGGTATGCCCGCTATGGACTTGTCGAAATTTGAGAAAAATCTTGGAAATAACCTTGCCCTTCTTTTTAAGCAGAAAGTGGCAAAATGCCCACACCTTACCTTGCAGGCGGTCAAAAACAAGAGCGGAATGTTTGTCCGCTACAGCTATTCTCAGGTCTATCAGCATGTAATCGAACTTGCCTCTGCACTCAAAAAAATCGGAATCAAAAAAGGCGACCGTGTGGGTCTTATGAGCGACAACCGCCGGGAATGGCTAATCACTGATTTTGCCCTGCTGGCTTTGGGTGCAATCGATGTTCCCCGTGGCTGTGACTCCATGGGCGTTGAAATGCGCTTTATCCTGAATTATGTGGAGGCTGAGGTTTCTTTTTTCGAGAATGCTCGTCAGCTCCAGAAAGTTCTGGAGAATATAGAGGAAGTACCCACCCTCAAAAAGGCAATTCTCTATGACCACGCCGATGAAGCCACCATTGAAGACGCGAAATCAAAGGGAATAGAAGTCATCTATTATTCAATGCTGGAATCAGAAGGAACTGCCATCACGAAAGAGGAATGGCAGGAAATAGAGAAGGGCATGGAAAATATCGACCGAAGCGATGTGGCCACGATTATTTTCACTTCTGGAACCACTGGCCTGCCAAAGGGCGTTCAGCTTACCCATGACAATTATCTGGCTCAGTGCGAAGTCTGCCGCAGCGTCCTTGGTCTCATGCAGAGCGGGGACTTGTGGCTCACGGTTCTTCCAATCTGGCACAGTTTTGAGAGAGCCTTCCTTTATATGGTTGTTACCCTTGAAGGCGGATTTGCCTACTCTAAGCCGGTTGCTTCCGTAATGATTCAGGATATGCAGCTGGTTCAGCCCCAGTGGATGAATGCCGTTCCCCGCTTGTGGGAATCTGTTGCCCAGGGCTTGTTCCGTGAAATCAAAAAGCAGAGCGCCCTCAACCGCCTTGTTTTCAAATATTCAGTTCTTTTCGGAAAATGGTATTACAAGTCTAAGGCGCGATTCTTGGGCTTGAAGTGCCGCTATCACTGGTATCCGAGAATCATCGATTATGTAACGGGATTTTTCCCCTTCGTGCTTTTGTGGCCGTCTCACTTTTTGGGCGAGCAGCTGGTTTTCTCAAGAATCAGGCAGAAATTCGGCGGAAAGTTCCGTGCGGCAATTTCCGGCGGCGGTGCCTTGCAGCCAGAGACAGAGGATTTTTTCAACGCAATCGGTTTCCGTCTTCTTGAAGGCTACGGCATGACCGAAACCGCGCCCGTAATTTCAGTGCGCAACTCAAAACGGCCGCGAAACAACAACGTAGGCTGGATTTTCCCCAGCTTTGACCTTAAAATCGTCGCCGAAAAAGACGGCCAGATTGTAGACGGAAAGCCCTTGAAGCCGGGAAAGCGGGGCTTGATTCTCGTAAAAGGCCGGCAGATTATGAAAGGCTATTACAAACGCCCAGATTTGACCGAAGCCGTAATCGACAAAGACGGCTGGCTCAACACCGGAGACTTGGGAATGATTTCCTGCGACAACGAGCTTAAAATCGTGGGACGAGCCAAGGACACAATCGTTCTTTTGGGCGGAGAGAACATCGAGCCTGCTGTTATCGAAAAGGCAATCAACGCCAGCCCATATATTGAGCGAACCGTCGTCGTGGGGCAGGATCAAAAATATGTGGGAGCCCTTATCGTTCCTGACCAGAGCAATGTCCTCTCTTACGCTGAGGAGAACAACATCGTCTACGACACTTACGAAAGCCTTCTTGATACAAGCGAAATCCAGAATCTCTTCCGAAGTGAAATCGACGCCCTGGACAACGCAAAGACCGGCTTTAGAACCTGTGAGCGAATCTTCAAATTCGCCATCCTCAAACAGAGCTTCGAGCTGAACAAGGAAATCAACGCCAAGCAGGAACTCATGCGCCACAAAATCAACAAGATTTACAAGAAAGAAATCGCGAAGATTTTTAAATAGAATATATTTCATAAATTCTTGCAGTCTGGCTACTTTGACAATCTCCCTGTAATATCCTAAAATAATTTTAGGAGATTGCATGGCTCAGATTGCAGAGAATCTAGAATCAGTTTTAAATAAAATCCGTGCCGTTGAAAAGCGGGCCTTCCGTGATGAAAATTCCGTCAAGCTGGTCGCCGTGAGCAAATTTCATCCAGCTCAGAGTGTCATTGAAGCTATTCATGCGGGGCAGCTTCTCTTTGGCGAGAACCGTGTTCAGGAAGCGGCCGCGAAATTTGACGAAATCCGTGCCAGGGGCTTGGAGCCGAATCTTCACATCATCGGGAGCCTGCAGCGCAACAAGGTTAAGGAAGCCGTCCGAATCGCCAGCTGCATCGAAAGTGTTGACCGTATCGAATTAATCGAGGAAATTGAAAAACAGGCTGCCAAAATCAATAAAAATATCGAAATTCTTTTTGAAGTCCACACCGGCGAAGACTCAAAGGCGGGCTTTACCAGTGTGGAAGAGCTGGAGAATGCGATAAAGCTCTGTGCCGGGCAGAAATTTCCCCATATCACGCCCAGAGGCTTTATGACCATGGCTCCTTTTACCGAAGACAAAGGTTTAATCCGAAAATCCTTCGTCACCCTGCGAAATCTCAGGGATTCTTTCCAGAAAAAATACCCCAGCCTTGACCTTTCGGAACTTTCCATGGGTATGAGCGGAGACTTTGAGATTGCTATTGAAGAGGGGGCAACTATTGTCCGTATCGGTACGGCTATTTTCGGCCAAAGGAATTAGCTTATGGGTAGCACAAGGTTCAAACGGCAGGTTAGTGTCATCTTTCTTCTTGCTATTTTTTCAGTCGTATCAATTATCCTTCATCTTACAATTCCTTTAAAAGAATCCTATAGTGATAGAGAATTTCATCTTCTTATTACAGAGTGCATTCATGATGATATTATAAGCATGATTCGCGGACCGATTCAGGTTTCCAAGGCTATGGCGCAGAATTCTTTTGCACTAGATCTTCTTGAACATGAAGATGAATATTCCGAAGAGTATTTGATTCAGAAATTCAAGGCCTGGCTTTCAAATATCAGGCAGGCCGGCGAATATACATCCTGTTTTCTGGTTTCTGATAAGACTCGCCGCTATTACACTGGAGACGGGCTTTTAAAAATCATTAATCCCCATGTAGACAGCCATGATATCTGGTATTCCAATATTCTTGCAAAAAATGTTCCCTATGCCCTTGATGTAGATTTGGATCAGGCAAACGGCAACAAGTGGACTGTCTTTATTGACCTTCGTGTCGAAAATTCTAAAGGGGAACTTCTGGGAGTATGCGGAATTGGCGTGGTTGTTGATGAACTGCAGGAACTCTTTAAAAGATACGAAGAAAAATACGAAATCAAAGTAAATCTTGTTGATAAAAACGGTCTTGTTCGGGTGGACACTCACTCAATTAATATTGAAAATGCCTATCACCGCCTTCAAAATCCTTCTTTTACCGAAAAATATGACTACGCTGTCAAGGGAGATGGCTTTGTCGCTACAACATTTATTCCAGAACTTGACTGGTATCTGGTAGTTAGCAACGTTTTGAATAGTCATGTTCAAAAAAGTAAAAGTCCTGTTTTTATTATTACAATTATCCTGCTTTTTATTTTGCTTTCTGTAATAATCTGTCTTCAAATTCACGCAGATGATAAAAATAAATTAGCTAATCCTGTAAAAAATGAGCCTGTGGATCCTCTTACTGGATTGTACAACCGCAATTATTTTAAGGATGTCTATGGGGAGCGCGGAGTTTTCAATACGACCCGCTACAAGTCAATTGCCGTTTTTGATATAGATTTCTTTAAGGAAGCCAATGACAATCTAGACGGAGATGCAATCCTGCTCCATGTTACAGAGGTTGCTCGACGTATTTTTGAGCATGATGAAATTTTCCGCTGGGGTGGCGATGAATTTACGGTTCTTATTACGCAAAATCTTACTCAGGCTTATGATTTATGCTATGCTTTTGCCACAGAACTTGAAAAGGAAGGGCTGGTAACGGTATCTGTAGGGGTAACTGATGTCCGGCTTTCTGATATGATTAAAAAGAATTATTATCGTGCTGCCCAGGCCTGCTATCTCGTTAAGGAGATGGGGGGAAATGGTGTCAAAAGAACATAGGAGAAAGTGTGATGAAGTCTCTTCGTGTTAAAATGCTTACACTCCTGTCTGGAATAATTCTCGCTGTTTATTTTTCGATTTCTATAGCTGGTTCCAGAGAAATGCAGTCCATCATTCGTGACAGTAATGAGAAGACGATGAATATGCTTGCCAGGCAAAAGGTGAGCGAGTTGAATACCCACATGGCCGATGTGGAGCGGGCTGTTCAGTCTCTTGCAGATTACATTACGGATAATTTCGATCTTAAAAAGGCAGAAAAAAATGCTGCTTATCTGACGCAATTTGTCGATGAGTCCTATAGTAAGGCACTCACCATCGCAGGAATTCCAGGTAGTGTAGAAACTGCTTACTTCCGTCTTGAGCCGGTTAAATTCGGTCCCACTGCAGGATTTTTCTTTTTGAAATCTGATGCTGATTCTTTTGTCCGCTTAACTCCTACCGATATATTCAAATATCCCAGCAACGACCGTGAGCATGTTGGCTGGTATTATGAACCGCGGGACAGGGGAAGGGCTAGCTGGCTTTCTCCTTATATCAACCAGAATATAAATATCGTAATGATATCCTATGTCATTCCTGTTTACAAAAATGATGCTTTTTTCGGTGTAGTCGGCATGGATATAAATATGGCAGAAATCCATCGTGTTGTTGATGATATTGACTATAAAAATGGATTTGGCTTCCTGTTGGATGAAAAAGGCAGTTTAGTTTATCACCGAGAGTATCCTGAAGGTCTTTCTGCAATGGAATTTGACGAGGGGTTATTGGATGCTGCATCTTATCTTTTACGCGAAAAAAAACATGACGGAACTGTAGGTTATTATAAATGGCACGAAAAGTCCCATTTCATTGTCGGGGAGAGACTGCAGAATGGA
Source organism: Treponema sp. UBA3813 (assembly GCA_002368605.1). Taxonomy (GTDB): domain Bacteria; phylum Spirochaetota; class Spirochaetia; order Treponematales; family Treponemataceae; genus Treponema_D. The sequence continues at coordinate 34,870 of DFEB01000018.1, read as the reverse complement.
ATGATTCTCGCTGTTTCAGTTCCTGAAGATGAAGTCAAAAAGCCTTCATTTCGAATGCGCCGGCTTATGATGATAATTCTAGTGGTTGTAATTTTTGTAATCGTCGCTATGATTCAGCTAGTAATTCATTATGTTGTCCGCCCCATTGACGAACTTACAAATGCCGCTTCGAGAATTTCAAAAGGCGAGTTGAATATTCCTATTCATCACCATTCAGATGATGAAATCGGCCGGCTTGCGGACAGTATCCGGAAAATGGCGTCTGAACTGAGGGAATACATCAGCTACATCCACTCACAGGCTTATACTGATGCAATGACAGGGGTTGGTAACAAAGCTGCCTACCTGGATATTGTTAAAGTCCTTGACCGAAAGATAATCGAAGGACTGGCCGATTTTGCCGTAATTGTCTTTGATGTGAACGGTTTAAAGCGTGTGAATGATAGTTTCGGGCATGAAATCGGAGATTTGTTGATTTCAGATGCAGCAAATGTTCTTAAAACTGTCTTTGGCGAAGAGTCTATTTATCGTATCGGTGGAGATGAATTTATCGTTATAAAAGAAAAAACAGACGAAGAAGAAGTTAAAAATCTTTTTAATAAATTCCATGAGACTATAAGTGAATTTAACAAGTCTCCTCGCAAATACAATAATGAGCTTTCAATTTCTTCCGGCCTTACATTCTATTTAAAAGGAGACGAAAATTATAAGACTGTCTTCCAGCGGGCTGATGGTGAAATGTACATGGAAAAACAGCGTTTTTATCAGGGAAGAAATGACCGGCGGTCACGGTAGTAGATTTTTATTGAAGTTTATTCTATAATATTCCCCAAAAATCTTTCGGAATCAAAAATTCCGTCATCTACGAGGAATATTGTGTACAAGTCAGTTGATGCAAAGGTTGATTTTCCTAAGCAGGAAGAAGAAGTTTTAGAGTTTTGGAAAAAGAACGACACTTTTAAAAAGTCGGTTCAGCAGCGCAGCAAGGCAGAGGAATTCGTTTTCTTTGACGGCCCCCCGTTTGCCACAGGCCTGCCACATTTCGGCCACTTCATTCCCTCAACGATTAAAGACATTATTCCCCGCTATCAGACAATGAAAGGCAAAAAGGTTGACCGCCGCTTCGGCTGGGATTGCCACGGTTTGCCTGTTGAAAACCTCATCGAAAAAGAGCTGGGAATCAACTCTAAGCACGAGATTGAAGAATACGGTGTCGCAAATTTCAACGACAAGTGCCGGGCTTCCGTTCTCAAATACACTGGCGAATGGCGAAAAACCATCACCCGCATGGGCCGCTGGGTTGATTTTGACAACGACTACAAGACCATGAACCCGGACTTCATGGAGACCATCTGGTGGGTGGCAAAATCCCTTTGGGACAAGGGCCTTATCTACGAGGGCAAGTACATTTTGCCTTACTGTCCGCGTTGTGCCACTGTTCTTTCTACCCACGAGCTGGCTCAGGGCTACAAGGAAAAGCAGGATCCTGCAATCACCATCCGCTTCAAGGTCACAAAAGCACCTGCCGCCTTTACTGACCCAGACATGACCAACGGCAAGACTTATTTCCTTGCATGGACGACAACTCCGTGGACTTTGCCTTCAAACCTCGGTCTTTGTATGGGACCGGAGATTGACTATGTAAAGATTCTCGATAAATCTTCCGGTGACTACTACATTTTCGCAGAAAGCCGTCTTGCCTCATATTACAAAAATCCTGAAGACTACGAAATCATCTACCGTCACAAGGGAAGCGAATTCCTTGGCGCGGAATACGAGCCGCTTTTCCCTTATTTTGCAAATCTTAAAGACGCCGCTGAGTGTGAAAAGCAGAGCGGTCAGAAGTGCGAGAAGGGGGCCTTCCGTATGTTCAATGCGGACTATGTCTCAACCGAAGACGGTACCGGCATCGTTCACATCGCCCCGGCCTTTGGTGAAGACGACTCCAAGGTCTTTGCGGGAAGCGGGGTTCCTTTCGTGGAGCCAATGGACGCAGAGTGCCGCTTTACAAAAGAAGTTTCTGACTATGCCGGCATTTTCGTAAAAGACGCTGACAAAGATATCATGGACCGCCTCAAAAAAGAGGGCAAACTGGTTAAGCGGGAGACTGTAAACCACCAGTACCCCCACTGCTGGCGTTGCGGCTCGCCACTCATCTACCGTGGAATCGGCTCTTGGTTCGTAAAGGTTGCCGACCAGCACGACCGCCTCTTAAAGGCAAACGCTCAGATTAAATGGCAGCCTGCCCACATCAAGGAAGGCCGCTTCGGAAAGTGGCTGGCCGGAAGCCGCGACTGGGCAATCAGCCGTAACCGCTACTGGGGAAACCCCATTCCAATCTGGCGATGTGACGACTGCGGCGAAAAAATCTGTATCGGAAGCCGAGCCGAGCTCAAAGTAAAGAGCGGCGTTGACTTGGAAGACCTTCACAAGCAGTTTGTTGATAAAGTTACGATTAAGTGTAAGTGCGGCGGAACCATGCACCGAATCCCGGAAGTCTTTGACTGTTGGTTTGAGTCAGGAAGCATGCCTTATGCTCAGCTTCACTATCCATTTGAAAACAAAGAGCATTTTGAAAAGCATTTCCCTGCAGACTTCATCTCAGAGGGACTGGATCAGACACGAGGCTGGTTCTACACCCTTACCATTCTTGCCGCAGAGCTTTTTGATAAGCCCGCTTTCAAGAACTGTATCGTAAACGGTCTTGTTCTTGCAGAAGACGGACGCAAAATGTCTAAGTCCCTCAGAAACTACACCGACCCTGTTGAGGCAATCAATCAGTTCGGAGCGGATGCCCTCCGTCTCTTCCTCACTCACTCGGCTGTCGTTAAGGCAGACGATTTGCGCTACAGCGACAACGGCGTGCGCGAGGTTTTGAAGAATATCCTCATTCCTCTCTGGAGCGGATACAGCTTCTTCGTAACTTACGCAAATATCGACAATTACACAGCTAAAGGAAGCGTTTTTGAGGGCAAAAAGCCTTCTAATCCCCTTGACGCATGGATTGTCTCTATCACACAGAAGATGATTAAGGATGTCACGACAGCCCTCGATGACTACGACTTGAGCACTGCAATTGACCCCCTCATCAACTTCATCGACCAGCTCAACAACTGGTACATTCGCCGAAGCCGCCGCCGATTCTGGAAGAGCGAGAATGACAGCGACAAGGCAGAGGCCTACGAGTCACTTTACTATGCCTTAAAATCATTCTCTCTGGTTGCGGCTCCCTTCATTCCTTTCATCACAGAAAGCATGTGGCAGAATCTCCGTACCGAAAAGGACGCTGAATCAGTTCACCTGGCAGATTTCCCTGTTTACAATGCAGCCCTCCGTGACGAAAAGCTCGAATTCCGCATGGCAACCGTTCAGAAGGCTGTCTCAATGGGTCGAAGCCTTCGCAATCAGTTCAACCTCAAAAACCGCCAGCCTCTGGCTTCTACCCAGCTTGTCACCCGCAACGCCGAGGAGCGTAAGGTTCTTGAGAGCATGATTGACACCATCCGCGAGGAACTCAATGTTAAAGAAGTAATCTTCCACGAGAGGGAAGACGAGCTTGTCGAATACAAGGCAAAGGCAAACTTCAAGGTTCTCGGAAAAGAGCTGGGAGCCAAAATGAAGGCCGCCGCCGCAAAAATCACCGAGCTTAAAAACGAGGCGATTTCCGACATCTTGGGCGGAAAGAAAGTCACTCTCGATGTTGACGGTCAGAGCGTGGACTTGAACACCGACAAAATCATCGTCGAGCGCATTGAAAAAGAAGACCTCAAGGTCGTAAATGACGGCACCCTTACCGTGGGCTTGGACACAAAAGTCACTGACGAGCTTAAAAAAGAAGGCTATGTGCGCGACCTTATCCGCGGAATCCAGAATCTTCGCAAGGAGAGCGGATTTGAAGTCACTGACCGAATCAAGCTCTTCGTTTCCGGCGACTCTGACTTGAAGGACGCTTTCGGCAAATTTAAGGATTTTGTAAAAGGCGAAACTCTTGCCACCGTTCAGGAATGGAAGGACTCGCTTACCAAGCCGACTTCCGTTGAAGCCGACGACAAAACATGGAGCATTTCTATTGAAAAAGCTTAATTTTTTGAGACTTGCCCTCATCACTATGGTGGGAGCAGGTCTTTTGTTTTCTTGTAAATCTACTCCCGATTTGGAGCCAGTCAATGCCTTTGACCTGCTTGATTCTGACGCGGCTCTTTATCTTTCAGTTCCTGTTCAGGCTAATTCTGAATTCGTCACCGAAGCAGTAAAAAAACTGGCGGGGGCAAGTGAAAAAGATGCTCAAAAAATCGTAGAGCGCCTTGACATGGCTTATCTTGCAATCGGTTTGAATGGAGAAATCCAGCTTTCCGTGACTGGAAAAATCCCCCAGAGTTTTTTGGGAATGGCCTTGAACGAAAAAAAAGGCTGGAAGTCATCTGCGTTTGACGGACATGTTATTTATACTCATCAGTCAAGTTTATACCAGCTTTCACTTCCTTCTGCTTCTAATGCTTTCCTCTCTCATAACATTGAGCCAATGGTAAAGCGGTATAATCGACTCTCTTATTTAGGCAGGGCAGAAGAAGTTGTAACAGAGGAAAGTTCTGAAGTTTCAAATGAATCTCTTGCTTCGGATGTTCTTAGCAATGGAGTTTATCAATTTCTCCAGGGAGATGGAGCGCAAGGTGCGAGTATCACAATGTACTCACCTTTGCCACAGTCATTTTTAAAGTCTTTCCTTGGGGCAACTGATGTTAAAACGCCTGTAAAAAATGTTTCAGCCGTTCTTTCCCCCTATCGTGATGACAATAGTCTTTTTGCAGTCAAGCTTACCTTGAATCTCTCCGATGCTCGTACTGTCAAAGCCACTTGTGCGCTTTTAAAAGTCGCCTTGTTTGGAATTGCGGCCAAAATTGCACAAACTGGCGAAACGCAGATTACAATAACTGATTTGCCAATATCAAGGGCACGCATTCTGTCTTTAATCCGGTAGTTCATGAAACGATTTTTCCTAACAGTTTCGTTTTTTTTGCTTTTATCTTCACTTTTCTCATGCGCTTCAAGTTCAATCCGCGTTCCAGGAGAGTCTCGCATTATTTTAAAGAATCTTGCGACAGAGTATTATACCATTGCTGAAGGCTACATGGATTTAAAAAAATACGACAAAGCTGCGGAATATTACACGCTTGCAATGCGAAATAAGGATTTATACCTGACTGCTTATTATAAACTTGCAAGATGTTATGCACTTTCTGAAAACTGGAAGAAGGCGGGGGAATCTTATTCTGAACTCTTAAAACTCGATCCGAATAATACAATGCTTAAGACAAGTATGGCTTATATTACGGCAAGGCGCGGCGATATTGATGAAGCCCTTGTTTTGTATCGTGAACTAAGCGAATCTAATCCTTACGATGAGAATATTCTCGAAAGCTATCTGGCTCTACTTATACACTTGGCTCGCAAGGAAGACGCTGAGCAGACATTCCTCGTTTTTAAGGAAAAATTCCCTGACAACAAACAAATCACATCTTTTGAGCAGGAGCTTTCCGCTCTTTCTGATTCCAAACCAGAAAAAAAATAATTTTACTGATTTTCTACAAATTCTTTATATTTGTCTGGATTTGCCCTAAACGCAACGATTGGTGAATCTGGATCTTGAGAAGCATAATCCAAAGCTTGACTTGCTTCTAAGATGATTCTTTCAGCCCTGATTGCTCGTTTGCTTACGGATGAAATTCCAACAGAAACCTCGTTTACAGCATTGTTGTTTTTGAGGTAACTTGAAATTTTGTTGTAAAGTTCTTCAAATTTATCTACGGAATTCTGTAAATTTTCTTCAGGCATGATTAAAGCATAAGCGTCTGCCTTGTACTCAAAAATATTGTCTGGAGAACAATTTTCCTTGAGGATGGAGATGATATTTTGTGAAATGCTATTGCCTCTGTCTAGACCATTGATTTTTAAAAGCGCCAAAGTCGCGTCAGATTTTCCATTGTCGATGTAATCATTAAGTCTCTGTTCAATTCCTGCCTGAAGCTGAATCTGTGTAACAGGGGAGACTTGTTTTTCTTCTTCAGAAACTGTATCTTCATCTTTTTCTTCAAAAACATCAGAAAACAAATCTTCATCGGCAAGCTGCTGATTCTCTTGTTCAAACTGATCGATTATGTCAAGCCCGCCCTGATCCTCATCTTCGGTTAGCCTTTCTTCTGTTTCTGTAGAATCTGACTCTTGATTTTCTTCGTCAAAAAGCTCTTCATCATTCCATTCGATTTCGTCTTCTTTTGAGAGAACAGGTTCTTCTTCTGGGAATTGAATTGAAATAGTCTCCTCTGAAGAAGACTCAGCATTTTCTTCTGGCAGAACCTCTGCTCTTTGAGGCTCTTTTGACTCTTCTTCCTTGTCCTCATGCTTCCCTTCAACATCTTTTTGCTTTTCGATTATTGAGTCTTCTTTCTTTGTGGATTTTGAGCTTAAATCTGCATATTTTCGGATAGAGTCACTGTATGACATGTAGTCTTTTGATTTTTCCGTACTACCCATCATGATTATTACAAGCAAGGCGATGAGTGTTCCTGCAAGAATTAAAATGAAGGCAAAACGTGAGTGAATATAGATTGAGTCTGGCGACAAGAGGTAAACGGATGCTTCCAGTGTAAAATTTTTACCAGCCGAAAATACAGTTTCCTGATAAGTTTTGACGAGTTTTGGCGAGGGGAGCGAAAAAAGTCCTGGCGGATATGAATATACTAACTCACCGTTTATTTCAAGTTTAAGCGTAGAAAAATCATCGATGTTGCCAATTGATTGTATGAAATTATTTGCGAATTCTGAAGTTCCGTAGCTGTGTGTGGAGAAATTCTGTTTTGTGTCTGAAAGTAATTTCTCATAGCGGGCATCGGCTTTTGCCGTTCCATTTTTTTTGTCGATATAAATGCCTGCTCCAAACCAGATGATGGCCGTTAAAAAAAGCAAGCCGCTGATAGTCGATACAATGGTAATTGGTCTTTTCATACTCTTTCAGTATATCTTAATGTTTTAAGGTATGCAAGAAAACAAGAGTCCTTTCCGAGTTTTGCGCATAGAGGAAGCAGAGTCGTGAAAGCGTATGTGTTTTCATCATATTCATTTTCTGACTTGAAGGTGGAGCGCAAGTCATTACAGTATCGCGACTTAAAATCATTTAAATTGAACTTGCAGATGTCTGTGTTTTCGGAAACTTCTTTTTTATTCATATAGTCCGACAAAGAGAGCCTGTATGCTTCAAGAATTTCCGTGGTTATTTTTCCATCGTCTTTTTTGATGACTGGTGTCCGGTAGATTAGGGCAGTTGAAGCATTTTCTGCCGTTGCAAGCCTGTTGGATTTTATGCAGAACTGGCTTTCGAGGTAGGTTCCCTTACAATAAGCTCGTCCTCCACTGTAGGAAAAGTCTGCGCCAAAGAATTCTATGTTCTTGAATCCTATTTTTTTTGCAAGACTTGCGGCCGCTATGGTTACGGTTCCGCTTCCCGCCTCAAGATGAGGAAAAGTTCGTTTGCCGGTGTAAAGTGATGCGTATTGTGCAAGTGGGTGACCGCTTTCGGTGAGGATTATGTTCTTCGTGATTGAAAAAGCTCTTCTTACGGAAGCAGCATTTGCGCAAAGGTCAAAAAAGAAGATTGTCTTTTGGGATAAATTCTCCATGTAATGTTCGTGAGAGACTTGCTGACCGTCAATTGATACTACGGCATCACTTATAATATTCTGCTTTGTGAGGGCGGAATAGGCCGTGTCAGTTGCGATTATGTAATAAGAATCCCGTTTTTTTTTGAGTAGTGATATGTTGTTGTCGAGGCTGGGGCCCGCCGCAATTATCGCCGCTGTTTTCATTTTGTCAGTTTTCTTACAGACTTCATCAAAAGATTTTGCTTTTTCTGCCAGTGAAAGATTTGAGATTATATTTTTTTGCCAGATTTTTCCGAAATGGCTCTGTACAGAAAAATCTGCTGCCAGAAGCTTTATCGCCTGAGTTATTGCCTCTTTGCATTGACATGCTTCTTGCGAAAAGACAGATTCCCATTGTCTGAGTGGAAGAATCGTAAGATTTCCATGAATCGCTGGTTTGTAGTGGGTTAGAAGCATTTCTTTAAGATGATAGATATCGGTGAAATAAATTCTTTTTTGTTTTGACAATTTTTTTACCAGGGGAAGTTTCATGAGAAAGGCGAGTGATGATTCTGAATCTTCTACGGCAAGAATCCTGCATTTTTCGTTTTTTTCGAGGATTTTTTCGATATGATATCCGCCTGCAATTCCTAGGATGACAAAGAAAAGGCATGATTCGTCGATTTGAGCCGCAAAACCTTCTGCCTCCCTAAGAGGATTATACTTTGAGTGAAGGGCAATTTCTTGACCAGTAACAGAATTTTTGCAAAGGGGAATTAGATTTCCGTCTTTTGCTTCGGTAAACTGTGAATAAAAATAATTTCCACCCATGATTTTCCTTTTTTTATTTTATAGCAATTTGTTACATTCCGTCAGTAATTTTTCGATTTTTTCTTTGATTTTTATGCGAAGCTCGTTTTTTTTCTCTGGCGAAATTTCTCGTTTTATGAGCAGCGCGTCCATTGGTAAAACTTCGGAGATGAATTCTTCGCTTTCTGAGATTGAAGCAAGTTTTTGAGAAAGAATTTGTTTCCGTTCCTGCCTGTTTTTATGGATGTCGCATTTGTGAAAACTTGGGAAAACTGCCTTTTCGCTTTTCATTTTGCTGAATTCTTCCCATGAGACTTCGCGGATTTTTCCTAATGAGAATTGATAGTTAAAATTATCTGATAGCCTGAAAACCCTTCCGGAAAAGAAATTTGAATTTGAGACAAACCAATCCCGATAGATTTTAAGCACGGCAGAAGAATTGAATCTGGACGAACTTATCCTGCTTTCTTTTGTGCGGAGTCTGAAATCCTTTTGTTCGTTTCCTGCCTCAAGAGCATTTGGTTGAGTGTGTTGATAAGAAACAGCTGGAGCTTGATCCAGACCACATAAAAACACGGGACCACTTGTTATTGAAAGTGCAAATTGCAGGGCCGTTCCTGCGACGGTTCCATTGCGCTCTGTGGGAATTCCTTTTATTTTGAGAGCTTCTAATAAATGTCTTTCAATGCCATCTTGATAGAAAAGTGGCAGAATTTTTTCGTTTTCGAAAATTTTTCCAGGAATTGCACTTTCTGCCTCAAGGGCGAAGATTGTTTTTGCCCTTGAGTTGGGAAAATCAAGGTGTCTTTTTGCCCAATAACCGCCATCGCTTGAAATTACAAGATCGGGGACTATTTCATTTGCACTGAGCGGCATAAAGGCGGATGAAACTGCGATTAAGAAAAAAGATTTCCTGAATTTTTTTATGAAGGGAATCGATGAGAAGAGACTTGGACCTGAGGCTGCGATGATTACGGAGGAGCTTCCCTTTTCGATGGTATAAATTTTTTGTAACCGTGATGCGAAAATAAGACTGTTTTTAAGCCATCGTTTGGAAAAAAAAGCTCTGGTTCCGATTACATCCCGTGCTTTTAGAATTGCGTTTTTGATTTCGGCCCAGATTTTAATGTTTTCATCAGGAAAGGCCTGTTTTGTTGCTGCCCAGTCAAAAACAAGGCTTGAGCACAATTTTTCCTCACTCAATGAATTAAAGATACATTCTCCAAGGCTGGAAAATCCACTGTTAAAATAAAACACATGATCCCATACCGAGTCGTAGTCCTTGAATTCTTTTCGGATTCGAATTGCGCAAATTTCAGCCTGCGGAAAGCGCATTTTTAATGCAGGTAGACAATAAGAAAGTGCAGGTTCTATGATAAAGACACAAAGAGGGGAAAAATCTGCCTCAAGCATTTGGGCAAATCGTTCCCCCTCGTTTTGTGGATTATATTTTGAGTGAAGATATTTACCTTGAAAACTACAAGTTAACTGACCGTTTTTTCCGTTTTCAAAGTGAATCTCTGAACCAGACGCTTCCAATTATTCCGCCACGGATTTAATTCTGACAAAGGAAATCGATTGTGCCTTTTTTGTTTGGACACAAGCCAGCCGAAAGCAAAAGCGTTTCTTTTGTTGCCCCAGTGCCGAGAAGCCCGATAAGCGTGCGTGCGACATGGTAGGCAAGCAACTGCTCATCTTCTTCGTCTTTCGCAAAAAGAACGACTTTAACTTCTCCGTTTTTGCCTGTGTTTGAGCAGTTGGGGGCGCGGAAGAGTGGGGCGACTATTGTTTGTGCCGCTTCTGTAACAGACTGAACGACCAAAGATTTAAGTTCGTCGCCAGGAATTTCTACGCCAGCGAGGTTGTTTTCGATACAGACTTTGAGAGAAAGGATGTAAAGCCTGCTTTCTGAAATCCCAAGTCCTGTATCAATATTTTTGTCGAATTTTGCGAGAATCTTTTTTTCTTGATTTTTGAATTCAACGATGTTTTTTAACATTACAGCCGCCTCTGAAGCGGGGGCAAGGTTTATGTCATCATCGTCATCAAGTTCTATAAGAACAAAAATCAACGGCTCTTCCTTGTTTTTGAAAGGCAGGAAGAAAATCTTGTTGATGGAATTGTAAATATCATCCTCGAATAAACCGTCAAATTTATCAAGTTCGTTGAAATCCCGTGAAAAGCACTGCCATTCAAATGCTTTTGAAAGCGTGTTCATCCAGAATTCTTTTGTCTCAGTAAGCAAAGCCATTTCTCTTGCTGAAAGACCATAGGCATCTGTCGCGTAATAAAAATCGCCTTCAGAAGTGCTGCATGGCGAGAGAATTGCGGCTCGAATGAAGCCTGAGCGCTTTGACCAATTTGTAAATGTCGGCGTAACATCTGCAAGAACGCTTTGTGCTTTCTGCAGAAGACCCCGCTTTTCTGAAATTTCGCTTGTTTCCATTAGTTGAGCCCCAGTTCCTTGAACAATTTTTTGTATGTTTCAAATTGTTCTGACTGCGCAAATTCAGCAATTTTTTCTTCAGGAAGATTTTCCAAAAGCTGATCCATATAAGAAAGAACGGATTTAATCTCTTTCTGCAAGTTGTTTGGAATTGATGACTGGACGACCTCAGTGTCATCCTCTTCTTCTTCGACTGGTTTTGCCGCTTCTGAAGAGAGAAGAGTGTCAAGCTCTCCTTCTGTGATAGAAACCGATTCCTCTGCTTCGTCTGTTGATGAGGCAGAGTCTCCAAGAATATCTTCTACAGACGGTGTGTTGCTTTCGCTTTCCTCTGAAACTTCTTCTGCCTGAGACGACTCTGACTCATCGAATACGAATGGCTCATCCACAAGTGAATCGCTGTCTTTGTTTTCGGCAACTTCAAAGTTGAAGTCTTCGTCATTTGCGTCACTTGCTTCGTTCTGTTCTTCTCCAACAGAAAGAATTGTTTTTTCGTTTTCTCCAGATTCGACACCAGCGTCTTCGATTAGATTTTCATCGCTTGATTCTACGAGAATATCATCATTTGATTTTGGAACGAGAATTTCGTCAGGAAGTTCTTCTTCTGCGACATTTGTATCAATGTCGTCAAGAACTGGTTCTTCGATATTGTCATTAGAGAAATCAAATGCCTCTGAATTTGCATCGCTCTCAATGAATGAAGATTCTTCTGATTCAGTATTTTCGTTGTCCTGCTCCGGTGCCTTTTCTTCTACGATTTCGACAGTGTTGAGGATATTGTCCATTTCATCGAGAGAAAGGGCAATTGTTTCGTCTCCATCTTCTTCATCAAAGAAGCCACCACTTGACTCAGATTCCGTTGGTTCCTGAGCAAGGAAGTTATCTTCCTCTGGAGTTGTCTCTTCGATAGAGTCTTTGTTCTTGAGTTCTTCAAATTCTGATTTAAGATTTGAGATTTCGCTTCTTAGTGAAGAAAGCTCCGACGCAATCTGACTCAAAATGCTGTTTGCAGACGAACTGATTTCTTCGTCTTGTTTTACACTTTCTGTGGCAGCTTGCTCTTCGGCGACAGGCTCTTCTGTAAGAGCTTCTTCTGCAGAAGGCTCCTCGGCAATGTTTTCTTCAAATGAAACGACTTCTTCTGTAGCCGTCTCTTCAGCTACAGGCTCTTCTTCTGCGACTGCTGATTCTGAAACCGGCTCTTCTGTGAGAGGAACAGTATCGAATGTGACTGTCTCGACGGTATCACTTGAATCTTCATGAATTGTTGGTTCCTCTGTAACGCTTGCCGTAAATGCATCGTCTGGAGGAAGTTCAAAAGGATTGCCAGATTCTTCGTTACTTTCAGGAAGATCAACCGCTGTTTCTTCAAAGACTGGCTCTTCCATATCAACTACCGAGATTTCATCAGTGTTTTCAACTGAAACGCTTTCGTTTGCTTCTGGAGCTGGTTCTGAAACAATTCCTGCATTGTCATTGAGTGAAGATGTATTTCCATTTTCGTCTTCAATTGAATCCATGATTGAGTCTAAATCGAAGTCATCGTCATCAGGAGCAGCAAAATCTTGTGCAGGTGCTTCTTCCTGTTCAGGCTCTGAACTTGATTCAATGGAAATATCGCCTGCATCGTCATCTGCGCTTACGGTCATTTCTGAGGGTTCACTTTCGGTGAGGGCTGGGCTTTCATCATCGAGAGAAACAGAAAAGTCATCTTCTGTGCTTGCCGTTTCTTCTGCGGGAGCTGCGGCTTCAGATTCTCCGCTTGATTCTTCTGCATTGATGTCAAACCCAAAGGAGTCCAAGGAAATTTCCTCAGTCCCGTCCTCATTGATTTTTGGTTCTTCTGCGGCTGGCTCGCTTTCCTGCTCTGGTTCGCTTTCACCGTTTGATTCTGGAGCATTAATGTCAAAGCCAAAGTCACTCAGGTCAACGCTTTCTGTTCCGTCATCTGATGTGCTGGCGGCTGGACTGTCTGATGAAGTGTCTCCGCTATCGAAATCTACGCCGAAGTCACTCAAATCTACATCTTCTGAGCCTGGCACCTCTGCTACAGGAGCTGACGGAGCAGAACTTCCAGATGCAAGACCGGCTGATGATTCTGAATCATCAAAGGAAAGGTCAATATCAATAGGACCTTCATCAGAGAGTGCGGGTGCTTCTGAAACACTCGGAGCCTCATCTGAAACTGTAATGTCGCTTGAGTCCATGAATTCATCTGTAGAGACTGACTCTTCGCTGCTGCCAGAACTTTCGCTGCTTGCCGGAGCTGCCGTGTCGTCTCCATCAAAGACTCCGCCTTCGATAAATTCATCGAGGGAAATCTCTTCGGTTTCGCCTGACGGAGCTGCTTCTGGGGAGCTTTCTTCAAAAGAACCCATGCCAGCGATGTTTGCTAGTTCGTCTTGAGAGAGTGCTGTCTCTCCAGAGCCGAAAGACGAATTATCAACTTCATCAACGACATCGATGCTTGAAAAATCTGGTAAATCGATTTCTGAGTCAGACAATGCGTCTGCGTTTTCTTCTATTTCAGATGAAACAGTTCTTGGCGGTTTTTTAACCCATACGCCGTAATTGTCAAGTTCGTTTGTTTTATCTGAATCACTCATATTGTTCCCCTTACAGTGAATTTCGGAAAGCGTTTGACAGCCTTCGATTAAGAAAGTCTTTGAGATAATATCGGAAGTTTTTCGTACCGAAATTACACTTATTATTCATTGTAGCATAATTATAGGTAAAAAGTCCAATTTTTTTTCTAAACTAGACTTAAAAAAATCAATTTATAAAAAAATCTTAGATTTTTTCTCTCTGTCGCCGATATTCAAAAGGCTATGGTAAAAATGTTTCGGGTTCTCTCAGCTGCTCTTGCAGGAACTGCTATATATGTCCTCGTCTCGTTCACTTGTGGTACGGACGGAATCTGGGCAGACGGTCAGCTCCGTGAGCAGAAAAGAATTCTCAGCGCTCGTGCGGATGAAATTCAGAAAATCAATGATAGTCTTACTCTTGAATATACTGCTCTCGAAAAAGACCCGGATGTTATCGCTGGTTTCGCTAGAAAAATGGGCTATGTCCGTGACGGAGAAAAGGTCGTTAAGATTAACGGTCTGATTGCGCTTGATGAATATCATTTTGAGACTGGAACTCCGATTAAATCCATTGAGCCGTACTCCCTTCCTGAGTGGTTTTGCAAAGTTGCGGGATTATTGATGTTCTTTGTGACTTATTTGTACCTGATGGTAAAAGATTTTAATTTTAAAGAAAGACCTTCTAAAAAGATAAAAATAAAGGGGATTCCTGTCTATGATTTGCCGCAAGTGTGATGAAGAGTCCGTTTTGATAGCAGCGGACTATATAAGAAGGGGAAAGGTCGTCGTCCTTCCGACTGATACTGTCTATGGTTTTTCTGGAATCGTTGACGGCCGCCATTATTCCTATCATACATACGAAAAGATTTGCACAATAAAAAAGCGTGATGAAGGCAAGCATTTTATCCAGCTCATAGCAAAACCTGAAGATATAAAGAAATATACCCGCGATGTGATTCCTGACAGCCTGCTTGAAAAGTGGCCTGGGCCTCTCTCGATAATCGTTCATACTTTCGCCGAAGATGGAAATTTTGAGACTACCGCATTCCGCTGTCCCGGTGACGAATGGCTCCGAAAGGTTATTTCTCTCTGCGGCGCGCCGATTTATTCAACCAGCGTGAATCGGAGCGGTTCTCCTGTCCTTGATAACATTCAGCAGATTAAGGCAGAATTTGGTAAAGAAGTGGAGCTGATTGTGGATGACGGAGACAAAAAAGGTGGGATTCCCTCAACGATAGTAGCCATAGAAGAAAACGGTGAAGTAAAGGTAGTACGGGAAGGCTCCATAAAAATTAGCAATTAGAAATGAACAATGAGCAATTTGAATGAGTGAAATACAAATTTCTAACTCCAAATTGCTAATTCCTGATTATTTACGGGTCCAGCTTGAATTTACTGTGCCTTGCTCTGTGCCGTCATTTGTTGCGATGACGGTATTTTTTATGCCCTCAAGAGTGTCGGCCGAAGTGAGTGAGAAGTTCCATGTGATAGGAGATGCGTTTGCGGCGCAGGCAAGGGCCTGCTCTCTGGGCAATTCCGGAAAAAAAGATGCGTTTGACTTTCCGACCTGCGCTATTTCCAAATTTGTGCTTCTTCCTGCTATAGTCGTTTTTTTGACGGAGATTTTTATGTTCATTGTGGCACCGTTTTTAAATATTACGAAACCTCGGCCGCCACGGAGAATGATGATTTTGTCGGCGTAAGGTTCTCCGCTCCATGTTCCTGCCAGAGATTCTATATCGACTCCAGTGCTGAAATCAGCCGCAATATTGGCTTTGTTTGCAGAGATGAATTCTGGGGCAGGGGATTTTAAGTCCGAAAGAACTTTTTCGATTGCGGTTTTTGCCCCGACAAGGATCTTATAGTAAGATTCGTAAGTTTCCGTAGCAGAATGAGTTATTCCATCTGCCTGTGTTACCGCATTAAAACGGCAATTCCAAATTGTTTGACCTGATTCGTTTTTACTGTCTGTGATTTCGGCATAGAAAAAAACTTTTGCGTTCGTGCTTGCAAATTCGGGAAGGAAAACAGAGGCTTTGCTTAAATCCGGCCGCTTGTCGTCTACGGTAATTCCATCAATGGATTTGAGTTGTGTGAAAAAGACATCCTGTGCCATTTTAAGCATATTTCGGTCAGATGAAGCGGAAACGACACCGTAATAGTCGACTAACAGGTTGTCGGCATGTATGAATGAAAGAGAAGATAGAATCATGAATAAGAGGCGTGAGAGCCATGATTTTATACTTTGATTCTTCAAGTTGTCGCTCCGTGAAAATCCGTTTGATTTAAGATAAATCTTTTCGGAAATCTCGTGCCATATCCCTGTCTAAGTCTCGCTGCTTGATAGTTTCGCGTTTGTCGTAGAGTTTTTTGCCTTTACAAACACCCAGCGTGAGCTTGACCCTTCCGTTTTTTAAGTAAAAATCCAGCGGAATCAAAGTAAAACCCTTTTCGTCAACTTTTCGCTGAATCCTTTTGATTTCTTCTTTATGAAGAAGAAGCCTTTTTTTTCGATCCGGGTTGTGGTTGAACACGGATGAATATTTATATTCTGAAATGTGAAAATTTCGCATCCAGACTTCACCATTTATAATTTCGGCAAAAGAATCAGGAAAGGACACATTTCCAGCCTTGACGGACTTTACTTCTGTTCCCTCAAGCTCAATGCCACATTCATAGGATTCCTCTACGAAATAATTGAAGCGAGCCTTTTTGTTCTGTGCGATTATCTTAACATTTTCAGACATATCTTCTTATTATAAACATAACAATCTTGACTTGCAACTGTTTCAAAAAATCTGTTATTCTGTATGTATGGAAAAGAATATTTACGCTATTTCTTATAAATTGAAGCGGGAACTTCATCATAAAATCTTGTCAACTGCGGGCATCGTGCTTTTGTTTTTTTTAGTCGTCTCTTTTCTGATGAGTTTCATAATTTTCCCAATTGAGAATAAATCTGATTCCATGTCGCCTGACCTTCCCTCTGGAAGTTATGAATTTGTATCTCCATTGATGACAAATCCTGAGAGAGGGGATGTCATTCTCATGAGCAATTACAAGAACGAGAATATCGGTTCTTTCAAGAGGTTTTTACGGACTCTGGCGAGTTTTATAACTTTGCGAAAATGGCGACCGTTTGAGACTTATCCAACGGCTGGAACTCGTCCAGTTCTTCGTCGTGTTGTCGGTATGCCTGGGGATACAATTTATATTGACCGATATGTCGTTTTTATCAAAGGTGCTGGAGACAATCATTTCCTTACAGAATTTGAAGTAAGTGATTCTAAATACAATGCTAAAATCCTCGTTCCACCGACTGGCTGGGATCCTGATTTCGGAGCAAAGTCTTCTATTCAGCAGATTACTTTGGGCGCGGACGAATATTTTGTTCTCGGCGATGACCGTCTTTCTGCCGCTGATTCCCGTGTCTGGGGGCCGGTCAAGCACAGTCAGATTCTCGGTAAGGCCCTGGTGCTTTACTTTCCCTTCAATAAATTCAAATTTCTCTAAGTCGTCGTGAAGGCTTCTCTCTATATCCACATTCCTTTCTGCAAGAAAAAGTGCGATTACTGCGATTTTTTCAGCATAGGTGAAAGCGACCGGCGGGGAAAAAACAACGATTTGTCGGATTCTTACATTGAGGCTCTGGCAAAAGAAGCGAAAATTTACGCCGACTATTACAAAATCTCTGAGTGGAAGACTGTCTATGTGGGCGGCGGCACTCCAAGCCTTTTGTCTCCTTCGCAGATTGCGGCTCTTTTTTCTGGAATCAAAAAATCCGCTCCTATTGCGGAAAATGCCGAAGTCACTTTTGAGATGAATCCCGATGATGCGGGGGAGGAATTTCTCTCTTCTTGCGAGAAGGCCGGAATCAACAGGCTTTCCATGGGGGTTCAGGCTTTGGATGACCGGGCCTTGTCTTCTGTTCACCGGGGAAGCTCTGTCCAAATCATTTTAAATGCCCTTGAAAGCATAAAAAATCACTGGAAAGGACGGCTTTCCGTGGATTTTATCGCAGGGCTGCCAGGTCACACTTGGAAAAGTTTTGAAAATCAGTTTGAAATCCTTAGGCAATACCCAAATATCGACCATGTTTCCCTTTATACGCTGACTGTCGAGGAAAACACTCCCCTCTGGAAGAAGATTGAGGAGGGGAAAATCTCTTTTTCTTATGAAAAAGCCGATAAAATGTGGCTTAAAGGGCGGAATATTTTGGAAAAATTGGGCTATTTTCAATATGAAGTGTCGAATTTCGCAAAAAAAGGCTGTGAGGCTCGGCACAACTCTGCCTATTGGAAGCAGGAAGATTATGTCGGTCTCGGTGCGGGAGCCAGCGGAAGCCTTTACGATTTTGAGAAAAAATCTGCCCTTCGCTGGACGGATTTCCTTTCCATTCCTGCCTATCTTGCGGGAGTGGACGAGGCTTTTTCTCTCGGCGAAATTTCTTGCTTAAAAAGAAATGTTGAGAATCTTGACGAAAAAACTCTGGAATTTGAATTTTTAATGCTGGGCTTCAGGCAACTTTGCGGCGTAAGGGAAAGTGATTTTAACAAACGATTCGGAAAAAGCCTTGCAGGGCGGATTGGAGCGGAGAACAGCGAAGGCCTTTTCTCCCAGTGGAAGAAAAACCGCCTTGCAGTGGAAAAAAAATCCCCCGACGGCGACAGAACCTATGCCCTGAACCGCCGTGGAATCCTTTTATTGAACCGATTTCTGGAAGAGCTTATATAATTCATAATTCAGAATTCATAATTCAGAATTCAGAAATCAGAAATCAGAATTATGAATTGGCGCAGGGGATTTCAATCACGAATTCTGAGCCTTGGCCGAACTCGGAGTTGACGCTTATTTTCCAGCCGTGGGCTTTTACTATTGTCATTACCGTGGCCAGGCCTATTCCCATGCCTTCTTCCCGGCGGGATGCGCTTGCCCTGTAGAACATGTCGAAAATCTTCTCCAAATCTTCTTTTTTGATACCGATTCCGCTGTCTTTTATCCTGAAAATGATTTTGCTATTTTCTTGTATTGCGCTGATTTGAATTGAATCCTTCTCGTTGGTGTAGCGCAAGGCGTTGGAAAAGAGGTTTTCTAAAGTGCGCTGGACCAGTTCTTTGTCAAAAGGAAGCTCTGTATTCTCGTCAATCTTGATGTCTGCGCTTACATTCCGCTTGAAGATTCCGCCAGTTGTGACCGCTCCTTCGGCAAATTCCTTGAAAATGGGGGCGATTTTCTGTTTTTTCAGCTGCTGAACCCAGTCCGTCTGGTTGAGTTTCACGAAGTTTATGAGGGTGTTAATCATTGTCTCAAGCTGCTCGGTCTTCGTGCTGATGATTTCAAGGGATTTTTTTGCTTCTTCAGGCGTGTCGTAAAATCCCTCGCTCATGGCCTCGGTGTAGCCTTTGATGACGGCCACTGGAGTGCGCAAGTCGTGGCTTATTCCCATGATGAATTTCGTGCGCCGCTCTTCGTTGTCCTTGAGGGCAAGGCGCATTTTGTCCAGATTTTCGGCCAGAGAAGTGATTTCGTTGTCAGTTTTTGTGTTTTTCTCGTAGTCAAGTTTGACATCCAGCTCGCCGCTTGCGATTCGCTCAGTGTTTTTGCTGAGGGCCGTGATGGAGCGGGTGATTGTCTGGGAAATCGTTACGATAAGGATTATGCAGAAAAGCTCAAAAAAAGCGATGAAGGCGAGAAAGCCCATGAGCATTTTGGCAAATCCGTCCTTTTTGTGCTTGGCTTCCCGGCTGGCCCTGCTGATAAAGAGAATGTCATTGTCATTTTCGAGGGGCGGGGAAGTGAGTTGGTAAAAGTAAGCGTCACTGGTCTCGTTCATGTAATTGAACATGTCATGCTCGCTGATGTGAGTTTGCCTGGTGAATTCCGGCATGGTGGAGAGTAAAATGTCTCCGTGGTTTGCCAGGACTATGAATTCCACATTTGGGGGAAGTGTGCGTAAAAGCTGCTTGAAGACTTTTAAATCCCGCTGTGAAAGGGGAATTTCCTCCAGGGAGCGGATTTGCTTGTAGCCGTCAAAGAGCATGCGCTCAGGCCGGGTGAGAAAATGGTACAAGGGAAGGGAAATTGCCGCCAGAATCGGAACGAGGATAACTCCGATTAAAAAAACACGGAGCTGAGTCTTAATTTTCAAAGAGATACCCCATGCCGAAAACGGTCTTTATGAAATGAGGGTCTGCTGGATTGGCTTCGATTTTTTTGCGCAGACGCTGAATGTAAACCGCCACTGCCGTTACATCGCCGTATTCCGTGCCCCAGACATCCTTGTAGATTTTTTCAGGGGAAAGCTGCTCCCGCTCATGCTTGGTGAGATATTCCAGAACTTTGTATTCTTTGTTTGATAGGGGGATTTTCTCGCTGCCTTTTTTGAGGACGCAGGAATTTAAAAGAAGCTTGTAGTCCCCGAAAGCGTAGAATTCCTCGGCGGCGGCAGAAATTTCTGAGCCGCGGCGCAGGTTTGCCTTTACTTTTGCCACGAGAACCCTGGGCGAGAAGGGCTTGGTAACGAATTCGTCGGCTCCCAAGCCCAGTCCTTCGATAATATCCTCGTCGCCGTCCCTGGCTGAGGAGATAATCACCGGGATTGCGTTGTTGTATTCCTCTCGGAATTTTTTGAGGAAGTCAAATCCGCTCATTCCTGGAAGGTTCAAATCGAGAATCACCAGGTCTGGAATGTTAGTTTTTAGATTCTCCAGGGCGATTTCTGCATTCAGTGCTTTTGTTACTTCCATGCCTTCTTTTGTGAGGTACATCGAAATCAAGTCCGACATTTCAGGTACATCTTCAATAACAAGAATCTTTGTGCTCATTTTTATGCCTCTCTTGTCTTTTTCTTATTTTAAATTATCCAATGAATGAAAAAAACGCAATTAAAAAAAGAGAATCTAATAAAAAATTATATTTTTCCGATAATCAAAAAGAATAAGTGAGAAGTTGCTTCTTGCCTATTAAAAAATTCTCTTTAAATATTATCACACTTGTACTATAATGAGAGAATATTTAAAGTGTTTTGTCTTGCAGGGTGGGGGACTTATGATTCCTGTAACAAAATTAGACGGCTCTACTTACTGGATAAATCCGCACATGATTGAAAGCATGGAGCAGAATCCTGACCTTACGGTCACATTCTTTTCAGGCAAAAAAATCGTCGTGAAGGACAAGCCTCAGGAAGTGATTGACCGGATTGTCTCTTACCGCAAACAGATTGGCATAAATGCTCTTGAAATATAAAAGTAGGAAATGAGGAGAAAAGCATGGATATAGCTACAATAATTGGTCTTATTGGTGGTACGGTTGCTATCGGTCTTGGTGTTGTCACTTCTGGTGGTTCAATCGGTGGTATCGTCGATATTCCGTCTGTATTCGTTACGGTCGGTGGTTCTTATGCCGCATTGTTCATCGTTGCGCCTCTGAAACAGGCTCTCGGTTTGTTCAAAATCATGGGCAGGGCACTCAAGACTCATGATTACGGTGAAAAAACGCTGATTCAGAATATGGTTGCACTCTCCGAAAAGGCCCGCCGTGAAGGTATCCTTGCTTTGGAAGAAGGTCTTGATGATCTTGACAGTCCATTTATGAAAGAAGGCCTGCGTATGGTAGTCGATGGCACTGACGGAAATGTCATTCGTGCGATTATGGAAAACGAGATGAGCGCGGCAGAGGCCCGCCACATGTCATGGATTGGCGTTATCAACGCTTGGGCAGGTTACGGTCCTGGTTTCGGAATGTTGGGTACGGTTATCGGTCTTATTGGTATGTTGAACAACTTGGAAGATAAAAGCTCCCTTGGTCCGAACATGGCTGTCGCTTTGATTACGACCTTGTACGGTTCTATGCTGGCTAACTGGCTCGTAGCTCCGTTCGCCAACAAGCTCTCTGCCCAGAATGCAGCCGAAATGTCAACTATGGAAATGGTCATTGAGGGTGTTCTCTCAATACAGGCTGGTGATAACCCTCGAATCCTTGCGATGAAACTCCTCACTTACCTTGATCCGAAAACACGCAAGATTATCGAACCGGATGTCCTTAAAGACTAATGTTCTTCAAAAAGGCTAAAGTATAATGGCAAAAAAAGAAAAAAAAGAACCGGATAAACCGTCAACCGCCTGGCAAGGTACTTACGGTGACATGATTACTCTCATGCTCTGCTTCTTCGTCATGTTGTATGACCCTTCTGAAGTCGATACGGCGGCATTGGCGCAGATTCAGGACTCCCTTAATATCGTTACAGAATCGATTGAGGCCCCTGTGACGTCGGGCGGTCAGTCTCTGTCTGCCGGAAAACTTGCCGATTTGGGAAACTCAATCTCGTCTCTTCCCTCTGCTGAAAAAGGAAGATCTCTTTCTGTCGCAAAAAAGAAGGCTGTCAGCCTTTTTGCCCCAGAGGTAAAATCAGCGAAGATTACGCTTTCCAGCGATGAGCGGGGGCTTGTTATTTCTCTCGCTTCAGATGTTTTCTTTGAGCAGGGGAGCGCGGTTCTTAATATTGACGAAACTCGTGATATTCTTCTTAAATTATCGAAATTTTTTCAAGATTCGGAATTAAAAAACCGAAGATTTAGAATAGAGGGACATACAGACAGTACGCCTGTGCCAGTTATTCTTGATGAAAACGGAAACAATGTTGGCTATCCGTCAAACTGGGAACTGTCAACGACGCGTGCTGCAAATGTGCTTCATTATCTTGCTGACTTTGGCGTTGATGAGCAACAATTCTCAATCGCCGGTTATGCAGATACTCGACCGATGTTTTCTAATGAAACAAAAGAAGGTCAGGCGTATAACCGCCGCGTGGACATCATCATTCTTGATGAAGGCCATTTTTAATGATAGCATTTTTTGCTAGGATAAGGAGTTTTATATGGCAGACGAAGATGAAGGTTTAGGATTGGATGACGGCGGAGACGCAGGTGCCGCTCCTTCAAAAGGCGGGAAGGGTCTCCTTATTCCAGGTCTTTTAAAATGGGTCGCGATTGGTCTTGCTGCGGTCATTTTGATTGTTACTGTTGTTGTTATCACAATGAAAATAGTGGGTGGCAACAATACTGGAACAAGTGCGGCAATTCCTATGACTGAAGAATATACGGCTTCAAAAGAAATCCTTGACTGGTACACCTCTCTGGGATTGATTCAGACACGCACAATGGAAGCTAATCCTGCTTCTGTCCGCGTAGATGTCGTTCTCGGCTACAAAAAGGAAGATAAAGCTACATCAACAGAAATCACTCAGAGAACTGTTGAACTTAAAGACTTTTTGCGCCGATACTTTACTCAGAAGACAGCAGAGGAATTGCGTCCTCAAAACGAAGAGAACCTCAAAATCGAGATTCGCAACGCTATTAACGACAGTATTTTGAGTTCTTCAAAAATCAAAGATGTTCGCTTTATGCAGATGGATGTCATCCAGCAGTAGCATAGAGTGAGTTCGCTATAAAAAGGTGGAAGGAAAGACATGAACGAGGTTCTGTCACAGGATGAAATTGACCAATTGCTTCAAGCCATCTCTTCTGGTGATTCCGGGGCAGATGATTTTAAGCCGGTCAGTGACACGCGAAAGATTAAGATTTACGATTTTAAGCGTCCGGATAAGTTCTCAAAGGAACAAATTCGTACCGTGCAGATTATGCACGAAACATTCGCGCGTCTTACAACAACAAGTCTCTCAGCACAGTTGCGCTCATTGGTTCATGTCCATGTCGCTTCGGTTGACCAGCTCACTTACGAAGAGTTTGTCCGCTCGATTCCGACTCCAACCACGCTGGCCGTTATCAACATGGATCCTCTCAAGGGTAACGCTGTTCTTGAGATTGACCCGGCCATTACATTCAGCGTTATCGACCGCTTGTTCGGTGGTACAGGTCAGGGAGCGAAAGTCAGCCGTGATTTGACCGATATTGAGCAGTCCGTTATGGAAGGCATTATCGTGCGAATCCTGGCGAATATGCGCGAGGCTTGGACTCAGGTCATTGACCTTCGTCCTCGATTGGGACAGATTGAGACTAACCCGCAGTTCGCTTCAATTGTTCCTCCGTCAGAAATGGTCGTTTTGGTAACCTTGGAAACAAAAATCGGTGAAGAAGAGGGTATGATGAACTTCTGTATCCCTTACCTCACCATTGAGCCGATTGTTTCAAAACTTTCGTCACAGTTCTGGTTCAGTTCTGTCCGACGAAGCTCAACTACCCAATATCTTGGCACTCTCAAAGAAAAGCTTTCTGATGTCAACATGGATGTGGTCGCTGAAATCGGCACAATAAATCTTCCGATTCGTGAAGTTTTGGCTTTGCGGGCAGGTGATGTCGTGCGCCTTTCTACTGTTCGTGTGGGCGATCCGCTTACCTTGAGTGTCGGAAACGAGAAGAAATTTTACTGTCAGCCTGGTGTCGTCGGCAAGAAGATGGCTGTTCAGGTTATAGGAAAAATAGATCAGAGTGAATCTGATGAATTCGAAGAATTATCAGTAGAAGGAGATGAATCTTATGAGTGATGGAACAATATCACAGAGCGAAATTGACGCATTGTTGTCAGGCGTTGATGTTGGAGGTCTTTCATCAGGTCCATCTTCCAATGTGAATGTCGATACAGCTACGCTTACGAAATTTGCAGAGGGCCTGAAAGACAAGGCTGTTGCAAACCTGAACGGCATGACAGGAGCGTCATTCGAAATCGGCGCGCCTTCAGTTGAGGCGATGGATCGTGATCAGCTGCTTGCAAAATTGCCGGAAATGGTGGTTGCTGTAATGGCTGATTTTAATGCAGGCCTCAAGGGTGACCACCTCGTGCTCCTTGCTCCAGAATTTGCGCAGAAAATTACGAGCCTTGTCAATAAAGAAGATAATGCAGAACTTGATGATATGGCACTTTCTGTAATCGGTGAGTTTATCTCAACTCACACAGGTTCAGAAATTACCGACTTGAGTTCTATCGCGGGACTTGCTTCAAATCCTCCGGAGGCAGTTCATGTGCCAAAAGCAATGGTTCGAATTCCTCAGGGAACTTTCGCCTTGTTTACATACCCGCTTTCACTTGATGGTCAGACATACAATTTATGGGAAGCTGTCTCTAGCGATGTGGCAGAGGGGATTGCCCGTGCACTTGGTGGTGGTTCTCCAGATCCGGCTCCCGCAGCTGGCGGAACTCTTAATGCCGCAGATATGGCTTCAATGGCTAATCTTGCTGGCGGTCAACCTCAGATGGGTGGAATGCCCATGGGCGGTATGGCTCAGGCTCAGATGGGCGGCTTCCAGCAGCAGCCGATGATGGGAGGCATGGGTATGGGAATGCCTATGGGTGGTGCTATGCAAATGGGAGGAATGCCTATGGGAATGGGCGTTCCAAATGTACAGTCGGTTCAATACCCGAATCTTACAGGCGGTCCTACAACGCAGGAGCAGGGCAATATCGGTCTTATCATGGATGTAAACATGGAGATGACCGTAGAGCTTGGCCGCACCAAAAAGCAAATCAAGGACATCTTGGGAATGGGCGAAGGTACAATCATCGAGCTTGATAAGCTGGCCGGTGAGCCTGTCGATATTCTCGTGAACCACAAGCCAATCGCGAAGGGCGAGGTCGTGGTCATCGACGAAAACTTCGGCGTCCGTGTCACCGAGATTCTCTCGCCCATGGAGCGCGTGAGCGATCTGCACTAGCCAAAAATTACGAATTCTTTCAAGCATCTGTCAAAAAACATTCGACAGATGCTTTTTTTTATATATTCACTCCCTCATTTTGTACATCATCGCCCCCGTAAACACCGCGCCCAGAATCACAAGCCCTTCCGTGACGGCGGCTCGCTTGCCCGAAAAAGAAATTCTTCATCGCGACATCATTCTATGTGTTTGAAAGAAATGTGGAGTATTTTGAGGAAATGTATAAGAAAGGAGAGAAATTTCCGTGGGCATAAAAAAAAGGGCATCGATTGTTGCTCGACCCCTTAACTCCTTCTGCACTAGGCAGATGAATCACTCTGATAATATAATAATTAAGTGGAAAAGCAATAAAAATGTCTGAAGGAAAAGATAGTTATCATGAACAAGGTACCGCAAATGATTATGACCCCAGTTTAAATGATAAATTTGTAAGTTTGGATGGAAAAAATGAAACTGTTTATAACCGAGAAACAGATCAAAAAATTATTGACCCTGTAAATCAGGGAACTTACAATAGAACAGATCCAAATACAGATCCTATAGGTCACTTTTTTCAGGATATGTTACCTTATTATCGGTGGGGAAATTCTCCTGATGATCCTACAACTACTTGGGAACGCATAACAGGTACTTATCAAGGGAATGTAAATGCTACAAAAGATGAAGCGGCAAAATTCAGGGCACAAAAAGCTGAGGAAGGTAGAAACAAAGCAATGGAGCAATATTATGAGCATCATTAAGATTTATTTCATTATTTTACTGTCATTTACCATTACGAGTTGTTCTATAGGGCCATGGAAAACGACTAAGTTTTGTAGTTGTTCATTGGAAAATCGTGTAAAAACAGGAAGCATAGAAATAAATAGTGAAAATTCTGATTGCATAATTGGAAATGTATTTTTTTATTTTGTTTCAAATGGAATAGAAGATACAATGTACAGCACAAAGTCTCCATATTCAATAAGTCTTGTATTTGAATCACTTCAATACAATACAATAATAACTATAAATTCTATATCGATGGAGTTTGATGGCGAAAAAGTTTGTGTAGAAAATCCTTTGCCAGTGGAGGTCGCAATTAATCAAGCAAGTTATCCAAATAAAGAATCTTATTTCGGATATTTTGAAACAGAATATGCGTATGAACTTCAAACGGTTCGGCAAATTTCGGTAACACTAAATGCAACTGTGACTAGTAACGGAGTTAAAATAACAAAAAATTTGAAAGCAACGGCGGTTAAAGAAGTTAAAAAAGGAATTGTTCAATACAGATATTAAATGATTTGTATAGCCTTTCCCAAATCTCACCGTATAGTGGAATTTTTCTCCCTACTACTTCCCACAAATTGGGATTTGTCAGCCTTGCTGAGGCTGGGCGGGGAATTCGGCAGAATTTCGTGCGGGATTCCCCGATTTCCTGCCGAAAATTTTGCGAGGAGTGATGATTTATCCCGATTTCCGTGCTACAATAGTCTTCAAGGAGGCAAACAGGGGCGTTTCGTTAGACAAATGGCAATTTGTTTGCCTATGCCGCAAACAATCCTGTCAAGTATACAGACCCGGACGGAAAAAGTGAAAAAGAAATGTTAGATGAAGAATCTAAAATCCCGAACTTTTTGCAAAAAATTATTAACAATCCTGAAAATTATGAAATTTCGGTATATCAAAGGGCAGCAATAGTTAGAGGTAATAGAGGTCCTATAAAAGTTCATAGTTTATATATAATAAAAGACAAAGAAAATGATACTGATTACACATTAAGCTTTAATGGAACCGTTGATTTTCTTCCGTTATCAAAAGGTGCTTGGGCTATCAATACTCCTACAGATAGAGCAGGGTACGAGGAAATGCTTAGTGGAAAAAATGGTTATGATATGAAATTAATTGTTCCAAATGAAGTAATTGATATAAAAACTACATTGAACAATATAATAAATTCTATAAATTCAGAAACAAAATATTATTTTATGGATCATCGTTCAAATATGAAAAATCGGGAAAATTGTAACACCGCACTTTTCAACACATTAGCTATTTCATTACCAGATTACAAATTACCGAGAAATGTTCCTCAAAAGCCGTATTTCAGTTTCCTACTGAATACTGCGCCTGCTTTTTATCAAGGAAGGTAGTTCCGTGAATTATTATCTAAAAGTTTGCATTTTTGCTGTAATTTATGCATTGTTTGATTTTATTATTAATTTCAATTTTCTGTTAAACAATAAAATAGTTTATTGTTTACTTCTTATGTTCTTATGCACATACATATTTATTTTTTCAAAGCATTATCCTATTTTATTTAGTATTATAACTGAAATCATTGTTAATTTACTCTATATTAGTGATGCTGTTTTGCTTTTTATTTTGAGTCAGAAGAAACTCGGAGAATCTGCGTTCATTCTTATTGATATTTTCTCTTTTTTACCTTTGGTCATTCTTAACAATTTGTTTTTGATTATGGATATAAAACAAAAAAAGAAAACTGAAAAATTTGATGTATAGCCTTTCCTGATTCCCACCGTATAGTGGAATTTTCGCCCTGTCTTAGTCACAACAATAGGCGTTTGTGGGAGTTGGGGCAGCACAACAGGAAAAAGTCCGGGATTTTGCAAGAAAATATGATATAATGGGGCAAAAATGAGAAACGCAGAGAGAAAATTCTACACTATCAATTTTTATGGAATGTAAAATGAAAAGAATTATTGTCTTGATTTTTATATTATTTTTTTTTCTAATTATATCCTATTTTTATATATTTGATAATTATAAAAAGATTTTATTTTTTGATTATAATTTTGAAAATGCAAATTCTATAAATCATGATTTTTATGAATTAGGATTCAGATATAAAAAAAAATTTGAAGAATGTCCTGAAAAAAGAATTCTAATAGATAAGATTGAAATTCAAGGTTTTTCAGTTAATAAAAATTTTTATATTATTCTATTTTTCAATTCTGACAGAGTTAATAATATAATAAAATCTATACTAAATAAAAAATCTCAAATGAAAATAGAAAAAATATTATTGCCCGATGATTTTTATACTCAAGAAAAAACTGAGGTTTTTGTTTGGACATTTGATGACAGGAGAATATATTTAGCAGATTTAAAAAATACTAGAAAACTTTTTATTGAAAGATATAAATCTGATTAATGGTCACGCTACATATAGCGTTTTCAACTCGTCTGAAATCACTAGATACAAATCCTATAAATAGGCGTTTGTGGGAGCAATGGGAGAAAGAACGAAATTTGTTCGGGAAAATGCAAAAAAACATGGTATAATCGGAGAGAAAATGACTGAGACTGAGAGAAAATTTTATCAGAATTCCTCAAAAAACTGGCTTTCGGCCGTGCGGAGCATGGAAACACGCGGGAAAAAGCAGCTTCTTCCCTCAAATGGCAATTTGTATCACTACGCGGGGAATAATCCCCTATGCTATATAGACCCTGATGGGAGAAAAGCATATTCAATAAAAAATGGCGATACATATCGTTTTTTTTCGGATAATTCGACATTATTTGAGGCATCTGAAGTTGGTTATGACAGTATACCAATTCCTTTCCTTGGAGGAATTGTACAAAATGCTGTTAATAAAGTTCTCGGAATTAAGGAAATAGAAAATAATTCTCTACAAGACGACATTATATCGGCTAATTCTAAAATATCTGATTCTATAGGAGTAATTACAGGAACTTCATCTTCATTAGGAAAAACAAACAAAGTATTTGGCTTTTTAGGTAAAAATTCTAATAAAGCTTCATTTCTATTTTTCTCTGTTCATCTTGGAGCAATACTTTTAAAGGGGGGGATTATTGCTAAAGATAATTTGATAGGGTCCCTTTTTGGCAGTGATTTATATTCATCTTCGCATGAAGGACTTTCGGAACTATACAATATTGCAAAAAATGGGATAAATGAACTTATTAAAAATGGTAAATTGCATTATGAGAATGATAAAACAGGAAATATAAAATGGATGTCGTATAATCAAAAAAGTGTAAACAAAATAAGAGATGATATAAGAAAAGCAAGGCAACTGCAAGACTAAAGGAAAATATTATGATAAGAGATATTCTAATTATTCTTTCGCTTTCTTTGCTTCTTACACTAGGTAGTTTCGTGCGAGGGTTCTTTTGGTCTGGATGCAAAACTAAAAATTTTTTAAGGAATCTAGTAATAATGTTTGTTATCGCAATTATTGTAGTCGGTGTAGTATATTATTTTTTGCCAACTTACTCCACCGAAAATTAAAATGACATTTTTTATTTAGACGCGTTACATCTAGCGTACCTCGCGCCCTTCAAATTTCTGTTTGTTACTCCCACAAATAGGCGTTTGTGGGAGTTGGGGCAGCACAACAGGAAAAAGTCCGGGATTTTGCAAGAAAATATAAAATCCCACTGATTTAAACTCTGAAATTCTGCTATAATACAACGAATCATGTCTCCCGAAAAAAGGAAAGATAAAAAAGCATGGCAGAATACAATATTTATTGTGATGAAAGTTGCTATCTTCAGAATGACCGTTTTGATGTAATGGGTTTTGGCTGCATTTGCCTTCCGAAAAACGATTCTCGGCAAATCTCATTGGCTTTAAAGAAAATAAAGAGTCAATATAATTGCCGCCAGGAATTAAAGTGGATAAAAGTCTCCCCGAAGAATGTCTTGTTTTATAAGAGACTTGCGGACTATTTTTTTGAGGAGACGGGCATTTCTTTCAGTGCGTTGGTCGTGGAAAATAAAAAGTCTCTGGCACGCGAAGAATTTAATCTTGGAAACCACGAAAGTTTTTATTATAAAATGTACTATTGCCTTTTACGGAATATGATTGACCACAGGCGGAGGGACGATATTTTCAATGTTTATTTTGACATAAAAGACAGTCACGGCTCGTATAAAATCAAGCAGTTGAAGCAAGCACTGGGCAATTACATGCACGATTACAAGGATTATGCGCTTCCGAAATTTCAGATTATCCGCTCGCACGAAAGCGAAGCCCTGCAACTGGATGATTTCTTGCTGGGTGCCGTGATGTACAAAAGTCGCAAACTTGAGACGAGCGAGGCAAAAAAAGAAATCGTTTCATATATAGAATCAAAGTCGGGCTGCAGTCTTGGCTCTTCCAACGAGCCGTGGAACACGAAATTTAATCTTTTTCATTTTTTCCCAAGTTCAGAGAAGGGGGCGTAATGCTTGACTTGCCCGAATTGACAAAGATTCCCGACGATGCGGTTTCCCAAGTGCCTGAACTATTCAAAATATTCAAGCGGGATTTTATAGACAATATCACATATTTTATGGCTTATCCTGTTGTCGTTCCCCGCCCGAAAGAAGGAGAGAAATATCCCGAAATTTTCTGGCACATCATTTCAAGGCAGGAGCGGAAAGGAAGCAGAAGCAGCGACACTCGCGGCATAGACTACGAGCGGGCGAAGAGACTTTGCTGGCTGAAACCCATTATCCAAAATTTCAGAAATTCCGACATTACATGCTGGAGATGCAAAGAATTTGACAAAAAAGCAGGAAAAGAAATCTACAAGTATTACCTGTGGTACAAAAACGGAAAATTCCTTGTTATACTGAAAAGCATAGAGACAAAGACAAAGAAATTCTTCATCGCGACATCATTCTATGTGTTTGAAAGAAATGTGGAGTATTTTGAGGAAATGTATAAGAAAGGAGAGAAATTTCCGTGGGCATAAAAAAAAGGGTATCGATTGTTGCTCGACCCCTTAACTCCTTCTGCACTAGGCAGATGAATCACTCTGATAATATAATAATTCAAAATACTGATTCCGTCAACAAGAAAGCGCCTTGTGCCTACAAATGGCAATTTGTACCACTACGCGGGGAAATACCCCTGTCAAGTATACAGACCCGGATGGAAAGTTTATACAGACTATACTTTCATGGCAGCATCAAAATTCATTGCAGAATAAAAATGCGACTATTGGTCAATATCAGTCTTATAGTTCTAAACAATATGGAGAAACGGAAAACAGTGTTGGCAATTTCGGTTGTCTTTTTACTTGCTTTGTTAATGTTGGGAATTCTTATAACATACGAAATTCACATGGAGTGTATGAAGAAAAAACCGTTGCAGAACTGGCTTCAAATGATGATTATTTTACATTTAATGGGGTATCGCGGATAGGTGGTGCGCCGACCGATTTCGACTCTTCTACAAAAAATTTGAAGAATCTTCTTTTTGATATGACAGGAGAAAATCTTGAAGTTTCAAAATATTATGGAGGTGAGAAAAATGCCATGTTATTTCTTGCACAACAGGCTGATAAGGAAGCATATGTTATCGGTCAGGTGAAAACTAAAAACGGAAGTACCCATTTTATAAATATAACAGGGGTAAAATCTGACGGTTCGATGAACTATTTTGACCCTTATTCTTACAATGACACAAGAAATAAAAAAGAATACAAAAAATCTGATTTGATAGCGATTTATCTCATTTACAAACCAGAAGGAGACAATCAATGAAAAAATTCGTTTATTTCTGTCTTTTTTTGTTTCTGTATTTTCTCTCTGCATGCAGCAAGAACTCATCAGATTCGGCTGGAAGTTTTGACGATTTGGTTTCAGATTTTTTGACCGTATCTGATTATAGCAAGGACATTTCGCCTGATGAATTTCTTTTGGAGATGTGGGGAAAAGGAGATTCGCAGGGAATTAAAAAGGCAATTCTGAAAGGAGCGAACGCAAATTCAATTTACAAGGGAAAATCTTTGCTTTACTATTTAGCCTCAAAAAATCAGACCGAGGTTGCATTGCTTGCCATTGAGCATGGAGCAAATGTCAATTGGGTTGACACGGAAGAGCAGCTTTCTGTTTTTTCATGGGCTATTCATCACAACAATTTGATTTTAGGAAAAGCCATTTTAGAAAAAAATGTTGATTTAAATTATCGCGGTTACAACGGGCAGACTTATCTAACCTGTTGCACAGAAAATCAGAATGACAAAAATCACGGATTGTATTTGAATTATGATTTTGCGGAAATGTTTTTGGGATATGATTATGTGCGTTCGTATTTTAAGCAAGAAAGCGGCACTTTATATGACTTGATTTATCGCTGGACTGAAAAAACTCCTAAGCTTATCGAAACAATTTATGGGGAAAATTATGTTTTCCCCGATGAAATTCCCGTTTTGCTTATTGCAATCGACAATAAAGATGCATTGGAATACTTCATAGGAAAAGGCGTGAATCCCAACAAAAAATATTATGATGATGAGGAAGAACTGTTTTTCACCCCATTAGAAAAGGCATTGGAAGTGAGGGATAATCTTACTCATTATCACGGCAACGACAAAAAATTCGACGAAGATTCTGATGATGTCAAAAAAATCGACTTAATAATAGAATACTTAAACACTTTTTTGTAAAAAAATCTCTTCTTGTATAGTCTTTTCCGACTTTTGTTGTATAGTGGAATTTTCGCACTTCTTTAGTCACAACAATAGGCGTTTGTGGGAGCAATGGGAGAAAGAACGAAATTTGTTCGGGAAAATGCAAAAAAACATGGTATAATCGGAGAGAAAATGACTGAGACTGAGAGAAAATTTTATCAGAATTCCTCAAAAAGCTGGCTTTCGGTCGTGCGGAGCATGGAAACACGCGGGAAAAAGCAGCTTCTTCCCTCAAATGGCAATTTGTACCACTACGGGGGAAATAACCCGGTACAGTATACAGACCCTGATGGGAAACGTTTAGATTTGTTTTTTAACAAATCTAAACAAACTCTAACAGTAAGATTTCGGTGCACAGAAGATAGCACTCCTTTAACATGGTCATTCAGTTATGAGAAAGTTACATCTAATGTGGTTCCTGGCGACCAACGAACTATAAGTACCAGAGATGATGGAACATTACAGAGCAATGGAACAAAACCTACACAATTTCCAAATGGAGATTTCAATTTAACAGGAACTGGAAAAACAAGTAATTCTTCTCATTATGGGGATTTTTGGATTACCACAGATGCCACTCAGAGCCTTGAAGTGTTTAAAGGCGATTTGCAAGAAAATGGAAAATATTCGAATGTATCTCCAGTTCTTGATGAAAATGGCGTTCAGATATATACCATTGATGGAGGCTATTACATCCACTTTACAGATTATACAAATACATATGGTTGCATTGGAGTAAAAACAAAAGAAGATATGCAATTGTTGCTTAAGTTATTTGAAATTAATAAACATTGTGATAATACTACTGCAAAAATTCATGTAAGTGGTAATCCAGAAGAATGGAGCAAATAATATGAAACGAAAATTAATCGGCTTTTATCTTCTCATAATGGGAATTGCTGTTTGGACGGAGCAAATAACAAATTATGAAAACGGCATTTTGAAATCTTATGAAACAAATGACACGACAATAAATGTTTCCATCAATTCAAATGCCAAGAATTTTTACTCATTCAAAACTGATGTCAAGACAAAAAAAACTCAAGTCACGGAATCGATTTCTTTACGAAAAATCAATGATTCGACTTTTGAAATCAAGAAAAATTCATTTTCCGCCATATTAAAAATCCAGAATCACGAAGATTTTTCTGAATATTCTTTCGGTGACGATAAAGTTTGCATTGGCTCGTCATATTTTGCTTACTTCATGGCTGACCAAAAAACGATTTTCTATTCTGACGGTTGCGTTTATTGTGCAGAATCAAAGAACTGGGACGGGAATCCGTTCTTTTTGAATATGTACAGAATTGAGGAGCAAAACACAAATTCTTGCACGGTCGGATTTTACGAATGTGTTGATGACCAAAAAGGTGGCAGTTATTATTTTTTGAATTCATTCGAACTTCAAAAAACATGTAAGCCCGATTCAAATTTTACTAAATTTATCAATTTTCTCATATGCAAAGATTACATTTCTCTCGGAAAAATTCCATTTTACTTCATTCTTGATTCCAACACAGTTTCGGAATATAAAACGACCTGCATTTCTTACACTTCTGATTCGGCTCTTGTGGAAAAAAAGGCTTCCTACAAAGCATCGAATCTCTCGACAATTTCGGGATTGCCATGGGCTTCATCGAACGGGTTCGGAATCGGCGATAAAATAGAAATCACCGTTATCGGAAACAAAAGCAATTCACTGTGCCTTTACAACGGTTTCCAGTCAGAAAATGAGAGCCTTTATCTGAAAAATTCAAGGGCAAAACGGATAGAGGTATCAAACAAAAGTAGCAAGGAAAAAAAGATATTTGAACTGAAAGACACAAAAGAAAAACAAACTCTCGACTTGACAGGTATTATAAGAATCCCCCCAAAATCTTTTTATAAAGAATCTTGCTATAATATGCTCGAAATTAAAATTTTGGAAGTCTATCCAGGTACAAAATATAAAGATTTATGCATACAGGCGATTATTCCAGCGACAGAATGATTTTCTTGTATAGCCTTTTCCAATTTTCCCTGTATAGTGGAATTTTCGCCCTGTCTTAGTCACAACAATAGGCGTTTGTGGGAGCAATGGGAGAAAGCACGGAATTTGTTCGGAATATTGCAAAAAAACATGGTATAATCGGAGAGAAAATGACTGAGACTGAGAGAAAATTTTATCAGAATTCCTCAAAAAGCTGGCTTTCGGTCGTGCGGAGCATGGAAACACGCGG
This sequence comes from Treponema sp. UBA3813, assembly GCA_002368605.1. GTDB lineage: Bacteria > Spirochaetota > Spirochaetia > Treponematales > Treponemataceae > Treponema_D. The sequence goes on along the minus strand of DFEB01000018.1, from coordinate 83 downwards.
GAAAAAGCAGCTTCTTCCCTCAAATGGCAATTTGTACCACTACGGGGCCAATAATCCGGTACGCTATATAGACCCTGATGGAA
>DFEB01000004.1 GCA_002368605.1 Treponema sp. UBA3813 | reverse complement strand
TCTTTTTTGCCCCAAGCTTCCCAAACTACACCGACAGCAATCAAAGAAATGATGCCAAGAGCAGACTCGATGAGCATTGAGCCGTAGCCGATTGCCTTCGCGTGCTTTTCGTTATCAAGCTGCTTTGAAGAAGTTCCAGAAGCAATGAGAGAATGGAAGCCAGAGCAGGCACCACAGGCAACAGTGATGAACAATGTCGGGAACATGTAGTTTGCTCCAACTTTCCATCCGTTGAATGCAGGAATTGCAAAAGCAGTGTTTCCGCGGAATGCAGAAGTTACGATGCCAACAAGAGCGATGAGCATCATTGCATAGAGCAAATATGATGAAAGATAATCGCGAGGCTGGAGCATAATCCAGACAGGAATAAGCGAAGCGATTGCGATATAAAGACCGATGATAACAATCCATGCGTTGCGGCTGAGAGCAAAACCAACATTCAAACCAAGAACGATGATTCCTGCGATTGCGATGATTCCGATGATTGTAGCCGGCAAAGTCTTAATGCCAAATCGGTTTGTAAGAACGCCGTAAGCGACAGCAAGGAAAATGAAGAGCACAGAAATGATTGCTGTTGTCTGGTTGTTTGTAAGACCCTGAGCCTTTGTTACAAAGCCAGTTACGAGATTTCCGGCAGCATCCGGCTTTGTGAGGAATGTACCTGCAACAACATTTACGAATGAAGCGATTACCAGAATCAAAACGAGCAAGGCAAAAATAATGAACAATTTTTTTGAAGTTTTGCCCATTGAAGCCTTGATGATTTCACCCACAGATTTTCCGTCATTTCGGGCAGAAGCGAAGAGAGAACCAAAATCCTGCAAGCCGCCGAAGAAAATACCGCCGATTACACACCACAAGAATACCGGAACCCAGCCAAAAACTGCGGCCAAAATCGGACCGTTAATCGGGCCTGCACCAGCGATTGAAGAAAAGTGATGTCCCATAAGAACCGCAGGCTTAGCGGCAACATAATCAACACCGTCTGCATGAGTTTCAGCAGGCGTTTTCTTAGTGGGGTCGATTCCCCACTGCTTTGCCAACCATGAGCCATAGAAAACATAGCCACAGAAAAGCAAGGCGATTGCAGCAAGTATGATTAATAATGCTGTCATTTTGTACTCCTTTCCTCCATAATGGAGAGAAACTTTTTATTTTAGCGAAGCCACGAGCTTTTTTAAGTCCGAGCCGCGCCGATTGGTGACAGCCCGCCCCGTTGAAGACTCGTAGGCCAATGCCCTAAATGAAGACCAGCCGTAAAGGCCGAATTTATATGATTTGTAGAATTTTTGCTTTTTGATGATTTTGATGGATTCTTCTGGAATTTTGTCGGAAAGGATGATGAGGATGATGTCGGTGTTGCGGTGCCCGTAGTATGGCGTGATTCTCTCAAGCCCCCTTTCCCAGGCGATTTTGGAAAGCTCCGTGACCTTTTCGGGAGGGAGAGATGCTGAAATAAATTCAGCATGACCGTCATTCTGAGCTTGACTCAGAATCTCATTATTTATATAGAAGAAAACAATCTCGTTGGAATCCATGTCCGCGATTTTTGCGGCTTTGACCAACATGTACTGCTCATTGTGGGATTTGAAAAGGGCTTCAGCGACAAAGGGAGCATCGACATTTTCTTTGGAAACCGTGTAATAGTCCCCGAAGGATTTTAATAATCGCTCCAAAACTTCGTTGCTATTCATAGTAACGATTGTAGGACTATTTAAAGCTTCGGTCAATAGAAGCAAATTTAAATTTTCGCAAGACAGTCTTTACTCTTTTGCAAATTCCACCAGCTCCGGGTAGAACCAAGTTAAGTCTCTTCTATTAAAATAGCCGTGTCTCTCCCCTTTTTCGCCGCTGGGATAAGTCACCATGTTGTCCCAGAGAATCACCGGAATCTTGGCGAACCTGGCCTTTGAGACATAAGAATTCGTCCACTTAACGCGCTCATCAAGATTTCCCTTGTCGCTCGCGCTCATCTCACCGATGACGACAGCCATTCCCTTTGAGGTGAATTTGTTCCAAAGGGAGTCGAAAAGCCAGGAAACAGCCCCCTCATAATTCTTTGTGAAAGTCTTTTCGCTGTCCTCGTTCATGCAGAATTCATAGGGAGTGTAGGCGTGAACTGAAACGATGAGCCTTCCTGCAGAATCATCGGGAAGTGACCAGTTATCGGTCAAATCTGGATTGGCGGCGTAAGTCGGAATCATTACATAGCGGCTGGCATTTTTCCCACCTGCGGCACGAATAGCCTGGAGACAGACTTTTTCGTATTCGCAAATAGTTTTGTTCGCGTCAGAGATATTTTTGCCCTGTCCGTACCATTCATAGCCAGTTCCCACACAGCGAGGCTCGTTCAGGACTTCAAAAATCAGCCTTTCATCATAATTCTTGAATTCCTTCGCCACCTGAGACCAGACGGAATTGAGGTAATTTTTTGAGAGAATTTTCGTATTTGGATTCTGGGAGACACAAAATCCGTAGCAAGTATTCATCTGAGCCTCGGAAAGATTGTCGTGATGAATGTTGATAATCACGCGCAATCCTGCCTCCAGCGACCAGTCTACCACGGTTTTGACCCGTTTTATCCAAGAAGAATCCACCGTGTAGACTTTGTTTTTCTGGCTTTTGATATGATTGTGCCATGAAACAGGAATTCTGATTGTCTTAAAGCCCTGAGCGCGGACTGCCTGAATCATCTCTTTTGTAGTGACGGGCATTCCCCAGCTCGTTTCAGTTGAATTTCCCTTGTTTTCCCGGTCAGAATATGAGCAGGCGTCAAAGGTGTTCCCAAGATTCCAGCCAGAGCCGAGGGAAGAAATAAATTCTGCTGTCGATGGCAAAATTACGCTTTCTGCTTCGCCGCTTTCACCCATCGCCGCTTCACTACATGCGAATAAAAGACTGAATGAAAGAACAAGGAAAAAATTCCTGAACATGGCTTTTTTCATAATCTACCGCCTATTTTTTTTCGTTCTTTTGAACTTCAATGACAGAAATCGAATCAATGGTGACTGTGTGACTCTGAGAAATCGGTTTTCCAGAGACCGCTCCCATTGAAATCGTGAAGATTACATTGGGGTCGGTTTCCATTCCCATCGTAAACTGCCAGCTGTATTCCTTGAATTCTCTTCCAACATTGAATTTGAGGGTATTTGAATAGGGATACCAGTTGTCGTCTTTTGCCCCGTCGCGCTGAAGAGCCAGCATAATCGTTCTGTCCAAATCAGACTTGGCCTTGAGGGTGATTTTGTAAATTTTGCCCTTTTCCAGCAAGCAACCGTTCTGTTTGAGCTGAATCATCCAGTCCATACTGCCCGTATTGTCGATTTTGACTTCTGCCGCTCCGTTCACAACATCAAACTTAGCCTTTGAGCTTTCATTTGCGTAAAGTTCCCAGCCGGAATCTCCCCTGTCAAAGTCTCCGTTAATGACGACGCAATTTTCCTTGACATAAACATTGTCCACGCAGACCGTAGCTCCGTCACTTCCCAAAAGAAGCTGAAAATCGATTTCCTTGTCGCTTTCTGGAACATAAACCCATTCATAATGACCAGGAATCAATGCCTTTGTCTTTGAATCGGTTTTTGCCTGAAGAACGCGGATTTTCTGCTCCACATCACCGTATTTTACAAGGATATTTGTAGTTTTTGAAGAATAGGCATCGAATTTGACGATATAATCCTTACCTTTTTCAAGTTTGATTCCAGTCTGCTTGACGATGACATCCTCGTTCTTTGCTTTTTTGGGTGAGACGACTTTGAGCATTCTCGCCCGGTCGCGCGTCACGCTGATTTGGGCATTTGCCTTGTTGTCGATTTCCCAGCTTCCCAAGCGATTTTTGCCTTCCTGAAAGTTACCGTTGAAAACATAGTTTCCGTCAGGGAGACACTTTTTTCCGAATGAGAGGTCAATTTCACCGATTTTTTCAAGGCGGATATTGGAGATGTAAATCGTTGCCGTCGAATCCTGTGCGCCGCAGTTGTATTCAAGACGACATTCAGGGTCAGAATCAGCAATCATGTTGAATTCATAAGAGAAATGCTGCTTCTGTGTGGTGAGGTCAACTTTTACATCACCGAAGCGGCGGGCATAACTGTTGTTGGGAGCAGAAATTCCCGTAATCATAGTGCGTTTTGCGTCAGCATAAGCGTCGAATGAATAGCGATAACGATAACCTTGATTGAGAGGAACTTTTGCCTGCACATACTGAACGGAATATTCAAGGCTTCCTTCGTTCGTACTTTTGATCGCGTGATTTTTGCCATCGCTTTCTACCGAACCGACTCCGCCACCAGCAGTGAGGAATTCCCAGGCGCTTTTCTGATTTGAAATCATGTTGCCGGAAGCGTCTGTTTTTGCCACGACAGGAGCTTTTGCGGGCTTTTCCACATTCTCATTGTATTCTTTTTTCTGATAGACTTTTACATAGTCAACGAACATTTTCGCATCATCTTTTTTAGGATCAAAATCCGTAGTCTCGTCCGGGTAACCGACCCAAGAGCCGCCTACAGCCACATTGAAGATGATGTAGAAAGGCTGGTCAAAAGGAGCGGGGAAAGTCTGCTCGCCGAAGCCAGGCCTTTTTGTAAACCAGTCCTTTGCGGTTTTGTAATTTACGCCGTCACAGTACCAGCGGATTTCGCCAGGCTCCCACTCCACGGCGAATGTGTGGAATTCGTCGGCGAAATTGCCTTTGTCGAGGACGCGCGTTCCCTGCACCATTCCATGCGGCTCGCCGAAGTGAAGGGTTCCGTAGAGCTTGTTTGTCTCCTGCCCCATTACTTCCATAATATCTATCTCACCGCACTTAGGCCACTGACCGTAATAGCTTTCGTCGTCAGGCATCATCCAGAATGCCGGCAAAAATCCCATTCCCTTGGGAACTTTAAGCCGGGCCTCAAAGCGTCCGTAAGTGAAAGCGTGTTTTCCCTGAGTGTTGATTCGACCGGAAGTGTATGCGGAGGTGCCGTCTTTTTTTTCGCTTTTGAGAGCCTGAATCACCAGGCAGCCGTCTTTAAGATAAGTGTTCTTTTTTGAGTCGTCGTAGCTCTGCAACTCCGCGTTGACCCAGCCAGGCTCATGGAATTCATAATTCCAGTCCTTGGTGTTGAGTTTTTTTCCGTTGAAGTCATCTTTCCAAACCAAATCAGCGTCCGTGTATTCAGAAGCCTTTCCCTGAGCAAAAACAGAAGAAGCCGCCAGCAGGAGAGAAGAAGTAAGCAAGATTTTCGCCATTTTCATAAGATTTCCTCCAGAATTTAGTGTAAAAAAACGCCGGCAGAAAGAGAGGTTAGGTGCAATCTACCGGCGGAAAAATTGAGTTCTAATAAACTGTCAGAATTTCGCCATGACAGTTTTTTCTTTTATTTTGCTTTGTAAATTCCTTTAAAGATAACTTTACCAGTTCCACGGAGATTTACAGTACATTGGCTTGCAGTATCAAGGAAGTCAACAGAAGCAAGAGGAATTTCCGCAACGCCCTTTTCCTTGTTGAACATGTTTGTAGCATTTATGACTTTTGAATTTTTATTTTCATCTTCAACTTTCAATTCAAAAGATGGATACTCATCGCTTCCATCACGGAAGATAAAATCTTTGGTATCCAACTCAACAACAATATGGGTGTATCCGCTCAAATCACCCTTTGTAAAACAAACTGGAATTGTTGCCATGCCAGAAGGATCCCAGCCAGTTCCATGCGTAACGGTGTATGTATCATTTTTCGTTATTTTCGTTCCGCTGCCCCATACATTATCGTCAGATTGAATTCCGCTAATGATAGATTCTTTTGTTAGTCCTGATGATTCTGGATTCTGTGCCCCTCCTCCCTTATTTGCAGGATTGATGATATTTGCCTCTACAAAGGGATCGTCGGTATCAAGGTCATCACCGTTGCTGCACGAAAACATTCCTGCGAGAAGCAGAAGAGCCACAAAAGATCCTGTTAAATTTCTTACCAATTTTTTCATAGTCATATCCTCCTTTTTTTTATGTTTTCAAATTAGAAATTTTTCATCTTAACTGTAAACGGAACGCTTACAATCCATGATTTTCCGTATGCGACTTTGTGATATTTCGACAGCTGATCGTATTTTACGCCCACATCGATTTCGGCACCAGAAATCATGAAGTTCATGCCGACTTTGTAGCTCATATTGAACGAATCTTTGAAATGTTTGTCCAAAAGCCAAACTCGTGTAACAGTATTTCCCCAAGCAGCATCGTCCTGATTTGAAGAAAGCTGAATATATGGCTTTAAGTCGTCAATGTTTGCGTGAGAACCTGTGTTGTATTCTGCCTTGAAGTTGAATTCCATGTAGTTAACATCTGTCTTTGCGTCTCCGTTTCGAATTGTGACAGGAGCATGAAGATAGAATTTAAAGGCATCGACATTGATTTCACTGTATGCGTCAAGACAAACGCCGTTCATTTCCCATTTTTCTTTAGTAGCGTTGTAATCAAATCCGAAAATCGGCTGGATAAAAGAATATGTCCAGTCATCGTTGTAGCCGATTCCGAACCGGGCCACACGCCATGTTCCGTTTCGCTTGTCATCCTGTCCGCCATCACGGAAAGAAGCCTGGAATTCAAATTTATTCCAATAGTATCGCGCACCAAGGCCCCAGGGGGCAATTTTTGTCTTTTTTTCGTTGCTTCCGTCTTTATTGTACATGGCAGAAGTATCTTCTTTATTTTCTGATTTGACAGAGCCTTTTATTCCAGGGGTGATTCCAGCATTAATTATAAGCTGTTCTGTCGGACGGATTTCAGTTCCAAAACCCCATCCGTCAGCGTCGCAATTATTGATATATGCAGGATGTTTAGTCCAATCGCGTTCCGTTACGGCAAAAGGATTTCCGACCTTCCATTCATCAATTTTTTCTTTGAAATGCTCATCACATCCGACATAGCCAACCTGAATCTTAACCATATCAATCGGCTTAAACCAAACATAAGTTCTTCGGAAATGAGCAGCCCAGTCGTCCTCGCCATCAGGCTTCTCCTTTGTTGCAGTCTTATACCACATAGCGATGTGCGCACCTGCGTTTCCATTGTCAACTTCGATAATAAGTCCATCATCATCTTTTTGATTTCTAGGCTCATTTGAGAGATAAGACCATTCCTTGTCACCGCTCTGCTTGTCCTTTTCGACATGCATAATATCTCCACCTAGTTTTACATTTGCCTTGATATCTGCGGCAAAAACAGAAACATTTCCTAAGCCCATAGCAAGGCCTGTGATAAAAAAAGCTTTCATCATTTTTCTAATAGCCATAAGCATCTCCTTTTTCTTATGGCTCAAGTTTCCACTTGAAGAGGGGGAAAAAATATCAATTTTTTATCCCAAATACTACATTTTTATTCAAAAAACAATTTTTTTTGTAATTTTCTGCATTTTACTTTTCTGGCTTTTTTTCACATCTGACTTTGCAATAGAATATTGATATTAAAACAAAGTTTTTGATATTTTTTTTACAAATCCGCGACAATAATTTTCGAAGGAAATCTCAAAAAGGAAAAATCACTCCTCGGAGGAAGATATGAAAAAAATTGTTTCTGGCAGCACGGTCTTTTTGGACGGCGAAGAATTTTACAAAATCGAAAATTTTGACTTGATGGACGATTTTTTCATGACGATTACAAGCTCCAGCGATGTCTGGAATTTCTGCTGGGCCCAGGGCGGAATCACTGCCGGTCGCAAAAACGAGTCATTTTCAATTTTCCCCTATTATACTTGCGACAAAATTCAGGACATGAAGGCGGTTACAGGCCCACTCACCATAATCAAAATCAAAAACGAGGGAAAAAAAGGCATTCTCTGGCAGCCCTTTGAAAATCTTTACAGCACGGGGGCAAAACGCTACAAAGAAGAAGTCGGCATCGTCCGCAATATTTACAAAAATCTGAACGGAAGCAAGGTTTGGTTTGAGGAAATCAACCTGCTGGCAGGAATTTCTTTCCGCTACGGTTGGACTTCAAGCGCAAAATACGGGCTCGTGCGACTTTGCCGGGTGGAGAATTTGAGCGATAAAAAAGTTCATCTTACGATTCTCGACGGAAGCCGCAACATTCTCCCCTCTTCCTGCGATTCCGCCATTCAAAACACAAAGAGCGTTCTCCTCGACGCCTACAAAAAATCTGAGGCAGAAAGTGAATCTAACATCGCCCTTTTTACGCTTTCTTCTATTGTAACAGACCGGGCAGAGCCTAGCGAATCTCTCAAAACGAACATTTCCTGGTTCACTACGAAAGACCCCATAATTCTCTCAGAAAATGCCGTGGAATATTTTATGGAAGGAAAGCTGGATTTTCTTCTGGCACAAAAAAAAGAGCTGAATGGAAAGCGGGGACAGTGTTTCATCATTCACGAGAGCGAGCTTGCGGGAAAAAGCGCGGAATGTTGGGAGCAGGTTTTCGATGTGAACTTTGACGCAAGCCGACTGGTCGCTCTGGAAAGCGAAATTTCTGACCGGGACAAGGCATGGCGGCTTCTTGAAGAAGATATTCGCGCCACCAACGAGGCTCTGGAAGAAAAAATCGCTCAGGCAGACGGAATTCAGGCTTCGGGCAACAAAATCACTGACCTGCACCACCGAACGAATGTAATGTTCAATATTATGCGGGGTGGCCTCTTCGCAGACGGCGGAAAAATCCGCACGGAAGATTTCATCGATTTTGCAAAGATGAGAAATCACGAACTGGGGCAGGAAATTTCAAAAATCATAGAAGGAAGCCCCCTCGCCAATTCCACCGTAAGCCACAGGGATTTGGAAAATCTTCTCTTTAAAAGCGAAAATCTGCAAATCAAAAGGCTTTTTCTGGAATATATGCCCCTCACTTTCTCCCGCCGCCACGGAGACCCAAGCCGACCATGGAATCGCTTTAACATCGACCTGCAAAGCGGAGACGGAAGGGAAAAAATCAACTATGAGGGTAACTGGCGGGACATTTTCCAGAACTGGGAAGCGCTTTTGTGGTCTTACCCGGAATATGCCCGGCACGCCTGCTCTCTTTTCGTAAACGCCATGACAGCGGAAGGCTTCAATCCCTACAGAATCAGCAGGGCTGGCCTTGACTGGGAAGTTCCTGAAGAGGGAAATCCCTGGGCTCAGTTCGGCTTTTGGGGCGATCATCAGGTCATTTACTTGCAGAAAATCCTTGAATTCTTGTGGAAATACGAGGGAGAGAAATTCATTTCTCTTTTAAACGAAGGACTTTTCTCTACGGCAAATATTCCCTACAGAATCAAAAGCTACGGCGAAATCCTAAAAGATCCGCGGAATTCTATTCGCTTTGACTACGAGCTGGATTCAAAATTGCGAAAAAATGAAAAGGAATTCGGCACTGACGCGCGCTGCATTCAAAACAAAGACGGCTCCCTCCAGCTTACGACGCTGACAACAAAAATCATTCAAATCATTCTGGCGAAAATGCTCAATCATATCCCGGAGGCAGGCATTTGGATGAACACCCAGCGGCCTGAATGGAACGATGCCAACAATGCTCTGGCAGGCTACGGCACTTCTGTCGTGACCATGTGTTATCTGGAGAGAATGCTTTCATTTCTGGTGAAAATTTTTGAAAACAGGACAGGCACCTTCTCTTTAAACGGAATTGTCGCCAAAACCCTTAAAGAAGCGGTGGAAATTTATAAGGATTTTGCCTCACAGACGGCAGAAAAAGTCACTGATTCTCAACGGAAAGAATTCACCGACAAAATCGGGCTTCTTTTTGAAAGGGAGCGAAATTTACTCTACGAAGCAGGCTTTTCTGGAAAAAACGAGCAGCTTACGGCTCAAAAAATCGCCTCACATTTAAGAGTTTTCCTCGCCGCCTTGAGAAAATCAATCGAAGCCAACAAGCGGGAGGACGGACTTTTCCATTCCTACAATTCGGTCATTATCACGGAGGGAGAAATCCGCGTCGTCAATTTAAAACTTATGCTGGAAGGACAAGTTGCCGCACTGAGCAGCAATATTCTTGAAAAGAAAGAAAAAAAACAGCTGCTTGAAGCCTTGCGTCACAGCGATTTGTTTGAGGAAAACCAGCACTCATATCTGCTCCAGCCCAACGCGAAACTTCCGGATTTCATGGAAAAAAATTGTCTGGTCGAAAAAGATTTGCGGGGGCTTACGGATTTTCTCTCACGAAGCAAAAATGCAGTCTTCATCAAGGATTTGCGGGGAATCTATCACTTTAACTCGGATTTCAGAAACGCCGAATGTCTCAGCAAGACCCTTGATTCTCTTCCAGAAGAAAGTCAGCCTAACAAGCATGAGAGGGAACTTCTCCTTAGTCTCTACGAAAAAACATTCAATCACCAGACTTTCACCGGACGGTCGGGAACTTTCTACGCTTACGAAGGCCTGGGAAGCATCTACTGGCACATGGTCTCAAAATTGCTTCTCGCCACTCAGGAAAATATCACCAGCGCGAAAGGGCCTCTCATCTCTTTCTACAAAGACATAAAAGCCGGACTTGGAGCCAGCAAAACCCCAGTGGAATACGGAGCCTTTCCCTTTGATCCATATTCTCACACTCCCTTTAAGCAGGGAGCAAAACAGCCGGGCATGACAGGTCAGGTTAAAGAAGAGATTTTAGGCCGCTGGCTTGAGTTGGGTCTGGACATCGATGGGGGAAAAGCGGTCTTTAATCCCATTTACCTCGATAAAAAAGATTTTGATGAAAACGGCGAGCTTTCCTTCACTTGGTGCGGCACTGACATCATCTACAAAATAAACCAAAATGAAGAAAACCTGCTGAAAGTGACGCTTGCAAACGGCGAAAAACGGGAATTTGCAGGAAAAAATCTGGGCGAAGAAGAAAGCCGCCTCCTCTTTTCAAGAAGCGGAGAAATCCTTAAAATTGAGGTGCTGGTTCGCTAAAAAATGAAAAAAGTTGCCTTGCTGGTACAGGACTTAGACTCAGACTATTTCACTTTCATGGTGGATGGCGCAAAGCGTTACTGTCAGAAGTACGGGCATCAGCTTTTTGTCTTCATAATCCGCGGCAAGAACTGGAGCCACGGCTCTTTCGATTATCAGTTTTATGCCGCCTGCAAGCTCCTCACCAAAAAGAACATCGACGGAATTCTTTTGGCCACGAATACTTACTGTCAGAACGCTCCCGAATCGAAGCGGACCTCGCTGGTCAAAGAATTTTCCTATGTGCCTCTCGTGAGCATTGGCGCCCATATCCCCGATGTTTTCAGCGTGATTTCCGACAACAAAGCCGCATTCAAAGAACTTCTTCGTCATCTGGCGGATGTCCACGGCAAAAAAAACATAGTCCTCATGCTTCCCCTTTCCACTTCGGTGGACATTATCCTGCGAAGGCAGGCTTACGAGGAATTTTTGCAGGAAAGAGGAATTGCCCTCGACGAGTCAAAAATCATTTACGCCGATTACACATACGAAGACTCGCGGGAAAGCCTTTCCCATCTCTGCCCCAAAAAAGAAGATGTCTACTTTGACGCAATCGTCACTTGCAGCGACGACCTTGCCTTTGGCTGCATTGCCTACCTTAGGGAACTTGGCATTTCCGTTCCCGAAGAAGTTGCGGTCACGGGTTTCGACAACCAAAAACGCTGCCTTTATTCAAATCCGGAACTCACAAGCATTGACCAGCAGATTTCCCTCCAAGCCTTTCAAGCGGGCGAATTTTTGGAAAAACAGTTTAAAAATCCGGCTTCGCAGGCAGAAATTTGCTCAGTTCCATCAATCGTCTTTTACCGGGAATCCTGCGGCTGCTCCAAGAGCCAGAATCTCGAAGAAATGAAAAATAAATTCGACACAGAAGAGCTTATTCTTCACCGGAAGGAAGTCATCGCCCACTTTCACTTTTTCTTGCAGGAAATGCAGGCTTCTCTTTCCCTCACTGAATTCAAACTGCTATTGATTCGAAATCTGCGGGATTACGGCATCCACTCCTGTGTGATTTGCCTTTACGACGACCCCATTTATTACGGAAAAAACGATGATTTTGAGCTTCCCGACTCAGCAAAGGTTTTGATTGCCTTTTCCGGTCACAATTATTACGAAAATCTTGAATCTGCGGTAACGAATCCCCGCAAACAGATGATTCCAGAGGGATTTTCCTTTGAGGAAGGAAAGTCCGTGGTGGTTTCAAGCCTCTTTAACACTTCATTCCAATACGGCTATGTGGCTTACACGCCGGGAGCCATTGAGCCGAGAATGTACGAGCTTATTTTCAGCGCAACGGGAATAGCCCTCGCCTCAAATCGCCTTCTTTCCCTCAAAGACAAGGAAACTAAAAAACTGGCTGACGCAAACCAAAATCTTAAAGCCGCATCCGTCACCGACTCCCTTACAGGCGTATTCAACCGGGGCGGATTCATGAAATATGCCGAGCGAATTATCAAAAATGCCAGAGAAAAGAAGGAATCCGGAGCCGTCATCTACGGCGATATGGATCATCTCAAAAAAATCAACGACGAGCTTGGCCATGACATGGGAGACGCCGCAATTGTGGCAGAAGTTTCCGTCCTCAAAAAAGTATTCCGCGATTCAGACATAATCGGACGCATGGGAGGCGATGAATTTGCCATTGTCGCCCCCAACCTGAACGAATCGGGCTTCCTTCAGCTCTGCGCCCGCCTGGAATCCGAAAGCGAGAGCTACAACAAGAGCAGCAATGCTCCCTTCACCCTTTCAATCAGCTTGGGCATGGTTTCATTCGCTTCAGAAAACTACGACTTAGCCACCCTGCTCAAAAAAGCCGATGAACGCCAATACGAACAAAAACGCGCCCATCACAAGGCGCGTTCATAAGATTTCCTACATTACCAGCTTAATTTCGGTCACGGCGGTCAGCTGCTTTTCGCTCACATAGTTGTCGGCCTGTTTTTCGCCGTTCACATAGAATTCGCTCCAGCCGCTTTCCTTTCCATTTGGATTTTCCACCCGGATTTTAAGCTTTTTGCCTCGGAAAGTTTTTTCTGCCTCGAAAGACTTCCACTCGCCGGGGATTGACGGTGCCAGCCGTAAGCCGCCGAAGTCCGGTCTCATGCCCAAAATTCCTTCCACACAGCCCACCATGACGGTTGAGGCCGTTCCCGTAAGCCAGTGAACATGGCTGCGCCCAAAGTGAGGGCTTGCCTTTCCCTCGGTGAACTGTCCGTAACAGTAAGGCTCCAGCTTTCGGATTTCTGCCATTTCGTTTTGTGCAGAAGGAGCGTTTTCCATAAAATACTGGAAGGCCCGCTTTCCGTGACCGCTCAAAGCCTCGGCAAGGATAATCCAGCCCTGAGTCTGGGAGAAAATTCCCGCGTTTTCTTTAACGCCCGCATTGTAAATTACAGCCAAAGCTCCGTCGAAAGCGTGGGAATGATAAGGCGGATCCATCAAAACCGCGCCGTACTGAGTGTTGAGCTGCTTGCTCACTGAATCCAAAGCCTTTTCTGCCTGCTCTTTTGTGGCCATGCCCGAAATGACAGACCAGCTCTGAGGATTCAGCCAGAGATTTGCCTCCGGGTCGCCTTTCTTTCCGATAGTTTCCCCCGCTTCGGTAAAGCCACGGATAAAGCGGTCTTCGTTCCAGCACAAATCATTCATGAGTTTTTTGAAGTAAGTCTGAGAACGGTCGATGAAAGCGATATAATCAGTGTCATTTTTGTAAGATGCAAAATACTTGATTACGCTCATGGCATAGTAATACTGGAAGGCAACGAAAGAAGACTCGCCGTTTTTTCCCAGGCGGAGACAATCATTCCAGTCAGCGTAAAGACCCGCCGGAAGACCGTGAGGCCCTAATCGCTCCATAGAGAACTGAATCGCCCTCTTCAAATGCTCGTAAACCGTGCCAGAATCCTTGTTGGCGAAAGGAATCACCTCATCGATAAAAGCCAGGTTTCCTGTTTCGGCGACATATTTATAGACCGTGGGGAAAAGCCAGAGAGCATCGTCTGCCCGGTAAGCCGGATGGCCTGTCTCCTTGACATAGCTTGCGTCATCGGGAGTGTCTTCCTGCCCCGCCTTGTGGGTGAATTTTACCAGAGGAAGTCCGCCACCGTTATCCACCTGAGCCGAAAGCATAAAACGGATTTTTTCAAGAGCCATTTCTGGCGCAAGATGAATCACGCCCTGAATGTCCTGAACCGTATCCCGGTAACCGTATCCGTTTCGCAAGCCGCAATAAATGAAGGAGGCCGCGCGAGACCAGATAAAGGTCATAAAACAGTTGTAGGCGTTCCATGTGTTAATCATGGTGTTGAATTCAGCACTGGGAGTTTTGACCTGGAAATTCTCGAATTTACCGTGCCACCATGCTTTAAGCTCAGAAAGCTCTTTCTCGCAAGTTTTTTTCACATCAGCGTACTTTGCGATGATTTTCTCAGCCTCGTCAGAATATTTCATTCCCACGATAAAGGCGATTGATTTTTCTTCCCCGGCCTCAAGGCAGATTTCCGCAGAAAGAGCGCCGCAGGAATTCTCGTTGTAAGAAAGTTTGTTTCCCAAGTCGCCCCTTTCGATTCCCAGAGGATTTGAGTAAGAGCGGTATGCGCCCAAAAATTCCTCTTTGTCACCGCAATAAGAAGCCACATCGCTTCCCGCTAAGCCGAAGAATCGCTCCGTGACGATTTTATTGTCCACCGGCTTGTCCTTTTCCACATCGGCAAGATTTCCGTGAACGGCCTGCATAATCCGGTTTTTCTCAAAATAAGTCCGTCCGATAAAAAGCGAATACTGCAAATTCACCTGATCCTGCTCGTAATTAGAATTGTTGGTGAATTCAGCATAGCCCGAAATCGTAAGAGTGCGTTTTTTCCCAGAAGTATTTTTGACTTTAAGATTCCAGACTTCATAGGAAGCATCAAGGGGAACATAATACAAAGCCTCTGAGTGAATTCCCTCATAATCAGCAAGCATTTTCGTGTAAGCCGTTCCGTGACGGCACTCGCTTTTGTAGGATTTTAAATCTTTTCCCACCGGCTGCCATGAAGCCGACCAAAAATCACGGTTTTCATTGTCGCGGATATAAATATAGCGGCCCGGCTGGTCAAAATTGTTGAAGACATAGCGCAAAAGCCGGCCATTTGCTCCTGATTTCGCAAAACTGTAGCCGCCCGCATTGTTAGAAATAATGGCACCGTACTCAGGCGATCCAAGATAATTTGCCCAGGGAGCCGGCGTATCCGGGCGGGTAATCACATATTCACGAGCCTCGTCGTCAAAATAACCGTATTTCATGTATACCTCCTACTTTTTCAATAGTAGGCATATTATAGGCTCTAGTCGGAAGGCTAAACTAACATTTTTTTGGGAAAAATATCAATAAAATAAAATATATATCTAGCTTTCCCCTCTTACTCATACTCGCCAGACGAAATCGGTGAAAGTCGCTCTCGGCGCAGGCAGAGACATTGCACGAGAATTCCGGGCTTTGTGTGTTCCAGATTGATTTTGTAAACTCCTTTTTTGAGTACAAGCTGAACCGCTACAGAATACATGGTCACGCCGTTGGTACTGCGGCACTCAAATGAACCTACAGACTCGCCGTTAATCAGGACATTTGAAATCGACTGGGAAAGTGTATCGCCGCCGTCCTTGATAAATCCGCCGAAAACCTCATAGCTTGCCGTTTCAGGGACATCAAAATACATGTCCCCTGAAAGGGCGGAATCCGTGGCATATTCTTCGGGAGCATAGATTTTTACTCCAGCGGGAACAGAATCAAGCACTGTCGAAATAGTGATTTCTGATTTTAATGGACGAAGAGGCACATGAGCGGCATAGGTCTCTGTGATAAAAAGAAGAATGTCTTTTACGCAAACTTGCAATTCAGAGCGCATAAGAGAGCCGTTTTTTAAAGCCTCAGGAAGATTGTCGCCAAAGCCGCCTGATTCTGCCGTGTCATTTACGACAACCATATAAATATCGTTTCTGGCCCGAATCATATAGGACATGTTCCTGCCGCTGGCTTCCCCGCCTTTTTCGCAATCGTTCATGGCCGCCCACCAGTCCGTCATCACGAGACCAGTAAAGCCCCACTCTTTCCGCAAAATTGAAGTGTTAAGGTCGAAATTTGACGCCGATTTGTGACCGTTGACGCCATTGTATGAAGTCATCACGGCGCGGGCATTTCCTTCTTTGACGGCAATTTCAAATGGACGAAGATAAATTTCCCTAAGGGCACGCTCTGAAACCACGGAATTTTCGGTACGGCGGTGGGATTCCTGATTATTGAGGGCAAAATGCTTGATAGTTCCAATGCCGCCAGAACGGGCAAGCCCCTTGCACATTGCCGCCGCCATTTTTCCCGAAAGAAGAGGGTCTTCCGAATAATATTCAAAATTGCGGCCATTCAGCGGACTTCGGTGGATATTACAGCCCGGCCCCAGCAAAACATCGATATTTTTTGAAATCATCTCTTTTGCAAGAGCCTCGTACAAATCTTCCACAAGGGCTGGATTCCATGTACAGGCAAGGAGTGTTCCGATTGGCACAAGGCTTGCTTCTTTTCCGTTGTCCATGCGGATTCCAGAAGGGCCATCAGAGCAGGCAACAGCCGGAATTCCCCTGTCATGAAGGCTCTGACTGATTCCTCCAAAAGCCGATGCCAGACCCGCCGTGACTTTCCGGCTCATCATGCCCTCACCCCGCACAAGAGTCATAAGTTCTTTGTCAGAAAGCGAGGCGACGAATTCATCGATAAGGGCAGGATTTTTTACCACATCGGGGAATTGGATTTTTGCAGGGTTAGATGCTGAAACAAGTTCAGCATGGCCGAGCTCTTTTGGGAGATTGGCCTTTATTTTTTCACCGAGATTTTCCTGACTCAGGGGAACTTTTTCTGAAAGAAGCTCAAATCCGCCGTCAGATTTTTGATTTCCTGCCTTTAAACGGGAAAATTCTTTTTGGGGAGCGCAACACTGGCTGAGTTTTTCAAGTACCCTCGTCTTCGTCACCGTGAATTCACTGCCGTCAGCAATTTTTCCGTTTTTTGAAAGGATTTTTTCGCCGTGCAAGGCATCACTGCCCAAATAAAGGGAATAAATTCCTTCTTCAAGGATATATGAATAGGCATTTCCGCTCTCACCAGAATCATCGTATGAGGCCAGGTTTTTAACGGGGAAAGAGATTTTTACGATTTCGCTCTTTCCGCTCTCAAGTTCCTTTGTTTTTGCAAAATCACAGAGAACACGGGCCGCCTTTCCCAGCTTTCCCTGAGGACACTCAGCATAAACCTGCACGATTTCAGCGCCAGTCCTGCTTCCCGAATTAGTGACTTTAACTTCGAGGTAGAGATTTTCTTCATCAAAATCGTATTTTTGAACTTCCTGCGTAAAAGTCGTGTAAGAAAGTCCGAATCCAAAGGGAAACTGAACTTTTTCTTTCGCGAAGGTCGTAAAATAACGGTAGCCCACGAAAATATCCTCTTCGTAAACTTCATCTTCCGCGCTTCCGAAATTTTTGGTGGAAGGATAATCTTCAAGTTTGAAAGCGATTGTGTCGCTCAACTTGCCGCTGGGGGATTTTTTGCCACAAAGGATGTCGGCACAAGCCTGTCCGCCCTGCATTCCTCCCTGCCATGAATAAAGCAAAGCCCTGATGTGACCGGAAAATTCTTCTGATTCAAGCCAAGAAGTGTCGATTATGTTAGACACATTGAGAATCACGCAGACTTCCTCAAAAGAATCGCAGATTTTCCGTAAATTTTCCCTTTCTGTTTTGGTAAGATAGAAGCTCCCCTCTTCCGCCTTGTTATCCTGATCTTCGCCAGCCGTTCTTCCGATAAGAAAGATTGCTTTTTTGGATTTTGCCGCCGCCGCCTTTACCAGCTCATCGCTCAAGGACATTTCCACCTGACACCAAGGTTCGCTGGCCCATTCGCCGTTTCCGCTGTCAAAGGGATGTTCGTTAATCCAATTTTTGTAGACTTGGATTAATTCTTGATTGAGAGCTGGGATTTTAAATCCTTCCTTTTTGAGATTTTCAAAACCGTCAAGGAGATTCACGCTGAAAGGAACATGAACCGAGCCGCCGGAGCCAGTTCCGCTTTTATAGTAGTTAACCTGACATCGCCCGAAAACAGAAATCGAGTCCGACTCCCCCAAAGGAAGCATATTTTTTTCGTTTTTAAGAAGAACAATGCCCTGCCCTGCTGATTCGCGAATGATGCTCTGAAAATCCATAAAAACTCCTTGCAGGCTTATTTTAATTTTCTTTGCGGGGAAGATTAGCCCGATAATGAACTTCCCTATATTTTTTTGGCGTAATTCCGCAGAATTTTCGGAAGACGCTGATAAAATAACTTTCGGTGCTGAACTGAAGGTAATTTGAGATATCGCTGACAGAATAATCCGTAATTGACAGCAGGTTTTTTGCCGCCTCAACCCGCTTTTTCTGAATATACTGGGCGATAGTAATCCCAACTTCTGCATGGAAAATTTTTGAGATATAAGAAGAACTCATGCTTGAAGCCTCTGCCAGATCCTCAAGTGTGATTTTTTCATGCAAATTGTTATAGATGAAATCAATACACTGCGAGACAGGCTTTGAATAGAGCTTTCGCTGTTTATGATCCTGCATTCGCCGAACATAAGCCTCGCACAATTCCTCGTGGATTTTGCGGATTTCCTCGGAACTGTTGCAGACATCAATTTTTTGGATATAGATGTCGCTCAGATTATAGGCCGCTTCCATCTCAAGGCCAGATTCAATCACATAACGGGTAATCATGGCCACCGTTATGATAAGATGATATTTAAGATTCCTGAGTGGATTATCGCTCAACTTTCCGAAACCTTCTACATTGAGAGGCATAAAAAGCCGCTTCATTTCTTCCATGTTGCCGCTTCCAATTGCCTGATAAAAAGCCATTTCGCGGTCATAAGAAATATGATTTACGAGATATTCGCGGTTTTTGAATTCAACTTTTGCAAGTTCCTTTTGTATTTCCATATTCTTTTGACTTTTTTGCAAAACAGAGTGATACTAGAATTATACAACAGCTTTTCTTAAACGAATACTAAAATTTATCCATATTTTTGTTATTTTTTCAAATTTATTGATATTTTTGCCTAGTATTCGGACTTAGACTCATACAAAAAAAGGAGGAATGTATGAAAAAAATTCTTGCAGCTGCAGCAGCTATTGCGGCTTTGATGGCACTCACTGGATGCAAATCTGAAAAAAAAGCAGATGTTGCACAGTCTGGAAAAGTATTGAACATCTATGTATGGAATACTGAATTTCAAGAGCGTTTCAACACCTATTATGCTTCAAAGCTTCCGGCAGATGTAAAAGTCAACTGGATTATAACACCGAATCAGGATAATGCTTATCAGAACAAACTTGATGAGGCACTTATGCGACAGGATTCTCTGCCAAATGACGAGAAAATCGATCTCTTCCTCGTTGAAGCAGACTATGCCCTCAAATATGTCAACACAGACTTCACCCTTGATGTCATTAAAGATTTGGGAATCACCCAGGAAGATATCAAGAATCAATACAAATACACAAAAGATATCATGACCGATTCAAAAGGAAATCTTAAAGGCCTTACTTGGCAGGCTTGTCCGGGCGGATTCATCTACCGCCGCTCAATCGCGAAAGATGTTCTCGGCACAGACAATCCAGATGAAGTAGGCAAAGCACTCTCTGACTGGCAGAAATTCAATGATGTCGCGAAAGAAGCAAAGAAAAAGGGATACTTCATGCTTTCTGGTTATGATGACGCATTCCGCGCATTCAGCGACAACATGACAAAGCCTTGGGTTGTAGAAGACAAAATCATTATTGACCCGCAGATTGAGTCATGGATTGCACAGACAAAAGAATTCACAGAAAACGGCTATAACAACAAGGCTTCTCTCTGGAGCGCAGAAAGCACTCAGGGCATGGGCGGCAAAGGAAAGGTTTTCGGCTACTTCGGACCAGCATGGTTCATCGACTTCGTTATGGCTCCTGGTTCTTTGAATGACCAGAACGCAGAGAAAAAACTCGGAAACGGCTCTTACGGAGACTGGGCATTCTGTAAAGGTCCACAGGGCTTCTCTTGGGGTGGCACATGGATTTGTGGCGCAAAGGGCAGCGATAACATCGAAATTATCCGCGATATCCTCAAAACACTCACTTGTGACGCAGAAGTCATGACAGAAATCGCTAAAAAATCAGGTGATTTCACCAACAATATTCCTGCAATGGAAGCGGTTGCCGCAAGCGACTATCAGAATCCATTCTTGGGCGGTCAGAACCACATCAAATTCTTCCTGGACTCTGCAAAAAGCATCGACAAGAGCTGCATCACTCAGTACGATCAGGGCATGAGCGAGAAGATTCAGTCTGCCATGAAGGATTATTTCAACGGAAAAGTTTCACTTGATCAGGCATGGGCAAACTTCTATACCTCAATTCAGGAACTCTATCCGCGTCTTAAGAAATAAAAGACACTCCCCCGAATTTTTTCGGGGGAAATCAGAGTGATTTGAGAGGATTACTATGAACGATACAAAAAAGACAGAAACAAAAAAGAAAACAAAGGCTTTTGACTACAACCGCTGGGGATATTTTTTCATTGCGCCATTTTTTATCGTCTTTACGATATTCTCGCTTATCCCTCTGATTTCAACATTTGCGAACAGTTTGTTCGAAAATTATCGTGACGGTCTTCAGCAGATTGGTCCTCGTTTCGTGGGACTAGCTAATTTCGTCGCGGTCTTCAAAAGCGATATTCTCCGCTACATCGGAAACACTTTCGTTATCTGGATGGCAGGTTTTATTCCCCAGATTGTAATTTCGCTCTTGCTTTCAGTCTGGTTCACAAGTTCAGAATTACGAATCAAGGCACAGCAGTTCTTCAAAACTGTCATTTACATGCCAAACCTGATTATGGCATCTGCATTTGCAATGCTCTTTTTTACGATTTTCTCCGACAACGGTCCGGCGAACAGTATTTTACTCCGACTCGGTTTCACTGACGAGGCAATCCGATTCTTGAGTTCAAAAAACTGGACCCGTGGTCTTGTCGCTACAATGAACTTCCTCATGTGGTACGGAAACACCACGATTTTGCTCATGGCAGGCATCATGGGAATAGACGAAAGCATTTATGAAGCGGCAAAAATTGACGGCGCGAATCCATTCCAGACTTTCTTTAAAATCACCATGCCTATGCTCATGCCGATTTTCATCTATGTTTTGATTACCAGTCTTATTGGTGGCATCCAGATGTTCGATGTCCCACAGATTTTAACCAACGGAGAAGGAAACCCCAACCGCACGAGCATGACCCTTATCATGTACCTGAACAAACACCTTGCAAGCAAGAACTACGGTATGGCGGGCGCAGTCTCAGTCATCACTTTCTTCATTACCTGCGTGTTCAGCTTCAGCATTTACTCTATGACTATGAATAAATACAAAAATATGACTGGAGGACGAAAATAATATGGTAGGCACACGATTTGCATTTATAAAAAGAAATTTTGTTTATCTTTGTCTTCTGTTTTTGACCATTGCATCATTGTTTCCTTTCTTCATCTTGCTGGTCAACTCTACGAGAAACCATGCCCAAATTCAGAGAGGATTTTCTGCCATTTTTGGCGTGTCATTCTTCGAAAACCTGCGAAAACTCCTCACAGACCCGAATATGCCGATACTCCGCTCTCTTTTCAATAGCGTTTTCGTTTCTTGTATGGCGGCCTTACTCACAACATACTTCTCCGCAATGACCGCTTATGGAATTTACATGTACCGATTCAAGGGCAGAGCCACGGCTTTCAAGACAATCCTCGCCATCATGATGATTCCGACTCAGGTCTCTTCCCTTGGCTTTATCCAGCTCCTTATCAAAATTAAAATGATTGATACGCTGGCAGCCCTCTACATTCCGGCAATTGCCTCGCCTGTCGTATTTTTCTACATGTATCAGGCGATGACGGCGACCCTTTCTTACTCCATCGTTGAAGCGGCAAGAATCGATGGCTGTCCGGAATTCAAAACATTTAATCAGATTGTTCTTCCGCTTATGAAGCCGGCCATCGCAGTTCAGGCAATTTTTGCATTTGTCAGCTCATGGAACAACTACTTCATTCCGGCTCTTGTAATCAACAGCAAAATGAAGAAGACGATTCCGATTTTGATTGCACAACTCCGAAACGCAGATTATCAGAAGTTTGATATGGGTCAGGTTTACATGATTATCTGTCTTGCAATCGTTCCGCTTATCATCGTATACTTATTCTTATCACGGAACATCATTAGCGGTGTTTCAGTTGGAGCCGTAAAAGAATAAGCATTCAACAAAGCGGGGGCAATAATGAATCAGACGGTAAAAAATTTCTTGGCGCAACATGGGTTTTATCTTGATTTGGATTTAAATGCGCTCACGAAAGACATTCTATCCGACATGGATAAAGGACTTTCTGGCAAAAAATCTTATCAGGACATGATTCCAACTTATTTTGATCCATCTGAAATCAAAATTCACGAAAAATCTGTCATCGTCATTGATGCGGGTGGCACAAATTTCCGTTCTTCCCTCGTCACTTTTAAAAAGAACGGAAAGGCCGTCTTCTCAGATTTTGAAAAAACAAAAATGCCTGGCACAGAGCGAGAACTCAGCAAAAAAGACTTCTTCGCTCAAATTGCCAAAAACATCCGGCGATTTAGGGACAAATGCAGCGAAATTTGTTTCTGTTTTTCTTACGCAATGACAATCACTGAAAATCACGACGGAATCCTTACAAACTTTTCAAAGGAAGTAAAGGCTCCCGAAGTAGTTGGCTGTACCATCGGTGAAGAACTCAAAAAAGCCCTAAAAGACGATGGCTGGCAAAACGAAGTAAAAATCTTTCTTTTGAATGACACAGTCTCTGCTCTTCTGGCTGGGGCAGGCAAAGGTAATTATTCTTCTTATATTGGATTCATCCTCGGAACAGGCATGAACTGCGCCTATGTCCAGCCCAAAAACTCAGCATACAATCTAAAACGGCAAATCGTCGTCTGTGAAAGCGCAAAATTCGGCGGTTTTAAGAATTCAGATTTTGACATCATAATGGACGAAAAAAGCGTAAAACCCGGCTCTTCCCCTCTCGAAAAACTTTGCTCTGGCGCATACATTGGTCCTTTGGCTCTGGAAACGCTCTACTTTGCCGCAAAAGAAGGTTTATTATCTCAGGAATTCAGCAAGTCAATTTCTAACAAAAAGTCACTTTCCCTGATTGAAGTCAGTTCTTTCCTCGAAAACAGCGACAATAAAAAAGGGATTTATTCAGAAATGTTTGATTCAGAAAAAGCAACAAAAGAAGATTGCAAGATTCTCTTCCAAATCTTTGATGCGCTTGTCGAACGAATGGCAAAACTTGCCGCGGCAGTCATAAATGCGGCGCTTATACAGTGCGGAGAATCAAGCAAAGAAAAGCCAATTTGCATTGCCTGTAACGGAAGTTCATTCTTCAAAACCTACAAAGTCCTAAAGCGAACGAAGTCTTATTTAAAAAAACTCACAAAGGGCTCATCAATTTACTACAAAATTCTCTCAAATGAGGTGGACATCACTCTGGGAACGGCAAAAGCCGCCTTCATTTAAAAGAAAAATCCCCGCTTTTTGAGTTTCTTTCCACAAAAAGCGGGGAATCAGTCTTTATCCTTTCTTAATCCTAGAATACCACGACTACTTCGCCGTTGGGGTATCGTTCAGAAATGTAATTCTTGACTTTCTCACTCTTAATCGCTTCGATTAAGGCCTTGATTTCCTCTTTGTTTTCATTGCCAGCTTTTACGGCGATGACATTTACATAAGGAGAAGAAGAGCCTTCCACGAACAAACCGTCTTTCTTTGCGCTCAAGCCTGCCGGAATAGCGTAGTTTCCGTTGATTACAGCACCGTCAACATCGCCCAAAACACGGGGAAGTGAAGCCGCTTCGATTTCCTTGAACTTGAGTTTTTTCGGATTCTTTTTGATGTCGAGAGGAGTTGCCGTAATTCCAGCACCTTCTTTCAATGTGATAAGACCGGCTTCCTGCAAAAGAAGAAGGGCACGGCCTTCGTTTGTCGGGTCGTTAGGAATTGCGATTGTAGCCTTTTTCTTTAAATCGGCAAGTTTTTTGATTTTATTTGAGTAGAAAGCGACCGGCTCAACATGGATTCCCGCCGCATTCACGAGATGATAATTCTTTTCTTTGTTAAAAGACTCAAGATAAGGAATGTGCTGGAAGTAGTTGGCGTCAATGTCGCCAGACTCAACTGCATCGTTGGGAGTGACATAATCAGTGAACTCAACGACCTGCAAGTCGATTCCCTTTGCCTTCAAATCGTCTTTTACGAGGTTGAGGATTGCCGCATGAGGCTCAGGCGTTGCGCCCACTTTAAGCGCTTTCTGAGCGAAAACTGATGTTGCAGCCAAAGCAATTGCAACGAATGAAAGGATTCTTTTCATAATTATGCTCCTAAAATTTAGTTTATTACCTAGTAACTTGGTATGTTTGTAGTTATACAACGAAATAAAATTTGTGTCAACTATCGTTTTGCCAGCATTCGATTCGTGAGCTTTGTTCCCGCAAACTGAATGAGAGCCACCATGATGATAATGACCACCACAGAAGCAATCATAACATCAGTGCGGAAACGCTGGTAACCGTAGCGGATTGCCAAATCGCCCAGGCCGCCGCCGCCCAAAGTTCCTGCCATTGCAGAATAACTCACCAAATTGATGACCGTAAGGGTAATTCCCGAAACAACGGAAGGCATTGCCTCCGGGACAAGAACTTTGTAGATAATCTGCCAGTTACTTGAGCCCATGGCGCGGGCCGCCTGCACTACCCCCGGATCAACTTCGTTAAGAGCCGTCTCCGTGATTCGCGCCACAAAGGGAGCCGCCGCAATGGAAAGGGGAATAATCGTTGCCGCCGTTCCTATTGCCGTTCCTAAAATCAGGCGCGTAAGGGGAAGAAGCACAATCATTAAAATAACGAAAGGGAAAGAGCGCAAGACATCAATGATTCTACTCAAAACGAGATTAAAGCCCGCTTTGGGCGTGATGCCGTATTTGTTGGTGACATTCAAAAGAACTCCCAGGGGAAAGCCTATGAGAATGGCAAAAATCGTAGAGAAAAAGACCATTAAAAGGGTTTCCAGCGTTGAAGTTCCCACAAGAATCAAAATCTGTTCCATAAAAATCTCCTAAAATCAGCGTCCTATTTCTTCTGAACCCTTACATCGTTCTGCTCAAGCCATTCAACGACACGAGCGATTTCCTCGTCTTTGCCGACTATGTCAACTTCCATGTAGCCCACTTCCTCGCCCTGCACATGGCTGATTCCCGCCGCAAGGATATTGAAAGTAACATCAAATTCTTTGGACATCATGCTGAGAATCGGTTTTTCGGTAGCTCTTCCCACAAAATGAAGGATAAAAGAGCCGCTCTCACGAGACCATTTTATCGTCTCTTCTCCATTTTCCCGCTTTGCACCTTCGGTAGCGATATTTTTGATAAAATCTCTGGTAGTCTGAGTCTTTGGATTGGTGAAAATATCTTTTACACTTCCGCACTCAACGACATGACCGTTCTCAACGACAGCCACATTCTCACAGGCATCCCGCACGACTTCCATTTGATGGGTAATCATGACAACCGTAAGGTTCATCTTCTGCTGAATTTCTTTGATAAGGGAGAGAATTTGCCGCGTGGTGTTGGGGTCAAGGGCACTGGTCGCCTCGTCACAGAAAAGAATGCTTGGCTCTGTGGCAAGGGCGCGGGCAATGGCCACACGCTGCTTCTGACCTCCGCTTAAAGTGCTTATAGGCGCGTTGATTCTGTCTTCAAGGCCGACAAGGCTTAGCATTTCTTTTACGCGGGGAAGGATTTTTGCTTTAGGCCAGCCGGCGATTTCAAGAGGATAGGCGACATTTTTCCCAGCCGTTCTTGAAGAAAGAAGATTGAAATTCTGGAAAATCATGCCGGTCTTTCGGCGCTGAAAAATCAAATCCCTTTTGGAAAGATTGTCCACCCGCTCCTCTCCGTAGTAAACTGCCCCGCTGTCAGGTTTTTCAAGCAGGCTCACCAGCCGCATGAGAGAACTCTTTCCCGCACCGCTTTTTCCGATGATGCCGAAAATAGTGTTTTCAGGAATATCCAGAGAAACACCGTCAACCGCATGGATTTTGCTTTTTTTCCCGTCGTTCTCTGAGATATATGATTTATGTAAGTCTTCAAGTTTTATGCGCATAATCAGATTTTACCACAAAGAAAAACTTTCGTCACAGATTATGCACACATCATTTCGACAGAATCTTACAGCTGTTTCATGAGGTTTGCCATTTCGATTGCGCCCAAAGCACAGTCGTAGCCCTTGTTGCCGGCCTTGCTGCCAGCGCGCTCGATTGCCTGCTCGATGTTCTCTGTGGTGATTACGCCGAAGAGAACCGGTACGCCGTTCTTGAAGCTGGCCTGCGCCACGCCCTTTGAGACTTCGGCGCAAACATAGTCGTAATGTGTGGTTGAGCCTCGGATTACAGCACCCACGGCGATTACGGCGTCATATTTTTTGCTTGCGGCAAGTTTGTCACAGATTACAGGAATTTCAAATGCTCCCGGAACCCAGACGGCAGTGATGTTCTTTTCTTCAACACCGTGGCGGACAAGACCGTCCACCGCACCTCCAAGCAGCTTGTTGACGATGATTTCGTTAAAGCGGCTTGCGACAATGGCCACCTTCATGCCCTGTGGGGCGACCAGTTTTCCTTCAATTAAGTTGATTTCGTTCATGATATTCTCCTGTAGTCAGAAAAAGGGGGCGTTACGGGGGCTTGCCCCCGTAGAGGGGGTAGCGAAAAAGCAACGCTTTGAAGCGAGGGGGAGACTTCCCCCTCCCCTAATTTCTAACTTCTAATTCCTCATTGAATATGTGTCCCATTCTATCACGCTTTGTGCGTAAATAAAAGGCGTCGTATTTTTGCGCGGGGATTTCGATGGGAACCCGTTCGCTTACTTTAAGGCCGAAGCCGTCCAGTCCGTAGATTTTTTCGGGATTGTTTGTGAGCAGGCGCAGGGATTTACAGCCCAGGTCACGCAAAATTTGGGCACCAATCCAGTATTCACGCAGGTCAGGCTTGAAGCCCAGCTTTACATTCGCCTCCACCGTGTCCAAGCCCTCTTCCTGCAGTTTGTAGGCTTTAAGCTTGTTGATTAAGCCGATTCCCCGGCCTTCCTGCCTCATGTAGAGGATTACTCCCCTGCCCTCCTCGTTGACCCTTTTCATTGCGGCCTGGAGCTGGGGGCCGCAGTCGCATCTTCGTGAGCCAAAGACATCGCCTGTAAGGCATTCTGAGTGGACGCGGCACAAAACATCGCGTCCGTCGGTAAGGTCGCCCTTAACCAGAGCCACATGATGCTCGCCCGTGATGTCGTTTATGTAGCCGTAGATGTCGAATTCTCCGTATTCGGTTGGAAGTTTTGCCTTTGCCTCGCGGATTACATGCTTTTCGTTTACGCGGCAGTAATCCTGCAGGGCCTTAATCGTGATGTACTTGAAGCCGAATTTTTTTGCCATTTTTTGAAGTTTCTCGCCTTTCATCATCTTGCCGTCATCGTCCATGATTTCGCAGCAAAGCCCGCACTCTTTAAGGCCGGCAAGGCGGCACAAGTCTACCGTTGCCTCAGTGTGACCGTTGCGCACCAAAACACCGCCTTTTTTTGCAATAAGGGGGAACATGTGGCCTGGCCGGCGGAAATCTGTTGGAACGGAAGAGGGGTCAATGCATTTTTGCGCCGTGATTGAGCGTTCGTAAGCAGAAATTCCTGTGGTCGTGGAAATGTGGTCGATGGAGACAGTAAAAGCCGTTTCGTGATTGTCGGTGTTCTCTGCCACCATAGGGTAAAGGCCCAGCTTTAAGGCGAGAGACTGGCTCATGGGCATGCAGATTAAGCCCTTGGCGTGGCTTGCCATCATGTTGAGGTTTTGAGGAGTGGCAAATTCTGCGGCGCAAATCATGTCGCCTTCGTTTTCGCGATCCTCATCATCGGAAACGAGGATGATTTTGCCAGCCTTTAGGTCGGCAAGAGCCTCTTCGATTGTGTTGTATTCAAAAGACATAAAAAAAGCTCCTTCAACAGGGCGAAAGAGCAAAGGAATAAACCGCCGATTGCACGGCAAGGATTTACTTCTTTCATCCGGACTCTGTGGACTTGCCACTTACCGTCGGCTACGGATTCGCACCGTATCATGCAGATTCTGAAAAATCAGAATGTCGCTCGCTGGCTTACGCAATGCGCTTACAGCCGGTGGGGAATTGCACCCCGCCCTGAAGTTATCCTATGATAACAGAATTCAATTATAATGTGCAATAGAAAAATTTTGCAACGAATTAAAAAAATAAGGGAGTGAATCTTCTTCACTCCCTTTAGCCTTCACAGGCAGCTGCTCGGAATCGCTACCTGAACCGAATCTCCACGAACTGCATGAAGCCCATCTTCAAGCCCATGTTCACCGCGAAACGGGTTCCGAAGGGAATGGATTTTTCCTTTTTGATTGACTTGTCAAGGGAACGGACGACTTTGACATCAAAATGAGGAGACCATGAAGAAAGCTCTTTTTTCGCGTCGTCAAGGGCAAATGCAAGCCGGGCACCTTTGTTGCCGCTTTTTTCCACGACCTTGTTGGATTTTTTGAGGCCGCTGGAATTCACCGCGTCAAAGCAGATTCCGCCATTGGAGAATTTTTCAGCAAGAGCCGTAAAAAGCGAGCGGATTTTTTCTGCCTCAAAATAAAAGAGTACTCCGCCTCGCCATCCTTGAAAACCGCAGGATATCTTTTTACACGCTCCAGGCCGATTCTTCTGTTTGGAGGCGGAGCATCTGGGCAAAGAGCGAATCCTTTTTGTTCCGCAAGGCATTTGGCGAGCCTTCCTCGGCCACCTTGCCGTCTTTCAAGACAATGATTTTGTCCGCCGCTTCCACAGTGCGCAGGCGGTGGGCAATCACAAGGACAGTTTTTCCCTGCAAAAGCCTTGATAGCGCCCCCTGAACCTCGCTTTCGTTTTCCACATCAAGGGAGGCGGTGGCTTCGTCCAAAAGCACGATGGGAGCGTTTTTAAGAAGGGCGCGGGCTATGGAAATGCGCTGCCGCTCACCGCCTGAAAGCTTCGCCCCGTTCTCGCCGATTTTTGTGCCGTAGCCGTCGGGGAGACGCGAGACAAAATCATCGCAATTGGCAGCCTTTGCCGCCTGAATGACTTCCTCATCGCTGGCACCGTGCTTTCCCAGCCGGATGTTTTCCATCACCGTGTCGTCAAAAAGAACTACATCCTGAAAGACCATTGCATAATCCGTAAGGAGAGTTTCAGGCTCAACGGTAGAAATATCGATTCCGCCCACTTTGATTGTTCCCGCCGTCGTGTCCCAGAGCCGGGCCGCAAGCCTGGCGCAAGTGCTCTTTCCGCTTCCGCTTGGGCCTACAAGGGCTGTGACTTCCCCTTCTTTTGCGGTAAAAGTCACGCCGTCAAGAACTTTTCCGTCATCGTAGGAAAAAGAGACATCCTCAAAAACAATGTCGTGTCCTTCAGGCTTGAATTCTTCACTTCCTGAAGCTGATTTTGCGTCCTGGATTTCCATGAGCCGCTCTGCCGAAACTTCCGACAAAAAGACTTCCGCAATCAAGGCAAGGCTCTGGTCAAAGGGCGCGTAGATTCTCGTAATCACCAGAAGGAACATGAAAAGCGTCATAAAATCGATTCCGCCAGAAAGAATAAGGGTCGCTCCCGTAAGAATCGTGGTGGCCACACCCAGACGCATGATGACGCTTGCCGCGTTCACGAAGATTCCTGTGGCAAGTTCCCCGTGAATCAAAGATTTTTCCTGCAAGTCGATTTTTCTGTCCAGTTCCGAAAGATATTTTTCTTCCTGATTCGTCGCGTGAATTTCACGGATGTTTTCGATTGTCTCCTGCATTCCGTCCGAAACCACAAGACTGGCCTTTTTCGCGTCCGCCGCGTTTTTCTCTGCCATCTTCCGGCTTGCGAACAGAAGAGCAAAAGCCACGGGAACGCCCCAGAGACAGGCAAGGGCTAGCCGCCAGTCGTAAAAAGCAAGCATAAGGGCGATAATGACCGTGGAAATATAAGAGCCGTACATGTAGCCCAAGACATGAGACCAGACATGCTCCATGCGGTTCACATCGCTCATAATCGTTTCCGTCAAATCCGCCAAATCCCTCTTTCCAAAAAACGAAAGGGGAAGCTGCCTGAGCCGCTCAGCAAGGGAAATGCGCATGTCTTTAACTTCGCCGTAGACAAGGCCGTAAGTCGAGCGGTACTGCTGCAAGTGAGTCACAAGAGAAAGGATGACAAATCCCGCCACCGCCGAAAGAAAAATCCATGAAGGAGGAAGCGCCTCTCCGTCCGTGCGGCTTTTCATAAAGGCTTCCATCAAAAAGTAGAGGATTCCCATGCCGCCCATCACCACGAGATTCACGATGACAGTCCAGAAAGTGCCTTTTTTTGTGTTTGAAACGCCTCTGTCCGAGAGGGCGTATTTTCGCTTGAAGTTTTTGGTGAACATTATCTTTCCTCCCCTTTTGAAATCTTCCATTCCGCGGCCTTGTTGTAGTCCGCCCACATTTTCGCGTAGAGTCCGCCTGCCTTTTTAAGCTCTTCATGAGTGCCACTCTCAGAAATCCGTCCGTCAGAGAGCACTATGATTTTGTCCGCGCCGACGACCGTGGAAAGCCGGTGGGCAATCATAATCACGGTTTTGCCTTTGCAAAGGCGGTGAAGGGCCGCATGAATCAGGGATTCGTTTTCCGGGTCGGCGAATGCGGTGGCCTCGTCAAGAAGGACAATGGGCGCGTCTTTTAGGATTGAGCGGGCAAGGGCGATTCTCTGCTGCTCTCCCCCGGAAAGATAAGTGCCTTTGCTTCCAATCTGCGTGTCGATTCCGTCGGGAAGTTTTTCGATGATGTCGTCGCACCTCGCTTCGTGGAGAGCCGAGAGAACTGCTTCCCGGCTTGCGCTTGGGCGGGCTGCGCGGACATTTTCCAGAATCGTAGTTTTAAAAAGCCTCGTGTTCTGGAAGACAAAGGCGATTTTTTCCATCAAGACTTTTTGCGAAATCTCCTTCACATTCACGCCGCCGATTTTCACTTCTCCCTCATTCACATCCCAGAATCGGGGAATCAGGCTTGCCGCCGTAGTCTTTCCGCCACCGCTTGGCCCCACAAGAGCCAGAGTCTCTCCGCTTTCCGCCGTGAATGAGACGCCACTTAAAGCAGGGATTTTCGCTCCGTCGTAGGTGAAAGTGACAGAATTGAATTCAACCTTGTTTCCGTCGGGGATTTTCGGATTTTCGCTCTGACTGAGAACAGGAGCCGTCATCACCGTGTCGATTCGCTTTATAGCGGTCTGGGCAAGGAGAGTTCCGCTTGAAGCGAACATGATTTTTGCAAGGGTTGTCGAAATGATTGCGCTGAAAACGGCATAAAAAGCAAAGTCCGTCACAAACAAGGCGATGTTTCCATCAGAAAGAGCGCGGGGAGCGAGCAGCAAAGCCACCGGCACGAGGAAGATGAAGGCTCCCTCTGTCACGGTAAGGTTGACCGACTGGGGAAGGCGGCAAACGCCGTCAGTGTATTCTTCCGCCCGCCTGCTGTAGTTTTCGATTGCGTCTTTGAAAGCCTTGAATGAATAGACAGTCTGCTGGAAAACCTTGACCACAGGAATCAAGCGCACATATTCAGTTCCGGCCTTTGCCATTTCGTCCTGCGCTCCCTGGTAAATCGTCATGAGTTTCGCGTTTTTTCCGCCCATCATCGTGCAGAGCATGGCGATGGAAATGACCACCGCAAGGAGGCAGGCACTTCCCATCCGCCAGTCAAAAAGGAACATGAGAATGAGCATGGCGATGAACATGGCGGCCGTCCCCACGATGTCGGCCAGATTATGGGCGAGAAGGGTTTCCGTTTCCGAAGCGGCGTTGTCCAGTCTGTTCCGCAAAAGTCCTGAGCCGTTAGAGTCGAAAAAACCCAGGGAAGTTTTCATCAGATGGGCCATGCCCCGCTTTCTGATGTTCGATGCCGTCTTGAAGGCCGCAAGGTGAGTGCACATGAGAGCCGCAAAATAAATCAGGATTCCGCCGGTGGCAAAAGCAAAGGCAATCCAGCCGTAGCGCGCGATATTTGCGGCATCGGAAAAACGGGGAGCGGCAAAAATCAAATCTTTCAGCACAAGATAAACGCACAAATAGGGAACCATGCCGCAGATTTGCGCCACCGCCGAAAGAAAAAGCCCAACGAATGTGAGCGACCGATAAGCCCCCGCAAAGCCCAAAAGACGACTAAGGGGAGATTTTTGTTTTGGTGAACTATTTGTCATTTTTTATTCCTCTACCGCCCTACCACTCAAACCGTGCCCAGCGGTCGTTCATTTTGGGCAGGATTTTTGCGAAGAGCCAGCCTCGGATTGAGTGCTTTTTCATCTCTTCGTTGAAGCTGTGTTCTTCCACAAAGTTGATTCCGTCGCACAGGTCGGCTATTTCCTGACCGCTCCAGGTGCCGCTTTTAAAGACGGCCTTTGTGCTTTTTACTGTGTCGTGATATTTCTGATTCTTCACCATCATAGGATTGTTCTGCTCGGCAATAAGGGTTCCGTGGGGGAAATTCGCTTTTAATATAGAAAGAAATACGCGGATTTCTTCCATGGAAAAATACATGAAAAGCCCTTCGGCAAGGAAAAGGACGGGCGCGTTTTTCTTCTGGACTTCCGCCTTGACGAGCGCGCACCACTCGTCTTCAAGCACGCTTCCCGCAATCATGGTCACCCGCTCCCGCTCGTCAAAGACTTTCTTCCGGGCCGCAATGGAATCGCTCAAGTCCACATCGAACCAGCTAATTTTACCGTTGTCCACTCTGGAAAATCTGTTGTCGAAGCCCGCGCCCAGATTCGCTATGACGGCATCGGGATTTTTCGCCACAAAATCTTTTACCATGCAGTCGAGCATGACCGTACGCGCGACAACGCCCTCGTGGGAGAGGAATTTATCGAAAGGCTTTGTGTCCATTTCAAGATGCCTGATAATCTCCACCGCCACATCGTCTTTAATCCTTGCATTTTTTCTGAGTGTTTCGCTCGCTTTTATCGCAACCGGAATAAGGGCTGTCGTCTGAACGTCTCCAAGTTGTAAAGTCATTTTTTTATTCCTCCATTTTTCTAAAAAGTATATTTTCCACCGATAATAAGGCAGCTTAATTCTTTGAATTTTCCGTAACTGCCTGTCTTACCGTCTTTTCCTTCATTAAAAAAATCTCCCTCGATGTTGAGCGTAATTTGGTCACTCAACTTGTATTCGGCCTTTCCTTTAATTACGCTGTCAAAATCCTTCAGTGAAAGAATACCGTTCACAGAAATATCGAGAGTCTCATTAAACAACGAACGGGATACAGAAAGTGTCGCGCAATGCTCATAGCTCTGTCTCTCAATCTTTTCGATTTCGCCAAAAACACAGTCCGCATAATACTGCGCTGTAATCGTCCATGAAGAAGGCATCCAGTCTATTCCGGCAAGGGCTTTGAGTTGATTGCGCCCTATCCGTTTTTCCATGTCTTTTCCCTGCATTATGGCTTCGATTTGATTCTGAGCGCTCACGGCGAACTTCCGCTCAGGGAAAAAAGCCGCTTCCATGCGAAGAACAGTTTCTCCGATGGGAATTGCCGTGTCCGTGCCGAACATGAGCATTTTTTCGTATTCCCCCGAAAGTTTCAGGGAATTATTTTCGGAAAGAGAATAAGAAACGAGCGGCTCATCATCAAAACCGTAGAAAGCGTAGAGTGACAAATCAAAAAGAGTCCAATACGCGCTGAATTTTGCCCCATACTCGCAGTTTTTGACCGCAACTTCCGGGAGAATGATGTCATCTTTGCTGAACGCAGCGTCTCCAAAAATCACTTTTTTTAGGGGGCTTTCCTCGCTTAAAGGAAGGGCCGCCGGCGTGAAAAAAGGAATGCAATATGCGTCAAGGGCGTAGCTTCCGCTTTTGAGCGAAAAACGCACGGCATTGATTCCCAGCCGGCTTTCTGCGTAGGTGCTTGCCGCAAACTGCGTTTCATCTTGAGGACAAAGCACATCGGTGACGGAAAGGCCGTCGGCTTTTCCCCATGCGCTTATCTGCCTTCCAACTCTGACAGCCCAAAAATCCGCAGTATAGTCGAACCAGGCTTCTTTTAGCGAAAGGCCTGAATTTTCTCTTCCGCTGACAAAATCCAGAGCGTCTGCGTGGTTTCTTAGCGCATCATAAAGAAGGAAACCGCTCGCATACAGGGAACTTTCTTCTGTGTACACGGAAAGTTCCCCTTCAGCTTTTGCTTCGCCCAACACGAAATCCCCTGAATTTTCAGTATAGGGAAAAGCCGCCCCCGCAAGCGTTGAAAGACAGCCTGAGAAGTTTTTTTCCTGGGGAAAAAAGTGAAAAATGAGAAATGAAAACTGAAAAAGAAGCACAAGGCGAAAGCGACTCATCAGCGGACATTCCCCCGCTCAATCGCACTCACTGTAAAGAGGCTGTCGCTCAACTCAATGTTGTATTTGACATCTTTTGTTTCCAGAAGGGTCGAGTGTCCGCTTTTTACATTCTTCATGAACATTTTTCCAGTCGTCCAGATTCCGTCTATCTGCTTGATATCGGAACATGAGAGTTCCCTTTCGAGTTTATCCGTCCTGTCATAGAATTCGCCCTTCGCGAGAATGTAATTGTCCTTCCTGAACCACAAAATCCGCCGCTGTGTCTTCTCGCTCTTGTCTTTTGCCGTCGCCTCGACTTTCCAGCAGTCCGC
>DFEB01000082.1 GCA_002368605.1 Treponema sp. UBA3813 | reverse complement strand
GTTGCTGATTCAAGCCGTTCCAGCAAAACGATTTGTCTTGCGGTCACTCCGGCTTTGAAGGCTTATGGGCTTTCTGGGCGGAGCAGGCTTTTTGAGGTGGAGGCTAAGGCTCGTGAAATCAAACGGCAGACTGGGAAGGAACTGGAATACATCACGGCGCCACCGCGCATGGCTCTTTACATTCAGTATTCTGCCCGGATTTACAATATCTATCTTAAATATTTTTCTCCTGAGGACATTCATGTTTATTCCATCGACGAGGTTTTTATTGATGCTACTTCTTACCTTAAGCTTTATAAAATTGATGCCCACTCACTTGCCATCAAAGTCATCAAAAACATTCTTTCTGAGACTGGTATCACTGCCACGGCAGGGATTGCGCCAAACCTTTACCTTTGTAAAATTGCGATGGATATTGTGGCGAAGCATATTCCGGCTGACGAGGATGGGGTTCGCATTGCTGAGCTTGACGAGCTGACTTACCGTAAAACGCTTTGGAATCACAAGCCTCTCACTGACTTCTGGCGGATTGGTAAGGGAACTGCGCGCCGTCTGGAGAAAAAGTTCATCTTTACTATGGGGGATATTGCCCGGACTTCGATACGGAATCCGAATCTTCTTTACGATGATTTTGGAATTGATGCGGAAATTCTGATTGATCATGCGTGGGGCTACGAAAATGTCGGGATGAAGGACATCAAGAGCTACAAAAGCACGGCAAAGTCGCTCACCAGCGGTCAGGTTCTCCAGCGTCCTTATTCTTTTGAAGAAGGAAAAATCATCATCAGGGAGATGGCGGAAGTTCTGGCTCTGGATTTGTTTGAAAAGAATCTCGTCACAAGCACGGTGACTCTTCAGGTCGGTTATGATATCGAAGGGATTCCTAAAAATTTTGACGGCGAGTTTGTAGAAGACTTTTACGGCCGGATTGTTCCAAAGCCTGCCCACGGTTCAGCTTTTGTGGGCGATGATACAAATTCCTCAAAGGCGATAACGGAAGGTTTTGTCAGGCTTTATGAGCGCATCGTGAATCCTGCTTTGAAGGTCAGGAGATTCAACATTTCGGCAAACGGAATCAAAAATCAGTCGGAAAGAGAAGCAAGCCTTTTTGATAATATTGAAGAAAATATTCCTGACAAAAAAGAAGAGAGCCTTCAACAAGCCCGGCTTGCAATCATCAAAAAATTCGGGAAAAATGCGATTCTAAAAGGAACAAACTTGCAGGAAAGTGCAATGACTATCGAAAGAAACAAACAGATTGGAGGTCACAAGGCATGAAAAATTACGATGACATCATCAATACCAATTGGCCACCAGAAAAACCAGATTTTAATCACCCGAGAATGCCTGTAAGTCAGCGGGCAAAAATCTTTCTTCCTTTTGCAGCTTTGACAGGCTATGAAAAAGCTCTTGAAGAAACCCTTAAAGCCGAAATCGAAAGCATGGAAGAAAAACCGGGTGAAAAATTCTACTGAACGCCCCCATTTCTCCAGCCCCCTCATCTCCTTCCACCACAACATTTTCTTCCTTAAATTCCCCTAAAAAAGTTTGGCAGACCGTATTTCCTGCTATAAGATTAATTTAAGTTTTTATTTCAGGAGGACTTATGAAAAAAGTTCATGTTCTGTTTATGGCCTTGATTTTTGCGGCTGTTTTTTCTGCTTGCAAACAGGCCGGTGACGACATCACTTATATAATGTCCGGCAATCCTTAGGAAGAAAACACTAATTTTGAAAGCCGGGCCGTTTCTGTCATCAATGGAAAGGATACTGATGTTGTGGAAACTCTTTATCTCCGAATTTACAATGGAAATGAGTATCTCCCATATGTCGGCTTAAAATACTGGCTTTCGACAGCTTGCAAAGCATCAGTCAGTTCAATTTCTTATTCAAGCGGAAAATATACGATTGCGGCTCAGGCTTTGGGAAAATCATTTCCTCTTGAGATAAATAGTGCTGCAAACACGATTTATTGTCCGACATGGGCTGGCTTTATATTCCCTAATCAAAATGTCAGCCTTAAAACAGACACGATTATGTTTTATGTAAAAAAAATATTCACCGGTCAAAAATCAATAACCTTCAACCTTGGGCAATATGGATTTAAAATTTATGGCGGTCTTGAAGATGCTTATATCCCTCTTTGCGTTGCGAACCAGCTTTTTACGGCTCCAATGACATTTTTTTCAGATAATTTTTAAATTCTAGCAAATTCCACATACCTGTGTTATAATTTTCTTATGGAAGATCGCGAACACAACGAAGAGTATTTTTATGTTCATGGAAAGGATATTTACTCAACTCAGAGCCTTTTGGCTTCAATGGGCGTAAAACAAAGCGAGTCGATTTACAAAGATTCTTCCAATGATTTTGTACGATGGCCTTTCAGCGCGGCTGATTTTTTTGAGGTTGTTGAGGGCAAGGCTCCTGATTTAAATAACGCCGAAGAACTCCTTGAAGGAAATGACAAAATCGAAGTCGAAAAAATCAATTCCGAGATAAAAAGCTACAAAGATTCAGGGAACACGATTGAGAACAAGGACAGAATCAAGGAACTCCGCATCCGCAAAAAGGAACTTCTTTCAAAAGTTGATTTGTCAAAAGCCAGTAAAGGCTCATCTATTGTCTACAAAACTTTTGTCGAAATCAATGACTTCAAGATGGTTGAGGAAAAACTGCCTCAGTTCAAAAAAGCTCGCTGGCCGTTCAAGGAGCAGATGCCTTATTTTGCGGCCGGCCTCGAAGATTTTGCCCGCGCCGTTGCCAATGGTGAAAAAACTGCAATCACTGGCGGCCCATGCTTTTTTGGCGAGCACGAAGTCGATATGATTTGGACTCTCAAGGACGGAAGCCAGAAAATCTATGACTTTACCACCCGCCGCCGAAGTGTTGAGGACAGAGTTTCTCAGGAAGCTGAATTTACCAAGCAGAATGCTCAGGATGTCGTGGATGTGTCTTTTAAAAGCCGCAAAAATCTTCTTACTACCGAAGAATACGACAGCATTTTGTATCTTTTTGAGCTTGCCAGGGCGACAGGTTCCTGCCTCACGCTGCCGATTGTCGATGCTTCTTATCAAAAATACCTGGACGCAATGCTTGAGTCTCTGCCACAGGAAATTCGTCTGCGCGCACACGAGCGATTCCGGGAAGTTGCCCGGCCTGTCATCAAAATGTACGAGGAGCTTTTTGAATTCTTCAAGAAAAAATATCCCGAAGTTGAGTGCAAGATGATGAGTGGCGAAACAAAAGAGCTTTTGGAATTGTACTACGAAAAGCGCGCTCCTTTTGTTCAAAAGCCTTCAACGAGCAGAATTATTTCGGGCATCCAGGAAAAAATTGAGTCAGTAAAAGATTATATCACTCTTCCTGCATTGCCGTTCTATTTCTATGGAGTCAGGAACATTCTTGAAGTGGATTATCTTGGCGAAACCGATTCTTTCTGGAAATGCCGGAAAATGCACAAGGGGGAAATAAAACTCTCGGCTCTTCTTTACCCAATCAGAATCAGCTCGGACGGCTGGCGGACACTTTTTTCAACCGAGCCGCAGTACAAGGAATACATAAAAAAGGAAGATTATGATAAACGCTAAGAAGGGAATCAGGGCGGCGGCACTTTTAATTCTTGCAATCAGCCTTGGCCTGTTTTCTTTTTTTAATAAAGATGAGATTGAATTCCCTGTTTCAAAAAAAATTGCACTTGATTCGCCCTATATTGTGCGTGATTATGGGGAACTTCGCTACATTCTCGACAAACAGAGAACTCGAATTATTGTCGTCGAAAAAGAATCAAATTTAGTGCGGCATGTTTTGCCTCCTTCTGGCAGGCAGCCCGACAATTTTTTCTATGCCGATGATTTTTTAGTTGATGCGGATGGAAATGTTTATGTAAAGGAAGGTGCCTGGGACGGAAACAGAATTTCGCGCGAGGCGGTTCTTGTTTATGATGCGAACGGCCGGTACAAGGCGACTTATCTCGACACCACTTACGATTCAATGGTCAACAAGCACAAGGTCATGCTTCTTTCTGTTGGCGACGGCAAAATCAATTATGCTGTAAAAAATAAAGATTTGATTTGCACGGCAAGCTTCGACATTCAGAGCGGAACGGAAGTCAAAAAAGAATTTCCATACAAAGATGCTTTCGATTTTGTGAACGATATGGCTCAGTCTGATGGCGGAAA
>DFEB01000069.1 GCA_002368605.1 Treponema sp. UBA3813 | reverse complement strand
CCAGCTTCGCTACGCCCCCGTGATGTTGTGAATCATATCAAAAACAGGGCGGGCGTGTCAACAGGAAAAGCCAGGGTTTTTAACTTTTTATCCCCTCGGAGCTTTTGCAGGGTCGATTGGCTGCCCGTTCTGAAATACCATGAGTGATATCTGTGACTTTCCAGTGTATGTGTCAATTCCGGCCGTGCCGATTTCTGAACTGTAATTTATGTAATCGCCTTTTGAAACATCAATTGAGCCAAGTCCTGTGTATGCGTAAATATGCCCTGTTTTACTCTGAATGAAAACAACATTTCCAAAACCTCGGTAAGAGCCGGAGAACATGACAGTTCCAGCGCGGATTGCCTTCACTTCTTCGTCTTTCTTTGCTGCCATGCTCACGCCGCCGACTTTTCCATTGATATAGACAATGTTTTCAGTTTTTACAGGCCAGACTAACGAAGAATCAGCTTTTTTACCCGAATAAGAGCGCGGATTTTCCAAATCAGGAACTTTTGATTCAGTTTTCTTAACTTCTTCAGCTTTTTTCCCTGTTTCTGTAACATTTTTTGCCGTAGATACAGCATTTTTAGCCCCCGATTTTTCTCCGGGAACCTTTATTTTTTGTCCAACTTTCAAAGCCGCATCGCTTCCAACTCCGTTCAATTTCTGTAAGTCAGCAACCGTGATTCCGTATTTTTTCGAGATGCCGAACCATGTCTCTCCTTTTTGAACAATGTAACTTTCATCTGAAGAAGTGGCCGCCTTTGTCGTGGAGGCAGGATTAGAAGTCGGCTTTGCCGCAACAGGAGCAGAAGTCGTAGCTGCTGAAGTTTTTGAACTCACGGACGGAGCCGCTCCACTTGTTTTTCCGTCAGGAATCTTGATTTTCTGACCGACTTTGATACCATTGTCAGACAAACCGTTGGCAGACTGAACATCTGCAACAGACACTCCGTACTTTTTGCTTATGGAATATAATGTCTCACCCTTCTGAACCTCGTGAATCGTGTCAGAATATAAATAAGAGACAGCCGAGAAAATCAAAATTGAAAAAACGACTTTAAAAACCGAACATTTCATATCTTAGAAATTTTCGGCAAAAGTAAGTAAAAAATTAACAATTTTCCTTTTTTAGGCTCAACTTTCAGTTTTTTAATCTTCCATGATAGACCAGAAAAGCTGCATGGCGTCGATTCCGTTGATTTTCGTGCCAGAAAGATAGCTTTTAAGGATATTGTCCCGGCCTCCCGTAAGCTGCTTACTAGTGATTCCGTATTTGATTGAAGAATCCGCCTCGATAAAAGCACTCAAATGGTCAGCCAGTCGCACCAGTTTTCCGTCAACAGGAGAATAGACATCAGAATTGTAATTGTCGCGCAATTCCTCCCAGCTGACAGCCTGCGCCGTTTTCTGTCCGTCAAGCTCGGTCACAAGGATGCGGTTCTGGAATTCATCATTCGTAAAATAAAGAATTTCGTCCACATAAGATTCGTCCATAAGCGGAACAAGCTCGGCGTGAACGATTTCGTCTTCGATTTGCTTCACGATACCGGGAAGTTCGTTAGTAGCCTGCTTGACTGGGGAAATAATGTCCCTGGTGACAGACTCTGGTAAGTCGTGGAAGAGGGCGCTGAAAAAATCATTAAAAAGCCTTTTTGCACAAGGTTTTTCACCAGTTGCACGGAGAAGAAGAAGAGTTCCCACCGCCACGAAAAAGCAATGTCCCAGAACGCTGGTTTCTGGAACGCGGGGAGTCTGATTCCACCTAGTCTGAAAGCGAAGTTGCTCCGTCTTCATAATAAAGTGGAAGGGCTGCTTTCGCTCCAAAAGCAATTTCACTCCCTTTAAGTCAAGGTACTGCTTTAAATTTTCGCTCAGTTCTTTATGAATCGTGACAATACGCTCTTTTTCATTGACCGGGGCAATCATCTCAAGTTCCCTAAGCGTAGAGAATTTATGAGCGGCCTCAAGAACTCTCTCCGTGAGTGAAAAATCGCTTCGGCTAAGATTTGCGTCAAGCTCAAGGAAATTTTCAAAGCGAGCAAGCAAGTCTGAATCCGAAACAATGCCGGCGTATTTTGAGAGAACCCATTCATTGAGTTTTTTATATTCAGCGGGGTATTTTTCGCGAATCATCTGCTGGACAGGAGATTTTATATCGCTCAGCGTGATTTTTTTGAGCAAATCGAAGAGAGAGGCATAAATCATCCATTCCCAGTCGATTGAGTGGCCTTCACTTTCTTCATATTTTCCGATTATGTATGCCGCAACCATTTTTTCGGCGGCTTTGTCCATTTCGACTAAATCAAAAGGACGAACCAAATCATTCCACCGCTGGATAGAAAATCCTTCGAAGATTTTGAGAATCAGTTTTTTGTCCAAGTTGTTTTGCATTATTTTGCAACGCCTCGTTTTTGGTCGGCTTCAACCTTTTGCTTCCATACGCCGGCCTTCTTTTTGATTTCTTCAGCTTCCTCTGCTTCTCCAAGTGCAATTGCCACACGCCGTGCACCAGAAAGGAACAAAATCGCAATGCGCATATCATCAATTCGGTGGGTGGCAAGCTCATATCGGTCACGATAGGCTGTCGCCGACTGATCATACAATTTGCGAATAAGGCGGATGTAAAGGACAGAAGTCTCATAGTCCGGGGAATTGGGATCAAAATAATCTTTTGTTGCTTTTTTTAGATCGAGAAGATTTTTTGCGACAGTTGCAAAGCGTCCCTGCAATTCAACGAAAGACTCTTTCCATTTTGAGTTGTCACCAAAAGCCTCAATAAGAATATCGATACAGAGTCCGAGTTTACGGATTAAATAAAATCTTTTTTCTACGGAAGCATTTGAAATCGAAGCAAGTTTTTCTTCCATGTCAGACTGCAGGGCATCAACCACATTTGAAACAACTTCTTCCAAATAGATAATCGCCTTGTAGAGCATTTTTCGCGCATTATTCAGGGCTTCATTATCCTTTGTATTAACTAACTCGACAGTAAGTGCGTTGATTTGTATATAATAGGTTGCAACGCCAATCATCTCATCACAGAGATTAAGTTTTTGATATTCTACGCCCGCCGGTGTTTTTTTTATAGATTCCAAAACCTGCGTCTCGCGGTCTGTAGCTTCCTTTATCATTTTTTTGTACGGTTCGCACTTGATTTCACAGAGTTCGCGATTTTCAGTCATAACTTTTGCCATCAGTTTATCCCCCCAAACTTAGCAAGCATTGACCGGGCGTGTTCCAATGATTCGGCACTCGCCGTGTCCCCAGAGAGCATTCGGGCAATCTCAGAAACCCGCTCTTCGCCGGAAATTCCATGAACATGAGTCTGCGTCATTCCGTCTGAGACTGCTTTTTCTATCTTAATTTGATTATCGGCATAAACGGCGATGCTTGCAAGATGTGTGATACACAAAACCTGCCGATTTTTTGCAAGTTTTTTAAGGTGACTTCCGATTGAGACAGCCACCTCGCCGCCAATTCCCGTGTCAATCTCATCGAAAATCATGGTTCCCACGGTAGATTCGCCCGTCGAATCCGACTGGCAGAGAATCGTTTTGAGGGAAAGCATGACACGGCTCAACTCACCGCCAGAGGCAATTTTTGCAAGTGGCTGCAAGGGCTGGCCGGGGTT
This sequence comes from Treponema sp. UBA3813, assembly GCA_002368605.1. Lineage (GTDB taxonomy): Bacteria > Spirochaetota > Spirochaetia > Treponematales > Treponemataceae > Treponema_D. Next base: position 85,261 of record DFEB01000069.1, on the reverse strand, counting down.
TGCGCTGATAAGGAATTCGATGTCATCTATTCCGTAAGGCCCGCATTTCTGGGTAACATCTGTTCCGGATTTTTCTGCCACCTGAACAGAAAAACGAGTTCCATTCATGCCCAGGGCAGAAAGCACAGAGACGACTCCAGCCGACATTTTCTGGGCGGCAGCTTTTCGCGCTTCGGAAATCTTTTTCGCCTCGACATAGACTTTTTTGCCCAGTTCGGCGATTTCTTTTTCAAGAGCGTCTTTTTTGTTGGAAGAGCCGTCTAACTCTTCAAGGCGACTCTTGGCTTTTTCGCAATATGAAATAACTTCTGCAAGGGGAGCCGAAACAGAGAAAGCGTATTTCTTTTTGAGATTGTAGATAAGGGTCTGCCTCTCCTGAACCTCTGCAAGGCGGGCCGGGTCAAAAACAAGCCCCTGCTCGTAGGATTTGTATTCATCTGCAATGTCGGAAAGCTCATAAAAGGCACTGTCCAATCGCTCTGAAAGTTTTTGAAGTGACTTGTCTGAGGAAGCGGCGCTGTCTGCAATGACACGGAGTTTTTTAAGCATTGAGACAACAGCCTCGCCTTCTCCGCCAGAAAGAGCAGAATTAAGCTGCTCCACATCGGAATAAAGTTTTTCAAAAGAGGAAAGTTTTTTTTCTTCTTCGTCAAGCTCAATGTCTTCGTTTGGCTTTAGTTTTGCCTCGCTGATTTCTTTTACGGCAAAGGTGAGAAAATCGATTTTTTGCGCCCTGTCCCGGTCATCGGAATTAAGCTCATCAAGCAATTTTCGTTTGGCGACTAATTCTGAATAAAGGGAAGTGAATTCAGCGACCCGCTCAGTAAGAGCCGCGTAAGAATCAAGGAATTTACGGTGCTCGCTCACTTTCATGAGAGACTGATGCTCGTGCTGGCCGTGAATGTCGATTAAAAATGAACTGAATTCGGCCAAATCAGAGCGTGTGACGGGAGTGCTTCCAATCCAGGCTCCTGACTTACCGTTTTCGCGGATTACCCGACGCAAAAGCACACGGCTGTCCTCAGCTTCAATGCCATGGAGATTAAGCCACTCAAAAGCGTTGGAAGGCTCATCTTCTGGAGAAAGTTCCCTTACCGTTTGAGGAGTTTTGCCTAAGAAAAATGTGCCGGAAACGACCGATTCATGTGCTCCAGTGCGGATTTGCTCAACGCCAGCCTTGCCGCCAAGAAGAAAAGAGAGTGCTCCGATTAAGAGAGACTTACCCGCTCCGGTTTCTCCAGAAAGAACCGTAAATCCTTCGCCGAATTCAAGGGAAGCCTGATCAATGAGGGCAAAATCTTTAATTGAAAGATCTTCAAGCATGTTGCGGACCTCCCGACCAGTTTAATTTTGAGCGAAGGGCGTTGTAGAATTTTTCTTTGGTGCAGCCAATCAACTTGGCCTTGTCATCGATTTGATTGATTCTGATGACATCGCCAACATGCAAATCAACCGGAATCTGACCATCAACGCTGATAACTACATCTGAAATTCGGGAAGGAAGAATCTCAATTTCAAGAGAACCGTCTGGACTTAGAACCAAAGGCCGACTTGAAAGAGAAAATGCGTTCATAAGGGTTAAGACCATAGCATCCAAGCCAGGGTCAATGATTGGTCCGCCTGCGCTGGCAGAATAAGCCGTAGAGCCGGTGGCCGTGGAAATTATGATTCCGTCGGCTTTTATTTCTCCGAGAGGAACCTTATCATAAAGAACATTGAAAGAAATCGTATGTGCCGCCGTTTTGCCGCAAATAACGATATCGTTTAACCCCGTGGCCGTTAATCTTCGCTGACCTCCGCGAATCAAATCAGCCCGGAGCATACTCCGCTCATCGATGACGGAATTACCAGCCAAAAAGTCGTCAAGTTCCTTTTTCCATTCTCCCCGCTGGACGCTGGCAATAAAGCCGAAAGAACCAAAATTCACAGGGAAAATGGGGATGCCCATAGGCGCGCAACCCCGTGCGGCGAACAAGACCGTGCCGTCACCGCCCATCGTAATGACAAAATCGTAGCCATAGAATGGATACTGCTCAGAGAATCCGTTGAAGACAAAGATATCAGCCTGAATCCCAAGATTTTTAAGATATGCCTGGATTTCAGCGCCGAGAGTCTTTGATTCTTCCTTAAAACTGTTTACGACGATGAGCGACTTTTTTACTTTCATAAATTTTTACGGCAATGTCCCCAACACTTTTGCGATTTTTGTTGCTGATTCCGACCCCAAACGAGGATAAAGAGGAAAAAGCACGGTGCGAAGGAAAAGCGACTTCGCATGAATATAATTTGCCTGCTCCATTTCTTCAAGGACGGCAATTACTGATTTTTCGTATGCCGGACGAATTTCAATTTCTTTTCGCGAGGCATATTGTTTCGCGTCTTTAAAACTTCCAGAAAGCACCACCGGAAAAGACCAAATCGTTGAGCCATTTTCGGCATCACGGGCGAAAGTCTTGTTTTTTCCGCTCATGAGTGATTTTTGGAAAATCGCAAACAAAGCCTTTCTGGCCTGCTCGTTGCGGGCAAATTCCTTGAGTTGAATAAAGCCCAGCGCACTGTTCATATCTGGCAGAATATCCGTTTCGGGAGCGGCATCTGTGAACTTTTTGAGAACGATCCACTCCCGGCGTTTTGGCGCGATAAGAACAGCACCGCCTCCAGCCGTAATGGTATCGTTCGATTCAAGACCAAGAATAGAATAAAGGCCTGCCATTCCAGCTTTTTTACCAGAGTCTTCACTTTTAGCGGCAGAATCTTCTTCTGCGGCTGAAAAAACATAGCTTGCTCCAACTGAATGGGAAATATCCTCAATTACAGGGATGCCAAAAGAAAGGATTCCTTCGATTTTTGGCAAAATTCCCATAGTCTCATGAAGAAGAAGAAGTCTTCCGCCTTTTTTTATTCCCTCTTCAACAGCCTCTGGAGAAAGCAAACCATCATCTTCATTAACATCTAAAACGAGAGGCTCATATCCTAAATTTTTAACAGCTGTATAATGCCATGACGGAGCAAGGGCTGAAATCATCACAGAAGAGCCTGGCTGTAAATCCAATGCTTTTAAAACATAGGAGAATGCAATCGCCGGACTTCTGAACGCAACAGCTCCATCACAACCGGTAAATTCTTTTACGCTTTGAATTAATTTTGCGTTTAACTCGCCAGGTCCAAGTTTTTCATCAACCATGCAAGTTAAAACCGCATCCATTTCCTTTCTGCGAATCGTTGAGCTAAAGGTCTGAATCATGAATTACTCTTCTTCACCTGCGCTTGAATCGCCCGGATCAAGAATCTTCTGAAGTTCTTTAGCATTAAACAAGCGGCGCATATCGAGCATGATGAGATATTTATCATCCTGACGAATAACGCCGTGTATGTACTCAGTGCCGATTCCGCTAATCATCTGCGGCGGATCTTTGATGTCAGCCGTATCAATGGCAACGACGCGGGCAATTCGGTCAATGATAATGCCGATGCGGTTGTTCTCGATGTTCAAAATGATGAATCCGCCTTCAAACTCTTCGTCACCTTCGGCAACAGCAAGTTTTTGAATTTGGAACCGTTTGTGCAAATTGATAACTGGAATAATTTCGCTTCGGAGATTGAAAATTCCTTCGACATAGAAAGGAGCGTTTGGAATCGGACGAACTTTCGTTACTTTGACGATTTCTTTTACATCCATGATGTCCACGCCATAGATTTCTCCGCCAAGCTGGAATGTAACTAACTGAATCTGAGTATTTTCTGCCATATATCCCCCTAGATTAACTCCTAGACTGTTTTTTATTCACCAAGCAATTTTTTCGCTTCGAGGAACTCTGAAATTCCAACAGCGACTTTTTTTGCCTCACGCATTGCAAGTACAACAGTAGCCGGTTTGTGAACGACATCACCACCAGCAAAAACACCTCGCTTCGTGGTCATACCGTAGGGCTTTTGCTTTGTAACAACGAAGCCGCCCTCATCTGCCTCGATTCCTTCGGTAGTGCTGATAATGCGAGCTGCTGGTCGAGAACCAATTGCGATAAGGATTTTATTTGCAGGCAAGATTACCTCGCCGTTGGGAGTCTGGCATTTAAGCCCAGTGACAATGCCATTTTCACCGACATACTCAAGCGGAGCATGTTCCCATTTAAATTCAACGCCATCAGAAAGCGCGCCGTCATATTCAGCCTTTGCCGCACGCATGAACTCCACGGTCTTGCGGTATGCGACTGTTACCTTTTTTGCCTTCATGCGGATTGCCGTACGACATGCATCCATAGCGACATTTCCCGCACCAATAACGATAACTTCATCTCCCTCGTCAATCGGCACTTCGCTCTTTTCGACATTGCCGTCCTGATAGAGACGAACCATGCGCAAGAGATAATTTGACTGAATGATTCCCTTGAGCTCTTTGCCAGGAATATCAAGGTCTTTTGAAAGTGCCGTTCCAGTTCCGATGAACACAGCGTCAAAACCATTCTTGAAAAGTTCGTCAATCGTAATATCTGTGCCCACCATTGTATTTGTAACGAACTGAACCCCCAAATCAGCGATTTTTTTGGTAGTGTTTCGGACAACATCTTTTGGCAAACGGAATTCAGGAATACCATAGAGAAGGACTCCGCCCGGCTCGCTCTCGCCTTCGTAAACAACGACCTCGTATCCTTTGCGGGCCAAGTCGCCTGCAACAGTAAGACCGGCAGGACCAGAACCGATAACGGCAACTTTTCCGCCGATTTTTTCTATTTTCTTTTCCCGATTGAGATTCATTTCTGTATCGAAATCAGCAATGAATCGCTCAATCATACCAATCTTAATTCCTTTGCCTGCTTTTGCAAGAACACAATGACCTTCACACTGATTTTCATGAGGACAAACACGGCCACAGATAGCTGGAAGATTACTTCGCTGAGCAACAATAGTACGCGCCTCGCCAAAGTTACCCAAAGAAACCGCATGATTAAAAGCCGGAATGTCATTTTCGATTGGACATCCCGTGCGGCACATTGGCTTCGGGCAATTCAAGCAACGGCGTGCTTCGGCTATTGCTTCTTGGATTGTATATCCTTTAATCTCTTCTTCCATAATTCTAGACCTCATTAAGAAAAAAAATATTACTAGTCCTTACAGTATAACGATAGATTTAGTAAAATGCAAATCAAAATTCAATATAATATCAATCTACGATAAATAAAGTCAGGGAAAACACCTTCCTTACACCAAAAGCCTTTAACTCACGGGCACAGGCTTCTATTGTTGAGCCTGTAGTGAGCACATCATCCGCAAGAACGACAGCTTCTGGAATTTTTTTGCAAAATTTGCGGATTTTCCTCTTATTTTTAAGCCTGTAAGACGATGAAATTCCCTCAATTCGCTGAAGACGGTCGAGTTTTTTCTGCTGAATGTGAGAAAGCCGCTCAAGCAGACGAAAGACTTTCACCCCCCAGCCTTTTTCAAGATAAAAACACAATTCTTCAATCTGATCCCAGCCACGCTCACGGATTTTTCCTGCACGGGGAGGAACAGGAACGACAGCCAAAGAAAATCCCAATTCATTTTCGATGGCACAGAGTTTTTCATAAAAAAGGACGGCAAAATAAGGAGAAAGATTTCGCTTGTCTTCCATTTTCCAAGCAAAGAGCAGAGACTTCTTCCACAACTGATAGCCGTAGAGAGAAAACGCACCGTCAACACTTTGCAAGGCTGGACTTTCCCTGCAATAAGAGCAGACTCTGATTTCGCTCACAAGTTCCCGGCCGCACTTTGTGCATGAATTCCTAAAACCGAAAGAACGCAATTGGGGAAGGCAATTCTTGCACAAGGGAATACGGAGGCTCTTCTTTGAGCAGCGCAAACATCTCTCGCCGCCAAGCAGCAAAGAAATAAAATCCTGTACTATGCATTGCAAAACAAAGCAAAAAGTGAAAGAGCTTTTTTTAAAAGAAAGATTTTTCCCTGACATCACCTATACATAGGCAAAAAAAAGCAATTTTCGGCAACGGAAAGAAATAATTTTTTGTTATATTTTTTTTCGGGACAGCGCATTTGGAAGACTTTCCCCATTATCTTCCACTCAGGGATTTTTTCCAACGGGCAACTAAATCAAGGGCCTGGCGCGGAGTCATGTCATCTGGGTCGCAACTCAAGATTTCGTCAAGAACAAGCTCTTCATCGCTGAAAAGGCCTGGCATTGAGACGGATTTTTCAAGAGGCTTTTCCTCGGCGGATGTCTGCAAGGTCTGAAGTGAGCCGGCATTTTCGCTTACGGCAGAATCTGCTCCCTTCTGAAGGGTGTTCAAAATCTCGTTAGCGCGACGAATTACGCTTTGGGGAAGGCCTGCAAGGGAAGCGACATGAATTCCGTATGAATTTTCACTGGCACCTTCCTTGATTTTTCGGAGGAAAGTGATTTTATCGGCTTCTTCACTGACTTCCATGCAAAGCAATTTAAGCGAAGGATGATCGAGCCGAGTAAGCTCATGATAATGTGTGGCAAAAAGCGTCTTGCATTTAAGGGCATTCAAGAGATATTCAGAAACGGCCCAGGCGATGGAAAGACCGTCCTCCGTGCTAGTTCCCCGACCCACTTCATCCATAATTACGAATGATTTTTCGGTCGCCGTTCGCAAAATGTAGGCGGTTTCAGTCATTTCCACGAGGAAGGTTGACTCGCCCCGCGCAAGATTATCGCTGGCCCCAACGCGGCAGAAAATGCGGTCAACTGCACCGATATGAGCCTCTTTAGCCGGGACAAATGAACCAATTTGAGCAAGAAGGGCAATGAGGGCATTCTGGCGCAGATAGGTTGATTTACCCGCCATATTCGGACCGGTTATAAGGGCAAAATAAGCTGATTTACTTTCCTTTTCGGCAGAAATTTCTATGTCATTGGGGACAAATTCGCCACTGGGAAGATGGAGTTCAACCACTGGGTGACGGCCACCTTTAATGATAAAATCCTTTGAATTGTCCACAAAGGGCTTTACCCAGCCGTGAAGAAGGGCCGCATAAGCGAGAGAGCTCGTGACATCCGCATAGGCAATTTCTTTTGCCGTCTGAAGAAGATAATTCGTGTGCTCTGCTATTTTCGATCGGAGCTCAAGGAAAAGAGCTTTTTCCGTTTCGGTAATTTTAAGCTCAGCTTCACCGATTTGTTTTTCAATTTCCTGCAAGCGCACCGTTGTGTAACGATCGGCATTGGTAAGGGCTCGGCGGAGAATAAAATGAGCCGGAACCTGCTCGCTTTTGCCCCTGGTGATTTCTATGTAGTAGCCAGTGAGAGAATTACTGCGGATACGAAGATTTTGGATTCCGGTGGCAGCCTTTTCTTCTTCTGCATAATCGTCAAGGATTTTGTTTACATTGTCGTGGATTCTGCGGTATTCGTCCAGCTCGGCCGACCAACCTTCTTTAATGATTCTTCCCTCTCCCAAAGCCGTGGCCGGGTCTTCGAGAATTGCGTTTTTTATAAGGGCGACAATCTGCTCGGCAAGATTTTTTTCGGTATGAGTGAAGCCGCAAGAATCAAGCTGTTCACGAACTTTGAGCCAGTTTTCAAGACTTGCACGAAGAGCCTGAACATCTTTTGCATGGGCCCGCTCCATAGCGACCCGACCAGCAAGTCTCTCTATATCAAGGATATTTCCGAAAAGCTCATGGACAAATTCGAGGAGATTACGGTTTTTGACGAAAAGTTCCACATGATTCTGCCGTCCGCGGATTTCTTCGACATTTGTGAGTGGGTACAAAAGCCATGAACGCAAAAGCCGTTTTCCCATAGCCGTTTCCGTGTGAGAAAGGCACTCTAAAAGAGAAAACTGACTGCTTCCGTCCCGCAAATTCTCCACGATTTCAAGATTACGCCGTGAAGAATCATCCATAATGACAAACTGGCTGTCGCGGTAGACTTTAATGCCCGTAACATGGGGAGCATTTGTGGTCGCCGTTTTTTGAAGATAATCAAGCAAAAAACCAGCAGGAGCGACTTCGGGAGATTTTTCGTCTAGGGAAAAGCCCTGTAAATTCACGGTTTTGAATTGAGCCAAAAGCCTTTTATAAGAAAGGCTCTGGTCAAAATTCCAATCCGGGTAGTAAGAGACGGCAATTTCTTCGTTTTGCAAGAGAGTATTCTGAACGATTTCATTTTTTTCGAGAGACTGGGGAAGCAAAAGTTCCCGCGGATGACAACGACCAATTTCCTTTGAGAAATTCTCTTCCATGTCGGATTCGTACCAACTCGTCGCAAAAAAGTCTGAAGTGGTGACATCAAGGTAAGCAAATCCCGCCCGCCCTTTCTGAAGGCAGAGACAGGCAAGGAAGTTGTTAGCGCCTCCGTCAAGATATTCGCTTTCAAGGGCCGTTCCAGGCGTAATGATTTCGATGACCTTGCGCTCGGTGAGACCTTTTGCTTTCGGGTCGCCAATTTGTTCACAGATTGCAATTCTTTTGCCACAGCGCAAAAGGCGGGCTATGTAGATTTTAGCGGCGTGAAAGGGAATGCCACACATGGGAGCTGCTCCGCGATGCGTAAGGGTAAGATTTAAAAGCCTTGAAACCTCTATCGCATCTTGGTTGAACATTTCATAAAAATCACCCAGACGGAAAAACAGCACTTCATCCTTATGTTCTTCTTTGATTGAGAGATACTGGAGCATTACCGGAGTGAGTTCGCCCGGTTCTGCACGAGACTGAACAGAACCTGCGACAAGGGCATCTTTTGAGCGAGCCATTCTACATACCGAGGGCTGCGATTACCTTATCAGTGACATCAACTGAGGAAGAGTACCAAAGAATCGCATTATTCTGCTGTAGGGAAAGAATCATGCTGTAACCGCCGTCTTCGGCAACGCGCTCAAGCACAGAATATAGTTTTTTATAGAAAGAATCTGAATTCTGCAAACTGTTTTTCATGGATTCAAGCTCAATATTCTTTGCGTTCGTATATTCAGTAAGGGCATCAGTTTTTTTGATAATATCAGCCTCTAATCGTGAAGCGGCAGAATCATTTCCTGAGGAAGTATACTCCGCCTTCTGCTGCTTAAGTTTTTGGATTTCTTCTGTACGCTTTGCAATTTCTCGCTGAAATTCAGTCTTTTTTGATTCATAATTGCGTACTGGGGCTGAATTGCGGAAATAAGCCTGATAGACTTTTGCCGTATCAACAACTCCAAATCGGGTAATCTGCTGGGCAAAAAGACCAGAAGAAAAAACAAAAGTTAAAATCGCCAAAACAGAAATCTTCTTAAAAGTCATAACATTACCTCTCGATGAAAATCGACATTATTTATTTGGAATATTGAATGAAAGAACGAACTTCCAGTTTTTATCCCATTCAACATCCTTTTCGTCATTGATGCGGAATGTATTTGCAAAAAGCAAGCGCAAGGGGAACTGAGGAATCGTAAAGCGAATTCCAGGACCAACACTGAAGTAGAAATCCTGAAGAGTAATATCATTCATAATATCTTTTGGCTCGCTTTTTACGATAACGGCATCCCCGAACAAATCAAGGGCAAGTACGCCAGGCACAAGAGGCATTCGAAGTTCAACAATGTTGTTCCACAAAGCCTTGCCCATTACCTTGTTATAAATTGATGTCCAACCACGGCCAATGAACATACCGTCGATATGCAATTTGCTTGTATCGCCGATTCCTGTACCAGGTTTTGGGAATTGCAGAGAAAGACCAGAATATGCCATGAAGACGAGTTTGTAAGTCCAATTCTCTGTAATCGGGAATTTAAGCAAAGTAAAATATTTCTCAAGTTTTGTATCAGTTCGCAAGAAATATTCGCTTTCATAAGGAGTAAGACCATACCATGTGAATTTTTGGCTCGCAAACCAGCCTTTTGAAGGATCATAGTTTACATCACGGTCATCGATAGAAAAGGCCGTCCAAATAGAGTTTTGCCATCCCCAATGGTTTGCATATTTACTGACAGCCGCGTCAGTCGGATAATAGACATCCTCATCGTAAATATTATTCTTGAGACTTGTTGTGATACCGCCCGTCCAAGAAAGAATCGCAAAATCCGGAGTCCATCGGCGTCCAAGTGTAAAGCCAGAAGACCATCGCCACTGCTCGTAATCCATATAATATGAATCATCTGTGAGAGTTCCGTCTTTATTAATCTTTACGCGGTAAGCGTCAAGGCTCGAATGGGCAATTTCTGTACTTATGGATGTAGAGATTGGTAAATCCCCGAACCAGTTTGTTCCATAACTCAAACCTACAGACTGAGTTCCTGTAGAGACAGTTGAACTTGCGCTGATTGAACGGCCGCTTCCTTTGAAATTGCTGTCCTGCCATTTTACAAACAAAGCAAAGGGAAGTTCATCCGGATCAGAAACTCCACTGAATGTTACGCCAAATTCAATAGAGGTTGTGGACTGTTCCTCTACAGAGACAATCAAATCAACAAGGTTTTCTTCTGAACCTGGAACGATATCAGGGACTACGGCACTGAAATACTGAAGGTTGTATAGATTACGAAGACCTGTCGTGACTTTTGCTTTTGAGAAAATATCACCAGACTCAATAGGAATTTCCCGACGGATTACATGCTCCTTTGTTCTGGTGTTTCCTTTGATTATAATATCCTCAACATGAGAACGGACATTTTCCATAACCATGAACTGGTAAGAAATAGTTTTCTTTTCGACATCTTTTTCAGGAATCTGCTGGAAACGATTTGAAGTGTATCCATTTTCATAGTACAAATCAGCGACAGCCATGATACCTTCGTTGAACTTTGTCTGATCAAAAACAGAGCCTTTCTTGAGTTTGACTTTCGACTGTAATTCCTCATCAGAAAAGATTCGGTTTCCAACAAAAGAAACACCTTCGTAAGTATACTGAGAGCCTTCACTAATAACAAAAGTAATCGTAAGCTCATCACGCTTTTTCTTATCATTTTGCTCGACAGTCTGAGTAATATCTATGACATCTGCGTCAATGTATCCTTCGTTTGCATAGTAAGCGAGGATTGCCTGACGGTCAGCCTCAAGCATAGACTCCTGAAAAGCGCCTTTGCTTATGATACCGATTTCCTTGAGTTTAATTTTTTTCTTCAGTGTTTTTGAAGAAATGATTTTATTACCAGAGAAATTGATATGGGCAATAACAGTCGGGTGTCCTTCATCAACTGTATAAGTGATTTCAATACCCTTAGCTGTTTTTTTTGTAGATGAAGAAACTTTGATATTCGTAAACCCCTTTTCAAGGTAATGATCACGAATCGCGCGCTCATCTATCGGAAGTTTTGACGCTACGAAAATATCTTTTTCTTTTGAGGTGATAGATTCTTTTATTTCTGCCGTGCGAAGCTGCCTGTTTCCTGAGACTAAAATCCTACTTATGGCAGGTTTTTCGGTGACAAAAAATGTAATCGTAACCGTGCTTCGTTTCATATCGCCCGGAATAGCTTCAGGATTGATTTCATCGAACAAATCAAGGGCATAGATACGATCCATCATGTCGGCGAACACTTCATCGTTGAATTTCTTTCCATAAAAGCCAGAGACAACGCCTTCAAGTTCTTTGCTACGGACATTTTTCAAGCCTTTGAAAGTAACAGACTTAATGACAGCCCCGTAATACCAAGTATCAGATGAAGATGAATCCTGTGAATAGATTGTCAATGGTGCAAAAACACACATTACAACAGAAATAAAAAGTGCGATTAAACGCTGCCGGATTATCATAAAATCCCCTTACCCATTTTTAAAAAGCAAATTTCCATGACAGTGTCAAAGATGTTGAAGGAACCAAAGTATCCATAAGTCCTTTCTGAAGCGAACTGATATCTGGCGCAATCCCAAGACGAATGTTCACATAGGGAGAAGCCATCTCAAAACCAAGCGACGGCTGGAAAACGATACCGTTTACCGAAGTACCATTGTTGATTTTGTGCTCGTCATAAGTCCAATGAAGCATGGAGTCCATATAAATTGAACTGCCGAAGTATTTACCTACATAAACAGTCGAGTTGTCAAGAAAGTTACCAACCGTGAGCTGCTTATTGCTGTTTTTTTCATCCATACTCAGCTTCAAGGAATTCTGAACGATATTCGTTCGAATGGAAACTATATCAAAATTCAATAATTCACGCAATGTATTCTCAACACGACGCATGACAGTTGACTGCAAGAACATGTCTCCAAAGGCTCCGCTGAATTCCCCTGCTCCGCTTGAATCTGCGGAAATGATTTGTCCGAGCAAAAGCATAATCTCCCGTTCTGATTTTGCAGGATTTGAAGAGAAAATCGGATTGAACGCGCTCACCCTCTGATTATTTGCAGAAAGAATAATTGTTACCATATTACCGTTATCGTCGCGCTCACGAGTTTCTGCACGCACAGTCACACGAGGATCCATAGAATCCTGAGTCTCATTGAAAATAATCCTACCCTCTTTCATATAGAAATTTCTGTTCAACCATGTGATTTCACCGCCACGAAGAGTAATGTCACTATCAAAAGAGAATTCTCCCGCATAGGTATCGAGATAAATAGAAAGGGGTGTTCCAGGGGTTACGACACCGCGAAGGAAAGGATTGAAAAGAAGTTGTACTTTCTGCCCGACTACAATGTCAAAATCAACCATGACATTCAAATCGGCAGGGTTATTCGTCGGAACTGATGGCAAGAATTTAGCGATATTAGCCACCGAGAACTGTTCCTGCAAAGGTGTTGCGACAATTTCGACATCAGTATCATCAGCGATAACAAATCCAGAAACGGACAAATCACGGGGAATTGAGAAAGAAAGAGTAAGATTTCCGCTCGCCAGACCTTTTGCATGAATAAAGGGGAAGGTTAAATCAAGGGGAACTTTATGATTGTCATCTATGTCGATGTTCAGCTCAAGGAAATTCGGAATCCATCTGTTAAATTCCATGCGGTATTCGACTGAACCATATCCCTTGCCAAGAGTAACATGAGTCGGCGGAACAACGGCTTCTCCGTGTCCAACTGTCATGATGACTTTTTCCGCATGGAAATAATTCTTAGAGACGAGCGGAATAATGAAACCTGGATGAAGGACGCTAAAAGCTCCCGTGAACTCAGGATCAGTCGTTGGACCCGTAATACGCAATGCACCATTCAGAAGTCCTGAATTAAAACTTACAAAAGGAATCTCGACTTCAGAACAGATGAATCTCATGTCAGCGGCAATACCAGTAATGTCGATATTCATTTTATTTTCATGGACAGATCCATTTAAGTTCATCTGAACAGGGCTCTTTCTTCCGGCGACAGCAGAAATCATACCGTCTGCACTCGTGTAAGAAGCATTAAATCCTTCAGCCTCATCTGTCATAATATCAAATCGACCGGGACTGTGTGTCGCCGTCACCTTCAGAGGAAAATCACTAGTAATGAAATCACCAGTAACCTTATCAGAAGTTAAAGTAACAGAATAATAATCAGGCACGCCGAATTTCTTTTCAGGAACGCCACCTTCAAGTTTAATTTTCAGCGGGGCATGTAAGGTCTTGTTCATAAGATTAGCATCTATCGTAAATGAAGCATCACCCTCAAAAACTGCTGGGTCAAAGAAAACCTGCGCGTCAGACAGTTTGAGAACAGACCATGCACAATCAATGTTATCAAGATGCAATCCGGAATCATCAAGGACGAGAGAACCACTGGCAACAAGCGGATATCCGTAAAGAGAAAGGGATGAGCGATGAAGAATAACCGACAAGAAAGGATTATTTATCGTTCCGCTCGCCGTAATATCAGCCGAAATCGTATTCTCAACATTTTGGAGAGACATGAGACGAGAAGATGGAAACGAGTGAATCATGGCCTCCACAGACATGTAGAAATCATTTTTTATATTCTCAATCGAAAAAGGCTTCTGGGAAGGATTCGTCAAATCAGCGTTCAACGAGAGGATTTCTGAAGAAATGGGACTCTCTGCTGAAATTGAAGCGTGAAGAGAATCAAAAATACCTTCATTCATATTCCAGACTATATTTCCACCACCGTCAAGGGAAGAAGTTTCGTCGTTATAAGAAAGACTACTCAGAATAAAGCCGTATTTACTCAAAGAACCAGAAAGCGCCAGGTGAGGATTAAAAGTCATATAATCAGAAGGTTCGTCAAGTTCAAGGCTCACGATATCGACATCAAAGCCAAGCTCACGGCTCCAATGCAAGATGGAACTTGTGGAAGCGGCAAAAACATATTTTCCTACGGCAAAGGGCAGTTGAGAGAACTGCAAGGTCGCGCCAATCTGCTCATCAATCGAAACTATGGCGTCAAAATTATAATCACCAGAGACTGCAATCCAATCAGGAGTAAAACTTCCGAAGAAATGATAAGGCAGGGCATTTACCGTCAAATCAGTAACGAAAGAAAATTCGTCAAAGCTTGAGCCGAATTCAATTGCGACATCTGCGTGGGCATTCTGTTTTCCGAAAATCAAATCAAAATTCGAAAGCTGCAAAGTCTCTTTTGAGCCATCAAGGGCAAATGTAACGATTTCCCTATCCTTCTCGGTGTTCGCAAAAAGACAGACCGGGGCGTTCATTGAAAAATCTTTGAAGTCGCTGGACAAATAAGCTTCCGTATTGAAGATATAAGGCCGCATTGAAGAAGAAAGCCCCCGCATGACTTCTGCCTTTTCCTCAGGCAGGAAAAAGGCAATCGTATCAATGATGCTGTCAGCAAAAATATTCGAGAATACAACGCTGGTCTGCAAATAATTTCCACGCTCACGCAATAGGCTGCCCTCGATTTGCAGTCGTCCGGTCTCGTCAAAATCCGGATGAGCAAAATCAAGAAGTTCGAACTGGAAATCAAGTGACTGATTTTCTGGAAGGAGCGTAAACTGGACACCAGTAAAGCTCTTTTCGTTCATGAAAATCTGCGGAGCGACACAAGTAAATCCTTTGCGGTATGGATCGATATACATTTCTGTAGAAATAATGCCGCCGTTTTTCAGCATAAAATAATTTAGGGAAAAAAGACCTGAAGGCTGAAGTTCTTTTATATTGAAAGCGCCAGTGAAATCGGCGTCAACAAAAGAACCATTTACCGCAAGTCTGGAAATCTTTACATTCTTATCATCGCCATCACATCTGAGGGCAAGCGAAACAGGCTCTCCGAGCAATTTTTCAGGAAGAGCAAAAGTCAAATCTGTTTTATAAGACAATGAGTCGGCAGAAACAA
This sequence comes from Treponema sp. UBA3813, assembly GCA_002368605.1. Lineage (GTDB taxonomy): Bacteria > Spirochaetota > Spirochaetia > Treponematales > Treponemataceae > Treponema_D. The sequence goes on along the minus strand of DFEB01000069.1, from coordinate 70,096 downwards.
TTCCCGAAACAGTGCCAGAAATTGTAGAACCGTCTATTTTTTTCACGGTTGGATTTTTTCGGCGGACAGAAACAAGGCGCATTGGATTAAAGCGTTCAAAATCTCCCGAAAAAGCGAGGGAATTTTTACTGATATCATATCGGGCAAAAAGCGAGAAAGGAAGCACGGTACGCATCGTTCGCACTTCAAGCGTATTCTCCGAATAATTCACGAGCATATCGAGATGAGAAAGAGAGTAATCAACTCCACCGCTTCCTGAAAGACTGACAAGAGCCGAACTGCCATCAAACTGAGGAAAGAATGTTCCAGAAACAGAAAAATTACAGGCTGCCGAAGTCCATTTGCCATCAGTTTTACAAAGACCTGTCTTATATGTGACTTTTCCGTTCGTATTGATATCAACGCCTTCCGCAAGATTAAAGCCCTTGATTCTGAGACTTTTGAGAGCAAGAAGCAAATCGTTCATCTTATCGGAGTAATGCACCGAGAGATTCTTGATGACGATATCGAGAGGAATATCAATTTCTTTTCCAGAAAGACTGAAAGCGTCCTTTGGACGAGAGGATTCAGCAGAATCTTTTTCTTGACCTGTGCCAGATTGTTTTTCGAGAAGACTTTTGATTTTGTCTTTGAATTTAAAATTCTGGAGAGCATCGTATTCAACTGTCACGCCATTGATTGTCAGTTCTTTGAGGGCGACCGTTGGATTTTTTGAGAAGAAACCGAATACATTGTAAGTAAGAGTTGCCCGCCGAATTCCAACAATTTTGTTTTTTGTCTCCACATCATAAATCGAGACATTCCTGAAATTCACGCCGATGAAAATTGACGGCGAAAGCGATTTGTAAGAGAAGGCAAGTCCTGTCTCGTCCTGAAGTTTTTGTGAAAGAGAATCCTCAAATTCTGACAATGACTCATTGATACGCAGATAAACAGGCCGCACGAGCGCGAGGACTGCGATAAGGAGGAGAATGAAAATTGAGCTTCCCAGGCTTACGCCAAAAACTTTGGACTTCATAAAAATTCGACAGCTTTACTCTTCTTTTATCGGCATATAATAAAGTAGCGATTAGGAATTAGCAATCATATAAGAAAACAATCGAAAAATCTTTCGGTAACTGTATTTATAATCTCTGGAATCTGTGTTAATCTGTCCTTGATTTTAGCAGGTGATATTATGATTTTGAAGAATTTTATAGTTTTTGAAGGCATAGACGGAGCGGGAACCAGCACCCAGATTGAGATTTTAAAAAAGAGGCCGGACGCAGGCAGATTCTTTTTTACCACCGAGCCGACCGACAGCGAGACCGGAAAATTCCTTCGCAAAATGCTTAAAGGAGATGTGGAGCTTGACGCCCGCACCTCGGCATTTTTGTTCGCCGCAGACAGAAACGAGCATCTTTACGGAAAAGGCGGCACGAACTGCGGAGTAGTGGCCAAAGCTGAGAGCGGTAAAATCGTGGTGAGTGACCGCTATTTATTCTCAAGCCTGACCTACCAGAGCGTAACCTGCGGAGACGAGCTTCCCCGCCGCCTCAACGAAAGCTTTCCCCTGCCGGAAATTTTATTTTTCTTCGACATTGACCCGGAAATTTCCTTGAAGCGGGTTCTTGGCCGGGGCGAGACCGAAATCTATGAAAAGCTGGACTTCCAGAAAGCCACGGCCGAGCGTTACAGGGCCGTCATCAGCGAATACGAAAAAATGAAGACCGGCATGAAAATCATAAGGCTGGACGCAAGCCGCCCCATCGAAGAAATCAGCGAAATTATCAATGAGCATTTAAAAATTGGCAATTAAGAAAAATTCTCTGTGAGGAATTTTCAACTTTCCATTTTCAGTTTTCAGTTTTTCCTGCCGATATTCTAAGAGATGAAAAAGAGATTTTTTACGGCGGTGATTGCCGTTTTCATTGCGATATTCTCGATTACGCCGGCCTTTTCCTACATGGTCAAGTACAAGGAGGACTACTACAAGCTCTTCCATGTGCATTACCAGCAGTACCCCGACGATGTAATCGAAAACATCTACTGGCTGGAGCAGGCTGTCAAGGCGGACTTCTGCAATCCCCTTTACGCGCCGGTCAAAATCAACGACGAGAAAGACTGGGAAAAATACCGCTATCTCTTTATGATGCATATAAATCTCAAGCTGATTGAGCAGCACATGCGGCTGGGGCGAACCTACGACAAGCAAGTTGCCCACTTTTACGACGCGCCCTGGCGGGATGCCTACATCGAAAACCTGAACAAGGCAAAGACATGCTACGAGGCAGGCCTTTATTACTGGAGGGAAGCAAAACTCTGGGCGGAAAAAGCGAATGTGGGAAAATTCAAATTCCTGATTTTGCAGGACATCCAGAACTGGGAAGACGAGCGGGAGCGAATCGGAAGCGGCAAGCTGGACTACGAGAAAATCCTGAACCGCGAGCTTAAGCGCGTGAACAAAGTGATTGAAGAATTCGAAAAGATGAATAAAGAGTACTAAAGGAGGAGTGAGGAGTGAGGAGTGAGGAGTGAGGAGTGAAAAACTCCTAATTCCTAATTCCTAACTCCTAACTAAATAAAATGACATTCGAAGAGAAAGATATTATTTACCCGCCGGTGCATCCGGGGACTGACCGCACTTTCATCCGCTTTTATGACGGCGAGATTGACCTGAACTCTGTTTTTTACTCAGCCGAAAAGGAGACTTTGCCCCAGCGCATTTTCGTCACTGACACCAGCGTGGCAAGCCTTCCCGCCCTGCACTCCTTCCTTGACTTTTTCCGGGGCGAGGATTTTTCCCACCCAAAGATTGAACCGGGCTTTGTCGGCAAGCGGGGGAAGGACATGCTTTTGATTCTGGGAGCGGGAGAGCCTTACAAGACAATCGAAAGCGTACTTGCAATCGTTAAGGCGGCTCTGGACAACAACGGCCAGCGCTCGGCTGTCTTCGTGGGAATCGGCGGCGGCGTCATCACTGACATGACGGCATTCGCGGCCTCGATTTTCAAGCGGGGCGCCCACTGCGAGCTTGTTCCCACCACCCTCCTTTCCATGGTGGACGCGGCAATCGGCGGCAAAACCGGCTGTGACTTCGATTCCTACAAAAACATGATCGGCTCTTTCTTCCCAGCCCAGAAAATCCACATCTGCCCGGCCTTTATCGAAAGCCTTTCCGCAAGGGAATATCGCTCAGGCATGGCAGAACTTGTAAAAACAGCCCTCCTCTACGAGCCAGAATTTTTCGAGCGGATTGAAAAAAATCCTGAAGCCTTGAACGACCGCAAAGGCTCACTCATAAAAGAGGGAATCCGAATCTGCGTGAACGCCAAGGCAAAGGTCGTGGAGCAGGATTTAACCGAAAAAAATATCAGAATGCAGCTGAATTTGGGTCACACTTTCGGACACGCCCTGGAATCAATGGCGGGCCTTGGCGTGGTCACTCACGGAGACGGGGTTGCCTGGGGCATGGCACGGGCGGCGGATTTAAGCCAGCATCTCGGCCTTTGCACCAAGGAATACGCTGACCGGGTAAAAAAATGCCTTGCCTCTTTCGGCTGGGAAACAAGCCCCGTTCACCCAGAAATGAAGAAAAAGTACGGAAGCGACGAGGAAATCGCGAAAATCCTCTTGAATGCCATGAAAAAAGACAAAAAGAATTCCAGCAGCAAAATACGCTTTATCCTTCAGTCGAATGTGGGCGAGACCGTCATCACCGAAGTGCCGGAAGAGGATATTCTTTCTGTGCTCAAGTAAGCCCAAAGACATGGACTACTTTTCGAGCCAGTTTTCGATTTTTTCCCGAATATTTTCCAGAGGGATGAGGCTTGCCACGCTGAGGACTTTTGCCTTGGTCATCATTTTTTTGGCCTCTTCCTCGCTGATTCCCCGGCTCTGCATGTAAAAGAGCTCGTCCGCTCCCAAGCGTCCCAAAGTAGAACCGTGGGTTCCGGCAACATCTTCTTCATCACAGAGAATCATGGGAATCGACTTGTTGACGGCACTTTTGCTCATAAGCAGAGTCTCTTCCTGCTCGTCGCCAGTAGAGCCATGACAGCCGTTCTTAAAATCAATGGTACCACGGTAATTTTTAACGGCATTTCCGTCCAGGACTCCCTTTACCAGCATTTTCGTGTCAGTCTCGCTGCCAGTGTGAATGACTGCGTGGTTAAAATCAAAATGCTGCTCCCCCTTTGCGATAAAAGCGAGCTCGCTCTGGAAACGGGACTTGTATTCGCCAAGCTGGGTGTACAAGCCTGAATCAATGTGATTTCCGCCAAGCTCAATCTGGGTGAAGTGAATCTTAGAATTTTCTCCGGCGACTGCGCTCGTCTCATCGATTTGATTCTGGTCTTTTCCCAAAAGCTGGACTTTTATGACATGCACAAGGGCATTTTCTTCGGCATAGATTTTTGTACGGATAACCGAGTCGATTTTTGAAGAATCAGCTCCCTCATAAAGGAAAATCACGCAGCTTTCAGAATCTTTTTTTGCATAGATGATTTGAGACGAAGCAAAATGAGGAGAGACTGAATCAGAATTTCCCGCTTTTCCGTAATCAAAGGAAAGAAGAAGGGGATTTTCGGTTTTGCCGCTGATTTCGATAATCTGGTCAACTCCCTTAAAGACATTTTCTTCAAGGTAGGAAGAAATTTCTTCACCGATTCCAGACTTAAGGGCAGGAAATTTGTTCAAATCGATTTTTTGCCCAGAAAGCAGGGAAATGCCTTCCGGGATTTCAGAGATTTCAGGCTCAAAGAGAGAGGGAATCTCCCGCAATTCAAGGGAATCCCGGTTCATCTTGAGCCAGTTCCATGTAAGGGCGGGGATTTTATTTATTTCGTTAAACTTTAGTGTTTCTGTCATAGTCATTCCTCGTTCCGCATTATGAATTGCGCTTTACAGCGAACCTTTCATTTCAAGGCGAATCAGATTATTCATCTCAACGGCATATTCAAGGGGAAGCTCTTTTGAGACAGGATTTGCAAATCCGCTTACAATCATTGTCCTTGCCTCTTCCTCAGAGATTCCCCGGCTCATCAAATAGAAAATCGCGTCGTTTGAGATTCGGCCGATTTTTGCCTCGTGGCCAACGTCACAGTCATCAGTGTGAATGTCCATGGCGGGAATTGTGTCGCTTCGGGAAATGTTGTCGAGCATAAGGCTCTCGCAGGAAACGCTGGCCTTGCTGCCCTTTGCCTCTTTTCCGATGTAGATTGCGCTTCGGTAGGTTGAGATGCCGCCGGATTTTGAGAGAGATTTCGTGGTGATTACGCTCGTCGTTTGAGGGGCGAGGTGAACCATTTTGGCTCCCGTGTCAAGGTTCTGTCCTTCGCCGGCAAAAGTAACGCCAGTGAATTCAGCCCTGGCTCCCCGGCCAATCAAGTCGCTCTGGGGGTAAAGATAGGAAATGTGGCTTCCGAAAGAGCCTGAGACCCACTCGACCCGGCCGCCCTCTTCTACACGCGCCCTCTTGGTGTTGAGGTTGTACATGTTCTTAGACCAGTTTTCCACGGTTGAGTAGCGCAAGTGTGCGCCTTTTTTTACATAAAGCTCGACGCAGCCGGCGTGAAGATTTGCCACATTGTATTTTGGAGCCGAGCAGCCCTCGATAAAGTGCAGGTCAGCGCCTTCGTCAACGATAATGAGGGTATGCTCGAACTGTCCCGCCCCTTTCGCGTTCAGACGGAAGTAGCTTTGCAGGGGGATTTCAACCTTTACATTCTTGGGAACATAAACAAAGGAGCCGCCGGACCAGACAGCCCCATGCAGGGCCGCGAATTTGTGGTCATTTGGCTTTACCAGCTGCATAAAATGCTCTTTTACCATGTCGGCATAAGGGCCGCGGAGAGAGCTTTCAAAATCAGTGTAGATTACGCCCTGCTTGGCCACTTCTTCCTGCAAGTTGTGGTAGACAAGCTCAGAGTCATACTGGGCGCCCACTCCCGCAAGAGAAGTGCGCTCTGCCTCAGGAATGCCCAGCTTTTCAAAAGTGTCTTTAATGTCTTCGGGAACATCTTCCCACTTGCCCTGCATTTTTGTGTTGGGGCGCACGTAAGTGGCGATTTCGTCAATGTTGAGACCAGAGATGTCCGGCCCCCACTCAGGCACGCGAAGCTCATTGTAAATTTTAAGCGCATTCTGGCGGAATTCACGCATCCATTCAGGGTCGTTTTTGTCGTCGGAAAGTTTTGCGACAATCTCTGACGTGAGGCCAGCCTTGTTGCGGTAAAAGCCCTTTTCCTCATAGCGGAAGTCGTAGGGAGAAGAATCTATGCTTTTTATGTTATCTTTTTCGTTTTCCATAATAGTCCAACCATATCAAACGGGCTAGGGATAGTAGTGGCAGCGAAGCTGTTCCGAAGGAATGAAGCGTTAGCGGAACCACGGATAGCCCGGCCGCTGTTCCATGAGCGAAGTCGAAGGACAGCGGCAGCCCCCAACTTCTAACTCCTCACTCCTAATTCCTAACTTATAAACTGCTCGAAACCATTTGCATTGATTTCCTCAACAAGACTTCCGTCCCCTTCCTTGATGATTTTGCCTTTGACCAGAATATGGGTCTTGTCCACTTTGAGGCTTTCAAGGATTTTCGTTGAGTGGGTGATGATGATAAGGGCGCCGTTCATGCGCTTCTGGTATTCTTCGATTCCCTTTGAGACCGTGCGAACCGCGTCAACGTCAAGGCCGGAATCAGTCTCGTCAAGGATGGCGAGTTTGGGAGAAAGCATGAGAAGCTGCAAGATTTCGCTCTTTTTGCGCTCGCCGCCGGAAAATCCCACATTCAGGTCTCGGCTGGCATAGCTTTCGTCCATGTTCAAAAGCTTCATGGTCTCTTTGAGCTGCTTCTGGAACTGGAAGAGTTTGACCCGCTCGCCGGTCTTCTGCTGCAAGGCCGTGCGGATAAATGATTCCAAAGGAATGCCCGGAACCTCAAGGGGAGCCTGAAAAGAAAGGAAAATGCCTTTGGCAGCCCGCTTGTCCGCGCCCAGTTCGGTGATGTCCTCGCCGTCAAAGAAAATCTTTCCGCCAGATACTGTGTAGCGGGGATTTCCCATGATTGTGTAGCCCAAGGTGGATTTTCCCGCTCCGTTTGGCCCCATAAGGACATGGGTTTCGCCGGGATTAACCAGAAGATTCACGCCGTCAATGACATGTTTTTTTTCTATATCAACATTCAGATTCTGAATTTCAAGTAAATTAGCCATGAGAGAAATATACTGAATTTCCGCACTTTGGACAATGTAAAAAAAAGAAAATTACCTATCGCTTACATAGGAAAAAAAATATCAGCAAAATATCACTAAAATTTACAAGTATTTTTTATATATCAGAAGAAAAAAATTGACGATTCAGCAAATTAATATTAAAATTTAATCCAAATGGGTGATGATTTTTTTAATAACAAGGATTTAAAAACAGATTATCTCACAGGTCTTTACACGAGAGATGTCATCGTTGATTATGCAAAACATCTAATTGAAAAAGGCACGGAATTTTCCCTCGCCCTCGTTGACATCGACAATTTCAAGAATGTTAACGACAATTACGGTCATACTGTCGGCGATCATGTCATTTCTTTTTTAGCAAACAGACTAAAAGATTCTTTCGGAAATCGTGGCGCTGTAGGTCGCTTTGGCGGAGATGAATTTATGGTTGTCATCCCAAATATCACCGAATACGATGCAGTCTGGTCGCTTTTACGGGAAGTCCATAAGACCATAGACGGAGTTACTCCGCCAGATTACAAAACTCTATATCTCACCTGCACTTTTGGGCTCTCACGCTGTCCTACCGATGCAAACAACTACGATGCACTTTTTGAACTCACAGACAAAGCACTGTATCGTGGCAAAATCAAAGGACGGAACTGCTTTATCATTTACCTTGAGTCAAAGCACAAGAACATTCAGCTGCATTCAGCCGATGACACCACAATCAGTTCAATGCAGATGCACACTCAGGTTTTCAAATTTTTGAATTCAGCTCCACATCTCGCAGATGGAATCAAAGATTTACTGCTTTTCTTGGGCTCAAACCTCATGATTGACCACATAGGAATTCAAACAAAAGACGGCCTGTATTTTTCTCAAATCCACACACTTTCAAACACTGAAGAATTTGAATCGATTACGAACACTTTCTTTATGGACAATGTAAGCCCCTCAATGGGAGTGTATTACCTGAACGATGTCACTCATCTTGAAAACATCGGGCAAAAAGAACTTCATGAAGTATGTCTTAAACAGGGAATCAAATCGTCCTTGTACGCCATAATCCGATACAACGATAAGATTTTCGGCTATATCAGAGCAGATTCCACATCGACCGCGAGAATCTGGCAATACAAAGACATGGATTTGCTCATAACGGCGGCAAATGCCATCGCTATGAGTCTTCATTATCAGAACAAAACTTTCAAAGAATTATAATCTGGCGGCGATTGCGTCGATAAATTCCCAGCTGTCCACGACTTTCTTTGCGGCAGGGCTTGCGAGGCGGGCAAGGTCACCTGTCATCGTGCCCTCTTCGATTGTGTCAAGGGTAGCCTTTTCAAGTTTTTTTGCAAAAGAGGCGAGCTCAGGAGTGTTGTCAAGTTCGGCTCGTTTTGCAAGTGCCCCGGTCCATGCGAAAATAAGCGCGACAGGGTTTGTAGAAGTCTTTTCGCCCTTCTGGTAGCGGTAATAGTGCTTTTGGACAGTGCCGTGGCTTGCCTCGTACTCGTATTTTCCGTCCGGAGAAACAAGAACTGAAGTCATCATAGCCAAAGATCCGCAGGCAGAGGCAATCATGTCGCTCATAACGTCTCCGTCGTAGTTCTTGCAGGCCCAGAGCATACCGCCCTCGCTCTTCATGATTCGGGCAACCGCGTCGTCAATCAAAGTGTAGAAATATTCGATTCCGGCTTCGTCGAACTTTGCCTTGTATTCGCTGTCGAAAATACGCTGGAAAATCTCTTTGAAGTTGCCGTCGTATGTCTTTGAGATTGTGTCTTTTGTGCCGAGCCATACGCTGATTTTTTGATCCAAAGCATAGTTGAAGCAGCAACGGGCGAAGCTTTCGATAGACTTGTCAAGGTTGTGGATTCCCTGAATGATGCCGGGACCTTTCATCTCCATGATGGTCTTGCGGATTTCCTTGCCGTCCTCTCCAGTGAAGACAAGCTCGGCCTTTCCTGCGCAAGGAGTCTTAATCTCGCAGTTTTTGTAAACATCACCGTAAGCGTGACGGCCGAGAACGATGGGCTTTTTCCAGCTGGTGACGGCACAGGCTACATTCTTTACGAAAATCGGTGCACGGAAAACAGTGCCGTCAAGCTCGCCTCGGATAATTCCGTTGGGGCTTGGGGTAAGCTGCTTTAAGTTGTATTCTTTTACGCGGGCTGCGTTTGAAGTAATTGTGGCGCATTTTACGCCGACGCCCAGCCTTTTGATAGCCTCGGCGCTTTCGTAGGTGACTTCATCATCGGTATCATCTCGGTGCTTCAAGCCCAAATCGTAATATTCGGTTTTCAAATCAACGAAAGGCTCAAGAAGTTTTTCTTTGATAACCGCCCACAAAACTCTAGTCATTTCATCGCCGTCAAGCTCGGCGATTGCGTTTTTCATCTGAATTTTTGCCATAATAATTGCATTATACAAAATTTTAAATTTTCAGTTTATTTTTAGTATATTTTAAGAGTTTATAAGGCAAGTGGGTTTATTCTATTCTTATACAAAAAGTTGCTGAGATTTTTATTTTCGGAGGAAAATATGCGAGTATTGTTAGTTGAAGACGAAGAAGGACTCTCACAGGCTCTTGTTGAGATTTTTAAAAAGAACAGAATCAGCATTGATGCGGTTCTTGACGGCAAAGAAGGATTAAAATTTGCCGAATCAGGAATTTATGATGTCCTCATTTTGGACATTATGCTTCCGGGAATCGATGGCATTTCCATTCTCAAAACCTTACGCGAAAACCATAATAATGTTCCTGTGATTTTCCTCACAGCAAAGGACGATGTTTCGGATAAAATCACAGGTCTTGATGCAGGCGCGGACGATTACCTTACAAAACCATTCTCAAGCGATGAGCTTCTGGCCCGTGTGCGCGCCCTTTCAAGACGCAAGGGAGAGCTTAAAGACGACTCTGTGACTTTCGGCGACCTTACCCTCAACAAAAAGAACTGCGAGCTTCAGTCAGCAGACGGTGAAGCAATCAAACTTTCTCTCAAAGAATATCAGATTCTCGACCTGCTTTTTGAAAATCCCCACCAGATTATTACAAAGGAGCAACTCATCGAAAAAATCTGGGGCGGAGAATCCAATGCCGAGTACAATAATGTTGAGGTCTATATATCTTTTATTCGAAAAAAGATTGAAAATCTCAAAGTTGGCATTAGAATTCGTACTGCACGCGGAATCGGTTATTCGCTTGAAGACGAAACCCGCTAAAAACAGGAAAGTATGAAAGTCATCAAACAACTTCAATTTAAATTTGTTTATTCAATGATTCTCATTGAGATGATTGTATTTGCGATTATTTTTATCTCGCTCAATGTCACAATTACCCGAAGAGAAAATCAGGAAGCGAAAGCATTTCTCACATATCTTGTGAAAAATGGAGGCCATCGTCCAAGGCCACGCCCCATGGACAATAAAATGAAGCAAGATGACTTTCCCCGCTACGAAAATTTTGACGACATAGACGCGACTTCCTCTGCAAGCCGCGCCCATCCAGAAGATTTTCTTCAGAATTTACCAATTTTCTTTCGCCCGGAGCAAGAAAACAAAGAAAACCTACGGAATTATTTTTCCGTCCGTATCACAAACGAAGGGGAAATTCTCGAAGTAATTCAGGATTTTCCCCTCAATTACACGACTGAAGAAATAAACCTGCTTATTCATCAGATTATCAACAAAGATGAAATGTGCGGTAATATCGGCGGAGTAATGTACTGCATTACATCACTTTCTGAAGCCGAACAACTGATATGTCTTCTAAACCGAAGCTCAGAATTAAAAACTTTGGGTAAACTTTATATTTATTCTGGCTTGCTTTATTTCATGAGCATAGTTTTGTCAGTTCTAATTTCGATTCCGACTTCAAAATACATGGTTCGTCCAGCAAAAGAAGCCTTTGAAAAGCAAAAGCAATTTATTGCCGATGCAAGCCACGAACTAAAAACACCAATTGCCGTTATCGGAGCAAACATTGATGTCCTTGAAAGTGAGATTCAAAACAACAAATGGTTGGAATACATTAAAACCGAAAACAAACGAATGGGCGAACTTGTAAAAGACCTGCTCTATCTGGCCAAAAATGACGCCGGACGCAATGAACTCACTTTTTCCGATTTCGATTTCTCCAATGCGGTCGAAAATTCCGTGCTTCCTTTTGAAGTAGTTGCCTTTGAATCTGGAAAAACGCTGGAATTAGACATAGAAAAAGGTATTTCCTGTAACGGCGATGAAAAATCTCTCAAACAGGTTTTTATCATTCTTGTGGACAACGCAATCAAAAATTCTGAGAGCGGAGCAAAAATCACCGTGAAGGCATACTCCGAAGGTCAGAAAATTGTCTACAAAGTACACAATACAGGCGCGGGAATTCAAAAAGATGAACTTGAGAAAATCTTTTTGCGCTTTTACCGTTCAGACTCTTCCAGAGTGCGAAAAACAGGCGGCTACGGACTGGGTCTTGCAATAGCGAGGACAATCGCCAGTGACCACGGCGGTACTCTCATCGCAGACAGCGAAGTCGGAAAATGGGCAGAATTCACCCTGACTTTACCCAAAAAGAAATAGCATATTCCATGAAAAAAGTAAAAACGATAGAATAAACTTATGGAACTTAAAGAACTTTATCGCGAAATTTTAAACGAACACAATATCAATCCCGCCCATAAAAGTGATTTAGCAGGGGCAAATCTTTCTCTACAGGGCGTAAATCCCAGCTGCGGCGACAACATCACACTCACCCTAAAAACTCAGGACGGCAAAATCTCTGACGGTGCCTTCACTGGAAGTGGCTGCGCCATTTCTCAGGCAAGCTGCGACATGATGCTTGATTTAATCATCGGTAAAGACGAAAAAGAAGCCTTGCGCCTGTGCGAAATCTTTATGGGAATGATTCAGGGAAGTGTCACCGACGAAGAAATAGAAGAACTTGACGAAGCCAGCGCATTAAGGGAAATCCAGCACATGCCAGCCAGAGTCAAATGCGCAGAATTAGGCTGGCGAACCATGCGGGAAATGCTTGGACTCAAAAAAGAGACAGCATCAGCATCGGCAGCACATCCTGACTGCCCGACTGCGTAAGGGATAGGAAGGGCGGCAAAGCCGTTCTGAAGCGAGCGGAAGAATGAAGCGCGGAAGCGCGGAACCCTGAATAGCCCGACCGCCGCAAAGCGGCGGTTACGCCCTAAAAATTAAGGATTCCAAGACTCTTCAAGAACAAAATCACAAGAAGGAAGGGAGCGGCAAATTTCACCATGAATACATACAAGTTGTGACGGATGAAATTCTCGCCGTTTTTGCAGGCTTCCTCAATGACCGTTTTTGGCTTTAAAATCCAGCCAATGAGCAGACAAGTCCCAATAGAAACAATCGGCATGAGAATGTTGTTGCTGATGTAGTCCATGATATCAAGAATCTGAGCTGTGACACCGTTGGGAAGTTTTACCTCGAAATAAAGGGCATTGTAGCCAAGACAAACAAGGATTCCGAGAAGAAGCGCAAATCCCCCCTCATACACTACCGCACGACGGCGGGAGATTTTAAATTCGTCCATAAAGCTGGAGACGACTGCCTCCAGAATTGAGATGGAGCTTGTTATCGCGGCGAAGAATACCATGATAAAGAAAAGAGCACCTACGAATGTGCCGACAATTCCCATCTGTGCGAAGATTTTCGGCATTGCAACGAACATAAGGCCCGGACCTGAGGCATTCACGCCCTCCCGTCCCATAAAGACGAATACGGTCGGAATAATCATGAGACCTGCAAGGATTGCCACTGCCGTATCAAAGATTTCGATTCTGTTGATTGACTTGACGAGATTTGACTCATCGCGGACATAAGAGCCGTAAGCAATCATAATACCCATGGCGACACTCAGACTGTAGAAAAGCTGGCCCATGGCGTCCATGAGTGTAATCATGAAGGAGTTGAGGGTAAGACCTGTAAAATCAGGGATAACGAAAATTTTGAGTCCCTGCAAGCCTGTGCGAACACTACCAGAATCATCTGTATGGCTCATTGTAAGGGCGAAAATTGAAATTCCTATGATAAGCACGACAAGAATCGGCATGAGGATTTTTGAAAGAGCTTCGATTCCTTTTTTGACACCGCGGTAAATAATATAGCAGGAAATAAAAAGGAAAATGAATGTGTAGACAATAGGAGAAACAGACGAAGTGATGAAACCGCTAAAGTAAGAGTCAGCTGCCGCACTTGCTCCCTGTCCCGTTACGAAAGCCACAGCATATTTTAAAACCCAACCACCGATGACACAATAGTAAGGCATAATCATCATGGGAATGATGCAGGCAATTTTACCAAGCCAGCCCCATTTTGCATGAAGATTTTTGTAGGCTGTTAGAGGGCTCTGCTTTGTTTTTCGGCCAATCGCAACTTCCGTAGTAAGAAGGGCAAAACCGAATGTAACGGCAAGAATCAAATAAATAACCAGAAACAAGCCTCCGCCATCTTTTGCAGCCAGATAAGGAAAACGCCAGATATTGCCGAGACCGACAGCACTTCCTGCCGCAGCCAGGACAAAACCAAATGAAGAAGAGAAAGTGTTACGATTTTGTGTATTATCCATAAAATAAACTGTACCATATTTTCTAAAGTCATGATAGAATAAACTCATATATTTTTCAAAAAAAGAGGCAAATAATGGCTATTACTTGGGAAAATCTTGACAAACTTTCTTCTTACAAAAAACTTCAGTCGCTCAAAAATGCCGTGAGCGTCAAAAAAGAGCTTTCATCTGCAAATGCAGCTGACCGCGTAAAAAAATGCGCCGTTCCTATGGGAGCAGGACTTACCTACAACTATGCGGCAAAACAGGTTGACGATAAAGTCATTTCAGTCCTTAAAGAACTGGCAGACGAGGCCCAGCTCACAGAAAAATTCGCTGAAACCTACAATGGAGCCGTAATCAACACTGGCGAAAAGCGCATGGTTCTTCATCACCTTTGCCGTGGCCAATTGGGAAACGACGTAAAGGCTGACGGCGTGAACAAGCGGGAATTTTACCTTAAAGAGCAGAAACGAATCGCTGAATTCGCCGAAAAAGTCCACTCTGGAAAAATCGTAAATGCAAAGGGCGAAAAATTCACGACGGTCGTCCAGATTGGTATCGGCGGCTCAGACCTGGGGCCTCGTGCAATGTACCTTGCCCTTGAAAACTGGGCAAAGGCAAACAAGACCTTCAAAATGGAGGCAAAGTTCATCTCCAATGTTGACCCTGACGACGCTGCGGCAGTTCTCGCCTCAACGGATCTCGCTCACGCAATCTTCATTCTAGTCTCAAAATCAGGAACTACTCTCGAAACCCTCACAAACGAGTCTTTCGTAAAGGATGCCCTGAAAAAAGCAGGTCTTAATCCCTCAAAGCACATGATTGCCGTCACTTCTGAGACTTCTCCCCTGGCTCACAACCCGGACTATCTCGAAGCCTTCTATATGGACGACTACATCGGAGGCCGCTACTCTTCAACTTCTGGAGTCGGAGGGGCAGTCCTTTCACTCGCATTCGGCGCAAAAGTCTTCGACGACTTCCTCAAAGGTGCCGCAGAAGAAGACAAACTTGCCACAAACAAAGACTTGCTCAAAAACCCGGCCATGCTGGATGCCCTCATCGGAGTCTACGAGCGCAATGTTCAGGGCTATCCTGCAACGGCAGTCCTTCCATATTCACAAGCTCTTTCACGCTTCCCCGCTCACTTACAGCAGCTCGACATGGAATCAAACGGAAAGAGCGTAAACCGCTTCGGCGATAAAATCGACTATCTCACAGGCCCGGTCATTTTCGGTGAGCCCGGAACAAACGGACAGCACTCATTCTACCAGCTTCTTCATCAGGGAACGGACATCGTGCCCTTGCAGTTCATCGCCTTTGCAGAGAATCAGGCTGGAAGCGATGTGGTAATCGAAGGCTCTACAAGCCAGAAAAAACTGGGAGCGAATGTCACGGCTCAGATTATGGCTTTCGCCTGCGGCAAAGACGACTCTGACCCCAACAAAACTTTCGCCGGTGACAGACCTTCAAGCCTTATCTACGGAAAACAGCTCACGCCAAAAAGTCTTGGCGCCCTTCTCGCCCACTACGAAAACAAAGTAATGTTCCAGGGATTTGTATGGAATGTAAACAGCTTTGATCAGGAAGGCGTTCAGCTGGGTAAAAAGCTGGCAAAAACAGTCCTTTCAGGTGAGGCAAAAGACGCATTAAAGGCTTATACGGAATTGCTCTCATTGTAAGCAATCAGTTTAAATAACTTCGCTCAGCCATGTTTCTGAAAATGAGACTTGGCTGATTTTTTTTGAGGAATCTCCACAATTCTGGCTATATTAAATTTGACAGAATAGCTATAATGTGACATAATTGGCGACAAGGAGGCGTTTTATGAATGCAATTCCAATCTTTGAGGCAAAGAACAAATTACCGTTTTTTATTCACAAAGCCGAAAATCGCGAGCCTGTTTTTATTTCCCGTCATAACAAAAATGTCGCGGTTCTCATTTCTTTCGAGCAATACAACGAATTCATTTCCCAAAAACCGAAACTCACATTTTTAGAGAAAATTGCCCAAAGGCAGAAGGAAATGAATCCGACACTCACCGACGAAGAAATCGACAGGATTTTTAATGTGCGCGACAACACTATCGACACTTACGAAACTGATGTTTTTGCAGGAGTGTTTGACGATTGAGCGAACAAAATACAAACGAAATTGACGAAGAAGCCCCCCATTACTTGCTTGATTCCAACATCATTTCTGAACTTATAAGGCGAAAGGCAAATTCCAATGTTCTCAAAAAAATGGTCGAGCATGTATCAGATTGGGCAATCTGCACCGTTGTATGGCAAGAATTGTTGTTCGGAATGTATCGGCTTGAAGATGGTCACAACAAACGCTACCTTCAAGATTTTCTGCGCAATGACATAGAAAGCGAATTCAAAATAAAAACATACACAAAGAGAGCAGCGGAAATTCATGCAGAATTGCGGGCAAAACTCGAAAAACAGGGCAAACCGACCCAGCTTGATGACAGCATGATTGCCGCAATCGCTCTCGCAAACCACATGGTTTTGGTCACAAGGAACGCAAAGCACTTCGAGGCAATCCAAGAAGTAAGCGACTTGCAAGTTGAAAATTGGTTCGACTAAATCTTGAAAAGCTTACGGATATTTTTATCGACTATCACGCTCAACTCGCTCGGCAAAAAACTCGCAAAGACAGTTCTTCTGGCGCGGCGATTTGTGGCATCCGTTTTTTTATTTTTCAAGTTTGAAGTCAAGGTCGAACACGGCGATGACATTCTTTTTGGTGTAAACGCTTACCCGGATTGTGTATGAGCCTTTTTCGTCTGATTCATCAAAGGCAAAGCCACAGTTGACTGGCGCGGTGTAAATCAAATCCTTTTCGGGCTTTGCATCAGCCAAAAGCAAATTTTTCATCGATTTTGAGGAATTTGAGATTGTTCCGTCTGGCTTTACAAGTTCCACATCATAATAAACAGGGAATTTTACCTTGTCATCATTAATTTTATACGCAATGAAAGGCGCGATTAAATTTTCCTTCATTGTGACTTTTGTGACAGTGCTGATTTCGGGTGAAGCGCTCTCGGGAACGGAAGTCCATTTTCCAAGAGCCTCTTTTATGTCACGGACAAGCAAAACGCTGACCGCAATGGAACCATCTGTAAAAGCCGCCGCTCCTTTTGCTGACTTAGCATAGCCGACTTCTTTCTCTAGCCCAAGCTCGCCGAACAAATAGAAGGTATTCCGAACCTTTTCGCGCATAAACGGAATATGCTTTTGAAGCGCGATATTGATATTCTCGTACTGCTCGGCGTTGGAACACAAAGACCAAAAAGCGGCGGATTTATTCGCTCCCCGAACAAGCAAATCCATCGGGAAAAGTGAATAAATATAAGCAGCCGATTCCTTCATTTCTGAATCTCGCAAAAGAAAGCCTGATATTAGTTCAAAATCAAAAGGAAATTCAACCTTTCCATCTTTGACTTCGCCGTTAAACTCTTTGATAATAGACATAAATTTTTCGTCGGCGGAAAGTTTTTTGAAATCAGCATTCACCGACTTGACGAACAAATCCTCGGTGTCAGCGTAGGCGATAATATTTTCAAGGTAAATTTCATCGTTTGTGTCATAATATTTAGCCCAATTTTCATCGAGAATCTTTCCTGTTTCCATCGTGAATTCTGGTTCGAGCAATTTTTTTTGACGGGCGACACTGCCCGTGCTCGCACAAGAAAAAAGCAAGCCGATAAAAGCAAAAATTAAAAACTGACTGAAAATTTTCTTCATAAAAAACTCCTTTTACTAGAAAACTATACCCCATATATTTTTGTCAAGCATTTTCAAACCTAAAAAGCGATTTTATATTTTTGTCAACCGTAAGGCTCAACTCACTCGGCAAAACACCCCTTGCCTGAGCCACGAAATGATAGCAATGCTCGATTAAGACGGGGGTATTAGTCTGCCCACGGAAGGGAACTGGAGCAAGATAAGGCGAATCGGTTTCCATTAAAATGCGGTCATCCGGCACAAAGCGAAGAAGCTCCTTCATTTCATCCATTTTTGCCTTTTTTGTGTAAGTTGTGGCGCCGCCAAAGGCAATGTACCAGCCTAAATCCAAAAATTGCCGCGCCTCTTCCTTTCCGTAAGAATAACAGTGAATGATTCCCTTGTGGTAGCCCATGTTTTTTATACAGTCAAGAGTGTCTTCAAAGGCATCCCGGCTGTGAACGATTACAGGAAGATTCATTTTTTTCGCCAAATCAATTTGCATTTGGAAAAGCTCGCGCTCGCCTTCGTAAACGCTCTGGTCAAAATCGCTCTCGCACCTTCCGTCGGCCCCACCAGGATTCCAGTGATGATCAAGGCCGCACTCGCCTATTGCCACCAGATGGCTTTTGTCGGCGAAGGCTTCGATTGAATCAGACAGTTTTTTCATTGCCTCAGTGCGATTTTTGATTTCATCCACATCCGGCCAGATCCCCGCGCTGTAATAAAGCATTTGGTCGGCGGCCTCACGAAGATTTTCTGGCAATCGCGACACCGTCTCCTGAAGCTGCACATGACGGCGGAGCAAATCATCGCTTCTGGTGCCTATGTCAAGTCCGAAAAATGTATTGCGTTCTGCAAGCTGGCTTAAAATCTCAACGCCGTCCAATCCGCGCTCAATTAAATGATGGAAATGAAAATGGGTATCACTGAACATAAAAATTATTCTACCGAATTTCCCTATTCATTGCAAAAAAAAGACCAAACAGTCCTCTGATTACTTGAATTTTAGCACTTTTTTATGATATAATAAATTCGTTGTTTTTAGGAAACTGAATTCAACGATGCCAGGATGGTGGAATAGGTAGACACAAGGGACTTAAAATCCCTCGACAGCTAATACCGTCGTGCCGGTTCGATTCCGGTTCCTGGCATAGGCAGTGCCCTTTTCCCTTCTTATTTTACCTGACTGAACAAGCCCGCCATTTCGTTACGCCATGAGCCTCGCTCGCTGTCACGAGCTTCCCATTCGATAATTTTCTTGATTGTAAAATGTTTTTGGTCATGTGGATTTTCAAAATGAAGCAAGCCGAATCTTCCCTGCCCGATATATGCGATTTTATCGTTTTGCCCAACAGACTCTGATTCCGTAAGTTTTGAAATTACGCAATCAAAATGAACAGGTTTATCGCTGCTTTTATTGTTGATTGCATTCGCAATGTCAGTGATTGGCTCTCCGCAAATTTCACAAGTTACGACCTGCTCTTTAAATGCGCGGATTGCGTTACGGTTTTCTTCGATTTCTTTTTGATTTATAGAATTCGCGAAGTGACGGCGCTCTTGCCTTCTCTCATAAGAAGCACTTCCCCGACTTTCGTGCTGTCTGCGCTCCATGCGCTCGTTTCCATGAGACTCTTCATTTCTTTCACTATTTGAGCGGTTGTTCCAGCTGCGATTTCTTCCTCCGCGCCGTCGATCATTTCGACTCATGCCTTCTCCTCATTAACTGCTGTTCGTTATCTTCAACAATTTTACGGCTTAATACCTGCGCGATTCTCTGAACTGCGTAATCAAGATATTCCGTATCGTGAATTTTTTTGCGCAATTCCATAACGCGAGGTGAGAATGTTCCGTCTAATACGACTGATTTAGTAGAAGTCATACGAACTCCGAAAAAGCATCTTGAATATGATAAACGCTCGGCAGATTAGGCATATCAATAACAATGACATCAAATCTGATTTTGCTACTATTATATTCTCGATGATTTAAGAGAAAAAAATTAGCCGTTTTGATAATTTTTCTCTGTTTTCTCAAATCAAGTTCATGGGAAAGCGTCTCACGACTGCCACTAGGCAAAGCCTTTACTTCCACAAAAACAAGAACATCATCCTTCTGTGCAATTATATCAATTTCACCGCTTCTTGTCCGAAAATTTCGCCCAATAATACGGTAAGAATTCTCAATCAAGTAGGCACAGGCTTTGTTTTCACCCGATTGCCCGACAGAGCGGGTAGATTTTCCTTCAGTCAGACTGTCTTTCATCAAGTCTTCCACAATTCTGAATTAAGCATTATGAATTATTAAAGTTCCTCGACTTCTTCCAAGTCCTCTAGCATGTACAAAGATTCGGGCGTTTCTTGATTTTTTCCGTCATTAACCAAATGCCCGTAAGTAAGTAAATATTCAATATTCCATCGCTGAATGGCATCAATATGATAGTTTTTAATAGCTTTTTCTTCTCCAAGAAACATATTTTCCCCGTCGTCAAAAAAAACGGGCGCAGAAAAACGCATGCCAAGTCTTAATTCTTTACAGTCAATTTTATTGAATTTCTTTTCGCCCATACATGCCCCTCAACTCTGAAATCTATTTCTATTATATACCTATGATTTATGCTCGTCTAGTTTAAGTATAAAAGCAAAAATTGTGGCAATCGCGGCATAAGTTTCTTCAGGAATAAAAGAACCCAAATTCTGCAAGGAGAGTACATTCGCCATCTCAGCGTTTTCCACAACGGGAACATCATTTTCTTCGGCAATTCGAACAAGCCGTTCCGCAACACTGCCCTTAGCCTTTGCCGAAATATATGGGGCATCTGCCCACTCAGGATAACGAAGCGCTACGGCAGAAAAAATGTCGTCTCTTTCCATTCAAGCCTCTCCTCTCACAAACGAAAGTTCCTCATCCGATACGGCAAATCCCCGCAAAGAGTCAAAATCCACTTGCTCAAGGTGCGTCGAAGACGGGAATAAAGAAGAGAACAGGGAAAGCGACTCTGGTGACGAATAATCATCCTCCGAGTTTGAAGCAAATTTTACGGAATCAGGCTTATTATCCTTGAAACTGAGCGAAAAAATCCTATTAGTTCGAGTATTTTTTATATCAATAATAAGTTTTTGCAGATTTTTCAATTCAGAATCAAAGAGGAGTTTTATCACTCCATTTGACTTTTGAAAATCCCACTCAAAGGGAAGCAGGATCCAATGACGAAGCGGACTTTCCTTGTTTTTAGCAGAAAGTACTGTATTAAATGCAGTCAAAACACCGTGTTTGTGATTAAGGGCTGCCGCATCTACAGATTCAAAAAACTTTTTTATATCAGAAGAATTTATCTTTTGAGGAAAAGTTGAAAGTCCTAAAGCAGGAGCTTCTTTATTTTTGCTTTTTCTCTCAGAGTCACCTGAATCACGCTGATTCTTCCCAAGGATTGCAGAAACTCGCTCATCGCTTGATTTTATTCCTTTTTCTTCAAGAAGAAGCGAAATCTGGGATTTTTCACCATCGGCGTCAGAATCTTTTTGAGAAGAACGCAGAGTTTTTTTTGCCAGAGCAATGTCAATTTTCATACCTAACTGATGCATAAACTGAAAGAGTTTAAGGCTAGATTCATTAGGCTCAAAGCCAAGAGAAGTCAAAAAGTCTGCAATTTGTGGTGACAACGAGCCTTTTTCCGGGGTAAATTTCTGTACTAAACCACCAGAATCCGCATTTTCTTTTATCAGGGAAAGCTCTACGAGTCCATTTTTTACGCTAACACGCGCAGAAAAAAAAGAATCGGGCGCAAGATTTGCCTCTGACTTTACGCTGATTTTTTGCCCGGCAATGGAAACTGTATAAAAAGACTCAGCGTCTTTGGAAAGTATCCGCCCCGTTACCGTCGAACCGTTCCTTAATACGGTAGAGCGAATCTTTTGAGAAAGCTGACCTTGTACAATATGAACTGGAGTCATCAAAATAAGCAAAAAAATAACCACAGACAGAGAATCTGTGGTTTAAACTTCACGCAGTTTTCAGCTTGTTATTTTTCTGCTGCATTTGCGTGTTCTGCAGCTTCCTCAGCCTTAACCTCTGCTTTGAGAGCAGCTTCTTTTTCTGCAGCTGCCTTAGAGAGATCGCGAGACCATTTGAGGTATTCAACAGCTGGCTGACCGATGAGTTCTCGGACTTTAGCTGCCTTACCAATCTTGTCACGAACATAGTAGAGCTTAGAACGGCGAACATTGCCCGGACGAACGATTTCTACATTTACAACGCGTGGGCTGTAAACCGGGAAGATTCGCTCAACGCCAACACCGTAAGAAATCTTGCGGACAGTAAATGTTTTGCGAACTCCGCTGTTTTTGATTGCAATAACGAGTCCCTCAAAAATCTGGATTCGTTTTGTTTTGCCTTCGATGATTTCAAAGTGAACTTTTACAGTATCGCCAACTCTGAAATTGAGGGAAGTTTCATCTTCCTGCTGTGCTTCAATAGTTCTGATAAGATCCATTGTTATTTTCTCCTAATTGACCGATGGCTTTTTGCCACGGCGTTTTCTGCCTTCATGCTTCTGTAAGTGCATTTCCAGCAGTTCCTCAATCATCTTTTCGGCTTCTGTAGTGAGCAAGCCCTGTGCCCTTGCGCTACTGATTAAATCAGGACGATTCGCAAGTGTTTTTTGGAGCCGCTTTTTCAGCCGCCACTTTCGGATTAACTCATGGTTGCCACCAGTTAAAACCTCTGGCACTGCCAAGTCCTTGTACACAGCCGGGTGAGTGTACTGAGGATATTCCAAAAGTCCGTCAGAGTAGCTTTCTTCATCGAGGCTTTCAGGAGTGATTACATTTTCTACCAGCCGATAAACAGAATCGACTATAACGGTAGCCGCAAGCTCTCCGCTCGACATGACATAATCCCCGATGGAGATTTCGTCGTCTACATACAAATCGATGATTCTCTGGTCGATGCCTTCGTATCGTCCGCAAACCAAAACGATTTCGTCTTTCTGACTAAGTTCCTGCGCTTTTTTTTGCGTGAATGGCTTTCCCGAAGGAGTGACAT
The DNA here is from genome assembly GCA_002368605.1 of Treponema sp. UBA3813. GTDB lineage: Bacteria > Spirochaetota > Spirochaetia > Treponematales > Treponemataceae > Treponema_D. The sequence goes on along the minus strand of DFEB01000069.1, from coordinate 47,555 downwards.
AAATCACATGCTTCTTGTAGGCCTTTACGCTGTCAAGCGCTCGCCCGAGAGGTTCCGCCATCAAAAGCTGGCCGGCACCTCCTCCGTACGGTTTGTCATCACATGTCTTGTGTCTATCAAAGGCAAAATCCCTGATATTCACTAAATCGTAGGCAATAATTCCCTTTTCAACCGCTTTCGCCATGATTGAGGCTTCAAAAAAAGCGCGCGGAATCTCAGGAAATAAGGTCAGCACAGTAAATTTCATGGAGTTACTCCAGAATCCAGAGGTGCATCAACTGGATTATCTTGTTTTTGACATCAACCTTTCCGATGAACTGATCCTTGAACGGCACATAGACCGTGCGGATTTTGCCATTGGAATCGTATTTGACATCGCTGCTAAGACAATCACAATTCTCGGCCAGACAAACCTCCAAGAGGTTTCCAGAACCGCCTTCCATTACGTCTGTGATTGTACCCACCTGTATGGGCGCAGAATTTTCTGCCAATCCGTCTTTACCCTCGTAAACGAGAGCACAATTTTTTAAGTCTTCGACATACCACTCGTTCTTACGCAAAGGACAAGCGTATTTTCGCGGTACGACAATTTCCCATTTGCTGTACTTTTGCACAGCTTCGGGGGAATCGATTCCCGCAAGTTTTAAATACAAGTCACGGCCGCCGACTTCCGCGTATTCCACCGAAAAGGGCTTTTGCTCCCCGGTTTTGCCGTTTCTCAAAGCAACTTCTTTCATCGAAGCGAAATGCTCGTATTCTCCAGAAGTGCTCTCTACTTTAAATTCGCCCGAAATGCCATGTGAGGCTCGAACGAAGCCAACGATAAAGTTGTCGTTCTTATTAGATTGTTCCACAGTTTCTTAGTCCAGTATGTCGAGGCTATAACGCTTGCCATCTCTACTGGCTGATGCACTCAATACTGTGCGCAACGCTTTAGCAATTCGGCCGTATTTGCCGATTACCTTACCAATGTCACCCTGGGCTACGCGAAGTTCAAGGACTGGACCTCGTTCACCTTCGGTTTCATTTACCGAGACTGCACTGGGATCATCGACCAATGATTTTGCAATGTATTCAATCAGGTCTTTTTCCATTCCCCGTTACTCCCGCTAAACTATTTGTTAAGGCCGTTCTTGCTAAGAATCTTTTTGACTGTGTCCGTTGGCTGTGCACCAACGCTAATCCAATACTTTGCACGCTCCATGTCAATCGTAACCTGATTGCCGTCTTTCTGTGTAACTGGCTGGTAGGTACCGATCTCTTCGATGGTCACGCCGTCTCGCGGCTTGCGTGAATCCTGAATGACAATTCGGTAGCAAGGTCTTTTTGCTGCACCGAACTTCTTGAGTCTGATTTTGACCACAATATTCCTCCAATTATAGAATAGTGAGATAATACTATATCTTTTTTAGAAATAATAATCAATCGGTTTGCGAGGCAAACGCAACCTTTATAAAGGTTTCTTTTTCCCCGCGCCCCTTATTTTTCCAAATTCTGAGCAAAAACTTTCTCGCCAGGACATTCAATCGTCATCATTTCGCCCGTAATCGGATGGGGAAAAGTAAGGCTCTCGGCATGAAGCATAATCCTCTCGTAGTCACAGCCGCCGTAAAGACAATCCCCTAGAATCGGAAGGCCTTGCGAGGCAAGATGCACTCGAATTTGGTGAGTCCGTCCAGTAAGCGGGCGACATTCTAATAGAAGAAAGTGACTTTGGCTGGTTTTCTCTTTTTTGCCCGGCGATATTTCTTTTAAGACAGTGAATTCCGTTTTTGCAGGCAAGCCGCCGTCCTTTTCGCTCACACTGCCCCACTTTGCCGCCTGACCTTTCGGGCTGATTCTCCCCAAAGGAAAATCCACGGTAAAGCTTTTTCCCTCAGGAAAGGACTCGATTTTCGAAGAAGGCAGGCAAACCACCGCATTGTAGACTTTTTTTGCCGTGTGATTCTCAAACATTTCATGGCAAGCGGCATTGACGGCGCGGGATTTCGTAAAAAGAATCACTCCGCTGGTGTCCCGGTCAAGGCGGTGCATTATTCCCACATAAGGGGGATTTTTTGCGTTCGGCTTTTCGATTTTCTGCCGCTCGAACAAAAAACGCACGATTGCCGCGTGAAGATTGTCCCGGCTTCCCACCATGCCGGCTTCCGTGGGAAAGTGAGATGGCTTATTTACCACGATAATGCTCTCATCCTCAAAGAGAATGTCTTTTTCAGTCAGCTCAAAGGCGATATCGTCAGGCTGTTTTTCAAAAAAAAGTTTTTCCTCTTCGATTTGAACCTTAACCACAGACGAAGGCTTGACTGAAAAAGCAGGAAGCCGAACCTGTCTGCCGTTAACGCTCACGCAGCCCGCCACAATAAGACGGCGAATCTTAGAATTCGACACTGCCAAGCCTAAAAAACGAGGCAATTCCGCCCGAAGCAAGTCATTGAGAGAAACCGATGAAGATACATGCAGAGTGAAAGATTTAATTTTAATATCCCAAATTTTCGCCAACTAGGATGATTTTGATTCTGCCCTTTGTTTTACAGATTCTTGTTTTTGAGAAAATAGCACAGATGTCTCTTTCATCACTGAGCTTAAGCCTTTTTGCGTTTAAGGGAGCGGCGATTTTAAGGGCTCGCTCTTCCAAATCTGCCTCGCTGGGAACGATTTTGTTGATTCCCACCAGAGCCACCACTGATTTTGGGCCAAAAGTGATTGCAGCCACCCGGTTTCCGTTTCCGTCAATGTTAAAAAGAACTCCGTCCTCACTCACCGCATTGAAACTTGTGAGGAAAGTGTCGGCAGTTAAGCCCTGTCGCATGATTTCGGCCCGTTCCTCAGGGGATTTTGCCGTGTCACGGTCAATCAGCTTGTAATTCCCGGCTTTTACCTTGGCCAGCAAGCCTGATTCCTCGATGGAAACAGAGCCGCCCCAAGCTACAGACGAGCCATGGGAAATGAAAGAAAGTGCCTTTTCCACAGCCTCGGCCTTGTTTGCGGCAAAGACAGCCTCAAAGCCTCTTTTTTTGAGATTCTCGATGATTTTATTTGTGTCCATGATTTTCCCTTATTTAATTTTCTTTTTTAAAACAATCAAAGTTCCGAGCAAAGCGACTGCCCCGACAATCCATGAGATAATTCCGCTGGCTACGATTCCCAAGCCCTGAGCAAAGCCCGCTACGATGTAGGTGACGAAAGAAATTGTCGCAACTGTAATAGCATAGGGAAGCTGGGTTGAGACATGATTCACATGCTCACACTGGGCACCCGCGCTTGCCATAATCGTGGTGTCGCTGATTGGAGAACAATGGTCACCGGCAACAGCCCCCGCCATACAAGCAGAAATGGAGATAATTCGCAAGGGATTATCCACGGCCGGGAAGACTGCGATACAAATTGGAATAAGGATTCCGAATGTTCCCCAGCTGGTGCCTGTGGCAAAAGCAAGGAAGGCAGCGATTACGAAGATGATAGCGGGCAGGAAATTCTGCAGCCCCTGGGCGCTGTTTTCAACAAGACCGGCTACATACTTTGACGCCTCAAGCGAATCGGTCATGGCTTTGAGAGTCCAGGCCAGAGTAAGAATCAGAATGGCCGGAACCATGGCCTTAAAGCCGTCTGGAATACAGCCCATGCAGTCCTTAAAAGGAAGGACGCGGCGAATCAAAAAGACGATGATTGTCAGGACAAGAGCCGCAAAAGAGCCGAGAACAAGTCCTACTGATGCGTCGGAAGCTGCGAATGCGTCCACGAAATTTTTGTGTTCTTCGCCGCTGGCAAAAAATCCGCCTGTGTAAATCATGCCAATCGTACAAAGAAGAATCAAAGCCACAATCGGGAAAACAAGGTCGAATACTCCGCCACGACTGCTTACCTCTTCGTACTCCTCATCAGGCAGATTGAGGCGGGAGTCCTCGTACCTTGCCATAGGACCGAATTCAAATTTCATGAAAACGAGAAGGAACATCATTCCGATTGTGAAGAAAGCGTAGAAATTGAAAGGAATTGCCTTGCAGAAAAGAGCAAGACCGTTCTCTCCTTCACTGACAAAGCCCGCCACAGCCGCCGCCCAAGAAGAAATCGGCGCGATGATACAAACAGGAGCCGCAGTCGCGTCAATAAGATAGGCCAGTTTTTCCCGTGAAACCTTGTATTTTTTGGTAATTGGGCGCATGACCGAGCCGACAGTGAGACAGTTGAAGTAGTCATCTATAAAAATTAGGATTCCGAGACAAATCGTTGCCACCTGAGCGCCTGCACGGCTTTTAATGTGCTTTTTAGCCCATTCGCCGAAAGCCGCAGAACCGCCAGCCTTGTTCATAAGGGCAACCATGGTTCCGAGAACTACCAGGAAGACAAGGATACCCACATTCCAGCTGTCTGAAAGCTGCTTAATCATACCGTCATTAAAGACATGAGTAAAAAAGCCTGTGAATCCGCTTGATGCATCAACTGCAAAAAAAGCACCACCGATTAAAATTCCGACAAAAAGTGAAGAATAGACTTCCTTTGTGATGAGAGCCAGGGCGATTGCGACAATCGGTGGCAGAAGAGACCAAAAAGTTCCTGTCATTTTATTTTCCTTTATTTAAAAGTTTTGAAAAATCTGTTTTTAGGGGATTTTCTATACCATCATTATCAAGTTTTTCAATGACAGCAATTGCATAGTTCAATTTGTCCAGTGAATCAGCCGCGCAATAGGTTTTAATCTGCCTGAGCGCTTCCAGAACCTCTTTATTTGTCATGGCAAACTCCTTTTTTATTTCAGATTAACACAGTTTAACAGAGATTACAACGAACTTTGTGACCCGCACTGATTTCCTTCCATTCAGGGATTTCTGAACGGCATTTTTCGCTTGCATGGGGGCAACGATGGGCGAAGGGGCAGCCGTGCAAGCTTTCAAGAGTGGTTTTAACTTCGCCCTTTGACTCACCGCCAGAACTTTCGCTTCCCTGAAAGAGAAGTTTCGTGTAAGGATGGGCGGCTGTCTGGTACAAATCACGAGCAGGGGCTTCTTCCACAAGAAGCCCGCGGTACATTACGCCGATTGTGTCGCAGAAATAGCAGGAAACCCGTAAATCATGGGCTATAAAAAGAAAGGAAATGCCTCTTTTCTGGCGAATATCCTGCAAAAGATTGAGAATCTGGCTCTGGACGGAAACATCCAGCGCACTCACCACCTCGTCACAGAACATGACTTCGGGCTTCATGATAAGGGCGCGGGCAATAGAGATTCTCTGCCTCTGGCCGCCGGAAAATTCGCTGGGTCGTTTTTCCAAGTCCAAGGGATCAAGGCCAACTTCTTCCATGATTTTGGCAGCTTCCTCCCAGGCGGCTTTTTTACCCGGCCAAATTGAAGAATATTTGTAGCTGGCGGTAAGGATATTGAAAACCGTCATGCGGGGATTTAAGGAGCGGGACGGATCTTGAAAGACATATTTGATTTTTTCCCGGTAAGAGCGGAGCTGCTTGCGATTAAAGAGAAGGACATTCTGTCTTGACGCGCTAGGGATAGGAGCGGCGCCAGTTGCCGCAGGCAATGGAGCGTCAGCGGAAGGGCGGATAGCCCGACTGCCGCTTGTCGGCAGGAGCGCCCTGTTTTCGCTGGAACTGTACCAGATTGCCCCGCCATCAGCCTTGTACATGCGAACTAACATTCTCGCCGTGGTGGTTTTGCCACAGCCGGATTCACCAACCAGACCGTAAGTTTTCCCTCGCTCTATTCCGAAAGAGACATCGTTGACCGCGTAGACAAACCGGTCTTGCTTGGCGAAAAAGCCCGCGTCCAGAGTGAAGCGTTTTGTTAAGTGGTCAGCTTGAATGATAAAATCAGACATTTTATTAATTCTCTCCGCTCTTTTTATATAAATCAAGCATTTCCTTAATTCGTTTTGCAGGACGGACAAGCTCTGTCATTGACTCTCCCTTATTCATTGTATCAATGATTGCCGCCACATAAAGGTTCACATTCACAGAGTAATACCAGACTTTTTCTTTCAGTTCAGACCTCTGATGAATGAGATTTGTCGTGAAAAGCCGGTCAAAAAGACCTTCCTCATAGGCCTTGTCGAATTTCTCGAAACCGTTGGTAAAAAGTCCGAAAGTCGCAAAAACAAGAACTCTCTTTGCACCCCGCGCTTTCAGTTGCTGCGCCACATCAATCATGCTGCCGCCCGAAGAAATCATGTCATCGATGACGATACAATCCTTTCCTTCGACAGACTCGCCGCAAAAATCATGGGCGATAATGGGATTCATGCCATTGACGACCACGCTATAATCCCGTCGCTTGTAAAACATGCCGATATTTACGCCGAAAATTGATGCCATAAAGACAACCCTGTCCATGGCCCCTTCGTCCGGGGAAATAAACATCATGTGCTCGCTGTCAATTTTTAAGTCTTCATATTCTGTAAGCAGACTTTGGGTAAATTGCAGGGCCGGGGAGACATTCTCAAATCCGCTCAAAGGAATTGCGCTCTGCATTCGGGGGTCATGGGCATCAAAAGTGATGATTTCATGGACTCCCATATTCTCAAGTTCCCGCAGCATGACAGCGCAGTCAAGGGATTCCCTCAAAACCCGGCGGTGCTGGCGGCTCTCATACAAAAATGGCATGATTACGGTGATTCGCTCGGCCTTTCCGTTACAGGCTGCAATCACCCTCTTTAAATCCTGAAAATGATCGTCCGGGGACATGCGGTTAAGCTGACCGTCCATTTTGTAAGTGATTGAGGAATTACAGACATCCACGAGAATGTATAAATCACGGTCCCGCACGGACTCTTTGACGATTCCCTTAGCCTCGCCGGTTCCGAATCGGGGACATTGGGCTGGAATCAAAAAATGCTCGCCCCCCCGCCATTCAGAAAGGATGGAATCGATTTTGTTTCCTGCGTTTTGGGCAGACTCCAGCGCGATAATTCCAAGTTTTCGTGTCATGATTCCCCCATTTTGTAACAAATCCCGCTTTTTTTACATTCATCTTTTGCGTATTGGCATCTTGGCGCGAAAGGACAGCCCGGCTCCGGGTGAGCGGGATCCGTGACGCGGCCGGGAATTGAGACTAATTTTTCTGTGCTGTAGTGGCTGCCGAATTTCGGCGAAGAGGCAAGGAGAGCCTGGGTGTAAGGGTGCTTTGCATGGCGCATGATTTCTTCGCTACTTCCCTTCTCCATAATGAGACCGCCGTACATGACGATGATATTGTCGCAAAGGCCTGCCACCAAATCTATGTTGTGGCTGATGAATATAATAGAAAGATTTCGCGTTTTTCGAAGATTTGCCAGCAAAGAGACAATCTGAGCCTGAATCGTAACGTCAAGGGCGGTGGTTGGCTCGTCTGCAATCAGAAGCTGGCAGCCCTGGGCAAGGGAAAGGGCGATGGAGATTCGCTGGAGCTGCCCCCCTGAGAACTGGTGGGGGTAATTTTTAAGGCGGCTTTTGGGGTCCGGCAGGCCCACTTCGTCAAGAAGAGTCACGGCTTTTTCGTCTGCCTCGCCGCGACTGATTTCAGGCTGGCTGTTTCGGAAAGTCTCGAAGAAGACCGAGCCTATGTTCTGCAGGGGGTCAAAGCTTCTGCCCGGCTCCTGAAAAATCAGGCCGATTTTTTTGCCCCGGTATGAGCGCATCTCTTTTTGGCTCAGGGAAGTAAGCTCCACGCCGTCAAAAAAGATTTTTCCCTCAACTGTGGCGTTAGAGGGATGCAGGGCAGGAATCGCCGTAGTTGTGACAGATTTTCCGCTTCCCGACTCGCCCACGATTCCCAGTATTTCGCCACGATTCATCTGGAAAGAGACTCCCCGCACGGACTGAATAATCGTGTGGGAAGAGCCTCGCAAGACAGTGAATGAAATCCTGAGATTCTCCACGGAAAGGAAAGAAGCAGACGCGGATTCACGCGGATTCTCGCTGATTTCATCCTGACTGTTTTTTATAATCTGTGTTAATCTGTGTGAATCTGTGGATTTTTTCTTCCATGTAGGGAAAATCACATGATAGGGGTCGAAATAGTCCCGGAGAGCGTCGCCTAAAAAGTTGAAGGCCAGGGTGACTAAAAGCAAAAGCCAGACCGGGCTAAGAAGCCATGGGAAATTCTTGAGGTTTGAAAGAGTGGAGATGTCACGGTTTATGAGGCTGCCCCAGCTTACGGCAGGATCGGAAATGCCAAGCCCCAGATAAGAAAGAGTGGTCTCGCTCATGATAAAGCCCGGAATGGCCAGCGTGGTAGAGACGATTAAGAGACTGGTAATCTGGGGGATGATGTGGACGAAAATAATCACCGTGGAAGGGATTCCTTCAAGGCCCGCGTCAAGGACGAATTCATCCCGTTTGATTGAGTGAACCATGCCCCGGAGAGTGCGGGCAGTTCCAGGCCAGCCGACCAGGGAAAGAATCACCGTGATTATCATGTAGGCCGTGCCGGAATCCATTTTCGTGTTTAAAATAGAACGCAAGAAAAGGATAAGGTATAAACTCGGTATGAGCATGAGGAATTCACAGACACGCATGACAAACCAGTCAGGTTTTCCGCCGTAGTAGCCTGCAATTCCGCCAAAGAGAATCGCCAGAATCAGGGAAATGGCGCTGGCAACAAAGCCGATTGTAAGGGAGATTCGACTTCCGTAGACCATGCGGGAAAAAAGGTCACGACCGAGATTGTCCGCTCCGAAAAGAAAGACCGGGTAGACTTCGCCGGTGCTTTCGTCCGGCAGGGTGCCGAAAAGGTGACGGCTCACTGGAATGAGGCCGAAGAGGCGGTATTCCTCGCCTTTTACGAAAAAGCGGATTTTGTGGTGGAATTCGCTACCCTTCACTTTCGCATACCGCCATGTAATGGGGCTCAAGACCCGGTATTCTCTGGCGACCAAGCCTTTTGCGCTAAGTTCGATGTTTGAGGGATGAAAAGTGTCTTCCTCAAATGAGCGGGTGGGCGTATAGGGCGAGATGAATTCAGCAAAAATCATGAAAAGATAGAGAAGAGCAAGCAGAGCCAAAGAGACAAGCGCAAGAGGTCTGCTTTTGAGGTATTGAATCAAGCGCACCACAAGCATCCCGCCTTATTTTGAAATTCCAAAATTAGACAAGGGAACTTCTTTTGAATAGGCAAGAGGAATATTAGGAGCATAAGAAAGCTCCGTAAAGGACAATCCGCTGTCAAAAGTAAATGTCGGATTTCCACCCTTTTTATTGAGAAGTTGAACTATGAATTTTCCTGCCGTAAGCGTATTGAGTTTTGCCGTCACAGGAATTGTTCCGCTTGAAGAGGTAATTTCATTATTTGAGCCAGCATCAAGCTGAATTGCGTTGCCAGACGAAGTTGTGAGAGAGCAAGAATTAAGGACATACTTCCATGGAGCTGAACCAGAATTTGCGACATTTAAATTAAACGAAACCTTAAAATCAAGGTCAATTCCGTCAAAAACGCTGTCAGCAACTGACTGACCGCCAATAATCGCAGCCGCAACAGTCGCAGCCTTTACAATATTCATGCCCCCGGAAACAAAAGAATCTTTAAGTTCTGTCAGACTGGGAAGTTGCACTTTTGGATTAGAGAGAGAAAGCGAAGGTTTAAAAACAGGAACATCAAAATCCACAGAAAAGGGCAAATCAGAGGCAAGAGATTCGGCAAGAGCTGCGCCATTAAAATCAAGAGAAACTTTTCCGTTTATTTTAAATGGTAGAGATGTTTTTGAAGATGACTTTGAAGAAGAGGCAAATGAGAGAATCGTATCATAAGGAACTTTGAAAGACAATTTATTTGTCTGCGAACCGAGAGCCTTGACTTTAACACCTTCATCGGCAGTAAGGCTTGTAAATGTATTTGACTCATAGACAACATCTGCGGCGACTTTTTTTATTGAGATGCCCACTGGAAGCGGATTTGAAATCGAATAATCACAGTTGAATGTAATTCCGTCAAAATCTACAGAAGCAAGCGAAACGGCTTTTAAGGAGACTGACGGAGCTAGCCCCAATTCTTTCAATGTAGAACATGAGAACAGGACAAAAAGTGCAAGCGCAGCGGCAAGCAGAGAAACAACATAATTTTTTTTCATATTAACCTTCCTTTCCATAACGGATCCGCGGATCTACGACCGCAAGTAAAATATCTGAAATTGTTATACCAATCAAATCAAGGGCAGCAATAAGCATGGTGCAGGCAAGGACAAGATTCACATCCTGCTGCATGACCGCATCATAAGAAAGCCGTCCGATTCCAGGGTATGAGAAAATAATTTCCAAAACAAGGGAGCCTGAAAAAAGAGAGGCCAGAAGATTTGCACTTCCCGTGATGTAGGGGTTGAGAGTGTTTCTGAAAGCGTGATTGAGATAAACCCGCCGCTCGCTGATTCCCCTTGAGCGAAGAGCCATGATGTAAGGCATGCCCATCTGATCCAGCATGGTTGAGCGAATCATGCGCATGGTTCCACCGATTCCGCCTAAAAATGAAGCAAACAGAGGCAGAAAAACATGATAATTGTAGCTGAAAATGAATTTAATCGGATTTTCTGAAAGAGGAAAATCTGGATATGCCGTCACAGGGAAAAGCCCCGTAATCGAAGCGAAAAGTTGCAAGAGAATCAGAAGAAGGATTCCGGGGAAGGCATGAAAGAAAAGGGCAAAGAAAGTAGCCGCCACATCCACACGGGTGCCAGCCTTGCTTGAAAAATAAACGCCCAGCAAAAAAGAGAAAACCGTGATAAAAACCAGGGAGATAATATTCAGAACAAGGGAATTAACGATACGGCTTTTAATAAGGAAAGAAACCGGTGCCTTTGAAATCAGCGATACGCCCAAATCGTGATGTATGACAACCCGCTCCAGCCAGCGGAAATACTGAATCGTAAAGGGCTTGTCCAAGCCCAGCTCAGAACGCATTTTGGCCATCTGCTCTTCGCTAAGAACATTGTCCCTATTTGAGCCGCCCTTTGACTCTGTCTGGCTCATAAGCTGCTGCTGCATCATCTGGTCAACGATATCTCCGGGAGCCAGTGCCATTAAGCCGAAAAGAGCCCAGCCAAAAACAAAAAGCACGACAAGCATAGTGACAAGCCGGGAAGTGATGAATGAAAGGAGAGGATACTTGGACCTCCATGTCCTGACAAGAATTTTCAGTCCGACAAGCGGCTGACTAGACTGTGAAGGGGTGGCGCCCGACTGATTATTATGCATTACTGCTTCCTGCCTGCTCATTTAAGGGCTCGCATACGATTTGCTCCACTTTTTCGTGGATTTTTGACTGCTCTTCTTTTGAAAGCCCTGCCGTTTCAATCGGGTCGTGAATTATGAGCTTAACATGCTGGCCTTTTTTGACTTTTTTTTGCCCCTCGTAGATTCTCCAGGTGCCGTCGATGGTAACGGGAACGATGGGTGCACCAGACATAAAGGCAAGCTTGAAACTTCCGGCCTTGAATTCGTGGTGGGGTCCGCCCTTGCTTCGCGTTCCCTCCGGGAAAATGACCTGAGAATAGCCCTTTTTTACGCCCTCAGCCGCATCATGAATGGCCTGAATTGACTTGCGGGGGCTTTTCCGCTCGATGAAAGTGCACTGCAAGAGCTTCATCCAGTCAGAAAGAAGGGGAATTTTACCCAACTCGGCTTTTGCTACGAAAGTCATGGGCTTGTTGATGTAGCCGAACAAAAGGGGAATATCCATGTTTCCCTGATGATTTCCGATGAAAACCACGGCCCTGTCCTGAGGAATTTTCTCAAGGCCTGTAACTTCTACCGTAGACCGAGTGACTTTTTCAAAAACGAAGCGCGCCCACTTGGGAACGATTCCGAAAACAACTTTATCGCGATTGGCAATGTCGCCAGCCTTGTCATATTTGAGGGCGAGACGGCGGACTTTATTTTTTGAGAGCATGTAAAATGCGACTCGAATAAAAGAAATAATCGTTGTAAACATTTTTCTATTTTACTCCTGATTTTATTTTAAATAAAGATAATTCGTTTCCGCGCCGTTTAGATTGTCGTAGTAAACATTGGTCATGTCCCAGCGATTTTGCAGGCCGTAGAAAGAGCGGCGGCGCATGAGATAGATAATCGGGCACTGCTCAAGGAAAATCGACTGATACTCATCCCAGAGAGGCTTGGCTTCCTCATAATCCACGATGCACTTGGCCTTGTGGTAAAGCTCGTCCACCCGCGCTTCCCAGTCAGTGGCGGGGGATTTTTGCAATGGGTACCAGAGATGCAGGTTTCCGTCGCTAACCCAGACATTGCTTCCCTGAGTGGGGAAAAGAGAGCCGCCACCAAAACCGATGATAATACTCTGCCAGTCGTAGCTTGTCATCAGCTGGTCAACGAGTTTCTGAAAGTCCGTGGCTCGTGGCGTAACCGTGATTCCTTCTTTTTTGCACTCGTCCACGATAATCTGGGCAATATCTGAAGAAATCGTGTCGTTTCCGTTAATGGTCAAATCAAATTCGACTTTGTTTCCCTCTGAGTCATACAAAAATCCATCGTCTTTCTTGGAAAATCCCGCCGCCTCAAGCAATTTTTTCGCGTGGGCATGGGAATAGCGGTATTGAAGGATAATATCTTCATTATAATAGCGGTTGACTTCGGGGAAGAAAGAGTAAGTCGGCTCGGCGAGGCCCCGGTAAGTCTGGGAAATGATTCTCTCCCGGTTCAAAAGGCAGCTCATTGCCTGACGAAATTCTTTTTTGCAGAACCATTTGTAAAAAGCCTCACCTTGATTTTTAGGATTTTGATTGAAAGACCAGAATGAAGCGTTCATGGAGCCGTCCGCATTAAAGACCGTGTAGCCCTCTGTTTTTTCTGCATTTTCAGGAATAAACTGGCCGTCGGGAGTAAGGACATTTTCTGCGTCCCTGACGGCTTCCTCCAGCTGCTCCGGCTGAAAAGAATAGTCCTCGATTTTGCCCTGTTTGAACAAAAGATAGGCCGTATTCGCATCTCCAACCACCTGATAGACCAACTCTTCCGGGTAATGATGGCTTTCGCCCTTCGCGTCCTTGTCCCAGAATTCAGGATTCCGCTTGTACAAAAGCCTCTGCCCCGGAACATATTCGGTAAGGAAATAAGGTCCGCAGGAAGGAAGCTCCTTGGGGTCTGCGGCAACAGTGAAGAGTTTTTTTACAGCATCCGCCCCGCCCTTGTCCTTTGCGGCCTTGTACAAAAAGCGGGGACCGAAATCCATATTCGTCTGCAGAATCGGCTCAGCGACAATCTGCGGAAAATGAAAAACAAAGCTCGCATCATCAATTTTTTCGATTGTAATCCGCGCCTCACTGCCGTCATCCATGGGCATAAACTGGGAATTATAGGCCGAAGAACCGCATTCTTCATCCCCCTGAATCTCATCGTACCAGAAAATCACATCGTCGCTGGTCACTTTTACCTTTGGCCTGGCGTTTCCGTAGAAAGACCAGTAGACATCGCTCTTAATCGTATATATCACATCGAGTTTATTATTTTCCTCATCGATTTTTATCTCAAAGTCCGCGATACGCCCCTTCCATTCCCGCTTGATAATGTCATAGTCGGCCAGATACTGAACCAGAGGAGCCACCACACCCGCCGTAGTACCGTCTTTTTCGGCCACCAGCATGTTAAAACTCTTGGGCTCCCCCATAATGATGTCATTGTAAGTGCCGCCGACCTTTCCAGTCTCAAAATGATTGGTCAAATTCGGGCGGTGAACAGTCTTCTCAATCAGTTCGTTAGCCCCGCTGGCCCTGGCCGCCTCAATCTCTGAAAGAGTCATTTCGGGGGAACGGGAACAAGAAGCGAGGAAAATCCACAGATTACAAAGATTTGCACAGATAAAAAATGTTTTTTTGGAAAAGTACCTTGAAAAGGAAGCGTGATGTTTCATAGCGAAATTATAGCAAAAAATAAAGGGGGAAGTCACCGCTTATTGCATAAAAGAGCATAAAAGAGCATAATTTTACATTATGTTCAAACCACAGCTCATCAATTCGCTTAAAGGATACAATTCTCGCACCTTTATTTCCGACCTCATCGCAGGTATTATCGTCGGCATTGTCGCTCTTCCGCTGGCAATCGCATTCGCCATCGCTTCGGGAGTGAACCCGGCGGCAGGCCTCTTTACCGCAATCATCGCGGGCTTCTGTATCTCAGCCTTCGGTGGCTCTGCCGTTCAGATTGGCGGCCCCACGGGAGCCTTTGCGGTCATCGTTTACGGCGTCGTCGCCCAGTTCGGACTTTCCGGCCTTGCAACGGCCACGGTCATGGCGGGCATTCTTTTGATTCTTTTGGGCGCATTCAAGATGGGCGGTTTGGTCAAATTCATTCCATATACAATCGTCACAGGATTTACGGCAGGAATCGCAGTCACCATCGCAGCCGGCCAAATCGGAGACTTTTTCGGCCTTGCTCCGGACTTTTCTGAACCAATGCGGATTTTAGGCGAGGAATATTCAAAAATGCCGGGCGACTTTTTGCCAAAAATCATCGTTTATATCAAATCAGCCTCAACGATTAATGTTTATTCATTCATCATGGCTTCGGTTTGCCTCGCTTTTATCTTCATCTGGTCAAAATTTATAAAAAAGATTCCGGGAAGTTTCATCGTCCTGATTCTGGCTACCGTGGCTTCAATCCTTCTGGACAAATTCTGCGGTCTTAAAACAGACACTATCGGCACCTTCGCCGACGGAAGCCGCCATTTCGTAATTCCAAACACCCTTCCCGCTCCCCAGCTGCCAGACTTTTCTTTAAGCACAATCCGAATGCTCTTCCCCACGGCAGTTTCAATCGCTGTCCTTGCGGCAATCGAATCCCTTCTTTCGGCTGTGGTCGCTGACGGTATGACAGGCGGCAAGCATGACTCAAACACAGAGCTTATCGGTCAGGGAATCGCAAACATCGCTTCTCCCCTCTTCGGAGGCATTCCGGCCACTGGAGCAATCGCCCGCACAGCAACAAACATCAAAAACGGCGGGCGCACACCAATAGCGGGCATCGTTCACGCCCTCACCCTGCTTTTGATTCTCCTCTTCTTCGGAAAATACGCGGCTTACATTCCAATGGCGGCTCTTGCGGCAGTTTTAATCAATGTGGCATGGAACATGGCGGGCTTTCCTGCAATCCGCTCCCTTGTCCGCGGTCAAAAATCAGACACAGCCGTCTTTGCAGTCACTTTCTTCATCACAGTCTTCGTAGATTTGACTGTGGCAATCGAAGTTGGTCTGGGGCTTGCGGCCTTCTTCTTCATTAAAAAGATGATAGATTTGTCGGAAGTTCAGAACAAGCGGGAAGCCCTCACTTCGGGAATTCACGCCGCAGACATGCCGGAAGAACGACTCGACCTTCCCCATGGAGCTATGGTTTACGAAATTGAAGGTCCTCTCTTCTTCGGTACCGTGCGAAAATTCGAAGTCGCCGTTGAAAAAGCAGGCGTTGACTACAAGGTGCTTATTCTGCGCATGAGAAACACAATCTACCTTGACGCTGGCGGAATTCGCGCCTTAGAGCAGGCAAAAGCCGCCTGTGACCGAAAAGGCATCACAATTGTAATCTCAGGAATCCACACACAGCCTTACATACTTCTCGAAAAAACCGGCATGGCAGACAAGCTTGGCCGCGAAAATATCCATGACCACATCTCAGGAGCCCTGGAAAGGGCAAGAGAGATTTTAAAGTAGGAACCGCAGATTTATAAATTCCTCACAGAGCGCACAGAGCTCCGTGAGGAATTTTCAACTTTCAGTTTTCAGCTTTCAACTTACCTAGCTCCGTAAGTCTCGTAGTACTTGTCAATCTCAGCCTTAATTTCGTCAGTAATCAGCTTTTTATCGCCATTAGTGTACAGGGCATCGACCACTTCACTCATGCTTACGATTGCTCTGGCAGGGAAGCCGTATTTTTCGCTGATTACATCCAGCGCGGCTTTTTCTGAGTCGGGGGCTTTTTCCATGCGGTTAAGAGAAACGATTTCGCCCACGATTTTGATTCCGCCCTCTTTTTCTTCCTGGGCCTTGATTTTGGGATAGGTCTCTTCGATGGACTTTCCGCTGGTGGTTACATCCTCGATGATTACAACCCGGTCTCCGTCCTTGATTTTGTAGCCCAAAAGGTCGCCCTTATCGGCTCCGTGGTCTTTGGCTTCCTTTCGGTCAGAGCAATATTTTACTTCCTTTCCGTAAAGCTCAGAATAAGCCACTGCCGTCACCACGGCCAAAGGGATTCCCTTGTAAGCCGGGCCAAAGAAAACATCAAAATCATCGCCGAAATTGTCGTGAATGGCCTTTGCGTAAAATTCTCCCAGTCGCTTGAGTTGGCTTCCCGTTACATAGGCTCCAGCGTTCATAAAGAAGGGAGACTGTCGCCCGCTCTTCAATGTGAAGCTTCCGAATTTAAGCACATTGCACTCAACCATAAAGTCGATGAATTCTTTCTTATAATCTTCCATAAAAATTCTCCTTGAATAAAAATCCCAAAACAAATTTATTGTATCAAAAATCACCAAAAGAAAAAACTGACTTCGCCGCAAGAATATTCCGTTCCGTCGTCTTTTCGTCAAAACTCAATCCGTCCGTTTTTGAATCCCACCGCTCAAGTTCACAGGGAATTTTAAGAAGCGCGCAGAGAATTGCAACATGCATTCTGTATGAGAAAACATTCCGACAATGCGACAAAAGATTTTCCAAATCAGCCGGATTTCTCGGACGGGGGGCAAACAGGAATTCTTTATGAGGGTATTTTTTCCGAATCTTTTTAACAAGCAATTTCGCAAAGAAATAATCCTCAGGATTTCCATTGCAGAAAATGAGGATTTTCTGCTCACCCGCAATTTTCTCTTCTACTGCTTCAAGAATTCTTTTTGAGATGATTTTCGCTGATTTTTTCCAACTTTCTCTTCCATAGTATAAAATCGTACGCGGTGATGTCACGCAAATACCAAAAAAATCACCGCTTTCCGCATGATTCTTAAAACCAAGCGCAAAGGCAAGGTCGGGAGCAAAAGAAAAATTCCCCGTGATTCCGTTTTTTTGAAGAATCTGAATCGAATTCTCATCGCGAAAAATGCTCTTTTTGTTCAAATGACTTTCAAAAATCCGCTTGAAGACTTTTTTTGCGTAAGGACTCAAAAATCCAGACACACCACATCCAAGAACGAAGAAAGGTTTTTCATATTTTTGAATCGCACGAAAGAGAGAATCTAAGGCACAAGGCATATAAGAATCATTGTCACGAAAAAGCTGACCGCCCCCGATGACGACAAAATCAGAAGCACGAACGGAAGAAGTATAGAACGCAGACTTTATAATCCTGAATTTGAAAAAAGCACAGAAGCGAACCAGAAAGTGCCTGAAAAAGCGAGGAAGAATCGGAACGATGAACGCAGAAAACCGCCGCCGAACAGAGTAAAATCCAGAGTCAGACTGATTTCCAAGAATATCTCGGCTTAGTACCGAAAATTTCGTCTCAAAATGACTCTTAAGACTTTGTGCAATAATCTTGTCTCCACAATTACTGCTGTTAACAAGATTGAAAACCACGACTTTCTGCATCCAAAGTTTTTCCTTAGAATTTTATTTGTTTTTAATCGCAAGCCCGTCTTTAAAAGCATTTCCCACGACTTCACCGATTACTCGGTAAACATGGAAAGAAGCGTCGTACATAATCGGCTGGAGTTTTCCCAAATCGACCTTACCGTCAGTAAGGATTGACTCATCCGCCTGCTGGGCGACTATTTTTCCCCTAAGCATTTCCCGCTTTTCGTCCCATTCAGTAACCTCACACTCAAGAACCAAAGGATATTCCTCGATAATCGGTGCATTTACATTCGCGCTCTTGTGCACATGAACCCCGGCCTTTTCGATTTTATTCACGTTTGAACCGCTCTCAACGCCGAAATAGTCAGAAATCTGAACCGTATTTTTTGTAGCAAAAGCAACCGTAAAGGCTCCCGTCTTTTTAAGATTTTCGGTGGTTTTGTGCTGGGCAAGGAAAAGAGCGATTTCCTCATAATCAGACTGAATTCCCCAGGCCGCATTCATGGCATTGGGAACGCCGTTCTCATCATAAGTTCCGATAATAAAAACTCCCTCAGGCACAATCACTGCATTCTTTGAATCAATTTCCATAAAAACTCCTATGTAATAAATATAATAAGGAATAAGACTTTTTGACAATGCAAAAAATTCACTACCATATTAAAAATATGTACGCGCTTCAGGCATAGCCTTCAGCGAGACTCGTCTACAAACTCACCTCGTGAGTTTGTTCGCGATGCGCGACCGACTCCCTACACTTTACGCAATTACCCTGCATCACTATAATAAAATCCGTAATTAAGATGCCGAGTCATTTCGGCTGACAATAAATCAAGAGGAACAAAAATGGAAAAAACAATCGCTTTGATTCCCGGTGACGGAATCGGTCCTGATGTTGTTGCAGAGGCTGTCAATGTTCTTGACGCTGTCGCAAAAAAATACGGCCACAAATGGACATACAAAAATGTAATCGCTGGTGGAGCTGCCATCGACAAATGGGGAAAACCACTCCCGCAGGATCAGCTTGACATCTGTCTCAACAGCGACGCAACTCTTCTCGGAGCCGTCGGCGGTCCAAAATGGGACAATGTTGCTCCGGAAATCCGCCCGGAAAAGGCACTTCTTGGTCTTCGCGGCGGCATGAAGGTTTTCGCTAACCTCCGCCCGGCTGTTATGTGGAAGCAGCTTAAAGACGCCTGCCCTCTCAAAGACGAAATCGTCGGCGAGGGTCTTGATATTCTCGTTGTCCGCGAGCTTACAGGCGGCATCTACTTCGGTGAGCGCGGAACTAGCGCAGACGGAAAAACAGCCTGGGACACAGAAAAATACACATGGGCAGAAATCGAGCGAATCGTCCGCATGGGCTTTGAATTCGCGAAGAACCGCAAAAAGCATCTCACTGTAGTTGACAAGGCAAACATCCTCAACTCAAGCCGACTCTGGCGGGCTGTGGCAGAGAAAGTCCACGAGGAATACAAGGACATCACCCTTGACTTTCTCTACATCGACAATGCCGCAATGCAGATGGTTCGTGCGCCACGCCAGTTCGATGTCATCGCCACAAGCAACATGTTCGGCGACATCCTCACTGACGAGGCAAGTCAGGTAACAGGCTCAATCGGTATGCTGGCCTCAGCTTCTTTGGGCGATGGAACAGGCCCAGGTCTTTACGAGCCAATCCACGGTTCAGCCCCGGACATCGCAGGAAAAGACATCGCTAACCCCTTGGCAACAATCCTTTCTGCCGCAATGCTTCTCCGCTACTCATTCAAGCTTGAGACAGAAGCAAAGGCAATCGAAGACGCCGTAAACGCAGTTCTCGACGCAGGCTGGCGAACAGGCGACATCGCAGGAAGCCACATGGCTGAAGTCAAGGCTCAGGGCAAACTCGTCGGAACAAAAAAGATGGGCGAGCTTGTCGTAGCAGAACTCAACAAATAATTTCAATAGAGCCGCCTTCGGGCGGTTTTTTCTTGTTATAAGCAGAGTTTTTCTATAAAATATTCTTCATGGAAAAACAAGATTCTTTTGAGCGCATGGCGACAGGAATTTCTGACGAGGAAAGGCAGCAAATTCTCGATAAAATGCACGATTCCGTCACAAATGATGCAGCCCCCCTTCATCCCGCCGAAGAAAAACTCGACGATACAAACGAGCCTTTTGAAATCAAAATAAAAAACGAATCCGTCTTTCTCCGCTTTTTTATTTGGATAAAGTCAATTCTCTCAAATACAACCCAAAATGCGATTTATAACGAATACAAACTTTCTGAAATATGCCGCAACATCGAGAAAAACTTTCCCGGTATAATAAATTCAAAAAATGAACTTTTTCTCTCGCCTTTCTACGACCGTCTCACAGAACTAAAATCCTGTGCGGCTTTTTTCAAGCCTTACCTGACTTCAATAGCCGAAGAAAATGAAGGAATGTTTTATGTTTTTCTCAGCACCATCATTTTGCCTGAAGTCACAGCAGATATCGAAACAAATGTTGACCCCTATTCTATCCCGATTTCACCCGATATTCGCCCAGATTTAAGAAGTTCACTTTTACGCAAACTTGAAGAAATATTCGACTCCATCCCATCTGATGATAAGTCACGAATGTATGAAGCAGCAAAAGCATCTGAATGGCTCAGACAATTTGTCCATCTTCCATTCGCTCGTTTTCTCGCACAGTTTACTTCTTCAAACGAAAATGGATTTACTTGTCAGTTCAATCAAGTTGAAAGCGAAGTAGATTCATTTGCCAGAATTCTTTGTAGTTCACTCTCGATTCCAGATGAATTCCTAGAATCCCTTTATCTTTTCGCCGTAAGAAATACAAAGCATATTTCTGAAGAAGAAAATGGTCGTGATGCTGGTGATTTTTTAGGAAAGGCACACTCAAGCCTCGGTCTCCTGCAAATGTTCATGTCAAGCGTCCCAATCCGCTCTATTGGTTGCGTCGTTCACAGAGATTATCAATGGAAAACAGCTTTGTATTCAGCTGGAGAAGATTGGTTCGTTAAGTATAAAAATGCATGGAAACGAATTTTCGACCAAAAATGGACGGCATGGGAAGCAGACTGCAAGCGAGAAGCTCTTTTATCTAGGCTCAAGTTGCACTTTGCCATCGATTTTTTCCCAAAATTTCCTGAAACTCCATGGGAAGACTTGTGGGATGGCGGAGTCCGATTTACTTATGAAGCAACACTTGGATTCCTCAACTGGTTTATGCGAGAAAAATTCTCAATCTGCGAGCTAGACTTGAAAACCCTGCTCGTACAAGGCTCTTTCAACAAAAAAGAAAATCATGATACCCTCTCAGAGTCCTTCAATAACATGATTCAGCTTTCAATCTCTTTTCAGGAACTTACCCGTCGGCTTTCAATTCACGGAGAGACAGGGGCGATGTTCAACAAGATCCATGAAGACAAATCTCGCACCCTTCAGGCACAAAGCAAAGTCGATCAGATGATGCGCTCCCTTGAGTCCGATGTTTCTACGCTTATTCACCGTTTCGGGGACTCGGCCCGCTCTATCCTGAAAATTCTCTACGGAGTTCTGGGGCTTTCAAAAGACACGCGATTCGACACGGTAAAAAATCTTAATTCCATGAAGGATAAAAACAACGAGCCTTTTGTCAAAAAAATCGAGCTTTCAAAAAATCTGATAGAAAATGCCCTCAACATTGTAATTGAACTGGAAAATTTGGATAAACAGCGCGCAAAATGATAAACACGATTTCTGTCAAAAATGAACTTGAGACAGCCTTTTCTCAAAGCGCAAGCTACATCACTCTTCCCTTTTACAAAAACGGCGCTCCCCTTTGCTCCACCGAATCCGAAAAATATGCCCGCTGGGGAATGACGCTTTTAAAAGCCGGCTCCATGCGCTTCCGCTGGAATGAGAGCAACGAAAATCGAACGGCCACCCTCAAAAAAATCCTCTCAGAAATAAAAAAGCCAGTCTGCTCAGGAAAGTGCTCAAGCGCCGAGGGAATCTGCGACTGTAAGCTGCGCCTTGCCCCCATTGAGCTCATTCACTCAAAAGATGTTTATGTAACAAAGTTTGAAGGCGACACAAAAGATTTAAGGGGCGACGGACTCATCACAAAAAATCCCCTTTTAGTTCCTGCCGTCACCGTTGCCGACTGTCTTCCCCTTTTCCTCTACGACCGCAAAAACAAAGCAATCGGAGCCTTTCACTCAGGCTGGAAAGGCACGGGAATCGCGGGAAATGGCGTAAAAAAAATGCAGGAAGAATTCGGCTCAAAGCCTGAAGATATTCTGGCGGCAATCGGCCCGCACATAGGAAACTGCTGCTATTTCGTGGACAAGGAACGCTCTGATTATTTCACCCAAAACTTCGGAAAAAAATGCATAGAAAAGGCCGAAAATCCCGCCAGCGAAGAAGAAGCCGACTTAATCAAAAGATTTCCTTACCGACTCTCTCTCACAGAGGCAAATCTTTTCGTTTTAAAACAAGCGGGCATAAAAGAAGAAAACATAGTGGTGGCGGAAGACTGCACCTGCTGTACGAAATTTGCGGACGGCAAGAACATTTTCGGCTCATTCCGCAGGCAAGCCGCCTTTCTTCCGCCCCAAATCGACGCCAACACCAGAAGCCGCTCAATGACAGTGCAAGCCGCTTTTGTAATGATGAATTAATTTATATTCATTATACGCGAGGATAAAGGGACCGACTCCTTTCGCATCGTCCTGGACGATTGGCTCGCTTAAGTAATAAGCAACGGTTCCATCTCGGCGCTTGTTCTTTTCGGGGCCCAAGCCTGCCACGAGACAGATTCCGCCCAAAGAAAGCACGCCATTGTCCGTTTTGAGATATTTCTCGCAGATTCCTTCAAAAGCCTTGATTCCGGCCGCCTTGTACTTGGCCTCATTTGGAGTGCCGGTCAAGATACCAGTGCGCAAACCTTTCAAAAGTGAGTAAGCGAAGATAGAAGAGCCAGAAGTCTCAAGATAATTGCCCTCAACCTCAGGAAGAGCCGGAAGCTGATACCACATGCCGCTTTCGTCCTGCACGCGGAGCATTGCGTCCTGCAAGTTGATGAACATTGTCTTCAAATGATTCCAGTTATCGCTGCCACGGTCTGGAGCATGATTCAAGCTGTCCAGCATGGCCATTGAAAACCAGCCCAAGGCGCGCAGCCAGTAATTCTGACAGAGACCTGTGTTTTTATCACACCAGAAGGATGTTTTTGAGCTGTCGAAACAATGGAAATACAAGCCGTCTGCCGGATTTTTCATAAGCTTCTCAACATTAAAGAACTGATTGTAAATATCATCCTTGTTTTTGCCGTCTTCAAAAGTTGCCGTGTATTCCATGTAGAAAGGCAAGCCCATATAAAGACCATCCAGCCAAACCTGATTCGGATAAATCGCCTTGTGCCAGAAATTTCCTTCTTTTGTGCGTGGCTGGTCTTTTACCTGCTCATAAAGCTTTTCAAGGGCTTTCTTGTATTTTTCTTTTTTAGTGAGAGCATAGAGGGGAAAGAGATTCTTTCCGCCGTTGATTTCATCGATATTCCATGCTTCTTTTGAGTAGCCGTCAATTGTTCCGTCTTCGTGAATGCGGTAATCCTCGTAGTAATCAGCGAATTTAAGGAATTTCTCGTTTTTGCTTGTATCATAAAGCTCAAGAAGAGCCATAATCATACAGCCGTCAATGTAATCCCAACCTGATTTTGACCCGGCACGCGCCTTTTCGATATTCCACACAGGAATTTCGGCAGTTGATTTGGTCATCAAATCATCAATGTACTGGTCAATAACTTTTGTATCCACGGTAAATCTCCTAACGCTTTTTTCTCTCGCCACTCAGTCGTCAGCAGTCGAGAGTCCCCCACAAAGCAAAACTAAATAATAAAACTTTCCGATTTTCAATACTTTTATTTTACAAAAAATTCAATAATAAGTGAAGTGAGATTTTGAATTTTTGTTGAAGGACAACGAGACTGTCATTCTATGCAAGTCTGATGTATTATATTTATGTAAAAATTAGGTTGAGGAGAATAATTTATGGAAGAAAACAAAGAATTCAAAAAATCACAAAGAAAGAAACGAGAAGCACAGGTCGAACTATGGCGAGGATATACAATTGACCGCTTGATAGCATCAGGAGCATATCCGAATGTTCCGTTTTTGATGAAAAAATTTGAAGTCTCCGAGGCAACGATTTTGCGTGACATCGAACGCCTGAAAAGCGACTTCAAGGCACCAATTGCATACGACCGCTTCAAAAAAGGCTATTTTTACACGCATCCGGCTTTCCGAATACCAGCGAATCTCTCCACCGAAAAGCAAATTGTCGCAGCCCGACTAATGGCGAACCTTCTTGAAACGCTCCACGGAACACCGATTTATTCTCAGGCAATAGAAGTCTTCAGCACGCTCGCAACCGACATCGACGACGACAGCGAAACAGGTCTCGCCAAACGACTCTCAAACCGAATCGTATTTTTGGGAATCAGCCCGGTTCCGATTTCCGACAAAGTATGGTCAGCCCTCGAAGACGCGCTCGCAAAAAATCACTACATCACATTCAACTACGCATATTACGACGGAGGCCAGCCAAGCCAAATCACAGTAGAGCCATGGCAGCTCTTGTTTTCTGGCGGAATGTGGACACTCTACGCAAAGGAAACGGCGACAAAGAAAATCAAGTTTTACAATGTCTGGCTGATAAGCAATGTCCGCTCGCACGAAGAAACCTTCACTCTTCCAGAAGACTTTGAGTACACAAATCGGGTAAAGGGCAATTTCGGAAGATACATAGGCGACGAAACCTACGAGTTCAAAATCCGAATCGAAAGCCCCATCACACTGAACTGGGTACGCACCTACAAATGGGCAGAAGATCAGACCTTCGCCCCTCAAGCCGACGGAAGCACGATTATGACATTCACAAGCAACCAGTATCACCCGGTCCTAAACTGGGTGATGAGCCAGGGGCAATGGCTGACACCGCTCGCCCCAGAACGGCTTGTAAACGACTGGCAGGACCATGTTCAGGCAATGGCAGGAAAGTTGAAAGTGGAAAAATGAAAGCGGAAAGCAAGAATTTGGCGCGACTCAACTACATCCGGGCTATCCGCGGTTCCGCTACCGCTCCATTCCTCACTATGTTCGGAACGCTCCGCGCCGCTACTATCCCGCGCGGGCATTTGTCGGAAAAGTGAAGGATGGGATTAAATTGATAAGCAAGGTGGGTGTGGTATAATTGGAGATATGGAGAAAAAAAGGTTATGTCAGAAAATTTTAATAAAAAGAACGCTATTAACTTACTTAAAGATTTTATTCATGACTATTTGAATGATGATATCGAAAAATTAAAAGATTTTTCATTTTGGGGAATTGCAGGAAATTCCAAATATGATGGCACATCATCAGGTATTGATGACAAAAATTTTGATGGTGATAGAACAAATATAATTTATGCTATCGATTTCTTATTATATGGGAACGGTAGATTATCAGAGGACTTTTTAATTCCAAACTATCCTTATAGGACAACGTTATATTGCAACTACACAGGAGAGACAATAAATACATTTAACACTTTATTTGGAAAAGAAATTAAAAAACGAAATGAAGTAGCTAAAATTTTTCCCCAAGATATTTGGGAAAAAATTATTGATGCGAAACAAAAAAATAATCCGTTTGCAAAAGATTTTTTTCATATATACCAACGACTTGGAAATTTTATGTTACTTCCCTCTAAGACAAAAAGTAGGAAAAGCATAAACTCATATAGAGGGTTCTTTAATGAACATTGGAAAGACTATTTTGATATTTTCCTTGATAATTTAAAATTAAAATCTGACGATTTTTTAAATCAACTTGTTGATAAGAATAAATTTTTCTTTAAAGAAAAATCTTTTGATGATTTTTTGAATGTCTTTTATCTCCAAGGTAAGGATTTTTCATATAAAAATTTCAAATTAGGAAAAGAACATTTTGCTCATTGGGAACTAACAAAAGAAAACTCCAGAGAATATGTAAATTTTGCTAATGCTTATATAGAAAAAGCATCAGAATTAATAGAGGCACGATCGAAAATCCTAGTTAACGAACTAGTAGAAAGATTTTCAGAATTAAACAACTAAATTTCCCCCAAAAACATTTTGCATAGCAAAATCCAATCCGTGTGGCAATTTCCAAAATACCACACGGATTTTTTTTCTGCCCGAAAAACAACAAAACCAACAGATTTAACCTATATAATTCGAGAAATTTATGTTAAAATTACTACAAGAGGTGAGTATGCCAACGATAAGTATGTTCCGTGGAATTAAAATTTCAATTAATTGGAATGACCACATGCCACCGCATTTTCATGCAAAGTATGGTGACGAGGAAGTTATTGTTTCCATCAAAGATTTGGAAGTCCTTGAAGGAGAAATGCAAAACAAACAATTGAAAATGGTTTTAGGTTGGGCTGCATTCCATCAGACTGAATTATTGGAAAACTGGGAACTTGCTGTAAAAAAACAGGATTTATTCTCAATTGACCCGTTGCGTTAAAAAATATGCCTAATTCCATTGATTTTTATCTTTCAAAAGGTTTTGACTCAAAAATGGCAAAATATTTTGCTTCTGGCCGGAAGAAAATCATTGCCGTAAAACCGAATGAAGATTTTACATTGCTGCTCACTTTTGACAACTCGGAAAAACGACTTTTTGATATGAAGCCGTATCTCAAGAAAAACACTGTTTTTGAACAATTCTTGAATTATGCGGATTTCAAGCGAGTTTATATCGATGACTCAAATTCTGTCTGCTGGGACAAAAATCCAAACATCGACAGTGAAAATGACTGGAACAACAAGGTCGATGTATCTGGCGATGTTTGTTATGTAGACAGCGAACCATACAATTAGTTTTTCACAAACAAAAGCCTATTTTCTTTTCGAATTCGCAATTATTCAGTTTTTCTGTATTACAGATTTCTTCCAGTCGGGTGATAGAAACTCGTGAGCCTTTTATAATCTCTTCCATGGTTGCTTTTCTTACGACATTTTCAATTTCTCCGCCTGAAAAATTATATTCATTAGCGAGTTGCTTTGCCTGTGATTCCGGGAGCCAGTTCAATTTTGAACGCCAGATTGAAGTTTTGGCTTCCACTGTTGGGTTATCGAATTTAATCTTATAAAGAAAACGCCTTTCAAAAGCCGCATCCATGTTAACAGCAAGATTTGTGGTCGCTATTAATATTCCGTCAAAATTTTCCATCTTTTCAAGGAGAATATTCTGCATCGCATTTTCAGTTTTTTCTGTGCTGCCGCCTCTAAATTCCGTTCGTTTTTGCAAAATGGCATCAGCCTCGTTGAATAATAAAATCGGAATATCATTTTTGCCGCTGTCTCTCAATCTCTTGCATATTCTTTTATAGTTTTCAAATATTTTATCTATCATTTTTTCGCTTTCTCCAAACCAGCAGGATTTTGTCTGACTTATATCGACATGAACAATTTGTCTGTGAGTAGTTTTTGCAATCTGATAAACAGATTCTGTTTTTCCAGTTCCCGGAGCACCATAGAGAAGAATACATATACCTGTCGGGAGACCTTTTGCCCGCAATCCGTTTTGAATAGAACTTAGATTTTCATGTTGCAAAGACGAGTAAAGCATATCAATCTGCTCTTGATTGGCTTTGCTGTAAAACAAGGGCTTTGAAACAATTGAATCCGGCTGTATAAGTGATTTTTCATCTATTTACCGTTCGTAAAGATATTCATATTCACCAAGAAATAGGTGTTTAGATTTATCAGTAATAGATAAAGTCGTATCCGTTACGCTTCCTTTTTTTTCTATTTTGATGAATTCCTTTTCAAGTAAAAAATGTTTTTCCGTAATTATTAATTCCATGTTTTGAATTGCGAATTCACCATATATGGAACGGAATATACTCTGTAAATTTGCTTCCCAGTCTTGCGAATAGTAATAGCAAAGAGTATAAAAGCAAAATCTGTCGAAGTCACCGCAAATACGAGAAATCGAATCCTTCACAAAAGGCAGTTTCTTGCATTTTTCTTCAATTTTTGAAGCTGTACAGATTCTTTCCGCATGATTCATCGTATAAGTATCCAAAGTTTTTTTAATTTCCCTTGTGAAAGATATTGAATCATATTTTTCTTCTTCTATATTTATCTCTGTATTTCGTAAAACAGATTCAAGCATTTTTTCTTCTATTGAGTAGTGATGTCCTGTATCATTAATCTGCACATTCAGCAGACATCTCTCATCCAAGTCTTCAATTTCATCATTATGCTGTAGATATGCAAGTGGAACCATGCCCAAATACTCACTAATTCCTATTTTTTCTAAATGTGAAAGAGTAATGTCTAAGACTGCACACAAAATTATTACCTGATTCTCATTAATTCCACCGAAATATGCTTTGAGCCGATTCAATGTGTTTTGCATTTTTACAGTATTATCATATTTCAACTGTTTTCCTTTCGTATGCTGACAAACATAATCAATAGCTGCCAAAACATTCCATCTTACTTTTCTAGCTTTTTTCATTATAGGCCTCCAAACTATAGTTATTTTAGAGGTTCACACTGTCAGATAATGCAAGTGCAAAAAAAAATATTCGCACCCTCATTCCATGCAAGTCTCGTCTGCTATCATTTTATGCAAGCGGGACAACAAGCCCTGCAAGGAGACAACTATGGAAAAAATCATCTCTTTGAATGACAATCAGGTTGAGAAAATCGACATCATCGACAATTACTTCGTTCAAAAGCAAAATGAACTTCGTTTGGCAATGTGGCAGACTGAAAGAATCTATTCGGATGCACCAGAATTCTTTGAGGCACGGACGACAGGGAAAATCTTTGTCGGAAATCAGAATGAGCCACTCATTGTTTTTCCTGACACGAAGTCTGAGCTGTTTTCGGAAAAACACTTGGTCACAGCAAAAGTGATGAGCAGTTTGACGGACAACGAATTTGAGGAAACGATAGAATTTTGTGCTTCAATGAAAAGATTTCTGTGCGATTGGACTTGGAGTAAAGCAAACACAGTTCCAAATTTGGATAAAGATTCTGTGCGGCTTGAAATCTCGCTCGTTTTTGTTTCGTTTCACCCCTCGTCATACAGGGAATTCACTTTTGACGACATTTTACGCCTTAAGGACAGTACGGTTCAAAAACTTCTGACTAAAATCGATACCGTTGATCTTCTGAATGCACTGAAATCAGCAAGTTCGAATATTCAGAATAAATTTTTATTCAACATGTCAAAACGAGCAGCGCAAATGGTTAGAGAAGACATGGATTATATCGGGGAGGTAAAATTACAAGATTCTTATAACTCGCAACAAAAAATTCTTGAAGCAATACAAGATTTAGGAAAATCAGGCGAGATAGAGATTCCGAAACTGACTTATGCGGACAGGAATGAAAAATAGGGGGGAAACATGATATTGAGAATGGTAAGAAAGCTTTATGCCATAAAACATTGGACAAGCGTGGCGAAATATTTTCTAGACCTTTCGTATAAAACAAGAAACGAAGGTATTTTGGCCCTCGAAGACTGTGTTTCCAAAAAACGGCGTTGCATAATCGGCAGAAATGAAAAACGACTTTTCAGCAAACTTGAGAGTCGTATCTTTTACGAAGGATTTTGTATGGTTCTTCAAGGAACTTACACTGAAAATGTCCGAAAAAATCTTGAAGATATGGTAGAAAATGCTTATGCCGGAAGAATCGAGAATGTTGCGCTAAAAATCGGGATTGAAGGAATTATCGGCGTACAAGTCGCTGACAATCCACTTTGTATCAAGCAAAAACTCGATACCATTGTTGGGGTACAAACTTTCGGCTTGATTCAGAAAAATTTCGTTCCCAGCAAAAAAAATCACACACTTGCGTTCAGTGAGAGTGTGGGCAAGTAAAATATCAGAAAAATCAAACTTCAGGAGAAAAATTATGAACATGAAAAATTTTCTATCTTCATTAGTTATCACAACAAGTCTCTTAACGGGATTTATCTTTGAAGGATGCGCATCTTCAGGGAAAATTCCAACGGAGCCAGAATATGAAAGAATCAGTTTACAAGACCTCATACAAAACTACGAGCTAGACTATCTCAAATCAAGCGGATATGAAGTTTCTGCAATGATTCAAAAAGATTTTGGCAACAAATTTTACCTATATGACAATAATACTGCTTCAACTTTCAAAAATTTTTCGGCGGATGATTTTCTATCTTCTTGCCCGGATTTTTATGAAAGAATTGAAGAAAATCGCGAGTACGATGTTTATTTTGCAACTGTCAAGAATAATGCTGTTCTTTATCTTCTGAACAGTCCTAATGACCCTCGCTTGTATGAATTAAAACTTATAAAGATTGATGGCTTGCGTACAATTGAAGAAATCAAAGCAGAAAAACAAGCAAAAGAAGAAGAGGCAAGAAAAAAGTGGCTCGAAAAAGAGAAAGCATATGAAGAGGCGAATCGTTATGATGCAAAGGACTTTTACTTCCTTACCGAAAATTTCAAACCTGCGGCTTATGCTGAAAAAGATTTGTTTGATGCCGTAAGCATCGCCGATAAAATGCCATGGAAAAATCCTGATGAAATAGACTGGTTCGGAGTCTCGACAAAACTATATTTTTCCGATGTGATATGCACTGGCCAAAACGGAAAATATATTGAGTTTCGAACCGATGACAACGCAATTCACAAAATTATGAAAATAAGCGGTAGAAGCGGTTTGAAGGGCAGCGAAAAAGTGCGGGTCTATTACAGAATATCCAAGGAACCGCTTTTGGAATGGAATGTTAAGGCAATTAAAAAAAGACAATAATCCCGAATCGGTCGTTAATCAAGGCAGCTATTATTCCATGCGTTAGCGGGTGTAGCTGCGCCGTGAGGCGTTCTGGAGCGAGCGAAGCGAACGGAAGAATGTAGCGAAAGCGGAACGGCGGAACACGCGACCCGACCGAAGGGAGGGAAACGCTCTAATTTCTAATTTCTCCCTTTTCACATATCACTTTTTTCTATAAAATAGAGTTTATGGCAGATACAAAATCACAATTCAAATCTCTTATCGCAGACGCAGTAAATGAAATCATAAAAGAAAAAAATCTTGGCTCAGAGGCTGTTTCGGCAGAAAAAATCGTCGTTCAGCCTTCTCCAAATCCTGAAATGGGCGACATCGGCTCCCCCATGTTCATGTTCGCAAAAGCCCTTCGCATCGCTTCACCCCAGATTGCACAGGAAGTCGTGGCAAAAATCGCAGGCAAGGCAGGCGGAATCGGCGAAGTACTCGCGGTGGGTCCTTATGTAAACCTCAAGATGGACAAAGCAGGAGCCGTAAAATCAATCCTCTCAAAAATCGAATCTGAGGGCGCGCAATACGGAACTCTGGGCAATGACGGCAAAGCTCACCTTGAAGGAAGCCGCATCATGGTGGAATTCTCTTCACCCAACACAAACAAGCCCCTTCATCTTGGTCACATGCGAAATGACGCTCTCGGTGAGTCAGTCAGCCGAATCCTTAAAAAAGCAGGAGCAGAGGTCTGCAAGGTTGACCTCATCAATAACCGCGGAATCCACATCTGTAAGTCAATGCTGGCCTACAAGCTCTTCCACGAATCAAAGGGCGACACTCCCGAAAAACTTGGAATGAAAGGCGACCACTTTGTCGGTCAGTGTTATGTTGAGTTCGACCGCTACTTAAAAGGCGAAAAAGACAAGCCTGAGACAGCCCATCCCGAAGCACAGGAAATGGCCGAAGAAATGCTTCGAAAATGGGAGGCCTGTGACGAAGAGACGAGAAAACTCTGGCAGACCATGAACGACTGGACTTTCAACGGCGTAAAAGAAACTTATGACCGCACTGGAGTTTCCTTCGACAAATTCTATTTTGAAAGCGAAACCTACCTCAAAGGCAAGGACGAAATCCAGAAAGGTCTTGAAAAAGGCGTTTTCTTCAAGGCTGAGGACGGAAGCGTCCGCGTTGATGTCACCGAAGTCGTCGGAAAAGGCCGTGACGGCGAAGACCACGAAAAAGTTCTTCTCCGAAAGGACGGCACTTCCGTCTACATCACTCAGGACATCGGAACGGCAATCAGCCGCCACAGTGACTGGGCTTTCAACGAGCTTGTCTATGTGGTCGCCACCGAGCAGAATTTCCACTTCAAAGTGCTTTTCTATATCCTCAAAAAGCTGGGCTTCGACTGGGCAAACAAGCTCTATCATCTGGCTTACGGTCTCGTAAATCTTCCCAACGGACGAATGAAGAGCCGCGAGGGAACCGTAGTTGACGCGGATGATTTAATCGACTCCCTTCATGCCGACGCACTCAAGGCAATCAAAGAAAAGGGCCGCGAAGAAGAAGTGGGTAACGCAGACGAAGTGGCAGAAAAAGTCGCACTTGCCGCCCTCCACTACTATCTTTTGCAGGTCAGCCCGATTAAAGACATGGTTTTCAATCCAGAAGAATCTTTAAGCTTCAACGGAAACACAGGCCCATATTTACAGTACATGGGAGCGCGAATTGCCTCGATTTTGCGAAAGGCTAAAGACGAGGGAACAAAGACTGCAAGCCCTGAAAAAGCCGCTGCCCTTCTCAAAGCAGGGGAAGAATGGGATCTGGTAAAACGACTGGGCGAATACCCGGAGACAGTGGCAAGAGCCGCAGAAAACAAAGACCCTTCTGTCATGGCAAACTACCTCTACGACATCGCAAAACTCTTCTCAAAGTTCTACCAGCAGTGCCCGATTATGAGCGCAGAAAATGCCGAGCTTAAAGAAGCCCGCCTCGCACTCGCAAAGGCAACGCTTCAAGTCCTCAAAGACGCGATGAACCTTGTTCTCGTGCCATATTTGGACAGAATGTAGTTCAATGCTACAGGGGGAAGATTATGATGTATCCATTCATGACACTGAACGATGACACAGAAATCACCCACTCGGAGATTCTGAACATCGACGGCAAGGAACAAGTAAAAGTCTACATCGAAACACCTACAGATAATGGTTTTAATGATGCAACATGTTTCTTGCCAGATTACAAATGGGAAGTCCACGGTTATTCAGACGAAGAAATGAAATATTTCAAGGATCTGGTTGAACGAGCCGCACATCTTTTCTTTAAATTTGCCAGAGGCGGAGGATTTGAACATGCCGCAAATTTTTAGTATCGGCTCATATCTGATTTATTTCTGGTCAAATGAAGGAGAACCTCTCGAACCTGTGCATATTCATGTTTCAAAAGGTCATCCTGAAAAAAATGCAACAAAAATCTGGATAACAAAAACATTGCATTGCCTTGTCAGCAATAATAATTCAAAGATCCCGGAACACACATTGAATAACATTATTGAGATTATAGAAAACCGAGCATTCGAGATTGTCTCAGAATGGCAGACTCGCTTCGGCGAATTGAAATTTTACTGTTAAGCCTATGAAATTCCTAATCCTATCCGACATACACGGAAGCGCCGCCTGCCTTGAAACAGTCCTCGCTTCATTTGAAAAATCAGTTGACGCGCTCATTCTCTGCGGCGACTATCTCAACCACGGCCCAAGAAATCCTCTCCCCCAGGGCTGGGACACCAAAAAGACGGCGGAGCTTTTAAACCAGCGCAAAGATAAAATCCTCTGTGTGCGCGGAAACTGCGACAGCGAAGTTGACCAGATGATGCTCAATTTTCCATGCTTGAACGCCTACACCACGCTGGCCATTCCCGTTTCAAAGAAAATCCGCCGCCTCTTCATCCACCACGGACATCTTTACAGCCGCGAAGAGCTCAGTTCTTGGCTTCCCAAAGGCACAATCGTCATTTCAGGCCACACTCACGTCACGGTCATGGAAGAAGAAGCCGGACTTTTCTACTTCAACCCAGGCTCTATCTCCCTCCCCAAATGCGATGACGGAAACACCTGCGGAATTCTGGAAATCGAAAATGATACCGTTAAAGTGAGTCTCTACACAATAGAAGGAAAACTGCTTCGAGAGCACAATTTTAGCCAGTCTCCGAGGCAACTATGTTGATAGGCTAGGGAGACCACAGAGTTTTTTCTATGCACAGCTCCAGAATACGGATTAGCAGACAGAAAATACAAAAAAAGTGGCCGGAGCCGGGGTTCTGCCACAAAGTCGCCTGAGCTCTGCTCACTGCGACTTCTGGGGCAAGGTTCCCGGCGGGAGACCACTTTTTTTGCTTTATCCCGTATAACTTAATCCAGATTCTGAAGCTCTATGGCGATTTCTTCCATCTCCCGGTCTGTCATGGCGATTGTCTCTGCCACGCGGAAAAGCTCCCGGCGCACGCTCTCCGGCACTTTGGTATTCGTCTTGTAGCGTAATTCGTGCTCAAGGCTGGCCCAAAAGTCCATTGCAATCGTTCGCAGCTGGATTTCAACCTTTACATTGTGGGTGCTTTCAGAAAGATAGACAGGAATTTCAATCACCACATGCAGGCTTCGGTAGCCAGAATCTTTCGGCTGCCTGATATAGTCTTTTTCTTCAAGAAGAGTGATGTCCGGCTGCTTCAAAAGCATGTCGCGGACAGAGTAAATGTCAGAAATATAAGGACAGATTACCCGCACGCCGGCGATGTCCTGAAGATTATTGACCATGGAATCAAAAGTGACAGGCAGCTTCTTTTTTTCAAGTTTGCTTGCGATGCTCTGGGGCGACTTGATTCTGGATTTTACGGTCTCAATAGGATTTCTCCTGCCCGAAACCTTGTTTTCCTTGTTCAATATATCAAGTTTTGTCTCAATCTGCTTGATTGCGCTCTCGTAAATCATCATAATCTGCTGAAATTCGAAAGCCATTTTGTAAAAGTTGTCGGGATTGCTCATCAATTCCTTGTTTATGACTTTTGGCAATTCCCCGCCTTCAGGCACGCTTTCTGTTGCAAGTTCATCGATATTCAAAATAAAGCCTCTGTTTGTTTAAACAAAAGATACTGAAAAAAGTTGCAAATCGGCAAGCGAAATCATAAGGAAAGAAGGATACATGCTCCGCCACCACTTGCATTCTCCGCGCGGATTTCCCCACCTAAAGCAAGGACAAGAGTTTTTGCGATGGAAAGCCCAAGCCCGGCTCCGCTCACATTTCGGTCGTGAGACTTGTCTCCCTTGTAAAATCGCTCAAAGACATGAGGCCGCACTTCTTCTGAAAATCCCGGTCCATTGTCACTGGCAGAAAGCTCTATCTTACCTCCGACTTTGCGTGCTGAAAGGCTAATGCTACAATCCGAGCCGGCAAATTTTACGCTGTTGGACAAAATCACCGTAAAAATCTGATGAAGTTTCTGCTCGTCACTTTCAATTTCAAGAAAATCCGGGTCTGAAATCGTGACCTCGCAATCCGGGTGAGTGATTTTAAATTCATCCTTAAGTTTGGCGAAAAAATTCGTCACGAAGAATTTCGTTTTTTCAATTTTAAGTTTTCCGTTCTCGATTCGGCTCATATCCAAAAGAGTCGTTACGATGGAATTCATGTTTTCTGTTTCATGCAAAATAGCGTCGATTGATTCAGCAAGCTGCTTAGGATCATCCTTTCCCCAGCGTTTCAAAAGATTTGCGTGACCGTCGATAATCGAAATCGGAGTCTTCAATTCGTGGCTCACATTGCTGGTAAAAGCCTTTTCCCGGTCGTAATATTCCTGCAATTTTTTAAAAGCCTTAATCGTACTCCTTGAAATCAAGTAAGAAAGAGCGAAAGAGAGAATCAGAATCGGAATCAAAGAAATGAGGATAAGACGGGGAAGCGCCCGGCTCATCTTTGCGGCAGAATCATTTGCGATGTCAATAGCACACTCGACAATGAGGGAATTGTCGGTCAGAGCCTCGCCAAAATCAAGTCGCGCCGTTCTGTAGCGGATATTCAAATCACTGTCGGTGAAAAAATCTTTTTCAAAATAAGTTCGGCTTTTTCCCTCTGACTCCAAATGAGGAAGGAGACTGTCATTCGTGGCAAGAAGTGTCCCGCTTTCCCGCTCCCAAACCGCGTAGGTAATGTAATATGGAAGCTCCAAAAAAGCCAAATCATCCCTTCCCTTCAAGCGAATCGTCTCAGAGATAAGAGAAATGCTCTCTTCAAGGTCGGTGTCCTGCTTATGGGTAACAGAAAGTCTGAGCAGGGAAAGAAAAATCACCGAAAGCAAAAGAATTGAGGCTGCCAGCAAAAGCATAAATCTAAAAGATAAAAAAATTGCAACAGGAGGAGAAAGCTTTTTACTCATTTTCCAACTTCCTGCATAATGTAGCCCATGCCACGAACGGTTTTAATAATTCCGTCGCCGAATTTTGAGCGCAAATGCCGCACATAGACATCAACGCTGTTTTCTTCTATGTAGTAATCTTCGCCCCAGACCTTTTTGATAATATCATCTCTGGAAAGAATTTTGCCTGCATTTTCAAGGAAATATTTGAGAAGCAGGAATTCGTTTTTGGAAAGTTCAACCGCCTCGCCATCAAAGTTAACCCGCATCTCATCAGCAACCATTTCAATGGAGCCGTTTTTAAGCACCACTGATTTTGCGCCTGATTTTTTCTGTGTACGACGGAGCACTGCCTTCATGCGGGCAAGAAGCTCTTCAATCTTAAATGGTTTTGCAATGTAATCGTCCGCGCCGCTGTTCAAGCCGTCAACTTTATCGATTGTCTCTCCCCGCGCCGTCACAAGAATTATTGGAAGGTCAGAATTCAGTTCATTCCTCACTTTGCGCAAAATCTCCAGCCCGCTCAAACGGGGAAGCATGACATCCAGCAGGACAAGATCAGGATTTTCGCCCTGAATTTTTTCAAATCCTTCCCGACCGTCCGCGGCCGTTACGACAGAAAATCCCTCGTGGGTCAGCTCAAGCTCGGTGATGTGAGAAAGTTCTTTATCGTCTTCTACAATGAGGATTTTTGCCATTCGCGCTTCTCCCTTGAAAATTTAAAAAAGCTGTTTTCGTCAAGTCCTTTTAATTCTATGGGATTCATGCTCCGCCCTTTAAAAGACTGAAACTGCACCAGCCTGAGTGAAAACCCCTCACCTTCGCTTTCGGAACCAGATTCTGGCCGCTTGATTTTAAATTGCACCATACGGCGATTCTTTGAAAAATGAAACTGAGTCACAGGCGGAAGCGCTTTTTCATTAACAAAAATCCTGCGGTTCTGAACGGAACTTGAATCAACCATATCATTAAAATACACCGAAATCAAAAGAAAATCTCCATCGCCAGCTTCGGCTTTCACGCCAATGACCGTAAATACTCTGTCGCCTGCAGAAAGCTTGCGGCCGCTGTAATTAACCGTTTTTGCATCTTCTTGGGCAAGCAAAATCACAGGCAAGATGAGAAAAATAAAAATAAGGAAAAATTTCATTTTCTGAATCATAATAGAAGTATATCACGGCAAAAAGATTTTTTTCTGAAAAGCAGCATGAACTTTTCTGAAAATTCTTTCATCTTTGCTTCATTTTGCCTTAATGTGTCGGAAATCAGTGTGTGATACAGTAGAATCATAAAATTACGGGCGCAACCCTCGACAAGCGAGGGTCGGGCTTTTCGGGGTTCCGCGCTAACCGCGCTCTATTCCTACGCTCTGGTGGTTTCGATACGGTCGCTTCGCTTCCTACTCAACCACCGCCGCTTCGGAACGGCTTACGCCGCCCCTACAATCCCTTGCGCACTTGCTTTTGGAGGCATTTATGAAAAAACTAAAGAAATTTCTTCTTGCAGGAGCGGCACTCGCACTGGTGGTTTCGACAGGCGGCGCGGGGAGCTTCGCTGCCAGTCCAAACACCGCATTCGCGGGAACAAAAAGACCTGAGAGACCGCTTAAAACGGGAAATGATTTTCTCGCCGCTACATTCGATGGAGAATCGCTGAACATTCACTACCGCTACAAGCAGTTCAATGCAGGTGCTGGCGAACCGGTGCTTTTCGTGTTCTTGCACGGAAATTCTGCGAGCGGCACGGACAATCAAAAGCAGATGGAACGCACCCCCGCTTTGGATGCGGCTTCTTATATCGAAAAGCACGGAGTCAGCGCGTTTGTGCTTGCTCCCCAATGCCCTGAAAATACACCGTGGCGTGCAATTTCCGCAGACTTAAAATCGCTTTGCGAAACATTTGCGCGGGAACACGGCTGTGCGCACATATACATTGCAGGCGCATCAAAAGGCGGAAGCGGCATCTGGGCGATGGCAAGTCAGTACCCCGATTTTGCTGAAAAAGCGGTCGCAATCGCCTCGTCGCCAAGCGATGTAAATTTGGAAAATCTGCTAAAAACGGCACTGTATGCAGTCATAGGAAGCAACGATGTCGTGTCGAATCCCGACGCAAAGGACAATGCCTTGCTCTCAACCAAAAGTGACGATGAAATTGCATCGCAAAAAGTAAAGCGCAATGCCGATATTGTCGCAGAGCTGCAATATAACGGCGGCAATGCCCATATAAAGATTCTGGAAGGATATGACCACAAAAAAACCTGCAAAGAAGGTTTGTCGGAAGATATACTTGACTGGCTGTTTGCAAAGTAACTGGGAGACTCTTATGAAAAAACTGATTTCACTGTGTGCGGCACTTGTCGTGCTGTTTTCGATGAACTCAACAACCGCATTCGCCGCGACAAAATACTCAACCAATTCCGATGAATGCGTGGACGGCGTGTGTTTTGTTCCCCAGTACGCCGATGACGGAAGCCAAAATTACGCCATCGTTTCGCCTGTGGGCTACCACGATGTTCCCATGATAAAGCAAGCCAAGCGGTTGGACAGCCTCAAAGGAAAAACAATCGCCCTTGTGGGCGGCTCTTTCATGGCTGTCACCACCCACAACGAACTGAAGAAGTGCATCGAAAAGGAATTCCCCACATGCAAAATCTACATGTTCGACGACATCGGACAGGCAGGCCCTTATTCAGTTTTCGGGCAGACCGAAAAGACCAAGGCCTTTCAGGACAAGCTCAAGGAACTGAAAGTTGATGCCGTCATCGTAGGAAACTGCGGCTGCGGACTTTGCACCACAAAAGAAACTGGAGATTCCATCGCAGCCGAACACATCGGAATCCCGTCCGTAACCGTTGCCGCTCCAACTTTCGTTGCTCAGGTTCATTCAACAGGCGTAAACCGGGGCGTGCCTGTCCTCCGCACGGCTGAATATCCGGGAGCCTTCGCATCCCACTCCACCGAAGAGCTTAAAAAGAACGCAAGGGAAGTTCTCTGGCCCCAGATTAAAACCGCCCTCACAACTCAGATTACAAAAGAAGAAATAGCTTTGTATGCCCCGGAAGGAAAACGCCCTGCCGATGAAATCATCTATTACGGAAATTTCGACGAAATTCAGGAGTATATGCAGATTAACGGCTGGACTGACGGCTTGCCCGTAGTTCCTCCCACAGACGAGGCCGTTCAGGAATACTTGAAATTCACCGGATACAAGGGAAGCGACATTCTCGGCACATTCGCCCTGGCCTACCGTGAGTGCACAGTCTACACCGTGGCGGCGAACGCTGTCATGGCAGGAGTGCCCAAAGAATTCATGCCGATTTGCATTGCTTTCGTGCAGGGAATGAATAACGGCGAATGGAGGAAACCCCTGGCCTCGCCCCACGGCTGGACTCCCTTCGCTTGGCTCAACGGCCCCCTCGCCCGACAGCTTGGAATCGACAATCAGCAGGGCATGATAAGTGAAAAGGCTAACAAGGCCCTCGGCCGCTTCATTGATTTGGCTATGCTCAACATTGGCGGCTACTATGTGAAGGAAAACCGCATGGGCTCTTTCGGCTACCTCACCCCCTTCACATTCAGCGAGGACGACGAGGCCTGCGTAAAGCTTGGCTGGAAACTCTACCATGTTCAGCAGGGCTACGATTTGAACGCAAACACAATCACGGCGGGGTCTGTCCTGGCATGGGGAAACAATGTAACTCCTGCCACCGACGACCCGGAAAAAATCATGGAAATCATGGCCTTCGACATCACCGAAAAGCAGCAGAACGGCTTGGGCAACACAAAGCCCCAGGTTCCACGAACGGTTTTCATCACGGAATATGTGGCGCTGGATTTGGCGAAGGAATACAAGACAAAATCTGATTTGGAGGACGCTTTGATTGAGACAGCCCGCCGTCCCTTGGCTCTCCGCACCTACGCCCACTATTGGGCAAACACCGGAAGCCAGCAGTACAAGCGCCGCTCTTTCGACGAACATTTTGATATGCTCTCAAAAGACGAGGCTGAGCAGGCAAAAATGACTCCAACTCCCGAATGGCTCAAACCGATTGTGAAAGACGATGAGATTATGACAATCGCCACCATGAACAAGGGGGACACGGCCTTCTTGGTCACAGGAGATGCAAACCGCAACAAGGTTCAGGTTATGCCGGGCGGCGGCTTCGTTACAACAGAAATCAAGCTCCCGAAAAACTGGAACGAGCTTGTCGCTCCTCTTGGCTACCAGCCTATCGAAAACTTCTACTTGAAGGGAACTTTCAACAAGGACGAGGGAAAGAAGGCGACGAGCGCGAACAAAAGCAAAAAACAGCCCACGGCGGAAAAAAACGCGAAGAAGCCCGCAAAGCCCATTACGCCGAAGGGTAAGTAAAGTCACACAGATTCGCAAGTCGTGAAAGCGGTATGTTAAATGATTTCCCTGTCAGACAGGCTTATTTCGGCATGACAGGGAAAATGCCTACCGTGCTATATGTTGTGAAGAGCTTGGATTATATGAGTTTTCCGAACTTCTTTTCCAAGTCCTTAATCAGCTTGTACTCAAAGGAATCTACAAGAGCGAGATAGGAAGCCTCAATCACATCGCTTGAAACGCCCATAGTCGTCCAATGCTCGTCTCCGTCGCTGGACTCAATCAAAACACGGACACGGCTGGCCGTAGCAGATTTTCCATCAAGGACACGGACTTTATAGTCAGTAAGATGAATCTGAGCCACATTGGGGTAGAACTGCTCCAAAGCGTTTCGCATGGCAACATCCAGTGCATTTACAGGACCGTCACCGTCACCAGCCGTCACAACGACCTTTCCGTCCACATCGATTTTAAACTGGGCAAAAGCGCTCTGGTCATCGGCAAAGCGGGGAAATTCGCCGCTTGTTTTATAATAGTGAAGATTGAAAAATGGCTGGTACTTTCCGATAGCCTTCCGCACGAGGATTTCAAAACTTGCGTCCGCACCCTCAAACTGATAGCCGTCATGCTCCAAATCCTTTACCCGCTTGACGATTTCAGCCACCACAGGGCTTGACTTTGTGAGAGATTTGTCGAATTTCTGAACTTTCTCAACAATCATGCTCTTTCCGGCAACCTCGCTCATGAGGAAGACCCGACTGTTTCCAACGCTCTCAGGAGTGACATGCTCGTAGGCAAAAGGATTTTTAATCACCGCGTCGATGTGCATTCCCGCCTTGTGGGCAAATGCGCTGGCTCCCACATAAGGCATTCCCGCGTTAAGGGCGATATTCGTAATCTCTGCGACCCGCTTACAAATCGGGGTGAGATTCTGCATATTCTCAGCAGGAATACACTCACAGCCGCTTTTAAGCTGCAAATCCGCGATAATCGTAGAAAGATTCGCGTTCCCGGTTCGCTCACCGAATCCCAAAAGAACGCCCTGCACATGGCTCGCCCCCGCCTCAACAGCAAGAAGGGAATTAGCCACCGCACAGCCAGAATCATTGTGAGTATGAATGCCTACGGAGACGCCGCAAGCGCCGTCTCCTTCGACAGAAACGGCTTTGCCGTTTCTGTCAACACAACTTCTTGTCTTAAAATGCTCAACTACGTGCTTCGTAATCTCGTAGCACTGCATGGGCATCATGCCGCCCTTAGTCTCGCAAAGGCAGAGAACCTTCGCCCCGCCCTCAACGGCGGCCTCAAGAGCCTTCATGGCGTAATCGGCATTTTCAGTGTAGCCGGTAAAAAAATGCTCAGCGTCGAAAATAACTTCTTTTTTGTTTGCGACAAGAAATGCCACCGTGTCACGAATCATCTCAAGGTTTTCCTCAAGGCTGGCGTGCAAAATCTCCGTAGCCTGAAAATCCCAAGTCTTCCCGAAAATACAGACGACCTCAGTTTCAGCCGCCAGAAGACTCTGAAGATTAGCATCCTCGCTGCACTTAATCCCCTTTCGCCGCGTTGAGCCAAAAGCCACGATTTTAGAATGCTTCAGCTTGAGTTTTTTCGCCTCGGCAAAGAATTCCATGTCCTTGGGGTTCGAGCCTGGATTTCCCGCCTCAATATAAGCAACCCCCAGATCGTCCAAAGCCTTAACGATATTGATTTTGTCCTGCACTGAATAAGAAATGCCCTCGCCCTGAGAGCCGTCCCGCAAAGTGGAATCAAGAATAGAAATCTGTTTCATAAATATCTCCATGGGGCTGCGGCTATCGCCGCCGGGCTTTGCGTGGTTCCGCTCACCGCTTCATTCTTCCACTCCCTTACGGTCGTTTCAGAACGGCTGACGCCGCCACTCCAATCCCTAGCCCTTTTACTCCGGCAAATATCTTGCCCTGTTGTTGTCTGTCTCAAAAACATCGACCGCCCACAAGTGCGTTTTCTTGGCCTCATCCGACTTTTTCAAATCAGGAATCTGCTCCACAATCCCATTGTAAATGTAAACCGCGATTCGCTCCGCGCTGGGATTCTGGTCAAAAAAACCGATGTCATTCAAATTCCTGTGGTCAAGCTTTTCGCATACAGCCTTCAAAGCCTTTTTCAGCTCAGTAAAATCAAGCAGCATCCCCCCTTCGTCAAGGGAAGAGCCTTGCACATGAGCGTAGACCTTGTAATTGTGACCGTGCAAATTCTCGCACTTACCATGATAATCACGCAAAAAATGCGCCGCCGCAAAATCAGCCTTCACACGAACCTGAAACATGAGGAAATTATATCAGAAATGCTTAAAAGAGAGAATATGGATTCCAAATACTTTCCTT
Organism: Treponema sp. UBA3813; assembly: GCA_002368605.1. GTDB lineage: Bacteria > Spirochaetota > Spirochaetia > Treponematales > Treponemataceae > Treponema_D. The sequence continues at coordinate 5,162 of DFEB01000069.1, read as the reverse complement.
ACATGAAAGCCCTGTCGCCGGAATAAAATAACCGCCACCACGAATGAAAGAGCCTCCGCAAAAAGGAAGGTCAGCCAGACGAGCCATTCTGAATTTTCCAAAGACAAGGCCAGAGTCATCAAAAAATACGCCGATGGAAAGAATCATTGGAATTCCCATTTTAAGCATAAGAGACTTTACCGGGAGAGAAGCGAGAGGATTTTGCGCTGCCGACTCGCTTTTAAAAGCATTTTCCTTCATTTTTCCTCACAAAATAAAAAAAAGCGCATAGCCCCTAAAACAACTGGTTTTACGCTATTTTAAGAGCTACGCGCTGTGTGAGAAAATATAATGAATTTTCAGATTTTTGTCAAAAGACAAAAACAAAAAATCGGAATGCGAAATGCACTCCGATTCTAATGACTATTTAAGAGCTGCAGAGATTCGCTCAAGAACCTTCTTGCGGTCAAGTGGTTTTACGATGTAGTTCTTAGCACCGAGAAGAAGTGATTTTTTAACCAATTCCTCTTTACCAAGAGCACTAACCATGACAACGCGAGCATTCTTGTCGAAAGCAACAATCTGCTCAAGGGCTGTGATACCGTCCATGCGAGGCATAGTAATATCCATAGTTACCAAGTCAACATTCGGACACAGTTCCTTGTATTTATCAACACCGTCTTTACCGTCAACAGCTGTAGCAACGACCTCATATCCTTCACTTGTGAGAATCTGACCGAGCTGTTTTGCAACGAACATTGAATCGTCTACAACAAGTACACGGATTTTTGTTCCGTCAGCATTCATGCCCTCTGGCGGACGCTCATTGATTGAAGGAAAATCCTGTTTTGTTTTCATTTTGGCACTCCTTATCCTTTTTACATGCGTTCGCGAATTGCGACGTTAACTTCAATTTTACCACACTCAGTGATAAGAGGAACAATAAGAGCCTCTACACTGTTTGTCTGACTGCTACCCAATGCAGCAATTTCCATTTTTTCACCTGCAAAAAGAGCTGGTGGCGTAAGGTCGAACTTGAATCCAAGCTCATGCAATTTAGTAACAGCCTGAGCTGTGATGAGATTTGCAAGTTCGCTGATAGTAGCTTTAGCAAGATCATCGAATTTTGTAAGCGTCTCACCGTTCATTGCAGAAGCAATGTTCAAAGCTGTTTCATAAGTCATATCAAAAAGAACACGACCTTCAACATCACCAGCAAGACCTACGAGGGCAGCAACACCCATTACAGGCATAGCCGTTGATTTGAGATACAAATCACCGCGTGTAACGGTTGCGCCACCAAGCACTTCCTTCAAAATCTGATATGAAGTTTCAACAAATGGATTAATGTACTCTACTCTCATGAGTTTTTACTCCTGTATTATTTTATGCTATTTTTTGCTAAAAATAGTTACTGTTCCGACTGTATTTGCAGACCATTTGGGATTCTCTGCAAGTGATTCATTCTTACCAAGGAATACTACACCGTTTCCTTTAAGTTTTTCAGAGAAATCAGCAACGATTGTCTGTTGGGCCGCTTCCGGCAAGAATGACAACACATCCCGTGCAAAGATTATATCACAAGATGGCAAATTATTGGTATTCGCACAGTCGTGATATTCAAACAAAATGCTATCTCGGATTTCAGGAATAAAAGTGAAATCTCCGTTAGCCTTCTTTGTAATATACGGTGCATACCAATCATTGGCAACATCAGCAGGAACTGCAAGCAATGGTGCGTTAGAGATACTGAGCAAATCAACTTCATGAGCGTAAATTCGCACTTTTGCCTCAGGATAACGCTTTTTAAGAATACAAGCTAAAGAATATGTCTCAGGACCTTTTCCACAACCTGGATTCCATACGATAATCTGTTTAGCTGCATTGTCAGGAAGGGCTTTAAAGATTGAATCAGCATAAGCCTTATCCCACCATTTATCGCTACAAGGTGAATAGAAATTCTTTAGGAACAAATCAGCATCTGTCGGGCTCTGAAGCTGAGTCTTATTTTTGCCACGCTCCCCTTCCCATTCTTTATATCGAGTCTGCATCCATTTATCGTTAAGTGCAGATGCAGAAAATTTTCGCATAGAAGCCAGTGAATCAACTACAAAAGAATAGTCTACCTTTTCTTCTTTTGCGGGGGCTGCCTTTGAAGCCTGTTTTTTTGCAGGAGCCTGTGCAGCAGACGCCATTCGAGCAGACATTTCTCTAGCCACAGCTCCATCAGAAGATTTTTTATCGCCTTTTGAGCCAAAAATCTTCTCGATGTCCAGAAGAATATACAAGCGATTGTTTACTTCCACGACACCCTGAATATATTTGATATTGATGTCACCAAACAAGGGGTGAGGCGGATTAATGCTTGATTTTTGAATTCCGACAACTTTATCGATTTCATCAACGACAACACCGAATGTAAGCTCACCTATAGAAACAATGAGCATATTCTCCAGAGCATCATACTCACGCTCTGGCATATCAATATTGAAGAACAAGCGCAAATCGATAATCGGGATGATATCACCACGCAGATTGTATACACCAAGAACGAATGGAAGAGCATTCGGTACATAAGTAAAACGACCTGCTTTAGCGATTTCTTTGACCTTCATGATGTCGATTGCATAGTCCTTTCCTGCAAGAGAAAAAGTGACCATTTTGTAATCGACGACAACTATATTATCAGGCTTTTCAGGAGTTGCAGTATCAGCCGCAACAACATTCTGAAGATTACCCAAACTTTCCTTTAGAACGGAGTTGATTGAAGGTTTTTCGTTTGTTGTATCTGCCATAATCTTCTCCTTAGTCCTCTACACTCGACTCTTGGCGTGCTTGAATTTCCTGACGAACACCTAATTCAAGCAATTGACCGACATCAATAATAAGTGAAACTGAGCCATCACCCAGAATTGAAGCACCAGAAATACCTGGCGACTGGGTGAACTGATCTCGTAATGGTTTGATAACCACATCTTCCTCACCAATAAGATTATCTACCATAACGCCAATTTTTTTATCCTGAGAACCAACGATAACAACAAAACAATATTCGCCGTCTTCGTTAGTTCGAATATTGAACAATCGGCTCAAACGAAGCACGCTGATAACTTCATTACGAACATTAAGGACTTCGTAATTATCAATCGTGTTGATTTCTTCTTTTTTGACGCGGACACTTTCGATAACCGAGGCAATCGGAATTGAATAAACTTCACGACCAACACGAACGAGCAAGCCCTGAATGATTGCCAATGTAAGCGGCAGGCGGATTGAGAACTTAGACCCCTTTCCGTGCTCAGAAGTAACCTGAATCGTACCGTTAAGCTTTTCAATCATCGTTTTGACAACATCAAGACCTACACCACGACCTGATACATTCGTAATTTTTTCTGCCGTTGAGAAGCCCGGCAGGAAAATAAGCTGAGCAGCCTCTTGGTCTGAAAGGACTTTTGATGGATGGATAAGACCTTTATCAATAGCCTTTGCCTTTACCTTTTCAACATTGATACCACCACCGTCATCAACTACATCAATAACGATGCTGTTTCCTTCATTGGCAGCCTTGAGAAGAACCGTACCTGTTTCATCTTTACCTGCATTCTTGCGCTCTTCTGGAGACTCAATGCCGTGGTCAACGGAGTTTCGGACACAGTGCATGATTGGGTCCATAAGATCATCAACAACCGTCTTATCAAGTTCGGTATCCTCACCCTCAAGGAGCAAATTAACCTTTTTACCCAAATCCTTCTGTAAATCACGAACAACGCGGGGGAAGCGATCGAAAACCTGACTGATAGGAACCATTCGGATTTTCATGATACCTTCCTGCAACTCGCCAGTGATTCGGCCGAGGTTCTGCGTAGAAGAATGAAATTTGGAATTCAAATCTTTGAAACGGTTTTCAAATGCATCAAAAATGCTCGCAATATCACCGAATTCATTCGTGATATTTGCTTTGATATCTTTAACAGCAACACCATTCTGGATTTCTTCAAGATACTGAGGAAGCTGCTCGAACATTCGGCGAACTTTCTCTTTATAAGAAGAATCGAGTGTCTGGAACTGAATAAGCATATCAGCAAACTGCTGCTGGCTCTGATTGAAAGAAGCCTTTGTAATGACAGTTTCTGAAACAAGATTCATGAGATTGTCAACACGCTTTGAATCGACACGGAGAATCGTGCTCTGCTGCGCATGACCTGTAGCCGGAGCCGTTTTTGCGGCTGGCTTTGGAGCCTCTTTTTTGGGAGCCTCAGCAGCAGGAGCCGCCGCTGGTGCAGGACTTGCAGCTTGTGGGGCCGGAGCCACTGGAGCAGAAGGCTGAGGAGCAGCCGCCTGTACAGGAGCAGAATCGCTCGCAACTGCATTATCAAGATTTTTAGCATCAACACTCAAAGTAACATCATCGAGGAATGCCGTATCTTCAAGCTGCTCTGCCGTATTATTTGAAGCAACAAAATAAGTGACATCTTTATGGAATTCGTCTTCGTAGAGGGCATCAAAATCAGGGATGGTTTTAAGAACCGTACCGCAAGCCTTGAGAGCAGCGAACACCTGAATACCACCGACAGAATTCATAGGATTGTTTTCGTCGAATGTGACAGCAACAGACCACAACTGCTGGCCAGGTTCACAGCCCTGCTTAAGTTCAGCAAGCTCATACTCAGAAAGTGCGACCGTTGAAGCAGCCGAACTTGCCGCAGGTGCGCTTGGAGCCGCCTGTGGGGTCGGAGCCACAGCAGGAGCCGCCGTTTTTGGAGCAGGTGCGCTTCCGCCACCACCAATCATCGATTTGATTTTATTGGTAATCTCTTCAACACTTTCGCCATATACAGAACCGTTCTTTCGCTCTTCAAGCATAGCCTTAATTACATCGAGAGCCGTAAGAAGCGTATCAACAATATCTTCTGTAACTTTAATCTTGTCAGAACGGACTTCATCAAGAAGGTCTTCCATTGTATGTGCAAAATGTGCAATCTCACTAAATTCAACAGTTGCCGAATTTCCTTTGAGGGTATGTGCTGCGCGGAAGATTTCATCGATGGCATCATGATTATTTGGATCATTCTCAATCGCAAGAATATTGCTTTCGAGGTTATCAACCATCATTTCAGACTCAGAGAAGTAGTCCTTTAACAATTCTTCGTTAGTAGAATCAAGATAATCACTCATACTATCTA
>DFEB01000072.1:31686-74209 GCA_002368605.1 Treponema sp. UBA3813 | reverse complement strand
TCATTGATGAGATTTCAAAAGTAACAGGAAAAGATATTCCAAAACTGCTCTGGGAAACTGAGCAGACTGAATTAAATAGAAGCGACAACAGCCAGCTTGCAATCACTGCGGCAAGTCTTGCCGTTATGGCAGCCTTGAAGAGCAAGGGAATCGAGCCGAGTGCCGCAATGGGCTTCTCTTTGGGCGAATTCCCGGCTCTTTATGCCGCAGGAATCCTTTCTTTTGAGGATGTAATCAAGGTTGTCTGCCAGCGCGGTTCAATCATGCAGAAAGTCTGCGAGCAGATTGCCGAAGAAAACGCGGGAAATGCTCCTGGAATGAGCGCGATTCTTGGCCTTCCGCCAGAGAAAGTTGAAGAAATCGCTAACGGAATCGAAGGCGCTTATGCCGCTAACCTCAACAGCGTAAAGCAGACCGTAATTTCGGGCACTGCCGACGGTCTTACAAAGGCTGAGGAAGCCGCAAAAGCCGCCGGAGCTCGAAGGACTGTCCGACTTGCCGTTGCAGGTCCTTTCCACTGTCCGCTCATGCAGCGCGCCGCCGACAATTTCAAGGTCGCTTTGGAGCCATACACATTCTGTAATCCGAAAATCACTTTGTTCTCAAATGTAACCGGCAAAAAAGTCACTGAGGGCGCGCCTGCAAAATCAAGCGCAGTTGACCACCTCACTCACCCGGTTCGCTGGACGGACGAAGAGAAAGTCCTCGCTGATTTGATTAAAGAAGATTCTGCAAACGAGTGGGTTATCCTCGAAGTAGGACCTGGCAAAGTTTTGAGCGGCCTCTGGGGGCAGACAGAACTTGGCGCAACACTCGCATGTACGCCGGTGAATACTGCTGAGGCTATTCAGGCACTGTAGAAAGGAGAAATTTATGTTGTTGAAGAATAAAAAGGCACTTGTAACGGGTTCTAGCCGGGGAATCGGCAAAGCTATTGTTGAGGCATATTTGAAGAACGGAGCTGAGGTTTGGGGATTGTGCTCTAAGCCTAGCGCAGCAAAAGCTGACTTGGAAAAACTCGCCGCTGATAACGGAGTCGCTTTCCATGAAATTTATGCTGATGTTGGAAACGCTGAGCAGGTCACAGAGGTCGTAAAGGCTGCTTTGGCAGAGGCCGGTACATTCGACATTCTTGTGAACAATGCGGGAATCACCCGCGACGGTCTTTCTTTCCGCATGAAAAAAGAGGACTGGGATGATGTAATCCGCATCAACCTTACCAGCGTCTTCTTAATCAGCCAGATTGTTTCAGGCAACATGATTCGCGCAAAGGACAAATCATGCTCAATCATCAACATGGCTTCAATCGTCGGCCTTCACGGTCAGGGCGGTCAGGTAAACTATGCGGCCTCTAAGGGCGGAATCATCGCTTATACAAAGGCTCTGGCAAAAGAAGTTGGCAGCCGAGGCGTTCGCGTAAATGCAATCGCACCAGGTTTCATCGAAACCGACATGACAGCCGTTCTCAAAGACGACATGAAAGCTCAGTGGGTTGAGGGCTTGCCGTTAAAGCGGGCAGGAAAGCCTGAGGACATCGCTAATGCGGCTCTCTTCCTTGCCAGCGATTTGAGCACATACATCACGGGCCAGGTACTTGGCGTTGACGGTGGCATGGGCTGCTAATGCCTTGCCGCTGAGTGGATAAACTGGTCTTGCTTCGGTGAGACCAGTTTTTTTATGCCTTTACCTTCCAGCCCACAAGGCCTTTCCCTTCGCTGGAGAAAACAAGAGCCACCTTGTACATTTTCTTTCCGCTGACGGCAAAACGCTCTGAGTAGCCGTTGGCGTCAATCTGGGCCAGGGCTTCTTCTGCGACCTCTTCAAATGGCCGCCCCTTATCCATTTTAAGCTCGAAGATGAAAACGCTGTCTTTCGAGGCCACAACCACATCACTTCGGCCACAGACATTCTGCAGTTCCGAGACCACGCGCCAGCCTGTCATGCGGAACATTAAATGGGTGACGGACTCGTAGTAGTTTTCGCACATATCTTTTTTGACCACGGTGGGAAGGTCTGCGATGGCGGACTTGATGATGTTGAGGGCTTGGTCTAAATCATGAAGTTCAAGGGCATCGCACAAATTTCCTATGGCAAGTCCCAAATCGTCGTAGGGGACTGTTACGAATTTTTTCAAGAGAATGTTGATAAAGCCGTCTTCAATCTCGCGGTTGGGAAAGTCCAGCGTGTAAATTCTTTTTTCCTTGTCAAAGTCCTTAATCGTAAGGTAGCCGCTCTGGTAAATAACCGGGAGCATGTTCTTTGAGTCTGGGTCATAGTTCTTGAACTGATCTTCCTTTGCCTTGCGTCCGTTGATTATCGTTGTAAGTTCCAGCGGCTGATTCTGCAAGGTCTTTACAAGGAGCGACGGGGTGCCGCTTTCAAACCAGTATGAGCCGAAATCCTTGTCGGAAAAGCACTTTAAGAGGCAGAAGGGATTGTAAACGCCTTCCACATCGTGGGTAAAATGATAGCCGTCGTACATCTGGGCGAGCTTTGCTTTTGTTTCCTCAAGGCTCATTTCCTGACGCTCTGCGAGGGCTTCAATCTCCGGCATAAAATATTGCTCAAGTTCGCTTTCTGAAATTCCGCAGATTGAAGAATATTTTTCTGTAAGGCTGATGTCGTTGAGCTGGTTTAGTCCGGAGAAGATGTTCACATGACTGACTTTCGTAATTCCGGTGATAAAGAGAAAGCGGATGTACTGGTCGCAGTCCTTTAGCGGGCTGTAGAAGCTGCGCAACTCCTGACGGTTCTGCTCCTCGTATTCGGTGTAAAGGGCGTCCAAAATTGGCTTGTCGTATTCGTCGATTAAGATGACGACTTGCTTGCCGGTTTTTTTGGTAACGGAATGAATTATCTGGCTCAGTCTTTCAGCCGCGTCTTCGCTATTTTTTTGAATTTGGTATTTTTCTTCAGCTTCGGTCAAAATGGCGTTGAGACGAGCCTTTAAGCGGGCGTTATTTTCGTAGCTGTTCGCACCAAAACTGATTTTTATGACAGGGTACTGAATCCAGTCCTTTTCAAGATTTTCGATGGCAAGGCCCTTGAACAAATCTTTTTTGCCTAAGAAATAGGCTTCAAGAGTGGAAAGCAAAAGGCTTTTTCCGAATCGGCGGGGGCGGCTTAAAAAATAGGGGCTGCTAGTGCGGGTAAGCTCGTAAATGTATGAAGTCTTATCAACATACACATTGTTGAAAGTGCGGAGTTTTTCAAAATCTTGAATGCCGATGGGCAGAAATCGATTAGCCATGGAAAAATTATAGCACAGGGAAGCGAATTTTTCTATATTGATGAGTCTTTTCCCACTTGTACAAAATGACAAAAAATGATATTTTGTCATAATCAAATTGAAGTTAATTATAGGAGATTTATATGCGACGAGTAGTTGTAACAGGACTTGGTTGTGTTTCACCATTGGGAAATTCAGTTGACGCCACATGGGCAGCCCTTAAAGCTGGTAAAAGCGGAATCAACACAATCACACATTATGACAATGCAAACTTCAAGGTAAAATATGCGGCTGAGGTAAAAGATTTCAAGGCCGCTGATTATATGGATTCAAGCGCAGCCCGCAAAATGGCTTTGTACACACAGTACGCCGTTGCTGCCGCAAAAATGGCTTTGGAAGACTCTGACCTTCTCGGAAAGGCTGACATCCTCGAAGACACTTCTGTTTATCTCGGTGTTGGTATCGGTGGTCTTGAAGTTACAGAGAACACTATGAAGGCTTACTTTGATTCAAACCAGACCCGCATGTCTCCGATGACAATTCCTATGCTTATTCCAAACGAAGGAGCTGGTAACATCTCAATGGCTTTCGGCTTGCACGGAGCCACACACACTGTCGCTACAGCTTGTGCTTCAGGAACTGACGCAATCGGAAACGCTTTCGACCAAGTCCGCTCTGGCCGCTACGATGTAATCTTGGCCGGTGGTGCTGAGTCTACTCAGTGTGGTTACGCAAACTTGGGCTTTTCAATGCTCCACGCCCTTTCTTCTGGATACGCTGACGACCCGACAAAAGCAAGCCGCCCCTTCGACAAAAAGCGCGACGGATTCATCATGGGCGAAGGCTCAACAATTCTCGTTTTGGAAGAGTATGAGCACGCAAAAGCACGCGGCGCAAAGATTTACGCTGAGGTTGCAGGCTACGGCGCTTCTTCAGACGGCTACCATCTCACAGCCCCCAACCCGGATGGAGTTTGCGGCGCTAAATGTATGACAATCGCAATGAAAGACGCTGGCGTTAAACCTGAGGAAGTCACATACTACAACGCTCACGGAACTTCAACAAAACTCAACGATTCTGGCGAGACAAAAATGCTCCACATCGCTTTCGGTGAGGCTGCAAAAGGACTTCACATTTCCTCAACAAAATCAATGACAGGCCACTGTCTTGGTAACGCAGGCTCTCTTGAGGCAATGATTTGCGTTAAGGCAATTCAGGACGGCTATATTCCTGCAACAATCAACCTTGATGAGCCGGATGTAGAAGGCGGCTGTGACCTTGACTACACTCCGAACAAGGGCCTTGAAATGCCGGTAAATGTAGCCATGAGCGCGAACTTCGGCTTCGGCGGCCACAACGGCTGTCTGGTATTCAAGAAAGTACAGTAACTAGCATAAACCCTAAGAGGCTCTCGGCTGGAACCCGTCATAAAACTCGCGGTGAACAAGTTCAAGCGAGTTTTTGTCGGAACCCAGCCTACGCCTCTTAGGGCATATTCTTTTTATAGCACTTTTGTGAGTGCCAAACATCTTACATAGGAGATTTATATGGAAGCATTTACTGATATTGAGTCGCTTTTGCCCCATCGCAAGCCTTTTTTGTTCGTGGATTCAATCGACTCTTATGATGAGAACGGCTGTGTCTGCCACCGCAAATTTACTGACGAGGATTTTTTCTTTAAGGGACACTTCCCCGAATATCCAGTAGTTCCTGGCGTTATCTTGATTGAGACAATGGCTCAGGGCGGCGGTGCTGCATTGAGCTTGCAGAAAAAGTTCGATGAGGGAAGCCTTTTCTTCCTTGCCACAGTGAACAATGTAAAATTCAAGCATCAGGTTCGACCGGGCGACAATGTCCGCATGGAAATCGAAAACAAACGCTGCACCAAAAACATGGTAGTCCAGGCCGGCAAAGCCTTCGTCGGCGACACTCTCTGCGCCCAAGCAGAGTGGATGTGTTTGGTAGGTAAAGGTAGCGAGCGTTAAAAAATCGCATGAGATGCGATTTTAGCGAGTCTCGGAAAAATCTGTGATTTTTCCGCGGAAGCGAGCGTTAAAAAAACGCTTGAGAAGCGTTTTTAGTGAGTCTCGTCCGAAGCTGAGCTTCGGGCGCGGAAATTAATCAGTCTGAAAAATACTCTGTGCACAGGCTGATAAAATTTCATATAATTTTTAAAAGTCGGTAGTGATACCGGCTTTTTTTGTCGATAATTTAAGGAAAAACTGTTATAATAAAATAGGATTATTGAATTGAACGCAGAGCCGAAATCGCTGGAGTATGGAGAATTCATACTCCCCCAAAAAAACAAACCGTCTCAAAAACTTGAACCTGTACAAGGCTCATTTGTTCGCGTAAAGCCAAATAATAATGTGGTCTCACCGATTCCTTTAAAAAAAGAAACAAAAGATGAGACTGTTTACTTTTCTTCTTCCGTCCAAGATTTTATATTTGAAGAACCAGAAGAATATATTCCTCGTCGTTCTGATGAAATCGCAAAATTCCTTGCCGACGACAAAAAATCTTTAAAAATCGAAAAAGCTGCCATTAAATTGCTCAAAAAATATGAAGAGCGTGAGCGGCTGGAAGAAGAGCGTGCTGATAAAATCCGTCGTCCGATTGGTGTGAAACTTGTTGTCATCATATCTTTTCTTCTTGTTCTTGCGGTCGGAACCGTAACTTATGCAGTTTCACGCTCAATGACAGAGGATACCCGTTCAAATGCCGAAGAAAACAATCTTGCCATTAACAGCAGGACTGCATCTGATACCGAAAACCGAATAAATACGGCAATTTCTTCTGTTACTATGTTCCTTGATTTGATGGCGAATTCTGGAGATAACGAATCTGCTCGTCGAACAATCGAAACACTTTTCTTTGACAGACATAAAGAGATTGTCGCAATTTACTATTTCAGTTCTGAAGATTCTTCCGAAGAGTCGGTTTCAAAGGCTCTTTTTACAAGCGATTATTTCCTTGCTGCCCATGAGCTTGAGCGTGAGACTATTCTTGCCTACATGGAGCAGGAAAATGAGTCGGGAGAAAAAGCGAAAGGCGGTAGTTTTGAGATACTGAATGCAAGTCCTTTCTTTAACATTCCTGTGATGGCACTCTTTTGTCCAGTGGCGAGCACTTCAGGAAAACGCTTTGTTGGCTTTCTTTATTCTAGTTCAGGAATCGGAGAAAGCTATGCGGCAGGAAATGTTAATCAGTCTTTCTTCGTGAACAATGATGGAATTGTCCTTGTTCACAGCGATTTGGAAAAAATGAACGGTGGCGCGGATTTGAGCGACTCTCCGATTGTAAAAGAAATGCTTGAGAGCAATTCCAGTAACGGACAAATTCCGTTTACAGACGAGACGGGGGCTGAGTACATAGGCGCATTCAGAAAACTGGAAGTCGGAACATGTGGCGTCATCACCGTGGTAAAAACATCTGTCGTTCTTGAAGGCATCCGTCGAATCACGATAAGAAATCTTTATATCATGTGTGTCGTTATCGCGATTGCCATAATGATAATTTATTTCTTTGCAAAATCTTTGAGTAATCCTCTTCGTCATTTAACGGCAGTCGTCAACGAGGTGAATAAAGGCAACTTCAATACGGAACTTTTTGACGAACTTAAACTTAAGCGAAAGGATGAAATTGGTGTTCTGGAGCGTAGCACTAAAAACGAGAGGGAAATCCTTAACATGGTCTCTCGCCTGACCAACAAGGGCGTTACAAAAGCGGTAATCACAAAGCAAATTGACTTTGAGCCTCACTTAAAGGACATTACGATTTTCTTCAGCGATATCCGCGGATTTACGGCAATTTCGGACGGATTCAAAAAACGCTTCGGAGAGCGGAGCGCGGCAGAAATCATCGGATTCTTGAATGATTACATGAGTCGAATGGTAGCTTGTATCAATAAGACTGGTGGCATTGTGGATAAGTTTGAAGGTGACGCGATTATGGCCGCTTGGGGAGTTCTCAGAAATGACAGCTTTGACTGGGAAAGCATGAATAAAAATTCTGTTACTAGAATTCTGAAGGAAGAGGCTCACTCTGCCTATGTAAAAAGCGATGCCTTGAGTGCGATTACCTGCTGTATTGCTATGCGCTACTCTCTTATGAAATACAACAAAGACGCCGAGGCCTTTACCGAAAAATTTAAGAATGATCCACTTGCAAAATATAAGCCGCATATTCAGATTGGAGCAGGATTGAATTCAGGAAGGGCGACTGTTGGATTTATGGGAAGCTTCGATAAAATGGAATTTACCTCTATTGGTGATGCTGTAAACTTTGCAAGCCGTGCCGAAGCCAGTAACAAGCCTTGCGGAACGGATATTCTTATCACGCAAGATACCTATGATATTCTCAAATACGACTATATCCGTTGCAAAGAAAATAAGTTTATCATCAAGCCTCATAATATTCTCAATGAGATTGTCGTCGAGCAGATTCCTGTTGAATTCGATGTAAAAGGGAAAGGAAAGCAGCATTTCTACGGCGTGGTCAACATGCCGAATTTTGATATAGAGCAATTCTTCGCAAGTGATGATTCAAAGTTTGTGCTTGATTCTGACTGTGAGATTGCGTGTGGTCCTCGTGGTCCGAAAACACTCAAAGAACTTCGGAAAATACTTGGAATAGCGGAGCCTGATTTTGGCCAGGTAAATCTTGATGCGGAAGAGAACAAAATTAAAGTCGCTGTTCCGTGATGCCTTTGTCGTTCTTTTCTGCCTTTCTGCAGCGGCAGTCTTTGCCTATCTTTTCTGGCAGGATTTGAACACATTTACAGTCCGAAGCGACAAAGCCGAAATTGGTTTTATTTCTCTCAAACAAAATGTCGTTCAGCGAAAATTTGATGATCGCGTCGTCTGGGAACGAGTTACGAACGAAACGAAGCTTTATTACGGAGACACGATACGAACCGCGGATTTGGCTGAAGTAACTCTCGTTCTTGGTGAAACGAAAATTCAACTTGGTGAAAATACTATGATTCAGCTCGGTTCTAATGAAAAGGGCGAATTTCAGATTGCAATAAACGGCGGTGATATTCAGATTGATTCAGGGCTGGGAGACTCGAATATCGAGGTTAAACTTGATGATGGCTCTGTCGTTAATGTTGAGGCTGGCTCTTCTCTTGCGGCAAAATCTGATTCTGCAACAGGCGTGCATAATGTCGAAGTCAAAAGCGGTAGTGCGCAGATTACTACGGAAAGTGGTGAAACGGCTATGCTCGCCTACGGGGACTCCGTCAATGTCGAAAATGGCAAGGAAATTCAAAAGAATCCTGTGACGGTGGTGTATCCTCCGAAAGAATTGAAGCTACTTAATCTCCGCGGCACAACGATGAATGTGAAATTTGAATGGAAAACGACTGACGGAGAAGATGTCATACTTCAGACTTCCCGAACAAGGGATTTTTCTGTCATCGACACGCATAAAAAACTCAAATCAAAGGACACGGCCACAATTCCTGTTTCAGACGGCCTTGTTTATTGGAGAGCTTATACCGAGGCGACAAAAGATAAATCCGTTGACGGAAGAATTTTGATGGAAAAAATCGAAGCGATTCAGGGAATTTCTCCTGCCACGGCCAGTGAATTCCGCTACCGTACAAGTCTTCCCCGCGTTTCTTTCCGTTGGACTGGCAATGAAAATGCAGAGCGATACAGGTTGCTTGTTTCTTCGACTCCGGACATGCGCTCAGTTGTTTCTGATTCAGAGGCGAGCGGAAATTTCATGACACTGGACAATCTTGAGGCGGGAACTTACTATTGGCAGGTAACTCCATATTATGGTCAGAACAATATCGGATATGATGGCGGAAGTGAAATTTATTCTTTCAAAGTGATTCGAAATGAAATAATCAGACCGCCGGAACTTTCTGCTCCTGCCGAAAACGCACAGATTATTTATAAAGAAAACATAACTACGAATTTCATCTGGAAGAGTGAAGTTAAAAACTCATCTTACGAACTGACTCTTGCTCGTGATCCTTCGTTTATTACAGTTGTCTTCAGTGCAATCACGAAGGAAAATCGATTTAGCCGTGATTTTACTCCCAGCGAGTTGCGTGACGGAACTTATTATTGGAAGGTTCTGAGAAAATCAGGCGATGCGGATGATAAGACCCCTGAGTCGGAAATCCGTTCTTTTAAGATTGTCCGCTACATTCCTCAGGACAATAAATTGGTTTACCCTCCAGAGAATTTCTCCGCTGAACCGTCAAAAATCACAAGCACGGCTTTTATGTGGAAACTTGCTGATGAATATGACAATGCGAATTCTGTAGCAGTCCTCCAGATTTCAAAAAATCCCTCATTCTCAACGATTGAGCGGGAGCTAACGACTTCTGCCGCCTTCCTCGATAATATTTCTCTTCCTTCAGGAAATTATTGGTGGAGAGTTGGCGTACGAGTCGGAGAGGGGGCGGCTATTGCATTCACTCAAGGCAGAATGTTCACTGTTCTTTCGGATTTGCCTTCTCCTGACATCCTTGTGCCTTACCCCAATCAGGAGCTTATGGCTTATAACGCAAGTCCCGTCACGCTTTCATGGTCGGAGGTTTCAGGGGCAGATTATTATTCTGCGAAAATTTACTCAAAGGCAGGAACTTTGATTAAAAGTAAGGACGAAATCCGCTCAACTTCAACGGATTTTGTTCTTGATGAAGGCGAATTTACTTTCTCAATTCAGGCCGTTTCTGAAGGTGAGGGTGGCTCTCGTGCAGGAACTATTGCAAGCCGAACATTTACGGTGCGCTCTCCATCAGTCATCGTCACACAAACTCCTGCTGATGGCTCTACAATCGACGGACTCACCGCTTTGCGCTCTCCTCTTCTCTTCACATGGACTGGAAGCCGGGAAGGTGCGGACTCGTATCAGCTTATTCTCTCAAAAGTACAGAATGATGGCTCTGTTAAAGTCGTGAGCAATACAAGCAGCAGTAAAACATCTGCATCAATGAACAGACTTTCTGAAGGAAGCTATGTCTGGAAGGTTGCGGCGAGTACAAAAGAGGGAATCCCTCTCGATTCAAAGGAAGCTCGTTTCGTGATTTCAAAAATCCCTGACTTGGAAAAGGCACTCCTTTTATCTCCTGCGAAGGGATTTGTCATTGGTGCTGCTTACCTGAAATCTCACCGAACGATTGAGTTCTCATGGAGTGAAGTGAGCGGAGCGACTAGTTACTCATTTGTTCTTTATAAAGTTGAGTCAAACGGAAGCAGGAAAGCGGTTTATTCAGAGCGAAGTACGAAAGCTTCTTCTGTTACGATAAAAGATTTGTCGATTCTTGATGTAGGCTCATTTGAATGGAGTGTTACGCCATATTCTTACGCAAAAGACGGATATCTTGAGCAGAAAGGACCTGTGGCAACTTCAAGTTTCAAAATTGATTTTGCTTCTCCTACGAAGGTTGAGGCAGTAAATCCGGGGGTTCTTTATGGAAAATAAAACAAGAATCCTCTTGATTTTGCTTTTTCTTTTTTCTGCCCTGCCGATGTTTTCTCAGAATGCTACTTTCTTTCAAAAAATCGAATGGAAGTCGAATGCGAATGCCCTTGAGTACAAAGTAGAGATTCAGAATACGGCCAGCGGAAAGTCACAGTTCATAACGACCGAAAAGACTTCAACTGAAATTTCTCTGCTTCCAGGAAAATATCGTTACCGCGTTTATGCCTACGATTTTTTGGGAAAAGAGGCTAGTGTCTCTGCTTGGACAAATTTTGAGGTTTACAAGGCCAGTAAGCCTAAAATCACTAGCGTTGAAAAAAGTATCACTCTTGCAGAGAATTCTGATTCTATCTCAATCAATGTGAACATCGCCGATATCAACGCAAATTCTACTTATGAATTGGTGAACGAATCCCTTCAGGGGTCGGTGGATTCAAAAACTAAGGCTCAGCTTGACACTGGTTCAGAAACTGACAGCGTGAGTAAACTCAATTTCAAAAATGTTCCGCCGGGAAAATGGCGGCTAAAAGTTACGAATGGGAGCGGACTCTCAGCACTCTCTGATATCATCGAGATAAAAGGCGAGGATGTCAAAACGATTTCTGATGAAGAAGTTAAGAAAATCCGAGATGAAGCGGCAGAGAATGCAAAAAAAGAAGCGTTTGCAGAATCTGAGGCAAAAATCGAAGAAGAAAGAAAAAGTTTTGAGGAAGAGAGAGCGAACTTTGAGAAAGAGCGCGCGAATTATGAAAAAGAGCGCTTGAATCTTGAGGAAGAGCTGGCTGCTCTCAGGAAAAAAAAGGCTAAGGAAGAATGGAAGGCGGCTCATCCCTATATTTACAAGGATTTCATTTTTGAGGTCGGTGCGGGCCTTACGATATCGCCCTACGACGGGAGCATAAAGGATTATACCGGAGAGTCTGCGGCACTTTCTCTCGGCGGGAAAATTGCCTATCTTCCTATAAAAAGTGAAAAAAATAAATTCGGCTTGCAACTTGGACTTTTGTCTAACGAATTTGAGACAAAAAAAGACTCAGCTTACAATCTTAAACTTGAATACTCTGTTTTTGACTTGAGTATCGTCTGGCACAGAAAACTCTCAAAGAAGACTTTTCTGGCGCTTAAGGGCGGACTTGGCATAGTCAATATCGAAAAGCATGTGTCTTATCAGTATTATTCTTTATCAAGGGCAAGTGACATAAGCGATAAATACACTTATCCAGAATTCTCGGCAGGTGCTTCTTTGTTTTTTACTCCATGGAAATTCCTTGTGTTTGAGACGGGCTTTGATTTTAATCATATTATGGCGGCTGGCATGACTACTGGATTTATAACGCCTTATGCTTGTCTTGGGTTCAGGTTTTAGGGGAAGGCGCATGAAAGTAAAAAGAATTTCTTTTTTAACAAAATGCCTTCTCCTCTCTGTTTTTGCAGACTTCTTGCTTTCTTGTAGCGATTCAAATATAGGCAAGGAACTTCACGATGACATTTCTCAGGGCCTGATTGTTTATTCAGACGAACCTTCTGGCTCGGAAAATTCTGTATATGTTCAATATGAGCTTGACTCTCAAGTCCCAGCTTCGCGCCTGATTTCTGATTGCATGACTTTGAGCCTTAAGCCTGGTTATGAAATCAAAAGTCTGAAATATTACAAGAATCTTACAGAAAACATCACCGAGGCTCCGTCTTATGTGATTTTGAATGATGACGACACTTTCAGCTTAATGACGATAAAGCCTTGCGCTGATAGTTTTTATGTTTACGAAAGCGATAAGATAAGCTACACCCTCGTTTTTGATGCGAATGGCGGAAGCGGAACGGCACCGGCTTCCATAACTGCCGAATATGATGAGGTGTTCACTTTGCCCGGCAACACTTTTACGCGATCTGGCTATGTTTTTAAGTGCTGGAAGATAAACGGAATTTCCTACTATAGTGGATCTGTCAGCAAGTTGGCCTCAAGGGCGAATGTGACCGTAACGGCTTATGCCATCTGGCTTCCTAAAATCAGCTATGATTCTCTTCCTGGAGGTGTGACCGCTGCCTTGATTGATGACGGAAGTGGCGGAGTTTCTGGAGTCACTTTTACTTCAAGTTATGCCTCAAATATCTGGATTTGCAACGGAAACAAAAGCGAGACTTCTTCTTTTACGATAAATTGCTCTTCTTATTCGGCGGGAAGCTACACCGTCTTCCTTTTTGTGAGCGGAAAGGCTGCTCCATCGTCATTTAAGGTTACGATAAATTAGGGGAGCGGATAATGAAAAAAAATGAATTCCGGATTTCCTTTTTTCTCAAGATTTTTGCCCTAGCTGCAACACTTTCATTCATCGTTTCATGCTCTGATATTGGCGAGTCAATCACAAACGATGTAACAACATCTTATACTGTATATATGGACAATCCTGAAGACGAAGTTTCCCCTCGCAGCGTGACTCTTTCATTAAGGGTTGGAGATTATCTTACGGGTGGTCAGTTGATTTCACTTTGTTCTTCTTCTCTTGTAAAAACTGGCTATAGAATCAAGGCTTTGCGTTACTGGAGCAATCCTTATGAGAGCACATCCCTTGCGACGGATATTCCTTTCTATATAAGTACAAATTCTGACGGAGACATTCAATCTGTTCAAGTCTATCCAGATGCTGCCACTCTTTATGTTTACGACTGGGAGAAGATTGACTACACGGTTCGCTTCAACGGTAATGGCGGAAAAACTTCTTCTGGAGACACTTATTATAGCCAGTCGGGTTTTAAATATGATGACGGCGGGAAAACTTTGGATTCAAATCTCTTTGCTAGAAACGGCTACACTTTTGAAAAATGGACCTCAAGGGCAGATGGAAGCGGAGATCCATATTCCAACAGCGCCTCTGTCGAAAATCTTGCGACGACCCAGAACGCAATCGTAAATTTATATGCGCAATGGGAAGCAAACGGTTGTGTCTCAGAAATTGATGACGGACTGAGCTATACTGAAAACACTACGACAAAGATTCTTTCTTTTACTGCCAGCGGAGCAGGATTCTGGATTATAAACGGAGAACTTAAAACGACTTCAGCCACTAGTAGCTATTCTTTTGATTACACGGCTTTGACTTCGGGCACGACATACACCCTTTATTTTGTGCAAGGCTCAAGTTGCCTGACCGCAATTTTTACAATCCCTTAGGACACAAGAGTTTATAAGTCATCGAATTTGTGTTATACTAAGATTGGTGCAGAATTTTTCTTTCGCTAACAGCAGAATTTCTCAAATCTTACGGGGCTTTTTCCTTGTGACGGCTTTTTTTTCTGCCGCAACTGTATGGGCAACGGATTATACTTGGACAGGGGGAGGGGGAGACGGGAAGTGGTCTACTGGTGCCAATTGGTCAACAGGAACTGCTCCAATCAACGATTCAAGCGCGGATGTTTATTTTACAGGCGAAAGCGTAATCACTATTAATTTAACCGAAGATATTACGATTAGGACGCTGTATTTAAACAGTGTGGATGATAAGCAGATTCGTATGCAAAAAGATTACACTGCTTCAAGCATTACCTTAACATGTGATACGGTACATTTAAAATTTCCTCATACTGAAACTTTAGGCAAGTGTGAAATCATCGGGTTAAATCTTGTTTGTGATATTTTTGAGACAGACGGAGACTCTTCTGCTTCTGATGAACGAACTTATGATTTCAAACTTTCTGACTCTTCTGTGGTCACGGTAAAAAGCAAATACCTAACATTTAAGTATAATACAGCAAGGCAAGTCGGCATTACTGGCAACGGAACATTTTATCTTCCATTTTCTGGTGAAATGATTGAGGATATGGAAAATGAAAACGGAACTTTCTATGATAGCTCGGCATTCAGTTTTGGCTCAGGAATTTCTGTCAAACAATATCAAGGCTCTCCGAGTTATTACACTTTCGACTTTAATGAATCTACGAAAAAACTTGAGCTTACAAGATATGGAACTAGTGGCTGGCCTGTTTATTACAAATATGAGGTTACTTCTTTTACAGGAACAGCTGGTACAACCGAGTCTTTGGAAGAAGATCTTACAGGCTCCTTTTATTTTTATAATGATTATGATGATGAGTTTATTTCCCTTGACTCCTCGAATAACACAGGATATTTCAGAATTGATTCTTCAGATACGACCCAATACATTCAGTTTTACAATGGAACAGATATTTCCGACGGTGACACAATAACTCTTACAATCTACACTCCTGATACCCGCCCCTTTAAGCTTGGAGAGTTCACTTACACATATCAGACAGAAGTTGTCGTTGCGGATTTCCATACTTACTATTGGACGGGGGCTGATACAACGGATTCAGGCGCTTGGAATAAAAGCGCAAACTGGGCCTTCAAAGATAAAGACAGAAATGTCTATGTTTCTGTTGCGGAATATGACGGTGGTGCTTATGACGGCTGTTATCCTGGCTACGATGACGGTGACACTGCGGTTTTTGATGCTGGAAAAAGCGCAAATGACCTCACACTGGATGGCTCTGGTTATAAGTTGACGCTGGTGAATTCTTCAGGCTCATCTGCTGGCAGTGGAACGATAAAAGGCTACGGTGCAAATGCGGAGACTGCGGATATTATCATTGACGGTTATTTCCTCTTTGATTCTGTCGCTGTAAATTCTCTTGTAACGAAGACGAATTCCAATTCAAAAATTCAGGTAAAGAAATTTTCTGCCATAAATGACATGGAATATTCTTATGCGTCCGCTGGATTGAGAGTGGCTTCGACATTTACTTTGGATTCTTCGTCTCAATTCACTTCAGATGACCCCACAGGAACAGACGGAAAACCGACATTGATTGTGGGTGGAAACACGGAAAACAATGGAGCAATTTCTTTGAGAGATAGCTCTGCCAAATTTGAGGGGGATTATTCAGGTTCAGGCTCGTTTACAGTATCTTCGGGAAACTCTTTCTTCTACGGAAATACGGATTTTTCTTCTTGTTCTGGATTTAGCGCAGGCACTGGAACTGTTTACTTCATTACTTCAGAGGCAAAAAAACTCACGACTTTTGCTGGTCAGGCTTTCAATATTCTTCGGTTTGGCGGAAATGTCACGATTGATGTGAGCGCAGGCGACATAACAGTTAATTCTCTTGCCATGTATGCCGACGCGGCTTATTTTCTTTCTGCTGATTTTTCGGCAAAAATCACCGGAGGCAAAAAAATCACCTGTTCTCAGGGGGTTTCCCTTTCCAGACTCAGCAATACGAACGGAGTTGTTGGAACTCTTGAACTTGACTGTAATCTGGACGCAGGTTCTGCCTTCGTAATGTATTCTGGCTCTGGTCTTATTGTCGATGAAAACAGAACGATTACGATTTCAGGAAGCCAGACTGATTTTTCAAATTCAGATCGTTCCAATTTAATCAATGTAAAAGGAAGCCTTGACGCTTCTTCAGTCAATCTTTCTTTTGGATACACGACTTTTGTTGTTGGCGCAAATGGCTCTGTCACGGCTGATTCGCTGGCTTTTGGAAGCAATTCTATCACAAATGACGGAAAAATAAATTGCTCTGCTCTTACAGTTGGGACAGCTTCTCCTGCAAGCCAATTTTCAATTGACGGAAGCGGAACATTCGTCGTAACTGGCGGAACGGCAGCTTTGACAAATCTTTTCATTGGAAACAGTGTCAAAATCGAGAAAGTTGACGGAACTCTTGTGGCTGGTGCCTTTGATGTAACGGACGGCCTGCCAGCCACGGGAAGCGGGCAAAGCGATTATCTGGCTCTTTATAAAAACGGCTGGAATCTTGACTATGATTTTGTCTATACCTGGGTCGGAGGCTCTTCTCTGGGGCAAAGAACCTGGTCTTACGGCGAAAACTGGGATTTGGGAATTGTTCCAGGCGTTAATTCCGCTTCTGGAAACACGGTAGGAGCCAGAGTTCTGATTCCTGCAGGCTGCACTTACTATCCTAATGTTCAGGGAAATGATATCAGTATCGGAACGCTGGAAATTGAGGCTAATGCACTTGTCACAATTAACAACACGGGCGGACTTCCTGTCACAAACACCGATTCTTCCCTCGTTACGCTAAAAAATTCCGGCACAATCGAGTATCAGAGTACGGGAAGAATCACGGACGGCACAAATCCGATTAACGATGTGGATAATAATGGTAGCGTCCTCTACAGCGGCACGGCACAAACCGTCACGGATTTTTCTTCTTCAGGTACTGACTATGCAAATCTCCTTATTACGGGAAGTGCCGGCTCAACGGCTGACATTTTGCTGACCGGGGATTTTACTGTAAGCGGAAGCGGTTCTTTTGAAGCGACTGCAGGAACAATTACTTTCAGCGGAAGCCTGCCACAGACAATCACAACGGATGATTCTTCAAATTCCACATCTACGAAATTCTTCAATATTGAGATTGGCTCTTCTTCTTCTGTCGAAACGGCTTCTTCTTTTACTGTAGCCGGAGACTTTACAAATAACGCTATAAGCAATGGATTTACGGCGAGTGCGGGTACTGTCATTTTTACGGGAAATGCCACAATCTCAGGAAATAACACTTTTTCGAATTTTGAATGTAATGTGGCAGGAGCAAGCCTGAAATTCGAGGCTGGAAAAACGCAGACCGTAACTTCTTCATTCAAAATCAATGGCGCAAGCGCAAACAAGATAAGTCTCACGACGGCGGCATCTTCTCCTCTTGTTTCTGATACATCGACATGGTGGATTTTGGACACGCCTCTTTCAGCGGTTGATGTGACTCATGCAATTATTTCCTATTCAACTTCAAGTTCCGACATCATTACAAAAATCGATGTCGAGGCAAATGACAATGAAGAGCCTTCTGCTGCGAAATTTTCTACGGCAAACTGGTTCGAGCGAAAATATTACTGGCTTGGAGTCTCATCTTCTTCTTGGGCAGATTCTGGAAACTGGTTCTACGATACTACGACTTCATACCCGGCCTCTGTTCCGAATGACGGCTCAGACACAAGCGCAAGCACAAAAAGAATTATAATCGCAACGACCGGAAATGATTTAATTCTTGAGAAAGACATTTCCGTAAAATCCCTCACAATAAACGACGATAAAACTTTGGATTTCGCGGCATATTCTGTAAGCGCAGATGATTCTGATTCTTCAACTACGGATTTTAACGCGGGGGATGGCGTAACTTTAAAATTCCAGGGAAGTGGCACGGACTTGTCTGCAAATACAAGTTCTATTTCTGCTTCTGCTTCTTTTGGAAGTGACATCGTGTTTGAATATTACGGTGGCGGAAAAGTCAGTGCAGTGAGCGGAAGCAGCGGAGCGGTAATCCCTGAAAATCAGATTCTGAAAATTACGAATAAAAACGACGGCACTGTCACCAGATTGCAGCTTGGCTCTCAGAACATTGAAGTTGCTTCCACGGACGGTGGATTTAACGAAGGAATTATCGAAATTAACGGAAGCGGAGAGCTTTCTTTTTCAGATTCTTCGCTTTCAATGACTAGCGGGCTCGTCCTTTACTCTGGGGGAAGCGGGAATCTCCCTGATGTCGGATTTTACAATCTTCAGATTGGCGGCGGAAGCCGGACTGTCGCCACAGACCTTGCCTGTGAGAATTTCTACTTTACAGGCGGAAGCCTTTCTTTGGCGGCAAATGTTACTGCGGCCAAAGATTTTGCGGCATTTGGTTCTGCCTACAGCGTAAAAGATTCTGACTGGCATGTTTCAGAAAACACTCGCTTTGCCTATCCCGCTGGCACGGATAATTTTGTCATGCCTGCTTCGCCCTCGGCTACTTTTGGCTCAATTTCCGGAAGCCTTACTGTGGGAGAGAATTTTTATGTGAACGGTGCGGACATTTCTGACCTTGCGCTCATTCTCCCGGCAAAAACGGCCCTGCCTGCTCTCAACGCAACGGACGCCGCTTCGGCAACAATGTGGGGAAAGCCCTATTCAGTCGCTTTCAACATGACGGCTGCAAATTGCTCTGCCTCATGCTCTGACGGAACTTCTTCTGTTTATGTGGCGGCTTCTTCTCCCACAACGAAATTTACTCATCAGAATGTGACAGATGGTGGCGGAAACACAAACTGGATTTTTGATTCTGTTGAAATTCTGTCGGCTTATTCTGTTTCGGACAATATTATAGCTGTGGAACTGAACACGGAATTGTCAAAAATTGCTCAGAATGGTTCCATATCAAATAAAACTCACCTTTCTTATAATGACGGGCAAAAGTCTTTTTCAGGCCTCTATTCTAACAAAGCCTGCACGACGGCACTAAATTTTACTTCTTCAGAAAAAATCTTCTATATAAAATCTTCAGAAACTTGGAATACAGACGCAGACGGAACTACAAAAGGAAGCGATGACAGCACGAATCTTTCTGGAGTAAAAAAAGATGCAAAAATAAATCTTTCATTGATTGAGGGATTTTTCTACTTAAAAGACGGCTACACGCTGAGCGCAGAATATTCTTATGATTCTTCCGACAACAAGGCATACACTGACCTTGAGGACAGAGTTCCCCCGATTTTGATTGCGGTTTACACTGGTCAGGAAGGTCATGTTACTCCGGCAGGCTCGGCTTCTGCCACCAATTATAGTTCTGATGTCCAAAAGCCTTATGATGCCCACAATTTCATTGAATTCAGATATTCCGAGCCAGTTTCTCTTGGAGATTTGGCTTTTGACGAGACAAGCGAAAATGCCCTTCTGAACATAGAGGCTCAGTCTGCTTTTGACACGGCGGCTTCTCATGGCGGTGCAATCGTTGCCAACGGTAGCAGCGGCTTTACCGTTACAGGCTTCGGCTCATTCTCAGACGGAAGCCTTTCGGCAGGCTACAAAAGCGGATCTGCCCCTAATTTTACAGGCACTACCGATATTGCCAGACCTCATGCCCTTTACAGAAAATTCTCGCTTACATTAGGGGGAAGCGAAGAAATTTATCCTTGCAGGGTAAGGCTCTCAATTGCAGGAAAGATTGACGGCACTGTCACGATGAGCGGCGCGTCTTTCTACAACTGGATTGGCTACATAGATTCCGCAAAATGTCCGATTGGAACTTTTGCCATTTCTGAAAACGCAAACATCACCGACAAAAACGGAAATGTCCTCAACCACACAAAGAACGCTTCTCTTGCGGTAAAACAAACGGCGGGGCTTACAAATGAGCTTTACGGTTCATGGGATGTCACTCCACCAGGCTTTGCGACTTATGTAACCAACACCGATGGAAGTGATCCTGACTTGTGCTGGCATACCGGTGACAGCCCAACCCGTCAATATGAGATAGCCGGTTCCGTAGAATCAAACACAAGCGCCTATCTTGAGCGGATTGAAATGCACTTGTTCGACAATCATCCGGAATACCGCGATACTGACACCTACAAATGGATTACTCAAAAAGGCTGGATGACTGGCTCAACTGTCGCCTATGCAACGCCTGAAAGCGAGGGCGGAAGCCGACCTTTTGCAGACAGCCCAAAAACAAAGGGCGGAATACGCCGTTCAAGTCTCAACGGTGCCTATGCAAATTTCTCTTATACATACAAACTTGATTTACAGACATCGGAAGCAAGGGAATTCGCCGCTAAAGATGTTTCGCAGAACGCAAAAAGCGCTCTTTTCCGCCAAGATTCAGAAAGTGAAACCAACACCGAAAATGACGGCCTTTACCTCGCATTTGCCTTGAATCCGTCTGACCTGACTCTTCCTTTGCGTACTACATTTGTGGTCACATTTAAAAAAGAAAATGCCTTCATTACTGATTTGGCAGGAAACCGCCTTTCACAAACAGATGACGGATTGACCAAAAGGCTCGGTGGCCTCGATATCACGCCTCCTTCTTTCTCTATGGTTGTTTCCCCTGTTGGAAGTGACAAATTGTTCGCGATATTTACGAAGCCGCTCGGATATAAAGGTGAGTATTTAAAAGGCTCTCTTTCTTCTGAACTACATGACCACATTTTAAATAACATAGAATTCGTTTATTCAGCAGGTGACAATATCGATACCACAAGTATGCCTTCTGGAACTGACGAAATTTCTGTTACGGATGTGGCTCTTGCCTCTCACAGCAATGCTTATACCGCCCTTTTGTTCACTTTGAGCCGGAAAATCACTCTTTCTGATGTTGAAAAAATTTGGATTCGCATAAAACAATATGGTGACTCAAGCGCAGGAGACGGAAATCTTGTCGCTTATATCCAGGACTTTTTCGGAAATGGCATTCCGATTCACACCTGTCATGCAATTTCTGATTTTGCGGTGAATGCCGTTGATGTGATTTATGCTTACACTGCACCGAACGATGATAACTGGCAGGAGCAAAATGTTTATGGGACGACGGCTGCGGAAGGATATTCTGTCCATGACTTTAGCGCGGAAGGCGGAAACTACCAGAAATTGCTCTATGACAGGGATATTACTTTCCAAATCCAATTCGCGGATTATGACAATTCCAGTGAAAGCTTAGTCGCTCCGAATTATTCGCTTTCTCTTGTCTACGATAAAAAATCTTCTCTCAAGTCTTCATGGGTAAGTGACCGGTTTAATTTGCTTACGGCCCTTGGCTGGCGGCTTTGGACTGACAAGCCGATGAGTTCTCTTGCCTCAAGTTACAATGACAGCGGCACGAAAACAGAGATGGCTCTTACTTTTGATGATCCGACGGAATTGCTTCAAACTTTTGAGTTAAAGAACGAACTTGTTCATTTGTCAGACGGCGCTGATTATCAGTTCTTCTTTAAGATAAAAACAGCAGGCGGAGGAGATATTGATATTAACCACGACGGCGATTCACTTACAAGCAAAATTCCTCTCTATGCATTTTGGATGCCGCAGGAGCGAATAAAGGCCGGTGATTTCTCTTTCGTGGATTTGTGGTCTTTCTCAATCTCTGGAGTGTCAAAACAGAGGGGTGGCGTTTCAATTCTTAATAATGTAATTAATCCAGAGACTGGCGAGAGAACAGCCATTGAAGTCGATATGAAAAGCGCAGGAAATCTGAACATTTTCGTTATGACTTTGGACGGCAACATAATCAGGCGGCTTGAAAAGGGCACAGTCTCTGAGGGAACTCATTTCTACTATTGGGACGGAAAAAATAACGCCGGAAATTCCGTAGCGCGAGGCTTATACTTTGTGCGAGTTACAGGAAACGGCATTGACGAAACCCGAAAGGTCATGGTTGTAAAATAAAGGAGGCTTGATTTTCTGCCTAATTTGACAGCCATGCGCATTTTCTCCATAATTAAGGCATGAAGAACAACAGGATAGCAGAGCGTTTTGATGATTTTGCCCGAATAGAATGTGCGGAACTTTGTATTGTGTACGGCGCTCTCACTGATATCAGTAAATCTGGCTTCAAGGCGGAATTCAATGCCCCATGCGAGGTTGATGTCGAAAAAGAATATACCGTGCTGCTCCGGCTTTCCAGAATCAGTGCGGAGCCTTTGGAACTTACGGTTCGCCCAATATGGAGTAAATTTATCGACGGAAAGACTTTAATTGGATTTTCAATCTTGCACTCAAAAGATACGGCCCGACTTGATCAGTATATCAAAATGCTCAAGGCAGACAAAAAATCCGAAGACGAAACAAGTAATTTGTCTTACGACCCTGAATCACTTTTTATTTAAGCGAGAAACGGCATGGCTCAAATCGAAAAATTGTCGGGAATTGCTTTCCTTGCTTTCCCTGAAATGAAAAATCTACTCACGGCAGAACTTGCCGGGCGGTTTGACTATGGAAAAATCGTTGAGTCTGCAACTGTGGACGGATTGTCTTTCACACCTTTCGGTACTTCTTCCTGGTACGGGGATTTGCTTTATTGTCCTGATTTTAAGCATGAAATCTTCGAGAATGTCGGAAATGAGCTTCCGTATTTTGCCAGCACTTGCATGATTGAGCCTTTTATCCTTCGCTTTGAGTCAATCGGTGAGGCGGCTTCAGCCCTTAAAGAAATTCAACGGAACTGGGCTCCCTATCAGTATCAGCTTTTCCGCAGGGCAAGTTTGATTCAGGAAAAACTTCCTTACATCAATTTAAAGACCAGAAAATTTCCCGTGAATATTCCAAATTCTCCAATGGGCTTGTACACTCTGCTTGATGACAAGACAATGCTGGCCTCAGCCCTTACAAATTCCCCACTCCCGGCGGGAAGAATTCAGTTTGAGGAAGATCATGAAAATCCTCCCAGCAGGGCATATTTAAAGATTCAGGAAAGCCTTTCCTTGTTCCGTGCATTTTTCGGCGTGGATTTTCCCAAAGAGGGCGAAAAGTGCTTTGAGGCAGGTGCTTGCCCTGGCGGCTGGACTTGGGTTTTGCGTCAGCTGGGCGCGGATGTGCTTGCCGTAGACCGGGCTGAACTTGCCCCAAGTCTAATGGAGGATGAGCATGTTCATTTTATGGCCCACGATGCCTTTACTTTAAAACCAGAGGAAGTCTGCTCTCTTCTCGAATGCGAAAAAATCGACTGGCTTTTAAGCGATGTAATCTGCTACCCGGCCAGACTTTTGCAGTGGATAAAACTTTGGCTTGACGCTGACAGGGCAAAAAACATTATCTGCACGATTAAAATGCAGGGAGCGATTGACTGGCCACTCATTGCCGAATTCGCGAAAATCCCCAGTTCAAGAATAGTCCACCTCAATTACAACAAGCATGAGCTGACTATTTTGATTCATAACGAATAATTTGCAATCTATACAAGATTGTAGGGCGTTTCCTGATAGACATAATAGTTGAGCCAGTTAGAATAAAAGAGATGGGCCGTGCTTCGCCAGGAATTATGAGGCTTCTGCTCGCTGTCGTTGTTTGGAAAATAGTTTTGCGGCAAGTCTATCGGAAGATTTTTGTTTTTATCCCGCCAGTATTCGTGAGAAAGTGTGTCGGTGTCGTATTCCAAATGCCCCATCATAAAGATTGAGCGGTTATCTTTTGATTTTGAAAGAGTGACTTCGCCTTCGGTGTTTTGGGCGAGAATAATCAAATCTTTTTCGTTTTCAATCAGCTTGCGGTCAACCGTGGTGTGGCGGCTGGTAGGAACCGGGAATTCATCGTCAAAGCCCCGCATGAGAGGGTCTGATTTGACCGCCCTTTTGTTGGGTAAAATTCCGAAGAGCTTTTTGGGAAGGGGAGTTTTTTGGATTCCGTAATTGTAGTAAAGGCCGGCCTGCGCTCCCCAGCAAATGTAAAGGGTAGAGAAGACATTTTCTTTTGCGTAGGCCATGATACGGCAGAGTTCGTCCCAGTAATCCACTTGCTCAAAGGGAAGCAGCTCCACTGGAGCGCCCGTGATAATCATGCCGTCGTATTTGTGCTTAAAGAGTTCGCTTGAAGGGATGTAGAATTTTTCGAGATGCTCCTCGCTCACATGGGTAGATTCGTGCTCTTCCATGCGCACCAGGGAAATGTCGATTTGAAGAGGCGTGTTTCCCAAAAGACGGAGCAACTGGGTTTCGGTGGCTTCTTTTGTGGGCATGAGGTTTACGATTGCGATTTTGAGAGGGCGGATGTCCTGAGTGGCGGCCCGCTTTTCGGTCATAACGAAGATGTTTTCGTTTTCGAGAGTTGTTCGGGCTGGTAAATCTGATTGAATCTTTATTGGCATATTTCCCCCATACGGAAAATCACAATTACTTAGAATATTTCGCATAGTGTAGCAAGTTTTTCGTTTTTTTACTATACTTTTTGGCATGAGTAGTGATAGAAGAGCTGCGCTTAAAAAATTAAAGAATATGTATCTTTCTCCAAAGATTGACTTGAATGATTTCCGCTTGCGCATGGATGATGTTTTTTCATCAGTCTTTTTACCGAACAATGTCGAATATGAAGAGACTTCTTACCGGACGATAAAGTGTGATTGTATTTCTCCTGTTATGTTTTCATCAAACCGAGTATTGCTTTATGTTCACGGAGGCAGTTTCGTTGCTGGTAGCAGAGCGGCTTACCGTCCTTTTGTCGCCGCATTGGCTAACGCTACGGCAAGCAAGGCTTATCTCCCAGAGTTTCGTCTTGCTCCGGCTCATCCCTTTCCAGCTGCTCTTGAAGATGTTCAGCATGTTTTTCAGTCGGTTTTTGTTGAAACAGAGACGGCTCTTTCTCTTTCGGCTCAAGGGGAGGGATTTGCAAAAACTCCAGAGATTATAATCATGGCCGACACGAGTGGTGCTTCGATTGCCCTTGCATTATTGTTCAGCTTAAACGGAAAGTATCGTGAGTCAATTCGGCAAGTTGTCCTTTTTTCACCATGGCTTGATTTTTCAGAGAATAACGATATGTTCACGAGCAAAAAAGTGAGCGATGAAATCTTTACGGCGGAGTCTGTAAGACTTGCAAGTGAGCATTATACCCACGCAGAGAATTGGTCTAATCCACTGGTTTCGCCACTCAAAGCTACAAGGGATTTGCTTCTCGATTTTCCGCCAGTTTTCATTCAAATGGGTGAAAAAGAAATTTTTTATGATGATGCGGTTATGTTTCAGTCTATGTTGCGGAATGCAGGCCGAAAGTGCGAACTTGATATTTGGAAGAATATGATGCCACTCTTTCAGATGGTTGATGAAGAGTTGAGTGAGGCACACCTTGCAGTTGAGAAAATCGGCAAGCTGATTACAGAAAAAGATCACTCCCACGAGAGCGTGCGCGAGATTCAGCTTGAGCTGGAAAGAAATTAAGAAAGAGGAGATTACTATGGAATTGGTTTGCCCTGCTGGAAATATCGATAAACTCTCTTACGCCTACGCTTACGGTGCTGACACGGCCTACATCGGTCTCAAAAGATTTTCCCTCCGTATCAAGGCCGACAATTTTTATGAGGACGAGTATAAGCGGGTTATTGAGCTCAAAAAGAAATATCCTCAGAAGAGGCTTTTCTGTGCCCTTAACATTGCCTTTCACAATCACGACCTTAAAATGTTCCTGCAGAATCTGGACTACTTCAAGCTCTATCCTATTGATGCGTTTATCGTGCAGGATTTGGGCTTGGTTCCAATTTTGCAGAAAGAATTTCCCGGAACTCACCTCCATCTTTCAACCCAGGCTTCCTGCATGAACAAAGAGGCTGTCAAAATGTATCATTCTCTGGGCTTCAAGCGGGTAGTTCTCGGTCGCGAGGTTTCCCTTGACGAAATCCGTGAGATTAAAGACGCCTGCCCCGAAATGGAACTGGAGTGTTTCGCCCACGGAGCCATGTGCATCGCTTATTCTGGCCGCTGTCTTATGAGCGCTTACCTTACGGGGCGGAGCGCACAGAGCGGATTCTGCTCTCACTCATGCCGGTGGGAATATGATTTGGGAACAATTAAGAATGAGGAATTGGCAATTAGGAATGAAAAGGGCGGGGTAATAACGGCAGAGGCCGCCAAGGAAATCGCCCAGTCGGGAATTTTGCGCCTGCAGGAGCGGCAGAGACCGGGAGAGTTTTTCCCGGTTTTTGAGGGCGATGATTTTACGGCAATCCTTTCTTCAAAAGACCTGTGCATGATTGACCACCTGGCCGACATGAAAGCCGCCGGAGTTGACGCAATCAAAGTCGAGGGCCGCATGAAATCTACCTATTATGTGGCAATGGTTTCCCGTGCCTACCGAAAGGCTTTGGACGCCCTCGAAGGAAAAATCTCCGCCGAGGAAGCCGCTCCCTTTATCGCTTCCCTTGAGGATGTGGCTCACCGGGAGGCAACGACTGGCTTCTATTACAACCGCGGCGACGCTGACAAAACCACGATTGGTGCCAGCGATTCACCATACTTGCTTGCCGCCGCAATCGGCTCTCCTTACACTGGCGAAGAAACCGAAAAAATCTTTGCCGCAGGTCAAAAACTCCTCTCTGACCGGGAGGCAGAGCTTAGCGCAATGCATCCAAGCGCCCGTGCCGCCGTTGAGCGGGATTTGGAGCAGCATCCAGAAAAGAAAATCAAAATTGCCGAAAAGCACGAGGGCTGGAAGGTCTATCCTTACGATGCCCTTAACCGGGTGGACTCAGGCACGGAGCTTGAATTTGTCTCTCCGTCGGTGCTTTCCCAGAAAGTCACTGGCTCGGAATACGAATTCATCAATCCCAAGACTGGCGAAAAACTGGATTGGGTAAACGCCGACCACGACTGCGCCATTTACACTGGTGTCAAAATCGAAGAGAACACCCTTGTGCGCACGAAAGACGAGGAATTTGTGGAAGGAGAAATACGCAACAGAGGCCGCTAGTAAATAATGAAAAAGATTCTTTTTATTCTTACTTGTGTTTTCGCTTTTTCTCATTTAGGTGCGGAGTCTCCTCAAAACACGATAAAAAAATTCGTTGAATTCGATATGTCCTCTTCAACAACTAGAGGTATAGAACGGGAGCAGCGTTTGTATTCTGGTCAGGCAGGCCTTAATTCCCGCTGGTTTGATTGTGTTGCAGGAATTCAAAATTATGAAGATGTTTTTGATTTTACGATTGCCGGAACGGCATGGCTTCCTTGCGTAAACTGGGATTTTGAGACGGCTCGGATTGTCCTGGGATGCGGTGCCTTATATCATTTTCAGCGGTTCAGGAATGTCAGCTCTGAGCATGATTATATGTTTTCATCAAATTTTTCATATCGCAGTGATTCAGGCTTTTCAATTACTTTTTGGGGCGGTTATTGCGGAAAGTCTACCCAAATCGACGCTCTTAAAGAATATGTTCCGTTCATCCATGACCATTATCCTTATGCTGGAATAATAATCGATAAAGTCTTTTCTAACGGATTTGAAATTTATTTCAGACATTCCACCCATGACTTTTATCGTTATCCTGTTTTTTGTTCTCCAAGCTATTCTCTTGGTGCTGCAATCAATCTGGAATCAGGACTTCGTTTTGGAGGTGACGCTTCAATTCGTATTATTGATGGTTACACAACGGCTCCCTATGTTGACAGCCTTATTTTGCGTATGACGGCGAGGTTTACATTTTGACAAAGCACTCTTGTAAACGATTTTTTTTAATTTTCTCAGCTTTGCTTGCGCTTTTGTGTTTGTTCGGAATAGCTTCATGTAATTACGGCTTTTTCTGGGGCTTGTTTGGTGAGGAAAATGTCGATGACCGCTCTTCTTCTCTTAGTTCATTGGAATCCCAAAAGCCAGATTTTTCCACTCAAAAACCAGAAGTTTCTGGTAATGTTTACAGTGGCCTTGTGATTACGGATTTGCATTACGGGGCAGGCTGGGGAGAAGATAATGAGCGGGATTTCCTAAACTGGCTGGAGCAGCGTTTTGAAAGCGGTGATGCCGAGAAAATTCCGCGTTTTATAGTGAATCTTGGTGACACGGCTGACGGTGGACATCGCAGTGAATTCAAAGATTATGTGGAATTTGAAAATAAAATAAAGGCTTTGGCCGTGAAATGCACCGTCGTTCAGAAAGCAGATGATTATAAAATTTACTCAATCTTAGGAAACCACGACCTTTACAATAATGGCGTTGAGTCTTATGAGGATTTGTGTTATCCCTACATTTCAAGCTATTATTTTAATATCAGTCTTTCTGGCTCTGGATTTGGATTTTATTTTTTGGATACGGCAAACGGAACTATGGGAACGAGCCAGCTTGAAGATTTTAAGAATAAGATTTCATCGGATTCTCGTCCGAAAATCATATTCACGCATTATCCGATTTATGCGGGAGCTGGAAAATATTTGCTCATGCGTCTCCAGAATACTCTTGAAAGAAATATGCTTCTTTCTTATTTTGCAAAATACAATGTAAAGCAAGTGTATGAAGGGCACATCCATGCCCGCACTTGGTTCGACTTTACGAAATTTCGGGAAGATGTCATTCAGTCATTTCGTTATGGGGCGGCAGCGGTCTTCACTGTAAACGAAAGCAAGGGCACTGTCTCAACGGAAATCATAGAGTTTTAACTTCCGCGCAAATTGTGCATTATGCATTATTTCTTTTCCCACTCAACTTCCAACATGCGGTTTTCGATGTTTTCAATCCTCTGGAAGGTGAGGCAGGTGGCTTTGTGCACTTTTAGCCCTCGCTTGGTCATGTAGGCCACGATTGGGTCTCCCACGGAAGGATTGCAGCAGCCGGCCAGAGTGTAAGTGACATTTTTCGTGTTCTCCACGATGATTTTTCCTGTGTAGCGGCTTTTTTCGGCAAGTTCCGGGTTCATTCCCTTTGACGAGCGGTGCTTGCGTTTTTCTTCCTGAATTGCCCGGCTTCTCTCGTTCTGGGCGTCCAAATCCTTTGCCCTTTGCTCTGCGGCGGCCTTGTCTTCAAAAGTGGGGTCATTTGCTAAAAGCCAGGAATGAATTTTCTGCCGGGCCTTACTGGTCTTTACGATTTTAAGCTGGTTTTCGGTGGGATGCGCCTGAGGATTCGTGATGATTTCGATAATCTGAGTGTTCTGCAATGGAGCCGTAATGGGAATGATTTTTCCGTCTGCTTTTGCACCGACGATTTTTTCCCCGACGCCAGAGTGAACCCGATAGGCAAAGTCGATGGCGCAGCTTCCCTGAGGCAGCTGGATTACATCACCCTTTGGAGTGAAGACATAAATCTCGTCACCCAAAAGCTCGCCCTTAAGCTCGGAGAAAAAAGTCTCGTTGCTCAGGTCTTCTTTTTTGAGATTTTGCAGCTGATTGAAAATTCCCAGTGAGGCCACATCAACCTTGTCGTGGTTCATGCCCTTTTTGTAGAGCCAGTGGGAAGCAACTCCGTGCTCAGCCATATTGTGCATGTCACGGGTACGGATTTGAATTTCCAGGGGCTTTCCCTCACAGACCACGGTGGTATGAAGAGACTGATAGCCGTTGGATTTTGGCATGGCGATATAATCTTTAAAGCGGCCATCCATTGGCTTCCAGAGACCGTGAACGATTCCAATCAGCGTGTAACATTCGGCGTTTGTCTCGCAAATGACGCGGAGGGCCAGTAAATCATAGAGGGAAGATGCGGGCACATTTCTTTTCTGCATCTTTTTGTAAATTGAATAAAAATGCTTGGCCCGGCTGGAAATCTGCACGCTGATTCCCAGTTTTTCCGCAGACTTGTAGATTGCGTTCACGGCTTTTTCAAGATAGGCCGCCCTCTCATCCTTTTTCTGGGCGACGATTGCCTTAATCTGCTGAAAGACATCGGGATTTGAGTATTTGAGACTCAAATCTTCAAGCTCGGACTTTACGCTCTGCATACCAAGCCTGTCCGCCAGTGGTGCCCAAATATCGATTACCTCGCTTGCAACGAGCCTCTGCTTTTTTTCGTCGATTGATTTTAAATTTCTCATGCGGTCAAGGCGGTCAGCCAGTTTTACGAGTATGACCCGCACATCGTCAATCATGGCGAAGAGCATTTTTCGGATTGCGTCAGCCTGCTGAATGGTGGAGGCGTTGATTTTCATTCCGGTGATTTTGGAAGTATCCCTCACGATTTTAAAAACCGTCTCGCCAAACTGAGATTTAACTTCTTCTTCGGAAACTCCATCAACTTCAAAAATGGCGTGGAGCAGACCGCAAATCACGCAGTCCATGTCCAGTTTGCCCTGGGCAAGAATGGCCGCGACTCGCATAGGGTGGAGAATGTAGGGAAGACCACAGGCGCGGGAAATCCCCTCTGTTTTTGTGCAGAGAAAATCCCATGCTTTCGTAAAAAGCGCCTTGTCTTCCTCTGAGAATGAATCAAAAGTCTTAAAAAAAGTTTCTAAGAGAATCTTAGGGTCTGTCTCGCTATTGTTAGTCGCAATATCAATCATAAATCTCCCATACCCGTTAATCCGGTTTCCCAAACGCTTATAATAAAATATCACAAATCCTAGTAATTGGGTAGGGGAAAAGGCTTTTATATTTAATTTTACTGGAGCTTTGTTCAACAGATTTTCCCTTCCTTTTCTTCAAAAGTTCTACTATTATCAAAGCCCAAAATATGCTACACTTTCTTCTATGAACATCATCGCTTCAAGGTCAAATCTTTCGGGTTCAATTACCGTTCCCGGCTCAAAGTCTCATACAATCCGTGCCCTTTTACTTGCCACGCTGGCAGAGGGCACTTCCCACATAAAAAATCCTCTTCCCAGCGCAGACTGTCTTTCAACGGCGGCTGCCGTCCCCCTCATGGGCTCAGAGGTGGACTTAAATCTTCTGGCAGAGGGCGAGCCTGGAACCGAATGGACTGTTTACGGAGCCGGCAAAAATCTTCACCTTCCCGATGATGTGGTGAATGTGGGTGATTCTGGCTCGCTTTTGTATTTTCTCACGCCGGTCGCAGCCTGCTTTGAGGGCACTTCGGTCTTTACAGGAGACGCCAGCATCCGAAAACGCCCCGTCCTCCATGTTGTGGATGCCTTGAACCAGCTTGGCGCAAAATCTTTTGTCACCCGTCCCAATGCTAACGCTTGCCCGCTGGTTATTACAGGCTCAATCAAAAAAGGCGGAATCGTCAAAACTCCGGGGGAAATTTCCAGCCAGTACATTTCAGGCCTTATGATGGCAGGAATTCTCACGGAGGGGCCAATCAAAATCGAACTTTCAAATCCAAAGGAAACGCCTTACCTCACCATGACTCAAAAATGGCTTGAAAAGGTGGGAGTCTCATGCTCAATTTCCGGGGATTTTAAGCATATTGAAGTTACTCCGAATCAGAATCTCAAAGGCTTCGACGCGACCATTCCCAGCGACTGGGAGGGCGTGGCTTTTCCTCTGATTGCCTCTCTTGTCTCAGACAGCAAAATCACCATCGAGAATGTGGATTCCAGCGGCACTCAGGGAGACGACGCGATTGTTTCTATATTACAGTCTCTGGGCGCGGATATTGTCTGGGATAAAAAGGCCGAAAAACTTTTTGTCGCTGGCGGAAAGTGTTCAAAGGATGGAATAGGCCGCCTGTCAACCGAAAATCTTCCCAATGGCGAGCTTCATATAAATATTTCAGGCTTTCCCGATGCGGTATGCGCCCTTGCGGCCCTCGCCTGCTTTGTGGAAGGAAAAGTCGTTATTGAAGACGCAGCCGTTTGCCGACGAAAAGAAACCGACCGCCTCAAAGTGCTTACAATCGAGCTTTCAAAACTGGGAGCTTCAATCGAAGAAAGGGAAGACAGCCTGATTATTCACGGACACTCTCCCTTCCTCAAAGACGGCTCTCCCAATCCCTGCTTCAAACTTCACGGCGCAATCTGCGAAAGCTACGACGATCACCGCATGGCAATGTCCCTGGCATCAATCGCCCTGGGCTTGCCAAAAGACGAAAGAATCATCATAAATAATGCGGAGTGCTGCGCTGTCAGTTTCCCCCATTTCTACGAAGTGATGAACAAAATAAACGCAAACTTTAGAGAAGAGGAGTAGCCCTATGCTTACAGACATTGAGATTTCACAGCAGAACAAAATGATTCCAATCGTCGATGTGGCGAAAAAAATCGGAATCACCGAAGACAATCTTGAGCTTTACGGTAAATACAAGGCAAAAATCACCATGGAAGAGCTTCGCCGTCTGCAAAAGAAAGCCTCTGATCCGCGGGGGCGGGGTAAGCTCATTCTCACTACGGCGGTCACTCCAACCCCTGCCGGCGAAGGAAAGTCAACTGTCTCTATCGCTTTGGGAGACGGACTCAATAAAATCGGCAAAAAGGCAGTTATCGCCCTCCGTGAGCCTTCTCTCGGCCCCTGCTTTGGCGTAAAAGGAGGAGCCTGTGGCGGCGGATATGCCCAAATCGTTCCAATGGAAGACATTAACCTGCACTTTACCGGCGACATTCACGCAATCTCCATCGCAAACAATTTGATTGCAGCTCTTATCGATAACCACATCAAGCAGGGAAATCAGCTGGGAATCGACCCACGCACAATCACCTGGAAACGCTGTGTTGACTTAAATGATCGCGAGCTTCGCAATATCGTCGTTGGCATGGGCGGTGTGGCCGACGGAATGCCCCGTGAAGACCACTTCTGCATTACTGTGGCCAGCGAACTTATGGCAATCATCTGTCTTTCTTCTTCAATTTCTGACCTCAAAAGACGGGTGGATTCAATCACAATCGGAAAGACATTTGATAAGCGACCGGTAAAATTCGGCGAGCTTAAATGTACCGGTGCAATTGCCGTTCTTCTCAAAGACGCAATTAAGCCGAACCTTGTTCAGACCCTTGAAGAAAATCCTGTTTTCGTTCACGGCGGGCCTTTCGCAAACATAGCTCAGGGCACGAACTCAGTGAACGCAACTCTTTCTGCCCTTGCCACCGGCGATTATGTTGTCACAGAGGCAGGTTTTGCCGCTGACTTAGGGGCTGAAAAATTCATGGACATCAAATGCCGGGCTGCAGGAATTTCTCCCAGCGTTGTCGTTATCGTTGCCACAGTCCGTGCCCTCAAAATGCACGGCGGCATGGCAAAAGCCGACCTCTCAACTCCAAGCATTGCCGCTCTTCAGGCAGGATTTGAAAACCTTGCCGTTCACATCGAAAATATCGCAAAGTTCGGCGTTCCTTCTGTGGTGGCAATCAACCGTTTTGTCACCGACACCGAAGAAGAAATTTCCCTGCTCAAAGAACTCTGCGCGAAAAAAGGCGCGAAAGCAGTTCTCTGTGAAGGCTGGGGCAAAGGTGGCGAGGGAGCGACAGAACTTGCAAAAGTCGTTGCGGATGTGGCTGATTCAAATCAAGCAAATTTCCACTACCTCTATCAGGCAAATCTTTCATTCGCTGACAAAATCCGCACTCTTGCAAAAGAAATTTATCGCGCCAAGGATGTGGAATTTGCCCCGAATGTGCTTAAAAAATTACGGGAATTTGAGGAGCAGGGATATAAGGACTTGCCGGTCTGCGTGGCAAAAACCCAGAATTCAATCAGCCATGATCCAAAACTCATGGGTGCGCCAAAAGACTATGTTTTCCCAATACGGGATGTACAGCTTTATTCGGGAGCAGGTTTTGTTGTCGCCCTCGCGGGAGAAATCATGACTATGCCGGGCTTGCCAAAATTGCCGGCCGCCCTTAACATTGACATTGACGACGACGGTCACATTTCGGGGTTATTTTAATGTTCGGATTTTACTTTAAAAAGAATTTCGCTGATGGCTGGGACAATTTTTTCTTCCTCGTGCTGTCTAACGCAATTACGATTCTCCTGCTTGTCGGCTCTTACTTTGCCCTCAAAGCGGCGGATTCCTTTGGGCCTTATGCAGTCTTGTTGGCATTCATTCTATGCACTGCTATTCTTTCGCTTTCTCTCTTCGCATGGGGAGCTAATGCGGCCAAAATAGCGGATTTCCGTGCTCCGTCATTCGGGCTCTTCTTCTCAGCACTCAAGAATGTTTGGAAAATCGCTCTTGCATTTGGCATTTTAATTTCTGTAGTGCTTATCCTCGTCCGTTTTGCCGTGGCCTACTATCTCGCTATGTATTTTAATGACGGAAGTTTGCTGGGACTTATCATTACAGCAGCCCTTGGCTGGTTTGTCTTTGTTTCAGCAATAGCCCTTCAATATTTCATTCCTCTTTATTTCTTGCAGGAAAATAACGGATTCAAAAAATGCCTTAAAAAATCTTTCCTTATCTTCTATGATAATGTTGGTTTTTCAATCGAGCTTTTTTTCGTAAATCTCCTGCTTTTTATTCTTTCCTGCGTCACTTTTATGATTATTCCGGGGCTTAACGGAATCCTGCTTTCTTCAACGAATGCCCTCCGTCTCCGCCTTTATAAATACGACTGGATTGAAAAAATGAGCGAGACCGACCCGGATTTTGAAAAGAACCGGGACAAGCGAAACGAAGTTCCCTGGGACGAGCTTTTGGCCGAAGATAAAGAATCCCTTGGTCCCCGCAAACTCAGTTCCTTCCTATTTCCCTGGAAATAGCATACTTGAAACTCGTGTTTTTTCACGATAGACTTTATATATTCATTAAAATACATGGAGAAAAAAATGAAAAAACTTCTTTCTGTTGCTGCTGCCCTCCTTGCAGGCGCACTTCTTCTTACTTCTTGTAACGAGAAAAACGGCAAAATCAAAATCGGCGTAATTCAGCTTGTTGAGCATCCTGCCCTCGACAAAAGCTATCAGGGCTTCGTTGACGGACTTGCAGAGGCTGGCTACAAAAATGGCGAGAATATCGTTATTGACTACCAGAATGCACAGGGTGAACAGGCAAATTGCGTTACAATCGCCAACAAATTCGTAAACGACAAAGATGACCTTATCTTCGCAATTGCAACTCCGGCTGCTCAGGCTGTTGCAAACCTCACAAAAGATATTCCTATTCTCGTAACTGCTGTTACAGATCCTGAGTCTGCAAAACTTGTAAAATCAAACAAAAAGCCTGAGACAAATGTTTCCGGCACATCAGACCTCACACCAGTTGCAGCCCAGATTGAGCTTCTTAAAAAAATTCTTCCGAACGCAAAAAAAGTTGGTCTTCTTTACTGCTCAAGCGAAGCAAATTCAATTTTCCAGATTGACATCGCAAAAAAAGCATGTGAAGCAAACGGTCTTGAATATGTTGAAGGCTCAGTTTCTAACTCAAACGAAATCCAGCAGGTTACCCAGAGCCTGGTTGGCAAAGTTGACGCATTCTATGTCCCAACCGACAACATGCTGGCAGCCGGTATGGCTAATGTGGCAATGGTCGCAAACGAGGCAAAACTTCCAGTTATCTGCGGTGAGGACGGCATGGTCGTTTCTGGTGGTTTGGCTACTTACGGCATAAACTACTACGAACTCGGAAAGCTTACTGGCAAACAGGCTGTAAAAGTCCTCAAAGACGGAGCAAAACCAGCTGAAATGCCAATTGAATATCTTGAAAAATTCGATTTTACCTATAACAAAGACACGGCCGCAAAAATCGGAATCACAATTCCTGAGAATCTCTAATTTCAGTTAAGTTTTATAGACTTAACCTTCAAGAATCAAATCAACTGTCTCGGCGGAGCAGGCTTTTACCAAATCTGCCGGGGCAATCACAATTTGTTCCCCACGGACTCCCGCGCTTACATAAATCTTTTCGTGCTGTAATGCTGACTGGTCAATAAAAGTGGGGAATTTCTTTTTCATTCCCAAAGGCGAGCAACCACCTCGGATATAGCCTGTGAGGGCCAGCAATTCTTCCGGCTTTACGGGATTTATTTCTCTTGCGCCGCAAGCGTTCCTTGCTTTTTTTAAGTTGATTTCATGCTCCGCGCTCTGGCAGAAAACGAAAATCTGCTTAGACTCGCTTCGCATTACGATTGTCTTAAAGCAGGCCGCGGGATTTATTCCAAGTTTTTCGGCAATTCCGCTGGCCGCCCCCCTGGAAAGTTCGTGCTCTCCGTCATCATCATAAGAAAGGGTCTCGTATTTTATCTTTAATCCGTCAAGAATTCGCATTGCGTTCGTTTTTTTCATTTTATTTTCCTCGTGAATGTGATATATTAAAGCACAGATTCAAAAAAGAAACCACAGATTTTAGGATTGGGGAGTGATTTTTACATGGCACAAAACATTCAAGATGTACTCAGTTCTTTTTCTCAAAGATTAAGCCGTTTCAATAAATCTTCTCAGACAGAACGCACCCTTCCTCCTTCAAAAGATTCTTACTATGAGGAAAAATTGCGGGAGCGGGGGGAGCGGCTTCGTACTTCGGTGGTCTCAACTTACAAAATATTCCGCGCTCCCTTTGAGGCTCTGGGCGAGCAGAGTGACCGGGCGGCATCCCTGGACAAAGACGAGCAGAATCTTCTCAAGGCCTACAATCTTTACAAATCCTGCATGGACATCGACAAGGAAAATCAGGATGAAATCGGCGCGACTCACATTAAAAGCGTGGAACTTTACTCGCCTCTTGCGGACAAGGCCAGCTACACCACTGGCGGCCAGTTTGTTTATCTTCTCTGCTGGCTTTTTTTCGAGCAGAATTGTCAGGAATTCTTACCTTTTTTTAAGGACATCGATAATCATTTTGTGCTATGCTTTTCTCGTACAGATGGTTTCCAGTTCGCGGATTCTCACGAAAAGGAAATATTCGAGCTTGTTAAGTCGGAGTTTTATTCATGACAAAAGATTTGACGAGCGGTCATCCGCTTAAAATTATTCTCAGCTTTGCGCTCCCGGTTTTTTTCGGCTATCTTTTCCAGCAGTTTTACAATCTTGTAGACACAATCATCGTAGGTCAGTTCCTCGGTGTTGACGCTCTTGCCGCCGTGGGTGCTACGGGCAGCCTCAATTTTATGATTATCGGATTCTGCATGGGAATTTGCTCTGGTTTTGCGATTCCTGTCGCACAGAGGTTCGGTGCCGGCGATTACACTGCCATGCGACAGTTCATCTTCAACTCATGGATTCTTGTTCTCTTTTTTTCTGTTGTCCTTACGACTTTCACCGTTATTTTCTGCCGGCCTATGCTGGTGGCCCTGAAAACACCCCAGAACATTCTGGATATGTCTTGTTCATATTTCGAGATTATCCTTGCGGGCATTCCCGTCGTTTTTTTCTATAACATCCTCTCCGGAATTATCCGCTCGGTTGGTGACTCAAAGACCCCTCTTTATTTCCTTTTGATTTCAGCCGTAATGAACATAGCCCTTGATTTGCTTTTTATTGCTGTCTTCAGGCTCGGAATTCCCGGGGCTGCCTATGCCACCGTCATCTCAACTCTTTTTTCAGGGGTGCTCTGCTTCTTCTACATGAAGGTCAAATTCGAGATTCTTCGCCTGCAAAAAGCGGACAAAGTTCCCTCAACAAAAAAAATGAAGACCCTGCTTGGAATCGGTGTGCCTATGGGCCTGCAGTATTCAATCACGGCAATCGGAAGTGTAATTCTTCAGAGTGCGGTCAATGTGCTTGGCTCTGTTTATGTCGCTTCGATGGTCACTGCGCAAAAAATCAGCATTTTCTTCTCAACGCCTTTTGACGCTCTGGGAACTACGATGGCAACTTACGGCGGCCAGCATGTCGGGGCCAAAAAAATCGAACGCCTTAATCCCGGCCTTTTCTGGGGCTGCATGGTCGGCTTCGCATGGTCGCTTGTGGCTCTCGTGATTCTCTTCTTCTTCAGCGACAAGCTTTCAGCTTTCTTTATCAGCAAGAATGAAAGTGCTGATACCACGGCCTTTGTAATCGTGCATGTTTTCTACTTCCTCATGGCCAACGGAGTCACTTACTGGCTTCTGGTTCTCGTAAACTGCGTGCGATTTATGATTCAGGGCATGGGATTTTCCCGCCTGGCCATTCTTGCGGGCGTTTTTGAGCTGGTTGGTCGGGGCGTAATCGGCCTTGTCTTTGTTCCGCTTTTTGGTTTTACCGGGGCCTGTCTTGCAAGTCCTCTTGCATGGGTGCTTGCGGACTCTTTTCTTATTCCTGCCTACTTTGCTTGCAGAAAAAAACTTGTTACAATGTTTGGGAAAGGCGAATAAGAGTCATGAAATCCATCAAGACAAAAATCTTTACCATTGTTCTTACAGGAATTATCGCATCATCAGTCATCATCGGTAGTTTCGGTGTCTTTTGGTCTAGTACGGCGATTCGTAATGAGTCTTCGCAAATTCTTGATTTGATGGCGCAAGTTCAAACCGACGGCCTCAATTCTATGTTTTCGGAGGTGGAGCAGTCGTCAATCGTTCTTTCCCATTATGTCAGTGAAAATCTGGATGACTTTTCTATTTTCCAGAATGAGGATCGATTTTCCCGTTATATAGGCAAACTGGAGGATATCGCTTTTTATCTGGCTAATTGTACGAATGCTGCCCTGGCTGTTTATGTTCGCTTTGCTCCTGAACTCACCGATGAAGTAGCCAGCATTTTGTGGATTCGGCGGCATGGTGTTTTTGAGCAGGATTCTCTCTGTGATTTTCCAATTTATGAATCAGATTTTGACAACAGCTGGTATTATCGTGCCCGAAAATACGGCATAGGAGTTTGGACAAAACCTTACTATAACGAGGACATAAAAGAATATGTTGTTTCTTATGGTATTCCTGTCTATAAAAACGGTAAATTTTTCGCAGTTGTGGGAATGGATATTGATTTTGACAGTATTGCCTCAGTCGTAAATTCAATTTCGGTTTATAAAACAGGCTAT
This sequence comes from Treponema sp. UBA3813, assembly GCA_002368605.1. Lineage (GTDB taxonomy): Bacteria > Spirochaetota > Spirochaetia > Treponematales > Treponemataceae > Treponema_D. The sequence continues at coordinate 35,551 of DFEB01000072.1, read as the reverse complement.
GCTTTCCTTACGGATGAGGCCTTTGTCGTCACTTATCACCGATCTATTCCATCTGGTACTCGTATTGTTGAAGAAACTTCTGATTTTAAGCAACTCAATCTGGGGCTTGCCAACGCGGATTTTTATGAATACATTTTCAAAGAAAAAAAATTCCGTATGACTTATAAAAATCTGGTGAACGGAATGCGCCTTGTAGTCAGTGTTCCCACTTCAGAGATTGATAGCGAGCGAACTCGTCTTATTTTTATGACCCTTGCGGCTGTTTTCCTCATCGTTCTTGTTCTTTCTCTTATTACACTTTGGGTGTCACGACGGCTGACTCAGCCACTTAAAGAACTTGCGAATTCAACGAGCCATATCATCGCTGGAAATTATGATGTAAAATTCACTCATAAAACCAATGATGAAATCGGTGATTTGATGGATACCTTCATCTTCATGGCGAAGTCTCTCAAAATTCAGTTCGAATATATCAATTCTCTCGTCTACTACGATTCTATGACAGGTGTAAAGAACAAAAGAGCCTTTATCGATGAGCGAAATGAAATCAACCGGAAAATTCTTTCTGCAAAAGATAATGGCGAAAATTTTGAATTCGGGGTAATTGTCTTTGATGTTAATAACCTTAAATTTATGAATGACAATTTTGGTCACAAAGAAGGCGATGCCCTGATTAAGAATGCCTGCACGCTTATCACTCAAATTTTCTCAGAAAGTCCGGTATTCAGAATCGGTGGAGATGAATTCGTCTCTGTCATTACAGGGAAAGATTTTGAAAATCGCGCTGAGCTGCTTACAAAATTCCGTAGTGAAATGGACTATATGAAAGCAAATAGGTCAAATCCCAGTGAGCAACTTTCAATCGCCAGTGGAATTGCAGTTTATGATGTCCAAAAAGATGCGGAATTTCAGACTGTTTTCGAGCGCGCCGACGAAGAAATGTACAAGACAAAAGTTGCCATGAAGGGCGGAATCTCAAATATCAGGTGATTAAGGAAGTGCTGATTAACACTTGCCGCGCTAAATCTGTGCTTCCCGCAAGTTTACGAAAATCTACGGTAGATTATTTTTCAATTTTGCGGTAAATTCTTTTCTATGAATTTTTCACGGCGCAATTTTTTTCTTATCGGCATTTCCTTTGCTTTGCTGACCTTTTCATTTTCATGCTCGTCAGACAACAGTTCTCCGGCAGAAAAAAAACTTTCAGCTGATGAAGAATTCTCAAAAAAAGTTTCAGGACACTACAGCGAAATCAGCATAAAAGATTTTGCCGACGGCTTTAACCATGCGCGCTATCTCTATCCGAATTCAATTCCGCCATGGGAACTTTACGAGACTGACCAAATTCTGGGTCTTGCAGAAAATATGCTCTATCACCAGAATCCTGATGGCGGCTGGGCAAAAAATCTTGATTTACAGCGAAAATACACTTTGACCGAGCTGGAGGCCATTCAGAAAAAAAACGAGTCGGTTCCGCCGGTTACCTACAAAAAACAGACATCAAAAGACGGAAGCACAATCGACAACGGAAACATTTTTTCGCAGATAAAATATCTTGTTCAGGTTTACAGGCAGGTTCCTGATTCACGCTACATTGACTGTGCAGTTCGTGCCCTTCAATGGATTTTAAATGCACAGCACCCCCTGTCGGGCGGTTTTACGGGGGCTGATGTATACGCAATTACCTACAATGATGATGTGATGTCACAGACTATCCGTATTCTTCGGGATATTTCACGGGATGACAAAACTTACGGAGTTTTTCCCAAAAAAATGCGGGAGAATGCAGAAATCGCCTACCAGAAAGGAATTGACTGCATCCTCAAAACACAGATTACCATTACCCTAAGCGACGGCTCTAAAATTCTGACGGCCTGGGGGCAGCAGCACAGCCACGAGACATTGGAGCCGCTTTGGGCGAGGGAATTTGAGCCTCCGTCAATCTGTACAAGCGAATCTGCAAAAATAGTCAATCTTTTAATCGAAGACCAGGAGCCTTCAGAAGAAATAAAAAAAGCGATTACAGCTGCATGCGAATGGTTTGACAGTGATGATGTTCGCATAAAAGGAAAGGAAATCATCAAAAAGCCCCATGAAGCAGTCGTTTTGAACAATCACCATTATGATTTTGAGAAGATTATGGTGGATGATAAAAATGCACTTGACTTGTGGGCTCGTTTTTACGCGCTGGATTCTTCTTTTGATCTTGTAACCGGAGCCAGAAAAGCGATTCAAGGCACATATCCGCCTGTCAATTCACCGGTCTGGTGTGACAGGGGATGCAAATACTGTCCTTCCTTCAACGACCTGTCAATGGAAAGGCGAAACGGCTACGCTTACACGGTTAGAAGTCCTGCTTCCACCCTTGAAAAATACAGGGTCTGGAAAACAAAATTTGGTAATTAATTTTTATAGGAGTAATATATGGCAGATACAATGCACGCATTGGAAAAAAATCCTAATTGGAAAGGTCGCCGAGGTCCTGTAGTTCTGGTGATTATGGACGGCGTCGGATATGGAAAATACGAAGAGGGAGACGCAGTTAAGGCTTCAAAAATGAAGTATCTGGACTGGTTCACCGCAAATTGCCCTCATACTAAACTCAAGGCTCACGGAACGGCAGTTGGCCTTCCTTCTGACGATGATATGGGTAACAGCGAGGTCGGTCACAACGCAATGGGCTGCGGCCGCGTTTTCGCTCAGGGCGCAAAATTGGTAGGCGAGTCGATCGCCAACGGCTCAATGTTTGCCGCTGACACATGGAAAAAACTCGTCAAAAATGTAAATGAAAAGAATAGCACTTTGCATTTCATCGGCTTGGTTTCTGACGGAAACGTTCACTCTCACATTGACCACTTGAAGGCAATGATTACTCAGGCTTCAAAAGAGGGGGTGAAAAAGCTCCGCGTTCACGCATTGCTTGACGGCCGCGACGTTGACCCCACATCAGCTCTTAATTACATCACTCCTCTTGAAGAATTCCTTGCTGGATTTGCAGGAGTGGACTACCAGATTGCCTCTGGCGGCGGACGAATGTTTATGACCATGGACCGCTACAACGCAGACTGGAGCATGGTAGAGCGGGGCTGGAAGGCTCATGTTTTAGGCGAAGGACGCAAATTCGAGTCAGCTACAAAAGCAATCGAAACTTACCGCGCAGAAATTCCTGGAATCCTTGACCAGGACATGCACGAATTCGTAATCGAAAAAGACGGAAAACCTGTTGGTACAATCGAAGACGGCGACTCTGTAATTTACTTTAACTTCCGCGGCGACCGCGCTTTGGAGATGACAAGAGCCTTTGAGACACCAAAAGGCGGAGATTTGCCATTTGACCGTGTCCGTGTTCCTGCCGTTGAATATGCCGGCATGATGGAATACGACGGCGACGCTCATGTTCCTGCCCAGTATCTTGTTAATCCGCCAAGCATCGACCGCACAATGGGCGAGTATCTCACAAAAACAGGCGTAAAGCTCCTTGCAATTTCTGAAACACAGAAGTACGGTCATGTTACATACTTCTTCAACGGTAACAAGCAGGGAAAATTCGATGAAAAACTTGAAGACTACATCGAAGTTCCTTCTGATGTGGTTCCTTTTGAACAGCGCCCATGGATGAAGTGTGCCGAAATCACTGACAAGGTAATCGAGGCAATCAAGAGCGGAAAATACGACCACATCCGCCTTAACTACCCCAACGGAGATATGGTCGGACACACAGGCGTTTTCAACGCAGTCGTTTGTTCTATGGAAGGAATGGACTTGCAGCTTGGCCGCTTAAAGGCCGCAATCGATGAGGCTGGCGGCATTCTCTGTCTTACCGCTGACCACGGAAACTCTGACGACATGTACGAGCACGCAAAAG
>DFEB01000072.1:0-31640 GCA_002368605.1 Treponema sp. UBA3813 | reverse complement strand
ACGAGCACGCAAAAGACGGTTCTGTAAAAATGGATAAATCTGGCGAGCCAAAAGCAAAGACCAGCCACAGCTTAAACCCGGTTCCGGGAATCATCTATGACCCGGAATACAAGGGCGAGTACGACAATACCAAGCTCAACGACGGTTTGGGAATCTCTTCTTGGCCTGCAACTCTTATGACACTCATGGGATTCGTTCCTCCAAGCGACTACGACAAGTCAATGGTCAACTTGAAGTAGCGCGGAAGGGCGAAAAGCCCGACCGCCGCGGAGTTTGTGTTTCGGCAGACTCAACAACCAAGCCTGTCGAAACCTGAGCGGCGGTTGCGCCCAAAAGATGAAAATATCTTACACTACAGCGCGGTACGGATGCCGCGTTGCTTTGAGAGTGAATAAATTCTGCGAGAACCGTTAGGTTCTCGTTACGACATGGAGGCCGAGTGTTTATGAAAAAATTTTTTCTTTCAGCTTTATTTTTCTTTGTTTTTGGATTTTCGCTTTTTTCGCAGTCGCTCATTCAGGCGGCGATGAACGACGATTTCAAGTCTTTCAGCAAAATCGTCTCTTCGGGGGCGGATTTTTCTCAAAAAAGTGAGCGCGGGCTTTCAGTTCAGCACTCTTTGGGCTATTTTTCGACGAAAAATTTCAAAAAAGCCTGCGCCCTGCTTGATTCAAAAGGCGTGAACCTCGATGAGCCGAACGAAGACAATCTTTCGCTTTTGCATTTGCTCGCCTATGCTTGCGATTACGATAAACTTTCGGTTTTGCTGAAATACAAGGTCGATGTGAACCGAAAATGCGCGGTGAACGGCTTTACGCCAATCGAAATGACGCAGTTCGCCACATTCAAATTCGTCACGAATCAAGATATTCCGAAAAATGCCCGCGAGAAAGCCGAGAAATGCAGGAATCTTCTTTTAAAAAACGGCTCTGAGCCTTTCAAATATTGTGAGCCAACTGTCAACAAGGTCGGGAATTTTGCTTTTTGTCTTTTTATGGCAGCGAATACGCTTGAGCCGTTCATTTCATTTGATATGATGAATTCCAGCGACCTTTTTGAATTCTACGAGGAAAACGGTCAGCAGACTGCGAGCGTAAAATTTGATTTGATAGAAGCAGTTTTTAAAAATGTCGGCATTGACGCGGAAATCTCATCATTTTCAGATGAAAAAGTTTTTCCCGATAAAATCAAACTCGCAAATGATGCCGAAGAGCCGTACTTTTTGATTGCGCAGACAGCGAACAATCCAATTGCGCCTTATCAGTGGGTGTGCTTTAATTACGATTCAGAAAAACTGACAAAGGAAACGCCTCTTTCTGCCTCGAATCCCGACAAGACTTTTAGACAGGTCTCTTTCAGAGTTGGTGATATAAGCCAATTGATTTTGATAAAAGTTAATGATTTTTTTCAAATAGAAAAAAATGTGCAATAATCCCGTTTTTGCGGGCAATTGCTAGACGAAACAATCTTTTTTCTGATATAATATCTCTACATTTTTTCAAGGAGAATCCTATGAGACTTGCACGACGCTTCAGACCATTGGTCAGCAACAAAACAACCCGCGCTAACAGCAAAAAACAGTCAAAAAGACTTGCTGCTAACTATGCGCTTCTCGCTTCTTTGGCGGCAACTGATTCTAAATCAAAAAATTAATTTTGAATCATTGATTTTCCCCACGATTATGTGGGGCATTTTTTTATAATCGATTTTTTAAGGAGTACAACATGGCTAGCATTAAAGACGGATTGGGAGCAACAACAAAAGAACTTGGCGCTTTCAAAAAATTCATTTCTCGCGGAAATGTCGTTGACATGGCTGTCGGTGTTATCATCGGCGGTGCATTCGGTAAAATCGTCACAAGCTTGGTAAATGACATCGTTATGCCTCTTATCGGTCTTGCCTTGGGTAAAATCAACTTTGCGGATCTTAGCGTAAAAATCGGTGAGTCAGAAATCAAATACGGTGCTTTCATCCAGACCGTCCTTGACTTTATCATCGTTGCTTTCTGTATTTTTGTTGTAATCCAGATTTTTGAAAAATTCAAAAAGAAGGAAGAGGCAAAACCCGAAGAAACTCCCGCAATCGTCAAGTCAGACGAGGCTATTTTGCTGGAAGAAATCAGGGATTTGCTCAAAAACAAATAATCTGTCTTTGATGACACTTTTCTGAAACCAACTTTAAAGAGCGCGGTTTTTATTGCATGAAGAAATTGAATTCTTGCGTAAAAAACGCGCTCATTTTTTTATTCCTCACGATTTTTGGTCTTTCGCTCACCCATGGCGAAAATCTTTCAAAAAATGTAAAAATCAAAATCACGGGGCAAGAATCAAAGGAAAATCCCGTCCATCTCACGCTTGCCTCTAAAGAGTCAAAAATCATCGGCAACATAAAAATCACCACCATGAATTTGATTGTGGCCAACGAGAGCGACAGAATCCTTGAAGGAGAATTGGAATTCCCCCTTGCTGAGGGCGAGTCTGTCATCGGCTACGCGATTGATGTGAATGGAAAGCTTCGTCAGGGCGTGGTGGTCGAAAAGGACAAGGGGCGGCAGGTTTTCGACTCGATTGTCCGTCAGGGAATTGACCCCGGCCTAATCGAAAAAACTAATGGCAATAATTTCAAAACCCGCATTTATCCTATCCCTGCAAAGGGCTTAAGGCAGGTTCAGATTGTAGTTCAGGGCGGCGTAAAGGAAAAATCTGAGCGAAAGGAAGGGCTTTTTGCCGAAACGATTGGAAAAGACACCTTCTTCTATTATAATCAGCCTCTTTCTGCCAGTGAAAGATTAAAAAAACTTCCCAAAAGTCTTACTGTCTGCTGGGACATCTCTTCCAGTGGCGAAAATCGGAATCTTACTGCGGAAATTGATTTTCTCAAAGCCTATATCAAAAAACTGGATTCTCCCACAGTGGCCTTTTATCCTTTTGCCAATGAGATTCACGCGGGGCATGTTTTTGAAATAAAAAGCGAGAAAAATCTTTCTGACTTGGAAGCCTTCATCAAAAATCTTCAATACGATGGGGCTACGAATCTGGGCTATGACTGGCGGAATTTCGGCGGAGAAGAAATCCTTGTTTTTACAGACGGATTGGGAAATTGGAGTGACGGCAAGGCAGAAGTCGGTAATGCTGGGGCTGGGGCTTTAGTTTACACCATAAATTCTTCTTCTTCCGCTGACCACGCATGGCTTTCTTCTCTCGCGCAAAAAAATGGCGGGCTTTATGTGAACCTTTCGGAAAATGTAAAAATCGAAGAAAAACTTTCCCTCATGCTGGCAGAACCCTACCGCCTTATCCGCGCTGAATATGACTCAAAGGCTGTGGGTGAACTTTATCCCGAAGAAGGAAGCCCTGTTTCCGGTGATTTTAATCTTACTGGGCTTTTAAAGAAAAAATCGGCTCAAGTAAAATTGTATTTCGGGCATGGAAATTCAATCGAAGAGAGCGTGACCGTAAAAGTGAGCGCAAGCGACGGAATCGAAAGCGATTATGTCGCCCGCCAGTGGGCTTCTGAGAAAATCGCCGCCCTTTCCAAAAATTATGACAAAAATAAAGAGGAAATCATCTCGCTGGCAAAGAAATTCTCTGTCGTCACCAAGGACACTTCCCTTATCGTGCTGAAAAATGCCAGCGATTATGCCCGCTACGGAATTCATCCGCCAAAAGATGACAAAGATTTGTGCTCGGAATACGAAAAAATCATTGCAAGGCAGGGAAATTCAAATGTAAAGCCGGTGGATTCATCGTCAAAGCATGAAATTCCCAAATCAGTTTACGAAACTTTCAAAGAATTCAAAAAATGGTGGAATACCAGCCTGGAGGAATTCAAAAAGATAAAAGAAAATAATGATAAGGGAGGAATTATCAGACCTCTCAGGGCGATGGAGCTTATGGAAGCCGCTCCTGCTGGAATCGAGGGGCAAACTCCGCCAGTTTATTCAGATATGGCAAATGTCGTTGGACGATCTAGGTCACAATCGCTCTCCCGTGAGGCTGCTCCTATGGCAGAAAAATCTCTCGGCGGCGAAAATTCTTCTTCGGCGGAGGCAAAAATTTTCTTACAGGCATGGTCTCCTGACGCGGATTACCTAAAAATCCTCAAAAAAACGGCGACTGAAAAAATGTACGAAAAATATCTGGAGCTAAAAAAATCTTATGGCTCTTCACCGGCTTTTTATATGGAAGTTTCTGATTATTTTGCCGAGGAAGACTTGGAGAGCCAGTCACTAAGAATCCTCTCAAATCTTGCCGAGCTGAATCTTGAGAACACAGACTTGCTTCGTGCCCTTGCGAACAAGCTGGTGGAGCGAAAAAAATATGCCCTTGCCATTCCTGTATTTGAAAAACTTGTCGCTCTTAAAGGTGAAATTCCCCAGTTCTACCGGGATTTGGGAATGGCTTATTATATGGCGGGGGAGGCTCAAAAGTCGGTGGATACCCTTTATTCTCTCGTTTACAAAAAATGGGACGGACGCTTTGAGCAGGTTCAGCAGATTGCCCTCAACGACATGAACGCAATCATAGCCGACTGCCAGCGCAAAAAAATCAAGCTGGACACCAGCGAAATCGACAAAAAATTGATGGAAAATTTCGATGTGGATGTGCGGGTTATCCTCACATGGAACACGGACGACTGCGATGTGGATTTGTGGGTAACGGACTGCGATGGCGAAAAATGTTTCTACGGAAACCCAATCACCCGAAAGGGTGGCAGAATGAGCCGGGACTTTACCCAAGGCTACGGCCCGGAAGAATTCTGCATAAAGACGGCTCCTGGCGGAAAACTTAAAATCGAAGCCAATTATTTTGGAAATTACCAGCAGAAAGTCTTGCAGCCGGTGACGGTTCAGGCCGAAGTCTACACGAATTTCGGCAGAGCGAATCAAAAGCGGGAAGTCCTCACCCTCCAGCTCAATGATGTGAAGGGAACTTTCCTTATTGGGGAGGTAGAATTGTAATCAGGGAGAGCTGGGGCAAAAACACAATCGCAAAGAAAAGAAGGCTTATCCAGGTGAAAGTTTTGATGAATTCAAAGGCTTTGCCTGGATATTCTCTTATATAAAGGCGAAGATTTATGACGCTGGCAAGGCTTCCGATAATCGAGCAAAGACCTGCGCTGTCCAGACCGTACAAGAGGGCGCGAAGATTTGTTGAGAAAGGATAAAGCACGATGCTGGCCGGAACATTTGAAATGGCCTGACTGAGCAAAATGCTCCACAAATATTCATGGCCTGCCACTGATTTCTGCAAAAAGAGCGAAATGACCGGGTGACGGCAAATCGACGAGGAAAAAGTGAAAAAACAAAGGAAAGTTAAAAGAAGGACATAATCTGTTTTCAGAAGAATCTTCCTGTCGCCAATCAAAAGCGTGATAAAAACAAAAGCAAGCACAAAAGGATAATACCGAGTCCGGCTAACAATCGAAGCCACCACAATCAAAAAAAGAATCTGATACATGATTTTTCTGGCAAGCAATCCCTTAGAAGCAACTTCACCGTCGCAAGAATCTTTCGCACAAGAAGAAACATAATCTGTGGATTTTATTTCTTTCCTATACAAAACAAAAATAAAAAGCAAGAGCAGCCCCGCGCTGAAAATCCAAAGGGGCGACATCATCTTTAAGAATTCCGGCGTAGAGATTCCGCTTTTCGCGTACAAAAAGAGATTTTGCGGGCTTCCGAAGGGCGTTAAGAGTGAACCACGGATTGCGGCGATGTTCTCAAAAGTCAGGACCGGAAGGATGTATTTTTCCTTGCCGGCGGAACGGAAGAGAATAATCGTAAGGGGAACGAAAATAATCAGGGAGACATCGTTGGTGACGAACATTGAAGTGAAAAAAACTCCGAAGACGAGAAAGACCGTAAGCGTTTTTATAGAAGAAATTTGCCTTGCCCTGCGCAAAATCGGCTCAAAAATGTTCTCGCTTTTAAATCCTTCAAGAACCGAAAGCAGCATGAAAAGCGTGGCGAGGGTGCGCCAGTTGATGTCGTGAAGCAACTCTGCTGAAGGCGGCGTGATAAAAAGTGAAAGCAGGGCCGCCAAAAGGGAGACCGAGAGCATTATGTCTTTTTTAAAGAGATTTTTTAACCATACAGTGAATTTGACCATGAAGAGATGATAGCAGGAAATCAAGAAAATGAAAACGAGAGTCTTTGGGCTCTGAGCCTTTTTCGGTAAGCTACTCATACTCCCTCGACAGCACGGATGAACACGGATTTGTATTTGCGAAGGGCTTTTCAAATACAATCTGCGTCTATCCGCGTTAATCCGCGTTAATCCGCGTCTAATTTTATTGCATATTGCTCCTTGCTTATTTATAATTACCCTATGTATTACGGAATTGATTACACTTATTTGATTTTTGCCTTGCTGGCTTTGCTTTTGGGGCTTTGGGCTTCCTCGGCGGTTAAGTCTCGCTTTGCAAAATATGACCGCGTGCAGACTAAGCGGGGAGTTACCGGAGCCCAAGCCGCTGCAATTCTGCTGCGTGCCAACGGAATCACTGATGTTAAAATCCAGCACATTCACGGAAATCTTACTGACAATTACAATCCTACAACGAAAATCTTGAGCTTGAGTGACGCGACTTATGCCAGCTCTTCTATCGCGGCGGTGGGCGTTGCGGCTCACGAGACAGGGCACGCCATTCAGCACAATGTGGGCTATTTTCCCCTTAATTTCCGCCGGAGCCTTGTTCCTGTGGCAAATCTAGGCTCTCGGCTCGGTCCTCTGCTGGTTCTTTTGGGAATCGGTTTTGGTTATTCGGCTCAGGCTGAGCAATATCTTCCCGTGATGCAACTTGTCACTGATATAGGCCTGCTTTTGTTTGCTGGGGCGACTCTTTTTTATCTTGTCACCTTGCCGGTTGAGTTCGACGCTTCCTGGCGGGCGCTTAAAATCCTCAAAGAAGCCAATGTTTTTGTTGATGATGAGGAAATCGCCGGCGCACGGAATGTTTTGTGGGCTGCGGCCATGACCTATGTGGCCAGTGCTTTAAGCGCAATCGCTTCCTTTGTACGGATTCTTATGATTTCTCAGCGTGGAAGACGGCGACGATGAAAGAAAAAGCCCCGCGTAACAGAACTCTTACCCTTGAAGAATCTGAAATTCCTCTCCTTAAAAAAGAAGTCCTTACAATAGAAGATTTGTCTTCTTTTTCCGAGGAGGAATCTTCCGGCCTTATCTCAAAAATCCTCAATAAGACGATAAATGCTGACTTGATGGTGGCTCTTCCCTTATTGCCCGATGAATTCGCCGACCTTATCATCATCGATCCGCCCTATAATCTCACGAAAAGTTTTGGCGGCAAGGTTTTTAACGCCCGGTCGGAAGAAGCTTATGACGAGTATCTTGCGAGCTGGTTTCCTTTGGTCTGCAAAAAATTGAAGAAAAATGGCTCCCTTTACATCTGTGGCGACTGGAAATGCACTTCCTCATTACAAAGGGCTGTTCAGAAAGAGCTTACCGTTCTCAACCGAATCACATGGCAGAGAGAAAAGGGCAGGGGGGCGGCCTCAAACTGGAAAAACTCCATGGAAGACATCTGGTTTGCGGTCAAGAATCCCGATGATTACTATTTTGATGTGGAGTCCGTCAAGCAAAAGCGGCGGGTGATTGCCCCATACAAAGAAAACGGCCGGCCAAAAGACTGGGAAGAAAGCGATGAGGGCAATTTCCGCCTCACTTATCCGGGTAATTTCTGGGATGACATTTCCATTCCCTTCTGGTCAATGCCAGAAAACACCGACCATCCCACGCAAAAGTCAGAGAAACTTTACGCCAAGCTGATTCTGGCAAGTTCCCGTCCTGGAGACCTGGTTTTTGATCCTTTTCTTGGAAGCGGAACTGCCAGCGTGGTGGCAAAAAAACTTGGCCGCTCTTTTTTGGGAGTTGAGCTGAGCGAAGAATATTGCCTTTACGCCCAAAAAAGGCTCAATCGTGCCGAAGAAGACAAGTCGATTCAGGGCTATCGCGATGGAGTTTTTTGGGAGCGGAATACGCTCGCCGAACAGAAAAGACAGTCTGTGTAATCTATGTTACAGGGCAAAGACATTTTATTTTTCTTTTGTTAAAAATAGCGCGAAGAAGTGAAACGGCTTACGAAAACACTTGTTTTGTGCTGCCGCGTGAGCGGCAAATGTATATAGTTACAAGCACAAAACGAGTGTAGCATGCTAGCATGCGGTTTCGATAAACCGTTTTCACGACTGGGAGCTATTTTTAGGAAAGGCGGTTTATAATGTCTTTTCCCTGTATCTGTGGTTTATTATTTTTGTGTTTTATCATAAAATAACTTTACGAGGAAAAAAATGGAAAACGCAACAAAATGCATTCACTCAGGCTACACGCCAAAAAACGGCGAATCTCGCATGATTCCGATTATTCAGTCAACGACTTTCAAATACGACACAAGCGAGGACATGGGAAAACTCTTCGACCTTGAGGCTTCGGGTTACTTCTACACCCGCTTGCAGAATCCGACAAACGACATGGTTGCCGCAAAAATCTGTGCCCTTGAGGGGGGAAGCGCGGCTATGCTCACATCCAGCGGTCAGGCGGCAAACTTCTTCGCTGCCTTCAACATTGCTTCTAACGGAGACCACATCGTCGCTTCAAGCTCTATTTACGGCGGAACTTTCAATCTTTTCAATGTGACCATGCGCAAAATGGGTGTTGATTTTACTTTCATTTCCCCGGACGCAAGTGACGAAGAAATTCAGGCGGCTTTCAAGCCCAACACAAAGGCTGTTTTTGGCGAGACAATAGCAAATCCTGCCCTTACGGTCTTTGACATCGAGCGATGGGCAAAAATCGCCCACAAAAACGGCGTTCCCCTCATCGTGGACAACACTTTTGCCACGCCGATTAACTGCCGTCCCTTTGAATGGGGAGCTGACATCGTAACTCACTCAACCACAAAATACATGGACGGTCACGACGCCACGGTCGGCGGCTGTATCGTGGACTCAGGCAAATTTGACTGGATGGCTCATGCCGAAAAATTCCCCGGTCTCTGCACTCCTGACGAAAGCTACCACGGAATCACCTACGCCACAAAATTCGGCAAGGAAGGAGCTTTCATCACAAAATGCACCGCCCAGCTCATGCGGGATTTTGGCTCGATTCCTTCCCCTATGAACGCATACATGCTCAATCTTGGACTTGAATCTTTGCCAGTCAGAATGAAGCAGCACTGCGCAAACGGTCAGGCCGTGGCAGAATTCTTGGAAAGCCACAAAAATGTCGCTTGGGTAAATTACCCCGGCCTTAAAAGCAACAAATATCACGACCTGGCTCAGAAATATATGCCAAATGGAACTTGTGGTGTCGTTTCTTTTGGCGTAAAAGGCGGACGGGCTGCCGCAGAAAAATTCATGAAGCACTTAAAGCTTGCCATGATTGCGACCCACGTCGCAGATGCCCGCACTTGTGTCCTTCATCCGGCTTCGGCAACTCACCGTCAGCTTACCGATGAAGAGCTTGTCGCCTGCGGAGTCGGGCCTGATATGGTTCGTTTTTCTTGCGGAATCGAAGCTACCGAGGACATTATCGCTGATTTAAAACAGGCATTGGATTCAATCTAATCTTGCTTTTATTCAATTTCTCGCCGATAATATATAGAAGTAAGTAAAAAGGATTTATCCATGAAAAAATTTGCAAAAATCATTTCTTTATTTTTGGTTACAGGTGTTTTGCTGACTGCTTGTGAACGAATCGATATTGAGGGTATTGGAGAACTTAACCAGATTGAATTATGGTATAGTCCGTACTCAAGCGACGCTGCACCTCTTCCTCATGATAGTGTTCTTATTGACCATGTTGAAAAAGACTTGGGTATTTCTCTTGTAACAGTACCTCTTCCTTCAAACAAAGATGAACAGACCGAAATGATTATGGAAGCTGCCCGTACAAATTCTCTGCCTGATATTTTTATGGTAAACCGTGATGTTCTGAGTACGCTTGTAAAAGAGAACAAGGTTGCGCGAGTTGATTCATTGTATCCGCTTATGCCTGAGCGCACTGCAATGATGTATGATGAGACCGCTCGGCTTTCTTCTTCTTTTGATGGCGTTTCTTATGGTCTTTCACAGTCAGGGTCGGTTGACCGAAACGAAGGCATCCTTATCAGAAAGGACTGGCTTGATAAACTCGGTCTTTCTGTTCCTGTAACTATTGATGACTTCTATAATGTCATGAAAGCTTTCACTGTAAGTGATCCTGATGGCGATGGTATTGCTAATACTTACGGATACGGTGCTTACATTGACATTCGTGCAATCGAAGACGGCTTGGGCTGTCGTTTTGCTCCTTTCTTTGGTGCTTTCGGTGTAGAAGGAACTTTTAATGCGAGCAAATCAAATCCAGGCTTGAACATTCATAAACCGGAGTATTTGCAGGCTTTGGAATATCTTCACAAGTTGGTTGAGGAAAGGGTTATTGATCCGGGCTGGGCTACATATAGCAAAAATGATTTCCGTGCCGCATGGAAAGCTGGCAGGTTCGGTATGATGCGTGAACAGAATGCGGCTTTTGCTCTTGAATCAAATTATAAAGATTTTGATGAAAAATATCCTTATGGTGAGTGGATTTTGATTAATCCTCCTGTTGGTCCGGAAGGCAAATCATCTGTTGGTGCTTATGCTCCTGGATACCGAACTTATGCTGTTTCTCGCCGTGCTCAGGAACTTGGAAAATTACCTGTCATTGCTCGTCTGCTTGAATGGATGAGCACTGACGGTTACACAATTGTTGCCTACGGAGAAGAAGCCGTAAACTATATGCTTAATGATGAAGGTAAAGTCACGACCGAAGGCTTGCCTAATCCTGATTTTGCATATACTCAAAAAGCTGCTGCGCCTTTGCTTCAGCTTCGAAATCTTGTTTTTTATAATAGCAATGAAGAGCTGGAATCTCGCTATCCAACATGGCATACAAAAACTGGAAAAGAGATGAGTGCCTTTAAGATTCTCCGCCAAATGCAGAAATGTCCATGGACTCTTGCAGTGAACATTCCAGGAATTTCAAAGGAATTAAAAGATTTCTATGAAGACGGAGTCCGTGATTTTGTAAGTGGCCGCCTCGAATTAAAGAATTGGACACTGTGGCTTAAAGAATTTGATGAAAAAGGTGGTGCTGATTGGGAACGGCGCTGCCTTTTGTATGCAGAGGAAAATAGTCTCCTGCTTGATGACAACAAGCGCATTTCAAAAGATTAAAAACTCTTGCCGATGACATAATCAGCAATTTCTAGTATACTGTCCGCAATATCTATTGTATTGTGGATATTTTTTTTAGAGGGGATTTTATGTCACGACGAAGAGTAGTTATTACGGGGTTGGGAGTTGTTTCTCCTGTTGGAAATACAGTTGAAGAGACTTGGAATAGTGTAAAAAACGGAAAGTGTGGAATATCAAACATCACGCTTTTTGATCCAAGCCGTCTTTCGGTAAAAATCGCCGCAGAAGTAAAAGATTTTGACATTACAAAATATGGAATCGATTCAAAAGCCACACGGAAAATGGCTCGGTTTTCAAAATTCTGTTTGGCGGCAAGCGCACAGGCAATTGCTGATTCAGGATATACTGGCGAAACGCTCAAAAGCGAAAAAATGGGCGTTATGGTTGGCTGCTGTTTAGGCGGAATCGACGCGACTGAAGCTGGCTTTGTCAAATTCTGTGATCCTGCTGCAGGACCTGACAGGCTTCCCCCTCTCACGACCCCACTGATGATTTCAAATGAAGCGGCCGCAAATGTAAACATTTACTACGGATTTCAGGGGCTTTCATGGACAATTAACACGGCATGCGCTTCAGGCACGGATTCTCTTGGGCTTGCGACAGATTTGATTCGTTCTGGCCGTTGTGATGTAATGCTTGCAGGCGGGACTGAGGCCGCAATCTCTGAGTTTTCAATCGCAACATTCGTTAAGTTGCAGGCTTTGGCCTCAAAATTCAACGATTGTCCTCAAAAGGCGAGCCGCCCCTTTGACCGTGACCGTGACGGCTTTGTTATGGCAGAAGGTTCGGCAATGTTCATCCTTGAAGAGTATGAGCACGCAAAGGCACGCGGGGCAAAAATCTACGCTGAGGTCGCAGGCTTTGGTTCAAGTTGTGACGGCTACCACATCACCGCACCTCTCAAGGACGGAAGTGGCGCGGCCCTTGCTGTAAAAGCAGCCCTTGATGACGCTGGAATTTCACCGGCCGATGTCCAGTATTACAATGCTCACGGAACCTCAACTCATGCAAATGATGTTGGCGAAACAGCCATGCTCAAACTTGCTTTCGGTGAAGAAAATGCAAAAAAATTGCACATTTCATCAACAAAAAGCATGACCGGTCACTTGGTAGGTGCTGCTGGAGCAATCGAAGCGCTTTTCTGTGTCAAGGCAATCAACGAGGGCTTCATTCCCCCCACAATCAATATCGAAAATCAGGATGTCGAAGGTGGCTGTGACTTGGATTACACACCAAACAAGGGCGTAAAGTGTGATGTCACTGTGGCAGCGAGCGCAAGTTTGGGCTTTGGCGGTCACAATGGCTGCATCATCATCAAGAAAATATAAAAGTGAAAATCGGATATTCTAAAATGAAAAAATTCTTTTCTCTATTCTTATTTTTAATCTTTATTTCAAATTCTCTTTTGTGGGCGCAATCGTCTGATTCTGACATAACATTTTCTCCCCAGGCGGCAACAAGCTCTTCTTCCGGTTGGCTCCACGAGAATGACGGCAAAAAGCATTATTTTACGGCGATTGGAGGTATGCTTTTTTTTAATCTGGGCTTGTCGTCTTATAACAGATGGTGTCTCGGTTCTGCATGGGCGCAGACTGGCTGGAATGAGTGGGGGCACTTTTGGGAAAGAGAGATGAAATATGACTGCGATTGGTATTGGACAAATTATGTTCTTCATCCTTATCAGGGAAGCCTTTACTATATGTCTGCCCGCGGCTCGAACCTCAACTATTTTGAATCTTTCGGCGTTACTTTGCTTGGTTCTGCCATTTGGGAATATTTGTGTGAGACGAATGCACCGTCAACCAACGACATGATTTACACGACCGTGGGATCTTTTGCTGTGGGTGAAATGCTTTACCGTCTTTCTTTGGAAGCTGATGAAGTTTCAAGTCTTCTCGGTTTTGCCATTAACCCTATGCGCTTATGGACTCAGGGCTGGACTCGGCAAAAACCACTGGGAACGACTGGTAATATCCATGAATTGAGCGTAAAATTCGGCGGCGGCACGACACGGACTCACACAGAAATAATTAATGCGCCTGTTTTTGAAGGTCTTTACAAAGAAAATGAAGTTTTCCCGGCTTTTGGTTCTGTTATGATCTGCGTTGTTTACAATGATCCTTACGGTCATGATTCAAATTCTCCTTATTCTCAGTTTGAACTTGATTTTGGCGCTTCTGTTGGTGCTGGTTCTGGAGAGGGAGCTGATTGTGCTTATTCTGACATCGACAAAAATTTCATGTATCATATTAGAATTAATAGCAACGGTTTGCTTTTTTCTCGTGCTCCAAAGATTTCCGAAAACATTGACACTACACTCGGTCTTGCGATGGAATACAATTTTGACTGGCATCAATTTTATCAGTTATCATCTCTCGGTCCGGGGCTTGCAATCAAGCAAAGATTACGATTTGAGCATTCCGACTTTGAGTGGCAGCTTCATGGAGCATGGAATGCACTTGGTACCACCGATTATTATTACTATCACCGAAAATCGCTTAATGTTCTTCCCGCTGATGTAGGCGTCTTCCGTACTTACAATATGACTACAGGCCCTATGGCGGTTGTAAAAATGCGCTACATTAACGAAAAAGGCTCGTCAATAAATTTCGGCTTCCAGGGATATGCAATGTATGATTTTTACAATCAGCTTCAAGACGATGTGCCGGCTTCATCGAGCGGCTGGGAATGGATTGGGCTTGCAAACGCCAGCGCAGAACTTGCCGTCTCAAAAAGCGTCCGCATAGGTCTTTCTGATGAAGTGTATGTAAAACGGGCATTCTATAAAAAAGTTCCAGATGTTTTTCAGTTTGTAAACACAGCAAGCGCATACGCACGATTGCAACTTAAATAATTTATTTTCAAGAATAGGGCAGGGGGGAAATAATGAAATTAAACAGCACGCGGAATTCTTCAAACAAGGTAAATTTCTATAACGCTGTACTCGATTGTATGCCAATCGATGGCGGCTTGTATATTCCAGAAGATTTCGCCGACTTGCGAAAGTGGCTTTTGTACACAAACGAAAAAACGACTTTTTCAAGCATTGCCGGAGCCCTTACATCTGCCTGCATAAACGACGAATTTTCTCCTATTATCTGTGAAACGATTGCGACAAAGGCTTTTCCTTTCTCGCCGAAAGTCCGTCGCCTTGATAACAATCTTTTTGCGCTGGAGTTGTATCACACTCCCACGGGAAGCCATAAAGATTTCGGCATTTCTTATCTCGTTAATTCTCTTGAAACTATGCTCACAATGAATGGCGAGACGGCTACTTTTTTGGACGCCACAGTTGGTGAATTGGGAGCCAGCCTTGCCCGCGCCATCCGGGGGAAAAAGCACTTGAAGGCTGTTTTGCTTTATCCGCGGGGATTTGTGCGTGGCCTTGAAGAATCAGATTTTGTCTGGAACGGGGGAAATGTCCTCCCAATCGAGGTTGACGGAACTGAGCATAATTGTCATGAAATTGTCCGGGAGATTTTTGCTGACCATGCCTTTGTTGAAAAGTATCATCTTACGGTGGCGAACACGGCGAATATCGGACGGCTTATGCCCCAGATGTTTTTCTATCCCTATGCCTTCAGCCGAATTAAAAATCAAGTGAACGGCGATATTTTTTATGCCATGCCCTGCGGAAATTACTCAAATCTTGTTGCGGGCCTGTATTCCTGGCGACTTTCCCTTCCGTTGAACGGCTTTATCTGCCCCACAACAGATGAGATTAAAGTTGATTTGGCAGGAAACTGTGAGATTATGGACAGTATCGTTGAGCTTGAAAAACGCGGGAATGCTGATCCTGCAAGCCCCTCAAATCTTGAGCGATTGGAAGAGATTTTTGGAACGAGTGCCCTTATGCTCAGGCATTTTATCTATCCGGCACAAGTTTCTTCCGAAGAAGCGGATGAGGCCTGTCGAAAATTGTTTAAGGATTACAATGTCTATGCTGATAAATCAACGAGTCAGGCTTATGCCGCCGCTCTTAAGCGAAAAGAAGTCATTGACGAAGATGATGCCAGCCTTGTGCTTGTAATGCGAGATCATCCTGCCCTAAAAGCAGAATATATCCGTCACACGCTGGGAGAAGCGCCGGAAATGCCAGAGAGAATTGCAGAGGCTCTGCGTCACACAAGCGTTGACCGCCCTTGTGCAGCAACGGCCGAGGAAGTTTTGCTCACAATGGCCGATGAATTATAAAAAGGGAGAAGTCTCTCCCTTCGCCCGCACTTCGTTGTGGGCTACCCACTCTCCTAAGGGGTAGAAATCCTACCCCTTAAAATCCCCTTATTTTTTCTTTCCCTTAGGCTCAAAGGCTTTTACGAATTCCTCGCACTTGTATTCGGCTTTCTTCTCTGCCGCGTTCAGTTTCTTAAAGAGAGAGTCCACTGCCGCTTTCTTTGCCGCACTTGCTCCCAATTCAAGAATTGCCTTGTAGAGGGCGAGGGAAGCCTCCATCTTTTCCTTGTTGAACCATCTTACGCCGTTATATTCGTTGGCTCCTGATAAAAGCCATGCGTCGTTTGAGCCAGCCAATTTTTTTGCGACAAGAAGAGCGTCCTCTTTTGCCGCTTTTTCCGTGAGGGAAGGCTCTTTTCCTTCTGCAAGGGCAAAGGCTCTGTCAAAGAAATTGTAAGACTCCATGCTGCCGATTTTCGTGTTTCCTGTGAATTCCGCAATCTTTCGCTGTAAGCTCCATTTTCGGGCAAAACCGCTTTGGGCAAGGGGCGCGAGAGCAGAGTAAATATAGAGATATACTTCCTCATTGTTAATTTTCTTTCCTTTTGGGAAAGCCAGTGACTTGGGAACTGCAATTTTCGTAAACTTAGCCACCTTCTTTTCGATGGCAGAAAGTTTTTTCTCATATTCAACTTTGAGAGCCTTTTCTTTCTTTGCAATTTCGCCAGAAGTAGCATTCTTTCCGCCTTTTGCGCTCTTAGCTGATTTGGAAACTTTTGCCGTTTTAGAAAAATTGCCCTTTTCTGCGTCTGTCTGCGTCTTTTCTGCCTCTAATTTCGCTTTTTCCTCTTCATACCAGGTGCGAAGGGCGGCTTTTTCTTCCTCACGCTTTCGGCTCTCTTTTTCAAGGTATTCCTTTTCTGCGAATTCATTTGCCACTTCGTAGAAATATTCCAGCGGCTTTTCAATGAGTTTTTTGACGCTTGTCGCCGTGGCTTTCTTCAATCCTTCGGCTTTAAGCTCTTTCGCGCTCATTTTAAGCGTTCCGAGGCTCGTGCAAAGCTCGTTTCCGATGACATTTTGGAAAGCCTGATAGAGTTTTTTGTAGTGGAGTTCCTGCCATGCTGTGTGCAGGTCGGGCGTTCCCTTTCCGTTCAAAAAGTCGTGAAGTTCTTTTAATGAACCGTCCGTGTCCTTTTCCTGCCTTATATCCATGAAAATCTGGGTTTCAAAGCCGTTGAGGGCGATGAACATACCCTGGTCGCAGATGTCCTTGGATTTTCGGATATACCAGAGATTGTTTCGGTCTTCGCGGAAAATCATGTAGAAGTCTTCCTCGCCCCAAAGTCCCAAGCCCTCGGAAATCGAGCGGGTGACAAGTTTTTTGTCGTTCTCGCCGCTTCCGGTTTTGACCGCATATTCGCATGACTGCTTAATCCAGCCCTGGGCGCGTTCGTACTTGTTGTTATAGAAGACGACGCTGTATTCAGAGCCACATCTGTTTGAGTAGGCAAATACATTCTCGTTTACGCTGCCGTTATCCCAGACATCATAGAAGAGGAAGTCTTCCACCCCTGCAAAGAGATAGCGTTTTTTAAGGAGGGGGAAAATCTCCCGCTTGTGGCGGTCAACAAGATACTGGTCAGGGCTTTCGTTCCGGTAAGCTCTCGTGTATTCCATGCCGTATTTTTCTTCAAAGCCTTCGATTTGACCGTGACCGAACATAGGAAGACCCGGCATCGTTGCCATGAGGGTACAGACACCGAAATATTTGTCGCCTTTTCCGAACTGAGCCACAGCCGTCTCTTCATCAGGGTTGTTCATGAAGTTTACATATCGCTTTAAAATCTGCGGGTCAAAGTTGATTGTGTTTTTGACCGTCTGGCGGTACTTGTAGTTCTCCTCTTTTTTGAGCATGTTCATGAAGGCCGAATTGTAGACACGGTGCATTCCAAGGGTGCGGGTAAAGTAGCCTTCCATCATCCAGAAAGCCTCGGCCAGAAGAAGGGTGTCAGGCACTTCCTTTGCAACACGGTCAACGACTTCACGCCAGAATTCATTCGGAATTCTCTCTTCAAACTGCTGTGCCGTAAGGGCAAATTCACTTCTCGTTGCGATGTCGCCGCCTTTTCCGGGCTCAGGGTACCAGAGACGCTTGATGTGCTTTTTTGCCAGAACCATGGCCGCGTCAAAGCGGATAATCGGGAAGTTTCTCGCCACATGGAGGATTTTCTGCATGACTTCCTCGCGGGCCACAGGATTTAAAAAGTCAATCTGGGCAGTATCGTTCCAGGGCATTCCAGTGCCGTCATTTCCGTGGTAGATGTAGCGGGTGTCGCCTGTCTGAGTGTCGACTCGCTTGAAGCAGACGGCGCAGTCATTTTTTGAGTAATAGTGGTCTTCAAGGTAGATTGCCACCCGGTTGTCATGACTTAAATTCACGCCGTTGTAAGTGTACTGTGGGAAGGGATTGTCCCGCCGCTGAACGAATAAATCAGGCTTTTCAACTACCCACTTTGCATCCATACCGGTGTGATTTGGAACCATGTCGCTTGCAAGTCGGATTCCTCGTTGCCAGAGACGGGTGCGGAGATTCGCCAAAGCATCCCAGCCGCCTAAGTTCCATGCAATTTCGTAGTCATCCAGAGAATAGGCCGAAGCCGCCGCCTCTGGGTTTCCGCAAATCTGTTTGATTGTGCGGCTGGCAGGACTTCTCTCCCATAGACCGATGAGCCAGAGGCCGGTAAAGCCTTCGTCGCGGAGTAAATCAAGCTCTTCATCAGGAATTTGGTCGAGGCGGTTGATTTCACGACCGTATTTTTTTGAAAGCTGGTAGAGCCAGACGAGAACGGTTTTTGCCATGAGGACGACACGGGGCATCCATTCCTTGTCGTCGGAAAAACGCTCGTATTCCCGCATGAGGTAGTCGTAATTCGGAGGAGACATGTCAGGACTTCCGCCGTTTGTGGGGTGCCAGGCAGGTTTCCATTCCTCAGAAAGAAGGTCGCTTCCGGCTAAAAGACGGCGGAGCCAGTAATCTTCGCCCTCACCCTCTCCCGGAACGAGAAGGTCAGCCCAATGGACGCGGACATAGTTCAGCTGCTCCTGCAGATTATCGGGGGCAAAGTTGACCGGCTCCCGCAGGAATGAGACCAAATCGTGGCCGAAAGTGCCCCAGTAGGGCAGTTTTTTGAAATAGGCCTGAGTCTGCTTCCAGATTTCTTCCCATTGCGGGTTTTTCCTAAGATTTGAGTCATCAAAGAGAGAAATGAAAGGCTTGAAGGCTGGGTTTTCGTTGTCGAGATGGAGCATAATCATCTCTTCGAGAGTCTGCTCCCAGTTTGTGCGGGTGCGGCCGGTCTTTTTTTCGGTAAGCTCAAGATTTAAGTAATCTTCAATGGAAATGTGACCTTTATAAACTTCGGTGGGCGGAAACTCTGCGCAGAAATCAAGAATCATCCTGCGGATTGTCTCTTTTCCGAAAGAGGCCTGTAAATCCGAAAGCAATTCCTTAAAGGCGTTGGGATATTTCTGGCGGCGGTAAGTGTAGCAGGCAAGGTGGAAAATTTCGTCCAGTAAACCCATGGCATTTAAAGTGCCTGCTGAAATCTGCGCTTTATTATTGCGAATGAGATATTCATTGAATCGAGTCTGGAAGTCACGCACGGCCCGGATATTTTTAAGCACGACGTTTCCGCTGGAGGCGAAAAGTCCGTCTGAAAAGTTGCATTCGTCTCGGACAGCTTTTGCGATATGGAATTCGTTATATGAATAAATCATTGTAATCTCCCAAGTCTGATTTTAAAGCGAATTCTATTATAGCACAAAATCTATATCTTGCACGAAAAAAGAGAGATTATGACGGTTCTTTTACCAATTCTGGTGGACGCTTTCCCTTATGTACTTGTCGTAAATTTCCTTTACACCTTTCATTTGCTCATCCGTAAGCGGCGGAAGTTCTGCTGAGCGGACATTTGAAGAAACCTGACTTGCCTTGCTCGCTCCCGGAATTACCGCGCTCACTTCTTCATGCATCAAAATCCATTTGAGGGCGTAGGGAATTAAGTCTTCGGTTTTGAAAAGATTTTTTAGCTCGGCAACGGCTTTTAATCCCGTGTTGAAATCAACTCCCGAAAAAGTCTCGCCCTTGTCAAAGCGCTCGCCGTTCCTGTTTGTGGTGCGGTGGTCTTTTTCGCCGAAGGTGGTGTTTTCGTTGTAGCGTCCCGTAAGTAAGCCGGATGCCAGTGGAACTCTCGCAATGATTCCCACTCCCTTCTTTTTTGCGATGTGGAAAAGTTCTTCAAGGGGCTTGAGCCTGAACATATTGAAGACTACCTCAATGGCACTGATTCCGTATTCCATTGCCTTGATTCCGTCTTGCACTTTTTCGACGCTTACGCCATAGGAAGCGATTTTCCCGCTTTTTTTGAGATTTTCCATGGTCTCGAAAGACTCATCCTTTGAGAAAACTTCTGAGGGCGGGCAGTGGAGCAAAACCATGTCCAGTTGTTCAAGTTGAAGGCGGGAAAGGCTGCCTTCGATAAAGTGGGTGATATTCTCCCGGTTATAGCCTTCTGCTGTGTGGGGATTTAAGCAGCGTCCGCATTTTGTGACCACCGTGATTTTTTCGCCGTCAGGATGTTTTTTGAGAAAAGAGCCGATTGCCCGCTCGCTGTTTCCTCCGTTGTAGCAGTCAGCCGTGTCGATAAGGGTGATTCCATTTAAGCGGGCTTCTTCAAGGACATTTTGCGCTTCTTCTGCATTGAAAGGCTCGCCCCATTTTGTGCCCAGCTGCCATGTTCCCAAACCGATTTCCGTGATTTTCGGGCCGTTTTTGTACAATTCTCTTTTATTCATAACCGTACCTCTCCGATTTGTCGTGTTTTTCTGCGATTTTTCTGATTTTTTCGATTAAATTTTTGTCAGAAGACAATTCTTCGACTTTGGGAGTCATGCGCCAAGTCCAATTGAATTTTGACACCGTGCCCGGAATATTGATTCGCTCATCCTCTGCCTTTTGTGAGTAATACTTTGAATCGAGATAAAGCCAGTCCTGCAAAGGCGGAATGAACCATGCACCGCTGGACTCTGCGAAAATGGAGAGATGGCTTTCAGCGGATTTAGGGTCGAATTTTTCAGAGAAATTAGGGCTGTTTTTTTCGATGAGAAAGTAATTTCTTTCAGATTTTCGGGAATCATCGATAAAAAAGTCTGAGTAGGAGTGTGGAATGTCGATTAAAATGCGCTTTAATTCCTTGTCGTACCATTCCCTGAGGGTGCTTGAGTCGTGAACGCTGGAAGTGACGACGCTGAGACGGCGGAATGTGTGAACATCCTGGAAGGGCTGGTCTTCTTTTTCCCAGTTTTTGCACCAGCGGAAGACTTTTAAGCCCAAAATATTGAATTTGTCGAGAACTTTTTCCATACAGGGGATAAACACGCCCAAATCTTCGCCGCAGATGACCATATCAGATTCATTTTTAAGGGCAGTGAAGATTTTTTCGGCCTGTTTTTGCCACACTTTTTCCTGTTTTTTTGAATTCTCAGCAAAAAGTTCGCTTAAAAGAGATTTTTCTTCGCCAGAAAGCGTGTTCCATGCTCTTGTGTCGCCGTATTTCCAGAGGGGGATGAATTTATTCTTTGAAATTTCGATGAGAGTCCTGTTCCGCCACCAGCGGCAAAGCCTGTTAAAAATCTCCACTTGAATTGACTCGTCGATATTGTACTTGTCCAGATTGATTTTTCGGATGTCGGCCTCGCTTTTTACGCTGGATTTGAAAAGCCATAATTCTTCCCGGCCGATTCTGTCGCAGAGGAGACCAAGAATTTCTCTGGTCGTGTCGGGATTCCCGATAAGACGGATAAAATCTTCGGTGGGAAGGTGGGGCTGACTGAGCCAGCGAATTCTCTCTTTTGAAAAGCCCGCTTTTATCAATTGACTTTCGCTTATGGCTGAATAGGGGTCGGTGTGGCCCAATTCTGCCGTGGATTCGCCGTCGGGAATGCTCCACAAGCGGAAAAATCCCGGAATATGGTCGAGCCTGTATGCGCCGAAAAACTGCGAGGCAAGAGAAATTCGCCTGCGCCACCATGCAAAATCGTCTTTTTCCTGATTTGTAAAATCGTAGCAGGGAAACCCCCAGTTCTGGCCTGAGGGATTGTCGCCGTCCGGAGGAGAGCCTGCCCGCATTTTTTGATTGAAGATTTCCGGAAAAGCCCAGACATCGCAGGAATCTTCGTTTAGGAGAATGGGAATGTCACCTTTGAGGGTGATTCCCAAAGATTTTACATAATCGCTGGCTTTTTTAAACTGGTTGAAGGCAATGTACTGCTCCCAGGCGAAAAAGAGGAGGGGAGGCTGAAGGCTTTCATCGTTCCATATAGAGAGGATTTCGTCTTTTGAGAGTTTTTTGTGTTCTTTCTTCCATGACTTCCAGCTCGCCTGCTGATATTTCTCTTTGAGATACTTGTAGACGCAGTAAAATGGCATCCAGTCGATATTTTTTTCGATGAAAGAATAGAAGGCGCTTTTTGCGTCGGTGATAATCTTTCCGCCACGGAAAATCGTTGCCGCCCAGATTTTTCGGAGGAGAAATTCTTTTGTGCTTAAAATGTAATCATAATCAAAGCGCTCGTCATTTTTGCGGGCAAGAAATTCTTCATATAGTTTTTTAAAGCCCGCGTCACTTTGGATGCAATTTTGAAACTCACTGGTCGCCGAAATCTGAATGTAAATGGGATGAAGGGCAAAGGCCGAAAGTGAAGAGTAGGGAGAACTCTGCGCCCCCGTATCGAGAACCGGCAGAAGCTGAATAATGGAAAGCCCGGCCTTTTTTGCAAAATCCGCAAATTCAATTAAAGACGAAAATTCCCCGATGACAGGAGAATCTTCAGTCCGCAAAGCTGAGAGAGGTACGGCAAGACCAGTTTTGTTTAAAATCATTTTATAATTATAATACAGGATTATGGAATTCTCAAATAAAAGCGTATTTCCAATGCGCACATTTCGGTCGTGCCGGGGCTGTCCAATAAGTATGAGTCATTGCCCGACTTGGCAACACGTCATTGCCGCACTTGATGCGGCAATCTCCTGCCCGTGATTTTCGGGTCAAGCCCGAAAATGACACTTTTTGAACTTATTGGTCATTCCCGCGGAATTTATTTGCTTTCTGCGAAGCACCATCCATGGTGCCAGTGCCAGATAGGTTTTGCCAGCTTATAACTAAAAGGCTGTGTTCGCTCAAAGTCGGGGAGCCATTCTGTGTCGGCGCACAAATCCTGATAGAAAAGATAGTCAAAGTCGTAGGCTTCGATTAAATCCCGCAAATCCCTGTCTTCGTTTTCGTTTACGAGGCGGTTTTCTATAGAAGAAAGTGCTTTTTTTCGTTTGGCGAGATTTTCCTCACTGTCTTTGAAAGGAACCGGAGTGTACTGGCTCATGAGGGAGATGATTGCCTTTCCGTCGGCGTTTTCTTTAAGCCATTGCAAGACATCGGCGGTCTCAAAGAATTTTCCCGGCAAAAAGAGATGGCGCACGATTACGCCCTGCAAGATTTTGTCTTTT
This sequence comes from Treponema sp. UBA3813, assembly GCA_002368605.1. Classification (GTDB taxonomy): domain Bacteria; phylum Spirochaetota; class Spirochaetia; order Treponematales; family Treponemataceae; genus Treponema_D. The sequence continues at coordinate 8,664 of DFEB01000072.1, read as the reverse complement.
TCTACCAGCTTGCCATCTATTTCTTTTTTGACAGTGGTGAGTTTCAGGGGATTGTGGCTTATCATCCATTTGAGGGCTTCTTTTGCCCGCTCTGGATAGTCTTCTGCCGCACAGAGAGATTTTGAGAGCTCAGGGCTCAATGTTTTAAGGTCGGGGAGCCAGATTGTGACTAAGCCTTCAAGCATTTTTAGGCTTTCTACTGAGTCGTAGCCGCTGGAATTCCAGCAGATTGGTATTTTAAGCCCGCGCTTTTTTGCTTCGGTCAAGCCTTCCGCCAGAGCCGGAATGTGGTGGCTTCCCGTAACGAGATTGATATTTTCGGCACCAGCATCTTCAAGGCGCAGGCAGATTTCGGCGAATTCTTCTTTTGAGACAGATGCTCCCATTCCCTGCTGGCTGATTTGGTAATTCTGGCAGAAAGCGCAGCGCAAATTGCAGCCTGTCAAAAAAATTGTGCCGCTTCCGCCGTGGACTGTAATCAAAGGCTCTTCGCCAAAGTGCAGGCAGGCGACGGCAATGCGGATTTGAGAAGGCTCTTTACAAAATCCAAGGGCCTCCTTTCGGTTCACCCCGCATTTTCGAGGACATTGAAGACAGTTTTCGTATAAATCATTCATCTGCTTTTACAAGTTCTATAGGTGTTATCCGCGTTCATCTGCGCACATCCGCGTCAAATTTTCTATCTGCGTGAATCTGCGTTCATCTGCGTCAAAATTATTCCAGTGCGCCGTTCTGCAAAATCAAGTTCATCATGTTTTGAAGAGCGTCCAAATCAAGGTTCTCAGCCTCGTCATCAACGAAGTCACGGAGTGTTTCCCAGTCGTCGGCAGTGAGAACTGAAAAATCTGCGCTGTCATCGCTGTCAACGAAAGACTGGAAGGCCTTGATTCGCTCAATGTTTTCTTCGCTGGGCTCGTTTTCTAAATCCGAAGAGCCTAAAATGTATGTATTTAGCCAGTAATCGCTGATTGAGACGGCCAGAGAGTCGATGTGGCGGTTGTTGTTTGCGAAAAGTTTTGCGATTTGAGTGCAGGCGCGTTTTGCGTCGTAGTGACCACCGTTGTTAGCACGGTCATATTTTACAGTTTTTTGAATGTCTGAAAGAAATTTATCAATTGAATTCATTCGCTTATTCTAGCAAAAATCAGAAAAAGAAACCACATATTAACAAAGAGCAAAAAAAATGCGCCCGAAATTTTCTTTCTTTTATCCTTATTTTTACTTGACTTTTGCCTTAATGGAATTTACACTAAAGCTATGGACTTAAAAACAGTATTAACACCTGACACAGTAGAATTGCACCTCAAAGGTAAGACAAAAGAAGAAATTATCGATGAGATGCTTGACATTCTTATCAAGGCTGGAAAAGTAGCAGATAAGGCTACGGCTCGCGAATGTGTGCTTGACCGCGAACGCAAAATGTCAACTGGCATGAAGCATGGAATTGCTATTCCCCACGGTAAAACTGACACTGTCGCTGATTTGGTTGCATGTATTGGTATTTCTGACAATCCGGTCGATTTCGATTCTTTGGATCAGGAGCCATGCCGCATTTTCATCATGACACTTTCACCGATTAACAAAACCGGCCCTCACCTTCAGTTCCTTGCTGAAGTCAGCTTGCTTTTCAAGAGCGCAGAAAAACGCGCACAAATCCTGAACACTCAGGACAAGGCTGAAGTCATTAAAATCTTAACAGAATAGAGTTGAGTGTCTTTGAATTGAAAAGTCCCTGCAAGAGCGGGGATTTTTTCTTTTTAAAAGAAATGCTATAATTTGCCTATGAAATTAGAACGATTATTTAAAGTAGAAAATCAAAAATTATATACGATGGCAGGAGAGGCGGTTTCCCTTGAGGGGAAGGCTTTTCCTGTTAAATGGAGCGAAGTTGAGGGCGAGGCCGAAGAATATAAAGAGGACTTTTTGGCTAAGCTCCGAGACCAGTTAAAGGCTCTGGAAGAAAAGGGGCAATTCGTCTTCATTGAGCCGATATTTGACAAAAATGCGGGATACGAGCAGTTTACAGCCGCTATGAAGCATTGCGCCCGCCGAATCAAGGATTGCGTTAGTGTGATTGGTTTTGCCATTCCAGAAGAGATTTTTGATCAGCGAGCCTTTTATATTGAAGAACTTTCTGCAAAGCACCAGCAGTATTGCTTCTTTATTAGAAAAAATGGAGAAAGTGAGCTTGTTTTATACTAACTGTAATATTTTAGTATAAAAGCGAAAATCCTGCGAAATAGCGTAATAAATGCGAAAAAATTGATAAAAAGCATAAAAAATTCAAAAAATTTCTAAAATCTCCATTGACTAACGATTGTTTTTTTGCAATTATAATGCCCATGAATTCTTTTAATGCCAAAATTTTCGGCGGAACAGTAGCATTGAGTTCTCTTTTGCTTGCGATTTGTATGCTTGTTTTTATGCTCATTCCTTCAAATGCCGAACAGAATAAGTCGTCAGTAAAAGAAATTCCAGATTTTTCAATGCTCAACAGCATGGACTTTACAGAGGAATATTTTGCCGAGGCCGGCTTTAAGACAGAATATGCTGACGATTATTCTCCAGAAGATGATGAAGGCTTGGCTTTATACCGCCAGCCACAATCTCGCCCAGCGGTTGAGTGGTTTTACACTCATGTCACCAGTAGCCGTGAAGTTGCCCTTGCAATCCTTGAGAACGCCGACAAAAACGATATCCCGCTTTCCCTTGCTTTCTCTCTTGCTTATGTTGAGAGTCGTTTCAAGTCGAATGCAGTCAACTCAAATACAAATCATACGATTGACCGGGGGCTTTTCCAGCTTAACAGCGCGTCATTCCCAAAACTCACTGAGGATGAATTCTTTGATCCGAAAGTGAGCGCTAAATACGGAATGAGCCACTTGCGTTATTGCATGGACATCGCCGGAAACGAAATCACAGCCCTCGCAATGTACAATGCTGGTACTTCTCGCGTAAAGCAGAACAAAACTCCCCAGCACACTCTCAACTATGTAGCAAAAATCTCGAACTACCGCGTTCATCTTGAAAGCAAATTCTCTACAGAAGTCCTTGCTTTCTATTCAACAGGTTCGGGAAACACTGTTCTGGCTAAGAAATAAAGCACGTTCAACAGCATTAGTTTCACCAAACAAAAAAAAGAGGCTTCCATCGGGAACCTGCCCCAAACATCGCAGTGAGCAAAGCTCAGGCGAGTTTGACGCACAAAGTGCTAAGCAGAACCCCGATTCCGCCTCTTTTTTTGCTTTTCCGAGCTATAGTGTTGTCGCGCTTTATTTTGGCATAGGTTCGGCAACTTCCTTTTTCGGGCGGCGACCGCAAGATTTCGTTTCGGTGCAGAAGCCTGTCACATCGCACTTGGGAACGAAAAGATTCTCGCAAATCCACTTCCATTCTTCTGAATATTCGCTCAAAGCAGATTTGATTTCGTTTGCCATGTTCCTGATTTCGATGTAGGCCCTTGTGCAAAGCCGCTGGTTCATGAGATTTATCATGTTGCGGAGATTCCGCTTGTCCACGATTTTAGTCATCATGCCCAAGGGGAGGATGTTGGCCGCGTCTTCCTTTGAGACGCCTTTTTCCATGAGGGCGGCATAGCTTTTTCGAATCTGCTCCATGCAGTCTTCGTAAGCCTTTTTTGCCTCAGGAGATTTTGCGGCAGTGGGTGGAAGGTAGTAGTCGAATTTCTCGCAGTTTACATAGCGCGTTGATTCCTGCAGTCGGGTAGGGCCTCCGCCGATGTGGGTGTAATACTCCCGGATGGCGCGGGCAGAAAAGCCTGAAATGCAAAGCTCAATGTCCACATATTCAAGGACGCGGCCGTGTCCGCTGGTGATGCAGTCTTTTGCCCGCTTGATGTTCTTTTCCGCTGAGTCAATAGGGCTGTTCCAGCAAACTCCCGCCATCTTGCCGATTTTCTGCAAGGGAAATTTGTCTGTTGTGTCAAAAATTTGAATCATTTTTTTGCCTCTGGCAGCGTTACGATTGTGCCGGCGGCTGTTAACGGGACATATTCGGGAACCTGACGGCCGTCCCATTTCTTTGCTTTTTCAAGCTCGATTTCAAGTTCCTTGAGTTTGATTTCGACCTGATAGTTCTGAGCAACCTTTGAGTTGTAGTAGGCCAGGGCATCTGCTTCCACCCGCTTTGCCTCGGCGGCTTTCTGGGCTTTAATCAGCTCTCCTTCGGCGGTCTGCTCGGCGGCCTTTTTCTGTGCCTCTGCCTCGGCAACCTGCTTCTGGGCGTTGGTCTCGGCCAGCTTCAAATCCTGCTCTGCCTGACGAACCTGCTGGGTGCGGTTCATGGTTTCCTTGATGTTCTTGTCAAAGTCCTCGCTCCAGTCCCAGTTTGAGATTGTGAGCTGGGTGACTTCGATGGGATATTCTGCAAGTTTTTCCTTGAGGGCGACATTGACATCGCTGGTGATTTTGTCCTGATTCTCTACAAGCTCGTAAATTGAGTATTTTCCGACGGATTCTTTTACGCTTGCAACAAGGCTTCTGGTAATTGCGTTTTCAAGGATTGACTCGCTGTATTTTTTGACGGCATCCATGATTTTGGTTCCGTCGTAGCGGTAGAAAACCGTGACCTGTGAGCCGACAGTCTGCATGTCCTTTGTGATTGCGCCGTCCTTTCCCACAGAGAAGGTGACATTCATGCCTTTTGGAACGATTGAGTATTTTTTAATGACGCTGACAAAGGGCGGATGAAAGTGCATTCCTGGCTCCAGAACATCGCCCGTGACTTCGCCCAGCATGACCTGAACGCCTCGCTCATTGGGGGCGACAACTGAATATGATTCGTAAGCCGTGAGGACAAGAAGAGCCAGCACGATGATAGTGACCAGAGATTTTTTCGCGATTTTTTTCATAAAGGAACTCCTTTAAAGTAATAGTATAAATATAGTAAAGATTGCTGAAAAAGCAAAGATGAATTAAAATATTTCCATGTATCATTTCATCGTAAATATCCACGGGGGGAGCGGAAAGGCTTTTCTTAAATGGAATAAAATCCGCGCGTTGTTGAACGAAAAACATGTTGAATTTAAAGTGCGCGTTCCTCAGGGCGTGGGGGATGCCTCGCGAATCGCCAGGGAAATCTCGGAGTTGCCCGAAGATGACATTAGAATCGTGGTGGTTGGCGGTGACGGAACCATTAACGAGGTTTTGAACGGAATCAAAGATTTTTCCCGCGTAAAGCTTGGCCTTATTCCAACCGGAAGCGGCAATGATTTTACCCGCGGGCTTAAACTTCCCCGCCACAATCCAAAAAAGGCTCTGGACATTGTTTTGAACTCAAAGGGCGACAAAAAAATCGACTTGGGAAGGAGCACCGTGCTTTCTACCGGGGATTCGCGGATTTTTGGAATCAGCTCTGGCTTTGGCTTGGACGCAATCGTGGGAACTGGAATCAACGAGGCGAAAATCAAAAAAATCCTCAACTGGCTGCATTTGGGAAAGTTGAGTTATGCCGTCCTTACGATTCAAACGCTTTTTACGATGAAGACTTATGAGGTCAGCCTTTCTTTTGACGGAGAGGAGCCGATGAAATTCAACAAGCTGATTTTCCTCGCTGCCATGAATTTTAAGGCAGAGGGGGGGGGCGTTCCCATGTCTCCGAAGGCACGGGGGGATGACGGAGAACTTTCGGTTTGTATGGCGGCGGGCGTTCCCAAAATCCTCACTTTCTTTAAATTTCCACTTTTGTGCATGGGGCTTCACTCTAAATCAAAGGGATTTTATCTTCGTAACTGTAAGACTTTGGAATTGCGCTCAAATGAAAAAAGCATCCTTCACACGGACGGAGAGCTTGTGGGGAATGTTGACAGCGTGAAATTTGAAGTTTTGCCAGGAAAACTTGCGGTTTTGGTTTAAAATTGACGCGGACGAACGCAGATGCACACAGATGAATTAGTTAAAAACATCCGCGTTAATCTGCGTAAATCCGCGTCTGAAATTTATTTCATCAGCTTAGCGTATTTCTGGGCAAGTCGCTTTGACTTAACAGCAGCAAGACCGCAGTAATTCGCCGGATTTTCGAAGAAGGTTGCCGGATTTTCGATTCCCAGTTTTTCAAGCTGGGCGGTGATTTTTGCGAAGGCTTCCTCGTGGGTTTTGAGAACTTCAAAGAAAGTCTTGCCAGATTTTTCGGCTTCCAGAGTGATTTTTCGGATAACTTCGTGACCGTCGTTGACTCCGGCTTCTCCCAAGAGAATATAAGCTGGCTCAGCGAGGACTCCGCCCTTGACCTTTCCGCCGGCTCCCTGAAGATTTCTTGCCATTCCTTCTTTGTCGGCCTGCAGGCCTTTTACGACAGAATTCATGCGGGCGACTGCCATCGTAAAGCCTGAAACATAGTCGGCGATGAAGCGCTGGCTTGCCGAATTCGTAAGGTCGCGCTGGTGCTCAGAAATCTGATCCATATAGAATGTGATGACGCGGGGGCACATTGCCTTCCACAAAGATTTGACATGCTCGCTGTTCCATGGGTTTCGCTTCTGGGGCATTGTTGAAGAGCCGACCTGAGTTGAGGCAAAATACTCGAAAACCTCACCGATTTCGCTTCGCTGCAAGTTGCGCAAATCATCCGCAAGGTTTGCGATGATTCCGAATGCTACGTTCATCTCCAAAAGAAGTCGTAAAACATGCTCCGGCTCAACAAGCTGGTTTGAATATTCAGAAGGTTTAAGTCCCAGGAATTCTGTGTAGATTCTCTCAAGCTCTTCCGGGTCTTTTACAATCATTGAGGGGCCGTTGTAGCTTCCTACAGGACCGGCCAGTTTTCCCACCAAATCATTTGAAAGCTCTTCGATGCGGAGGATTGATTTTCCCAGGCGGGCGACGAATTCTGCGATGCTCCAGCCGAAAGTGATTGGAACCGCGTGCTGACCGTGAGTGCGGCCTACCTGCGGAGTGGCACATTCCCGCTCGGCGATTTCACAAAGATATTTTTCGAGAGTTTTAAGTTCTGGAAGAACGACATTTTTTGTGACATCTCTCATTCGGCAGCTCAAGGCTGTGTCCAAAATATCCACTGAAGTTGCTCCCAAATGAATGAGAGGCCCGATTTCGGCATTGACTTTTGTTTTCATTACATTGACGAGGGCGCGGATATTGTGCTTTGTTTTTTCTTCCTCGGCGTAAACTTCTTCCGGGTCGATGTTGCTAGCCACATCGTCAAGGGTTTTAGCCAGCTCGTCGGTGAGAGAGCCTCGGACTTTGAGGTGCGCCTTAACCAAAGCCGCCTCACATTTTGCGCAAGAGCGGATAGAAGCCTGCTCGCTGATATACTGTGAAAGTCCGTCAAAAGCCGCTTTTTCTGAAAGTGAATAGCGGTGGTCGATACAAGAGAGATTCTCAAAAATGTTTCGTGTTTCCATAGAAAGAAATTATAGTGAAAAACACGAGTCTGCTCAATTATGTTTTACGCTCTCATAAGCCTCTCTAAGCAGAGGCTTTATTATTTCATCGCTGGCACTGTCATCCATGATGATTGAAATCCAGCTTTTTTTGTTCATGTGGTAGGCTTCGAATATGCCTTTTTGCGCCAGAAGCTCTGCCAGACGGCTTTTTTCTATCTTTATATTAAGGACTTCGATTTTTTCTTGGGAAGGAGACGCGCGGTCAACCTTGTTGCGGGGAACCAGGCCTGTAAGGGCGAACCACTTTCCGCTTTCTTTCCGCCTGTATGCCGCAAAGATCGGGAGCTTTTTCCATAAGAATTCTGGCTGACTTCCAAAAGATTCCTTAATAAAAAGGCAGAGACGGCGCATTTGTGCCGAGCGGAAAAAGAGATTCTGGCAGCACTTCTCGCGGATGTCCTTCAGCGCGTCGGTAAAAGCCTCTTTGACTTCCGCGCTAAAGCCACTTGCTCCCGGCCGCCTGAAATTGGTGTATTCTTCGCCTATTGCCGTGTCGAAAATCTTTCCGCTAAAGCCGTCGTCATAAGAAAGGACAAGGCGCATGTCCGTGACAGGAAGGGGCTTTTCGTAGACAAGGATACCGCCCTTCTTTACAAAGCCGTATTCCAAAAGAGAAGATTCCTGAGTCTCGTAGTTTGCAAAAAATTCTTCTTCAATGAACATAAAATCAGTCTAACGGATTTTCATGGAATGAGAAAGATGACAGATACTATGCTTGCCAGTCATCGTGGTGGCAAATGAAATCCATGTTCCGCTCATCAGTTCTGCGATTTTTTTGTCTTTTTCAACATCTGTTGAAATTGTTCCCATGACGCTGGTTCCAGCATTATTGAATACATATTGATATAATAGTAGAAAGAGTCTTTCTCATGTCTTATTCTCCTTGTGTTTCTGCGCCCTGCCAATTTTTGTCATAAACCACAATCTGCTGAAACCAGCTGTCCTTTGTGGAGCCGTGCCAGTAAAATACGCCGATACATTCGTTCCAAAATCAAACTTGCAGTCGCTCTTGTTCTGGTCGCTTGAAACAGAAACTGTTTTTGTGCTTGCGCAGCCTGTCAGACTGAGCGCAACGAGTGCGGAGAAGACCTTCATCGCGAAAAAAAAATGAAAGTGATTTTTTCATGTAATCTCCTTAGAATTATAGGATATGTTTTATTTTACAGAGAAAAGAGGAGAATTGAACAATCAAAGTTTTTTATTGTGCTATTCGCCGTGTGCATACTCGCTTCGCTCGTTTGCAT
>DFEB01000067.1 GCA_002368605.1 Treponema sp. UBA3813 | reverse complement strand
CGGGTGACAATGAATATATCACGCCGTCTTTTTTCTGTCAACACTTTGTTTTGTTTTTTTTCTTTTTTTTATGATTTTTTTTGTTTTTTTTATAAAAATTCTCGTTTCTACAATATGTTTAAAATATATACTTAAAAAAATTCAATTTTTCTAGACTATTTGAAATAATTAAATTATACTTTAGAATTGATGTAATTGATGTGGAAATAAAATGAAAAAACCTCTAAACGCAATAAAATTACAAAAAGTCTTCGAAACTGAAAAACTTCTCAATGAAATACGCGATACAGATGTCCTTTTGGAACGAATTCTTACAGAGGCGCGTGCTATCGCAAACGCAGACGCAGGTTCCATATATGTAATCGAAGATAAACAGCCGTCTTCGGTGCCAGCCATCGCATATGCAGACGAAGAGCATGCCTACAAAAATAAACTCCTCCGCATCAAGTACGCTCAGAATGACAGCCAAAAACCTTCTCGTCCTGACGCAAAATCTCCTTATGTATACTTTACGGTTCCCATCACAAAAACTTCTATAGCAGGTTATTGCGCTTGCACGGGAACAATCCTTAACATTCCAGACGCATACAATATTGAAGGTGACACACAATATAAATTCAACAGCAGTACAGACATCTCTACAGGATACAAAACGGTATCAATGCTCACTCTTCCGCTCATAACAAGCAGCGGTCAGACCTTAGGAGTTCTTCAAGTCATAAACGCAAAAGATGCAGACGGCTCGGTCATAGCATTCAGTACGGAATCTGTCGAATTCATAAAACAATTCGCTTCAAGCGTTACTCAGGCTCTTGAGCACACTTACCTCACGAGCAACATGATTAAGCGAATGCAGCGAATGGCAGAATTCCGAGACCCGAAAGAAACAGGAACACATGTCGAGCGCGTCTCGGATTTCTCCCTCGAAATTTATGACCAATGGGCGCTAAATCACAAGGTTGCGAAAGAAGAAAAAATGAAATTCCGAGATATTCTCAAAATCGCCGCAAAGTGCCACGATTTAGGAAAGGTCGGTATTTCAGATGTTATATTAAAAAAACCAGGTCCAGGTCGTTTCACAGACGAAGAAAGAGCAATTATGATGGGGCATACCTGCATAGGAGCGCAACTTTTCACCGAACCAGAATCTGAGATTGACATAATGGCACGAGATGTAGCCCTCCATCACCATGAATGGTGGGACGGAAGCGAAAAAGGATACCCCGGGCGCATCAATTACATGGAATACGAAATCGGACAGCCAATAAAAAAATGTCAGCCGCTCAAAGGGGAAGATATTCCACTTTCAGCACGGATTGTCGCAATCGCAGATGTATTTGACGCCCTTTCCCACAGCAGGGTCTACAAAGAGGCATGGTCAATTGATGACGCTTTTATGGAAATTCAAAGCCTTTCTGGAAAACAGTTTGATCCAGCCCTTGTACTTGCATTCCTTGAAGTAAAAGAACGAATTATTTCTATCAATGCTGCATACGAGCGCATGGAAAAATAAACACACACCTGCCAGAATTACAAAAACTTTCTTATTTCTTTATATTATAAACATCCGCGATAATATGTTTTTGCAGCTCTTCGCTAAAAACGGTCGAGAATTTCTTAAGCTCTTTTTCGCCGTAATAATTTTCTTTTCCGCCACCAAGCCCGATTTCTGCCATGTTAAGGGAAAACTCCCTTTCCCTTAATTTATCTGCAATATTATCTTTTGTAAAAACAAAGCCTCGATCATTCATCACCTTAATTTCTTTTTCTAGCAAGCGGGCCGCAAAGACAATATCTCTAGTCAGGACAATATCATTGTTCCCACAATGGGAGAGTATATAATTATCAGCGGCATCTTTTTCTTTTTTACAGAGAATCATTCGCACTGTTTTTTCAGATTTAATTTCATGATTTGCGACAAAAACAAGGGGAACCATTTTCGAAGAAGCATGTGATACAGCAAAAGAACGAGCCTTTACAGGAAAAGAATCGGCGTCCACCCAGACAGAAAATTTGAACATTATTGCAAAGCCTTCTCAATCTTCTCTATCATCATTTTGGTAAGACGCTCGGCTTCGTTGCGTTCATTCTCATCGGCAAAAATTCCAGAAACATCAGCCCCCTCACCTTTCGCAAGCTGCGCCTTAGACTTTTCCTTGTACAATTCATCACAAAGCATAATTCCTGCAAGAGAAGAGATTTGAAGCGGATTTTTTAACGCTCCATTATTCTGAATTCGCTCGATAATTTTTTTATAATAACCGAGAAGTTTGTGAAGATACTCATCACTCTCATTCACTTGAATGACGAAAGATGGATCAAAGACATCAATTTGAAGTGAACCCATAGATTAGAAGATATCAAACATAGGTTGCTGAGAAGAACCTGCGGATTGTTCTGAGGAATCTCCAGACTGACTTACCTGCGAGCTTTCGTTTACCGGAGATTCTTCACCGAATTCAAAATCAACATCAGGCGTAAGAGAATCAGGAGACCGCCCTACAGTCTGAACAGAAGACTCATCGACCGACATGAGACTTTCCGCTTGAGAAGCAACAGTTTTTCTGTCAGAAGCAACCGCCTGAGACTCTGAAAAAACTGGCTCTGGCACAGGTATTTGGTCTTCAGAATTTGAAACAGGTGCACTCTGAATTTGAGTCACCTGACTTGAAACAGAAGGGCTCTGTGTCGCCGAAGCCTGAAGAACGACATTCTCCACGGCATTGAGACGGCTCAGAGCCTTTAAGATTCCCTCTTCGATCTTGCTCTGATTAGACTCAAAAGATGAAAACTGCTCCGATTTTGCCTCGAGTGCATTTGAAAGCTCTGCACATTTACTACGCAAAGCAGCATTCTCAGCATTAAGCTGTTCAATTTTTTTAACAGCGCTTTCAACCTTTTCTTCCAATAACAGAACTTGATCGAATGAAATCATAAATTTTCCTTTTTTAGTAAAAAAGAATTACGCTTCAAGAGCTTTTTTTGCAGCCTCAACGACTGCTTTGAAAGCTGCAGGATCTTCAATAGCGAGGTTTGAGAGAGCCTTGCGGTTCAATGTGATACCTGCTTTGTTGAGACCGTTGATAAAGCGTGAGTATGAAAGACCTTCCTCACGAACTGCTGCGTTGATACGGGCAATCCACAACTGGCGGAAATCACCTTTGCGGTCGCGGCGGTCAACATAAGCGTGGCGGAGAGCCTTTACTACTGCGTCTTTTGCTGCCTTGTAGTTTGTTCCACGGCGCCCTGTAAAACCGCTAGCAAGCTTAAGAATCTTTGCACGGCGGTTATTTCGTTTTGTTCCATCTACTGCTCTAGACATTCTTTACTCCTTATAACCTTAAAATCAACCGTACGGAAGCAACTGCTTGCGGATTTTTGCTGAAGAATCCTCAGAAAGGATACCTGCGTGGCGAAGATGCATCTTTCGTTTTGCTGATTTTTTCGTCAAAATATGGCGAAGATTCATCTTCTTGTACTTAATTTTGCCTGAACCAGTAAGAGTGAATCTCTTAGCTGCGGCTTTCTTTGTCTTCATTTTTGGCATTTGAGCCACCTCTTTTTGTAACTAAAGTACTTCCTATTCAAAGGAAAGATTTAAGACTTTAGGTTATTTGGCCTTGGCATTTAATGTCATAGACATAAATCGCCCTTCCATTGCGGCAGGCTTTTCGATTGAGTATGAACCTTCGACAAGCCTTTTCAATACTTCGTTCAGAACATCGTAGCCGAGTTCGGTATGGGCAAGTTCACGACCGCGGAAACGGATTGTGACTTTAACCTTATCACCTTCGTCAAGGAATTCCTGAACATGTTTTGCCTTAGTATCAAGGTCGCCTGCGCCGATTTTTGGCTGCATACGAATTTCCTTAAGCTTAAGGGCTTTATTGGCCTTGCGGGAATCACGGAGCCTTTTTTCCTGCTCGAACCGATACTTGCCATAGTTAAGAATTTTACAAACCGGCGGATTTGCGTTTGGCGAAACTTCTACAAGGTCAAGATCTCGATCTTTTGCAAGTTCGAGGGCTTCTCGCGTGGAAATTATTCCATTTCTTCCCCCTTCTTCGTCAACAAGTCTGACCTCTCGTACACGAATCTGTTCATTGATTCGCAACCCTTTTGAATCTGCCAACATTCCTCCTTGTGTTCATAAAAAACACTAATGCAAATATGTCTTTAGATAATATCAAAATATTCGGGACTGTGTCTAGTGATTTTTCTTTAAAAGACAAAAATAAAGAGGTCCGGCGCCATTGGCTTTATCTGGCAGAATGTGAGCGCCGAATTTCGTGTTTTCGTAGTCGGGAAGTTCAGAATCAGTAAAATCTTTATAGTTGAGGGAAATTTCTGGCTGACAGACTTGCACATCATCGAATTTCTTGAGAAGTTTCTCGATTACATTGTCATTTTCTTCAGGGGAAAGGGCACAGGTCGAATATAGAAGAAATCCATCAGGCCGCAACATTCTCCATGCTGACGACAAAAGCGCCCACTGAGCCATTGAAAGCGTTTTGATGCGGGAAGGCGACCACTCTGAAAGATATTTTTCGTCCGCAAGTACATGCCTTTCTGAAGAACAGGGAGCATCGAGGAGAATCGCGTCAAAAGAAGCCTCGTTTGCCTTGCACATGACCGCACCGTCCTTGCAAATCACCTGCACCCGCTCCTGCACGGACTCAGGCAGACAGTCGCGCACTGTATTTAAAAGCCGACTTTTGCGCTCCGGGGAGCGTTCGTTTGAGAGAAGATTTGCGCCCGCATTCATGTTCGAGGCAAGAATCAGGGTTTTTCCGCCGGGAGCCGCGCACAAATCAAGGATATCGGTCGCATTTTCAAGGGGAAGAGAGACAGCCGCCCTCACAGAGCCTGAATCCAGAAAGTAGGATTTTTCTCCGCCAGCCTTCCATTCGGCATAATCTGGCTCAAGAGAGAAAGCTTTTTTTATGGAAAGCCAGCGCACGCCAAAGAGATTTGAGTAATAAGAGTCGAATCCTTCCGCGCCGGAAAGTTTTTTGTTACGGTCTTTTTGTTTCATTTTGACATCTCAAAGGCTTTCATGCCGGCCTTATAATCATCATCGAATTTTTTTAGGTCAAATTCCTTGTAATTCGGGTTCACGCGTAAGGTGAAAGCCGGGATTTTTTCGTTGCTCGTTGGGAGGAGCGAGTTTTTCATTTGAGATTTTTCCTCTGCTCCATCGTCCATTTCAATCAGCTCAAGGATTCCAGCCTTAATTTTGTAGCGGATTACATTCTCGGCGGCGCGGTTTATTTCTTTAGCGAAGTCCGGGTCTTCTTTTGCCTTTGAAAGAAGGATACCTGCCACGCCTCCGAAACGCTTTTCTGAGAGCATGATTACATCCACGCCGGCTTTGATTGACTCAAGGGCGGCTTTTTCCGGCGGATAGCCGTTCTTTGCCAGCGCACCCATGAAAATATCATCTGAAAATACCAGCCCCGTAAATCCGAACTGCTTTTTTGCGACCTCCTGAATCCAATAGGAAGAAAAACAGGCAGGGCGTTTAAGATTTTCCCGAAAATTTTCGCCTTGAGCAGGACTTTCTTCTGGAAGAACAATAGCGTGGCTCATAAGCATGGCCGTTGATTTAGGAAGGAGGACTTCAAATGGCTTTAAATATGAATCCCACTCCCCTGTACTATATTCAATTTTGGGAAGACCGATATGAGGATCCGCGTTGGAATTTCCGGGGAAATGCTTTAAGACCACGGCGATTTCATTCTCTTCGTAAGAGTTGATGGCAACTTCTCCGTAAGAAAGGACAGCCTCAAGATTTCCGAAAGAACGGGTATCCAGAAAATCCTGATTTTTTTCGGTCAAAACCTCAATCACAGGGGCAAGATTCATGTGAAAACCGAGATTTTTCATCTGGCGGGCCTGAGCCGAATACAGGGCAGACGCGCCTTCAAGGGAAAAGGAATCGGCGACTTTTTTCTGCGCCCAGAGCACGCTGGTAAGCCCGCGAAGCCGGTTCACATCCCCGCCCTCCTGATCGACTGCGACATAAGGGGGCAGATTCTCGTTCTCAAGATAAAAATCACGAATTGACTTGATGTATTCAAAAGTTTCAAGGGGATCTTTCGAGATATTATAAGAAAAAAGAAGCACACCGCCGGGCACAAGTGGATTTCCCTCGCCTGCCTTTCCGTATAGAGAGCCAGTTTTTTCGACGGCAGAATATTTCTGATTCCCCTCGATGTTCACGAGAAAAAGCTGGGAGATTTTTACTTCGTCGGAAAGAGAAGAGACATATTCTGAAATGGCGGCATTTTTCGCATTCTGAATTGCCTCCTCCAGCCGGGCAAGTTCCAAAAGACGCTGAGCTTCAATTTCTTCCGGCGAGAGCTTTTTGCTGCAGGAAAGCAAAGAAAATACAATTAGAAGTAAAAAGCCCACACGGATGTGGGAAAAAGACGGAAAAACCGCAAGTTTTTTGCAAAAAAAACTTGTCGCGACAGGATGTCGCATGACGCTGATGAACGCAGATGAACGCGGATGATTTTTCATGGCTTTGATTCTACATTTTTTTTTAATTCGTGTCTCTAATTCATCTTTTTGTGCTATAATCTTCTCATGCGAAAGATTACGATTATTACGGGCGCAAGTTCCGGCATGGGCGCGGAATTTGCACGGCAGATTGCAAGGGACGAAAAAACAGAAAGCAGCGAGATTTGGCTTTTTGCCCGAAATAAAGAAAAACTTGAGTCGGTCAAAGATGAAATTAAAGGGGATTTTCCTAATGTCAAAATTGTTCCCATGAATCTTGCGGGAAAGGAAGGAGTCGCACTTTTCAAGACCTTTCTTGCCACAGAGAAGATTTCCGGCCCTTATGAAATCGACATGCTGGTGAACAATGCGGGATTCGGCACTTACGGAGAATTCGCCAGCACTCCACTGGAAAAGGAACTTGAGATGATTGATTTAAACTGCACGGCTCTCACAGGCCTTTGCGGTGCGGTTCTGCCCTTTTTGCGCGAAGGCTCTTCGATTATCAATGTGGCATCCCTTGCGGCCTTTCTGCCTTTAGGGAATTTCGCGGTCTATGCGGCCACAAAAGCATACGCCCTGTCATTCTCGGTGGCACTTTCGGCTGAGCTGAAAGACAAAAAAATCCGAGTGAGCGCCCTCTGCCCCGGAAGCGTGAGCACTGACTTTGCGAATGTGGCCTCAAACGGAGCAAGAAAAGAAGTTCTCCACGGAAAAGACCCGGTCGCCGTAGTCGCCCACTGCCTTAAAAAAGCAAGGCGGGGCAAGAAAATCATATTATGGTCGGCAAAGTGGAAATTCACCGCTTTTATGAGCCGCTTCGTAGGAAGATACCTTGGAGCAAGATTCACTTTCAAGTACAACAAACGGCCTAGCGAGTGGCGGTGAAAGGGCTGTTCACTAACATGGCAAGGGCATTATAACTTTTTCTGCCTAAAAAATGGCTCCCAGTCGTAAAAACGACTTATCGGGACCGCAGGCTCGCCTGCTACATGCGTTTTGTGCTTGTAATTATATACATTTGCCGCTTTCGCGGCAGCACAAAAGCGAACCTTCCCGTAAGTCGTTTTACTCCTTCGCGCCATTTTTAATACAAATACAATATAATGTCCTTGCCCTGGGAGACTTCCCCCTTCCATAAAAATTCACTAAAATGCTTAAAGATGTCGGTTTTTATCGCTTATGAAGTCGGTAAACGCTGGAGAACAACATCTTTCAATTTTAAAGAGGTAAATTTATGGCAGAACCACAAAAAAGCGTTATCACAAACAACGCCCTTTTCACCGACTTCTACGAGCTTACAATGGCTCAGGGCTACTGGAAAAACAAGATGAACCATCAGGTCGTCTTCGACATGTTCTTCCGCAGACAGCCTTTCAACGGCGGATTTTCCGTATTCGCAGGTCTTGAGAACCTTATCGACGCAATCACGGACTTCACTTTCGGCGAGGACGACATCGCCTACCTTCGAAGCCAGAACATTTTTGAGGAAGGATTTCTAGAATTCCTCAAGGATTTCCGCTTTACCGGCGACATGTACGCTTTTGAGGAAGGTTCAATCATCTTCCCACAGGAGCCGATTGTCAGAATCCACGCGAATTTAATCGAAGCCCAGATTGTAGAGGGGCTCATTCTCAACATCATCAACTTTCAGAGCCTTATCGCCACAAAAACGGCCAGAGTCTGGCTGGCAAGCAAAAAAGGCGGAATCATGGAATTCGGACTTCGCCGCGCCCAAGGGCCAGACGGCGGCATGAGCGCAACAAGGGCGGCCTTTATCGGAGGCGCGGCTGGAACAAGCAACACTCTGGCAGGAAAAATCTACGGAATCCCGGTCATGGGAACTATGGCTCACTCCTGGATTATGGCTTTTCCATCAGAACTGGAGGCTTTCCGTGCCTATGCGAAAATTTACCCCACAAACGCAGTCTTCCTGATTGACACTTACGATACTCTCCGCTCAGGCATAAAAAACGCAATCATCGCGGGCCGTGAGCTTGTGGAAAAGGGATACAACTTCGGCGTCCGCTTGGATTCTGGGGACATCTCTTATCTCACGAGGGAAGTCCGAAAGGAACTGGACAAGGCAGGCTTCCCGCAGGCAAAAATCTGCGTATCGAACGAGCTTACCGAAGAAATCATCGAAACGCTGGTTCAGCAGGACACCCCGATTAACTCATGGGGCGTCGGCACCCACATGGTAACAGGCGGAAACGAGGCCAGCTTCACCGGCGTTTACAAACTGGGAGCCCGCCACGACGAGGCCACTGGCGAAATGAAAGCCGCCATGAAATTCAGCGATAATCCCGAAAAGAACACAAATCCTGGAATCAAGAATGTTTACCGGCTCTATGACGCAGATGGCAACGCAAAGGCAGACATCATCGCACTGGAAAACGAAAAAATCGAAAGCGGCAAGGAATACCGCTACTATCACCCCATGGTGGATTACCGCCAGTTCACTTTCACGGCGGCAAAGGTTGAGCCCCTTCTCAAAAAAGTGGTCTCAGGCGGAAAGCGCGTCGGCGAAAAAATCAGCGAGGCAGAGGTTTTGCGCAAGGCAAGGGAAACAATGCAGAAGCAGCTTGAAAGCTTCGACGGCTCATACAAGCGCATCCTGAACCCCCACATCTACAAAGTCTCCCTCACCGAGGCAATGAAAGAGCTCAAGATGGAATTCATCAAGGCGCGGATTCAGTAATCAGCGCAAAAACAATCTGTAAAAACCTTTCCGCGTTCGCACAAGTTCCATAGTGCAACGCGGGATTTCCTCAAAACATTTTCTTAACTTTGAAAGATATGCATAAGCGACATTCTTTCGGATTTTTTCTGACTCCGCAGAAATATGCAGTTTCTTTTCAATTTCTCTGATTGATATGTCCCTATCGTTATTTTTATATAAAAAACTAAGAAGATTGTAGGCGACAGGGGGAAGTTTGTTAGTCTGGCGAATTTTCTCAAGCAGGCTGCCTTTCTCATCATTATTTGAATAAAAATACTTCAAGTCATCACATTCCATTGCGGCACTTATCTTTCTGAAAATCGGAATCAGGGGATGTAAGAATGGACTGTCATATTTGAACTCATTCTCAGAAAGCCAAAAATTGACTCTTTCTTTTTCACTTTTCGCATAATCACAAAGCAATATCAGCGGGATTTTCAAATTTTTTGAATCCAGCAAATTAAAAATCAAATCAGAAAATCCCTTGTTCTCTTCATATTCTAGAAAAATCATATCCGCGGAGCACTCGTCCAAAACAAGTTCCCGAAGAAGAATCAGAGAATTTTCACAGTAGCGTATCGAATCCCCTTCCTCACCGATACGACCGTATAATATATCAAAAAATTTTTTACTTTTTCCAGAACATATATAACGCACAATCTAAAAATCGGCATGTTTTAGGACAAAATTGAGAAATATTTAGATTTTTCCGTACAAAAAAAACGGAAATTATTTCGGATTAAGTTGCCATTCTCCATATTCATCGACAATCTGAGTCTTCATGCTGGAAAGAGGTCGCCACACAACGCTGATTGAAAAATAGGGGCTGAAATCATAGTAAGAATGCTCTCCGTCACCAGAATAGCCTTTTGTGGAAGTTGTCATAAGCCGAGGTTTTACACTGAAAGAGCAGTTCAAGTCCCAATCGTCTAGCTCATGGGTGACCTCAACTTTCAGAGTCTGAAGCTTGAATGCGCTGGATTTTCTAAGCGATTCGTCATCAAAACGGAAGGAATCCATCAAATCCTGTATAACATTTCTCTCGCCCTTGCCGCTATATTTGTCAACATATTCTGAGTCAGAGCAGAAATATCTGTAAATGACGCTGTTTTTTGACTCCATGCTGAATGTGATATTAAGGAAATTATTTATTTTGAATGTAAGAGCTGGAATAATTTTAAAGTAACTGCTTGTCGGGCGAAGAAAATCATAGACGATACTTGTGGAAATAGAAGGGGCGGCTGAAATCCTGTCAGCCCAATGCTTAAAAGTCTTGTTTCCGCTTACATAGGCAAGGCTAAACTGGTAAGGTTGAAATTCTTTGTCAGACTTGATTTTCCAACCTTTTTTCGATTCAAAATCATAGCCTGCCACATAAGAAGCCGTATAAGCAGCCTGCAAACCATAGCCAGACAAGGCAAATTTCAATGAATCATGTTCTTCATTTTCCCAGTCGTAAACATAGGATTGAGTAAATTTGAGTTTGCTTGCCAGCATATTTATACTGAGGGACTGCGTGAAATTTTCCTTTATCCATGTCTCATCGGTAGAGCTTTTCTGTTTTACGCCCGCTCCCGCTGAAAGGACAATATAAGGAAATCCGAGGGTAAGTGCTCCTTTATACTCATCAACCTGAGGAGGAAGTGTCGTTGTAAGAGAAAGAGTTTGATAAACTTTTTTATTGAATTCATTTGCACCAAGAACAAGATTTAAGTTATGAACAGTGACACAATCCTCGTCAGTCAAATCAGTCGTAAGGTATTCCCATTCTGCCTGAGGATCGGATGAATTTGCGTCAGCACCAGTGTATTTCATCCTGACCATTTTAATTGTCGTGTTCCATGTAAGCGAGGTTTCTGAAAAATGCTCTGTATAATAAAATGGCCTTAATGAAAGTGCATTTACATCCGTTAAATCCATTTTCCGTGCAGAATAATCAGTTTTTTTGACGGATTTTGCGGAACTTTCCGTGTAGCCTCCCTGAGAAGAAGTATCGGTTATTTTCAGGTATGGGTGATTCTGATAAAGCGGCTCAAAAGTAAAAGTATCCGTTAAAGAAAGAAAACTATCTTTGAAGGCGATTTTGCTCGTAAGAACGGTCGGGGATTTAATCTGTACATAGCTTGATTGCATGTCATTCCAATTAAAATCTTCCGGCGTACCGAGTATTTCTGGAGAATAAGAAAATTGTGATGTAAAATCTGGAGAAACAGAATAGCCCAATGAATAGGAAAGTAAGCTGATATCCGTGACGGAAAAGTTCGGCGTAGTCAGCAAAGGAAGATAAGAATCAGCAAGCACCGGAGAATTCTTATCTTCTGGCAAGGGCGAAGAAGACTCCTCTTCAACAGTCGCATCTATTGTTTCAGAAGCAGAATTTTCTTCAGACGAAATTTCTTTAGGCGCCACGAGTTTTAGCCCATCTTTCTCGTTTTTATCAGTAGGATTGCTCTTAAAAGGCAACTGAATCAGCGTTCCGGCGATTTTTCCGCTAAACTTGAACGGCGTCACCTGAGACGGATAATAGAATTTTCGTTCTGGAGTGTAAGTTATCCAATTTGAATCAGACTGATACCTCGAATCTTTTGAAAGTTCCGCTTTTTTTTCATTTTCTGAAAGTCCATTATATAATGCGATAGATGAAAATACGATTGACGAGCTGAATGATGAAAGGGAGAGTGTTGTAATATAAGGGTTTATCAGATCCGGGATTTTGAGAGAATAAGAACCGTTGAGACTCCATGTAAAAGAAGATGTCTCGCTGACAGTCACCTCATCAGTGGCAGAAGATGCATCCACTCCGTTCATAGCGAAATCAATCCAGTCCATCGTTTCGGCACGAGTGTTAAAATCGTAGGTAAAATAAGGGTCAGAATAAATCGGCATTGAAAAAGTGAGCGAAAAAGGCTTTGCAATCGTGAATTTGAGATTCGCCTGATAACGGAAAGGAACTTCGATTCCCATGAAATTCGACTTATCGCTTATGACTTCGCCAGAAGCATTTTTTGCAAGGTAAAGCGAATCATTCCTGAAAATAGTGTTCGAAAATCCAAGTTCCAGGTTTGTATTAAGGCTCGTGAGGACAGAGTTAGGCGCAAAAACACCGTCAAATCCGACCATCGCACCCATATTCGCATAATAATCAGCCATGACCTTAAAATATTTGGAGGTATCCCCCTTGAAATCCTCATCAAGATTATGAAGAACAAGCCCTTCTCTCTTCTGCTCTTTCATTGAGTTCGTATTCATAAGACTGAAAAAATTGATTTTATCGTCACTTGAGCTAGAACTTGAGCTACTGGAATTTAATTTGGTATTGATATCAGCAGAACTAAGCGCATCAGATTTTTTTCTCCCGTAGAGATATGTTGTTGTGTTGATATAATATCCTTCACGATGTCTGTAACCAAAAGCAGGATTAAAAATCAATTCGTCCTTAGGATAGTAAAAGGCAGGAAGATAAAGCAGGGGCACATGACCGACAAAAAGCCTTGCATTCAAGAAAGCGAATTCACCGCCGGGTAAAAGCCAGATTCGTGAAGCCTTGATGCGCCAGTGGGGATTTTCGTCATCACAGAAAGTTAGTTCGCCTGACTTAAAGGCAATTGTGCCGCCAGAGTCACGCCCGAAAACATCACTTGCAACGATAAGAGTTGAGCCTGAGGGAAGGTTGATTGCATCGCTTGAAGTCTGCACGGCTCGTCCATTGTCGAAAACGCCTTCAAGGGTGGCCGTGTTAAAAAGAAGACTTGAGGCCGTGATTGTCTCGCCGCCGGAACTACCGCCGCTTTGGGTGAGGGAAACGCTGCCCTCTGCGTAAAGCATTTCTGTGGCACGGTTGTAATTGATTCGCTCGGCGTTAATTGTAGTTTTGGAGCTTCCCCTGCTGACGGAGATTTTGACATTTCCTGTGAGAACGATGCAGTCTTCGCCCGAAATGGCGTCTTTTGTATTCTCAACTTTCTGCGCCTGATCGATAGAAATCACGGATTTTTCCCTCTCCACGCCAAAAAGCGGAAGAGAAAAAAGAGAGAAAATCAAAAAAACAAGCACAAAAAAACTTTTATTCATTACCTGTGAGCGTGTGCCAGGGTCTGTTCGATGAACTTTCCTGTATAGCTTCCTGTCGTCTGCCAGCGGGAGGCCACTTCCTCAGGGGTGCCGGTGTCTACGATTTGACCGCCCTTGTTTCCACCGTCTGGTCCCAGGTCGATTATGTAGTCGGCCTGAGCGATTACATCAAGGTTATGCTCAATCATCACGACGGAGTTGCCTTTATCAACAAGCCGCTGAATCACTTCCATGAGGACTTTTACATCCGCAAAGTGAAGACCCGTTGTCGGCTCGTCCAAAATATAAAGCGTTTTTCCCGTGGAAGGCCGGGCAAGTTCCGTGGCAAGCTTTACCCGCTGAGCCTCGCCGCCACTCAAAGTGAGGGCAGACTGGCCGAGCTGGATGTAGCCCAAGCCCACGCTCTTTAGGGTCTCAAGCTTACGGGAAATATGCGGAATGGAATTGAAGAAATCCGCCGCCTCTTCGATTGTCATATTGAGGACATCGGAAATATTCTTTCCCTTGTAGCGCACATCCAGAGTCTCCTGATTGAAACGGTGGCCGTGACAGACATCGCACTGAATGAAAACATCAGGCAGGAAGTTCATTTCGATGGTAATCGTTCCCGCTCCCTGACAGTTTTCGCAGCGGCCGCCCTTCACATTGAAGCTGAAACGCCCCGATTTGTAGCCGCGGGCCTTTGAGTCAGGAAGGGAAGCAAAAAGTTCCCTTATACTGTCAAAAACACCCACATAGGTGACCGGGTTACTTCTAGGTGTGCGGCCGATTGGGCTCTGGTCGATGTTGATTACCTTGTCGATGTGTTCGATTCCAGTGATTGAGTCGTGCTCACCTGCCTTGTAATCGGTTCGCATAAGGGTATTTGACACCACAGGATAAAAAACATCGCTTAAAAGGGTGGATTTTCCGCTTCCAGAAACGCCCGTGATGCAGGTGAAAGTTCCCAAAGGAATGTCCACGCTGATATTTTTAAGATTATGCTCCCGCACGCCCTTGATTGAAATGAAATTACCGTTACCCTTCCGCCTTTCCTTTGGGAGAGCCATATAAAGAGTGCCTTTAAGATACTGGCCGGTAATGCTTTCGCTCACTTCCATGACCTGAGAAGGAGTTCCCGAAGCGATGACATTTCCGCCGTGAACGCCGGCTCCAGGTCCTATGTCAACGAGCCAGTCCGCAGTCCGCAAAGTCTGCTCGTCATGCTCCACAACGATGACCGTATTTTTTAAATCCCTGAGATAAGTGAGGGTTTCGATAAGCCGCTCATTGTCCCGCTGGTGAAGTCCTATTGAAGGCTCGTCAAGGATGTACATTACGCCGGTCAATCCGCTTCCAATCTGGGTGGCAAGTCTGATTCGCTGAGCCTCACCGCCTGATAAAGTGCCGGCAGACCGCTCCAAAGTAAGGTAATCCAAGCCCACATTTTTCAGGAAAGAGAGGCGGGCCTTTATCTCTTTTAGAATTTGGGAAGCGATAAGTTTTTCGGTTTCGGTCAGCTCCAGTTTTTCGATAAAATCAAGGCTTTCGATTACGCTCAAGCCGCACAAGTCGATGATGTTCTTGCCATTTTTTCCGCCGAGAGTGACGCCCAGTGCCTCTTTTCGAAGGCGCTTTCCGTGGCAACAGGTACACTCAGACACCGACATAAAACGCTCTTCCATGCGGACCCGCTGGGCTTCACCCCAGGCCTCGTTGTGACGACGCTTCATGTCAGCCCAAACGCCGATCCAAGGCCGCTTGTACTCAGAATAGCCCTCGCCGCTCTGCTTCTGGTAAATCCAGTGCATGATTTTTGAGTCGTCGCCCTGCCAGAGGAAATTTTTCTGCTCTTCGCTCAAATCCTTAATTGGAGTGTCAAGGGAAAATCCGCCGGTCTCGGCAACAGCTCCGAAAAGAGAGCGGTTCCACTCGCTGTCGGGATTGTAGAAAGGAAAAGCACCCTCGTTAAAGGAAAGAGACTCGTCCGGAAGGATTTTTTTTGCGTCCCATTCCATTTTTTCGCCGATTCCCGTACATTCCGGGCAGGCACCAAAGGGATTGTTGAATGAGAAAAGCCGTGGCTGCAATTCAGGGATAGAAATTCCGCAATCAGGGCAGGCATTTTTCTGGCTGAAAAAGACTTCTTCTTCGTGCCAGCCCTTCTCGCTATCGTCCTCCACCCGCCGCAAAACCACTATTACTCCGTTTGAGCTTTGCAAGGCCGCCTCAACGCTTTCTGCAAGACGCTTGCGAGAATCTTCCTTGATTGCGATTCGGTCAACGACGATTTCGATTGTGTGCTTTTTCTGCTTGTCAAGTTTGATTGAATCGTCCAGCTCCACCATAAGGCCGTCGATTCTGGCACGGACAAAACCCGACTTCTGGGCATCCTCGATGATTTTCTGATGCTCACCCTTTTTCCCCCGGATGACAGGAGCCAAAAGGGTTATGCGACTTCCCTCTCCCCAGGACATAATGGTGTCGATAATCTGGTCTTCGCTCTGTTCTTTGATTTCTCGTCCGCAGTTAGGACAGTGGGCGTGGCCAATTCTGGCGAAAAGAAGACGGTAATAATCGTAGATTTCAGTGACCGTGCCCACGGTTGACCGGGGATTATTGTGAGTGGTTTTCTGTTCGATGGAAATTGCAGGAGAAAGCCCCTCGATTAAATCCACATCAGGCTTATCCATGCTGCCCAAAAACTGCCGGGCGTAGGAAGAAAGGCTTTCCATGTAACGGCGCTGGCCCTCGGCAAAAAGCGTGTCAAAAGCAAGGGAAGACTTGCCGCTTCCTGAAAGACCTGAAATAACGACCAGCTTGTTGCGGGGAATCTCCACGGAGATGTTTTTGAGATTGTGCTCCCGTGCCCCTTGAATGACGATTTTTTCGCCATCAACGCGATGTATATTCTTGAATGAGTAATTTTTTTCTGACCTTTCCACGAGATAATTATATCAAATTTCCCAGCCATTCGGCAACAAAGGCCACAAGGCAGCATGCAATGGCTACAGGGAAAAGCCCCGCCCCAAAGAAAGCGAGCAGGACTCCCACCACAAGAGCCGCCAGCCCCGCAATCTCCGAGCCGGTCGCCTGAATAATGGCAGGAAAAGTCATCACCGAGAGAGTAACATAAGGAACATAATACAAAAAAGAGCGGATAAAGCGATTCTCAATAGGCTTCCGAATCAAAGTAAGCGGCAGCACACGAATCAAATAAGAGACAAACCAGGCCGTAAAAATGTATATGTAAATATTTCCTGTCATTTTTCTTCTTCCTCAACCGGCTTCAAATAGGCCAGCACAGCCGAAATGGCCACCGTCAGGATTATCGTCCTGTTACCGCTGGAAAGCTCCCTCACGAAGGGCAGAATCGAAAATCCCCAGCTCAAGGCGAAACTCACTGCCACGGCGGCGGCAATTGTCATGTTCTTTTTGGCAGGGGGAATGATAATGGCGATGAACATGCCGTAAAGGGCCACCGAAAGAGCGTTCACCACCATGACAGGAAGCATGTTTCCCGCGATAATCCCCAAGGAAGTGCCTATGCTCCACAAGGGAACCGCCACAGCCATAGCACCGTAATTATAGAAAGGATTCAGCGCGCCAGTTTGAGCAATGGACACGCCGAAAATTTCGTCCGTGATTCCGAAAGCGACAAAAAAACGGTGGAAAAAAGGCGTTTCAGGGGAAATCCGCTGGCTCAAAGCACAGCTCATCAAAAGATAGCGGGCATTTACCACAAAAGTAATCAGCGCGACCTCAAAATAAGTGACCAGCTGCTCAATGGCCGTAAAAAGCGCATACTCCCCCGCCGAAGCTAGGTTAAACCAGCTGGCCACAAAGCCCTGTACGGGATTCAGCCCCGCCTTTCTGGCCACAATGCCCAAAGAAAAGGAAACCGCAAAATAGCCAAGACCGATTGGAATGCCAGCCGCAAGACCATTCAAAAAAGCAGATTTATTATTCATAAGCAAAATCAACTCGCCGCCGCTGTTCTCTGGCTCACTCACGCCCGGTCGTCCGCTACGCTTCCGACTGCCTGCGGCATTGCTCCATAGCGGTGCGGCATTCACCGTTAAATAAAAAAATCTCGACCTGAGCCGAGATTTCTTCCATAGCCACTACGGGAGTCGAACCCGTCTCTCCGCCTTGAGAGGGCGGCGAACTAAACCGATATTCGAAGCGGCCGAAAGGCTTGTGCCTTAAAAAAAATAGCTGACTTTTGTCAGCTTAGTTCCCCAAGGAGGATT
>DFEB01000057.1 GCA_002368605.1 Treponema sp. UBA3813 | reverse complement strand
GAGAATCTTCTCAAAGCATAGGGGGACGGTGAATAGATATGAATAAGGTATACAATAAAATCGAATCTATTACAGGTTCCGTAATTACAGTAAAAGCCGAGGGCGTTAAATACAACGAACTTGCAGAAATCACCACACGATTCGGTAAATCTCTTGCCGAGGTCAACAAAATCGACGGTGACACAGTTTCTCTGCAGGTTTTCGCCGGTGGCCGTGGTGTTTCAACAGGCGACCAGATCCGCTTCCTCGGACACGAGATGCGCGTTTCTTTTGGCGACGATTTGATGGGACGAATCTTCAACGGTTCAGGTGAGCCTCGTGACAACGGGCCGGCTCTCACTGAGAACATGAAGCCAATCGGCGGTCCTTCTGTAAACCCTTCAAAGCGAATCCTCGCTGAGCGAATGATGCGTACCAACATTCCGATGATTGATATGTTCAACACTTTGGTCGTTTCTCAGAAACTTCCAATCTTCTCTATCTCCGGTGAGCCTTACAACCAGCTCCTTGCCCGAATCGCTATGCAGGCTGAGGCTGATGTAATCGTTCTCGGCGGTATGGGTCTTAAATACGACGACTTCCTTTACTTCAAGAAGACTTTGGAGGATGGCGGTTCATTGAGCAAGACTGTCATGTTCATTCATACAGCTGCTGACCCAACCGTAGAATGTATCAAGATTCCTGATATGTCACTGGCTGTAGCGGAGCAGTTCGCTTTGCAAAACAAGGATGTTCTCGTTCTTCTTACCGACATGACTTCTTATGCAGACGCTATGAAGGAAATCGCTATCACACAGGAGCAGGTTCCTTCTAACCGAGGTTATCCTGGTGACTTGTATTCTCAGCTTGCTGCTCGTTACGAAAAGGCTGTTGACTTTAAGGGTAGCGGTTCCGTAACGGTTCTTGCTGTCACCACAATGCCTGGCGACGATGTTACTCACCCGGTTCCGGATAACACTGGTTACATCACCGAAGGTCAGTATTATCTTAAGGGCGGCCGTATCGAGCCATTCGGTTCACTTTCTCGATTGAAGCAGAATGTAAACGGCAAGACCCGAAAAGACCACCGTGCCCTTATGGACGCTATGATTCGTCTTTATTCTTCTTATAAAGACACCCTGGAAAAGAAATCCATGGGCTTTATGATGAGTAAGTGGGACGAAAAGCTCCTTAAATACGGTGAAATGTTCGAGAAAGAAATGATGGACTTGTCTGTCAACATTTCTCTCGAAGGCGCTCTTGATCTTGGTTGGAAAATCCTCGCTGATTGTTTTGACAAAGACGAGACGGGTATTAAGTCTGAATTGATTAGCGAATTCTGGCCGAATAAATAGTTTTGCGGAGTAGATTGCATGGCAAAAATTAAGCTGACTAAAAATGAACAGAAAGCTCAGAAAGACGCGCTGAAAATGTACCAGCGTTATCTTCCTACGCTTACGCTCAAAAAACAGCAGCTTCAATCTGAAATCAGAACTATCGAGCAGAAGGCAAACGAAGTCCGTGCGCAGCGTGTCGCCCTTGAACAGGAGTTTAAGGTGTGGATTTCTGTGTTCGGCGAAGAAGAGGCCTTCAAGCCCGGCATGGTTACTGTCCGCAATATAAAGAAAGGTGTCGGCAACATAGCCGGCGTCACGATTCCTGTGTATGAGGGAGCCGAATTCGGGCGGGGTGACTACGATTTGTACGAAACTCCTCTCTGGATTGACTTGGCTGCCGACCGCATGGAAAAGGCACTTTCTTTAGATTTGGAAGCCAGCGTTCTTGATGAGCAGGTAAGGCTGCTTTCTCAGGAACTGCGCACTACAAGCCAGCGCGTAAACCTCTTTGAGAAGGTTAAGATTCCTGAGGCAAAGGCAAACATCAAAAAGATTTCGGTTTACCTTGGCGACCAGCAGGTTAGTGCGGTTGTAATCTCTAAGGTCTCTAAAAAGAAGATTGACCAGAGAAACGCCGCCGCCGCTGCCGCTAAGATGGCCGAAGAAGCAAAGGGGGCTCGCGCATGATAGTCCCAATGAAAAAAATCTCCCTTGTCGTTCTTGAAAATGAGCGCAAGGAAGCATTAAAGGCATTGCGAAAGCTTGGCGTTCTTCATGTCGAGGAAGTCCAGGGTTCAAGTGATGAGCTTGCTTCTTACAAAGACCAGAATTCCAAGATTGAGAAGGCTCTGGCCATTCTCACGGAAATCAAGCTGGGCAAAAAAGAAACGCCTAAGCAGACTCTCTTGGGAAAAGAAGCGGCTTTCGACATCGCAAAGAATATTCTTGCCCTCACGGACGAAAAGAAATCCTGCTTTGACCGCATCACCAATGATTCGGTTGAGCTTGAGCGATTCGCAAAGTGGGGTGGAGTAAATCCTGCTGATTTTGCAGAGCTTTCAGAAGAGAATATTCATCTCGCGCTTTATGAAATTCCGTCAGACAAATACGCTCTGATTGGAGAAGAAGCAAAAACCGTGGTTGTCTCAAAGGACAAGTCACAGACAAGATTCGTTTTGGTAAGCGAAAAGCCTTTTGCCGTCAATGAGCGGCCGGAAGGAATTCCTGCCGAAGCATATCAGGTGCCTCTTCCCCGCATTTCAACAGAAGCCTTGAAGAAAGAAATTTCTGATTCAAAGGCACGCATTGTTGAAATCGAGAATGAGATTAAGGCAAGCGTCCAGTACAAGAACGTGCTCAAAGATTCTGTCAGCGTTATCGCAAAGGACATTGAGCTTGAGAACTTGTATTCTGGCATGGGAATCGAAGAAAACTTGTCTTGGATTACGGGCTTCGTTCCTGTTGATTCAATGGCAAAATTCGAGTCTTTCGCAAAAGAGCAAAAATGGGCTTTTGCCTCAAGCGACCCAAGCGACGATGATGCCGTTCCGACAAAATTAAAGAACAACAAGCTCGTAAGTTTGATTTATCCTCTTACGGACTTCTTGGGAACCGTTCCTGGCTATCACGAATACGATATTTCAGGCTGGTTCCTGGCCTTCTTTACAATCTTCTTCGGAATGATTTTCGGAGACGGTGGATATGGTGCATTGGTCACTGCCGTGGCATTAATCTTCATCTTGAAGAGTTTGTTCGGCGGCAAAAAGGTTCCTCCAATGCTTGGCCTTGTCCTTCTTCTGGGCGTGGCTACGATGGTCTGGGGAGCGGTCACCTGCACTTGGTTCGGCCTTACGCCTGAGCAGCTGCCAGACTGGATTGTTGCTCTCTCACTTCCGCCGATTTCAAATGCCTACGCTGATGTTCAGTGGATTCCTTTCTGGACCAGTGATGCCTCGGCAGGTACGCTCAATACGGCTCAGAACCTTCAGATTTTCTGTTTCACGCTGGCTCTGATTCAGCTCTGCGTGGCTCATCTTAAGGGAATGGCAAGATACATTACTGACAAACAGCACAGACTGAAATTCCTCGGTGAATTCGGTTCATTCGTGCAGCTTATCGGTATGTACTGGGTCGTACTTTCTATGGTAGTTGACGGAAATGTCTTCCCGCTCATGGGCGGAGATGTTTACGGTCTTCCATGGGGAACAATCTCAATTGCGATGGTTGGCGGTGGATTTGCATTCAGCTTCGTTTTCGCAAACTACGAGGGAAGCGTGGGCAAATCAATCCTTGAGAGCGTCAAGAACATCATCTCGGTTTTGCTGGGAGTGGTCAATGTGTTCTCGGACATCGTCTCATACATCCGTTTGTGGGCTGTAGGTCTGGCTGGAGCCGCAATTTCTGGCACGGTAAACACATTCGCAGGTCCTTTGGTAGGTCACGCGGCTTTGTTCATCGTCCTTATCGTACTGCTTGTTTTTGGTCATGGCTTGAACATGATTTTGAACTTGCTTTCGGTCATAGTCCACGGCGTTCGTTTGAACACCCTCGAATTCTCAAATCACTTGGGAATGAGCTGGGCAGGCTTTAAGTATGAACCGCTCAAAGAATAGAGCGATTTATATAGATAAAAAGGTGGTTCTGCTTCTTGATTGAGGCTTAACCACCGCAAAAAGAAAATTCTTTCATAGGAGAAAAATATGAATTTTGGAATGATTGGTGCAGGTCTTGTAATGGGTATTGCGGCTATTGGCTCAGCAATCGGTATCGGAATCGCCGGACAGGGAGCTATCGGTGCTTGGAAACGCTGTTTTATGGCTAATAAACCGGCTCCATTTATCTTGACAGTCTTCGCTGGCGCTCCTCTTACACAGACAATCTACGGCTTCCTTCTTATGCAGCAGATGGCTGCTTCTTCAAAAATCGATGGGAATCCGCTTTTCTTCCTTGGCTTGGGAATCGCGGCAGGCTTGGCAATGTGTTTCTCTGCTATCGCTCAGGGAAAAGCCGGTGCCGCAGGCTCAGACGCTCTCGGTGAGACTGGAAAAGGCTTCTCTAACTACATCATGGTCGTCGGTCTTTGCGAAACTGTGGCTTTGTTCGCAATGGTATTCGGAATGATCCAGTGCTAAATTAATCGGATAACCTAAAAAAGACGGGCTCTCGTCGGAAACCTGTCGAAAATCTCGCGGTGAACAAGTTCAAGCGAGATTTCGCCAGAACTCCGACTACGCCCGTCTTTTTTTAGCATTTTCGGGCTTATATCGCATTGGCTCGTTCCGAAGTGCTGACATAAGATTTTCGGTGAACAAGTTCATAGGGAGCGACGGCGAAGCCGGCAAAAGTCGTGAGACGACTTTTGAGCGAGTCTCCGAGCAGCTATGCTGCGATGGGCGACTTTTTGTCAGAACCCCGACTCCGACCACCTTTTTTTTGCTTTTTCGGGCATTTTGTAGCACTGTATCATTTACAGAAGAACTGGTATAGATGGAGATTTACTCCTTCAGCTTGTACACCATTACCCCCGCAAACACCGCGCCCAGAATCACAAGCCCTTCCGTGACGGCGGCTTTTCGCCAAAATGAGCGGCTTTCAAACAGCCTTTCGCTTTCCTTTGCAAATTGCGCGTTCAAATTGGCGTATTGCTCTTCAAGTGTCTCGCTTACTGTTTCTTCAAGAATCTTGTCGAGTTCGGCGACGAGCGCGTCATAATCAATGAAATCAGCCATTTTCTGATTCTGACTTTGCCCGCTCGACGGCTTCTCTGATTTTACGCTTTCCGTTTTCGATGGCGCGTTTGCCCGAATCGGAAGGCTTAGCGACAGCGCGAGAAGCACGCTGATTGTAATTTGTAATTTTCTCATTTTGATTTCTCCCTTTGTTTTCTGTTACGAATTCTGAAATTGTGTTTCCGAAATTTCCGACAGCTTTCGGCAAAACCGCACCGCACAGGGCGGAGATTACCACCGACGCCCATGCCGCTTCGCCCACATAGCCCGCGCAGAGAAGAATAGTCGCGACAAGCACGGCGAATCCTTTGTAGCCCGCCAGTTTTCCCGCAAGGAGCAAAATTCTCTTTACAATGTTTGTGACAAGTTCACGGTATGAAAAATCAATCGTCGTCATACTCTCATCCCCCTTTTTGCCATCTTTAGGTGAGGGTAGAGGCGAAGAAGTTCCGCACCACTCCGAAAGTTCCCCGCCTCGTTCGGCTCGCACCGAGACACATTCATGTATTTCCCCTCGCACCAACCCGCAACATGGACTGCCTTACCGTTCCCGTCAAGGAAAAATGCGGCGTAAATAAGATTTTTGTCCGAAAAGTCCGCCACATCTTCGGTGAAAAATCCCTTGTAAAGCGTGTCCCCCGTCACTCTTACAGCCCGTCCCGTTGCAAGGCTCAACGCCGTGCAAACGCTGCCCGAACAGTCGCTTCCTTCTGGTGACTGACCGCCCCAAAGATATGGCGTTCCGTAGAATTCCATAAGAATGCATTTGTAAACTTCCGCTTCACTAAGTCCGCAGCCAAAAAGCTCTTCCGTGAATTCGCCAAGCTGCTTCATATTCTTTTTCATACCACGCCCCCATTTTCAAGGAATTTTGAAAGAACCGTGTAGGCTGCAGACACGAGAGCGACAAGCCCCGTCGCGAGTGACACAAGTCGGCATAATCTTGCCGCCCGCTCAACGGAACTTTGCTTGAAGTTCCCCTCTAATTCTTCTAGCCGTTCAAGCGTTCGTCTCTTGAACTCAGACATCTCGCCACGAAGCGAGCAGAACTCGCCGTAGATTTTCGTAAGCATCTCGTTTTCCATACCGAGACCTCCTTTTCGTTTGTTTTGTGCGCGCATAAAAAAGATAGCCGAAAAAATAATCTCAAAATGTAGAAGTTTATCCACAAAACAATACCGAAAATGAAATTAACAACTATAAAAGGAGGCATACGCTATGGAAAAAGTTGTTTCGGTCGCCGTGTATGGTTTCACGGCTCATCAGTCGGTTCTTTTGTCGCCGTTCATAAGAAAAATCTGGAATGTTGGAAAAATCCGACAAATTTCAAGCGATTCAAAGTTGGATGCTGAAATTGAAGGGCCTGATTTGCTCATCGTAAACGGCTCTCTTGATTTTTTTGAATTGGAATACTTCTTATCTTTCGCAAAGAAGCGAGCGGACATTCAAATTGCTTGCATCGCTTTCAATGCTCTCACGAGGGCGGGCTACGAGACATTGTGCCGTTATGATGTTCCGGTTGTCATCGCGGGCTTGAAAAACGAGAGCGACATCGGTTTTTGCAGGGAGAAAATAGCTAAAATGGGAAGCCTCAGAATCACCGCGCCGAGCGAAGAGGTCGTCGAGAGCGACTACCACGAGGATTTCGATAGGCTTTCGCCCAACGAAAAGTATGTCACGGTCTGCATGCTGAAAGGAATGAAGCAGGAGAGCATCGCCCGCGAGATGGGCTTGTCGCCATCCACGGTCGGGACTTATTTCTCGCGCATTTACAAGAAATGCGGCGTGCTCTCGCGGAACGACCTGTACAGGAAATTCGCGGTTTGAGACTCGCCCGCGTTTGTAGACAAACTTCTACAAAACGCGGGGATTTTTTCCGTTATATTCTACTTAACGCACCGTTGCGAAGGTCTGTCAGCCGAAACCGCTTCGGGCGTTAAGTAGATACGGCTAGGGGAAAGAGAAAGTGCGCGCCTCTTTTTCCTGCCGAATGGAGAAAATTACTATGTATTATTCAGTCGTAAAAAGAGCAAATCCAATCAACAAAGAAGCGATCCCGCTTTATTATGCTCAGCCCGTGTGGGGGTCAGAAATCAGCATCCGCACGATTTCAAACCAAATCAGCAAGTACAGCACTCTCACGCCAACTGATATTATGGCGGTATTGGAGTCGTTTATTGACATGCTCCCGATGTGGCTCAAGGAAGGTCACACAATCCGACTCGGGAACTTCGGGATTCTTCGCCTTACTTTCAAATCGAAAGGCAAGGAAAAGGAAGATGATGTTTCGGGAAATGACATCAACCATGTCCGTACGGTGCTTCGGGGGAGCAGCGAGTTCAAGAACGAGTTTTCCGACCTGAGTTTTGAGAAAGTTGCGACGACGACGGCATAAAAAAGGGACAAAACGCCTTTTCGGTCGCAGGGAAATATACCTTGCGACCGATTTTTTTGCCCTTTTTATGAGGAATTTAACTATACAGAATTCCCAATATGACAGTATCAAACGGTCGATATGACAGTACCAAACGGCGATATGGTACTGTCTTATTTTAGATAAGGTTATTTTCTCAACAAATGAACTTCTGGTGCGAGTATCTTACATTCGACTGCTGGACATTGGCATAGCGAAGCGTGGTGTCTATCTTCGTGTGACCGAGCAAAACTTGTACCTGTTCAATGGGCATTCCCTTGTCTATGGCACGAGTTGCCATTGTCCGTCGGAATCTGTGGGGATGTACATTCTCAATTTCTGTCTTTTCTCCTATTTCCCGAATCATTTTTTCTACAGAATTGACGGAGAGCCTGGAGAAAGCCCCATGCTTTGTTTTTTTCCTTTCTGTAACAAACAGAGCCCTGTTTTTATCCTTTCTAGTCTTTAAGTAATTTTCAAGCTCTATTTTTGTTCTGACATCAAAATATATTTCTCGCTGTTTTGCTCCTTTTCCAAACACAATGCAGCTTCGTGAATTTAGACTGACCGAAGACCGATTAAGCCTGACAAGCTCGCTAACCCTTATACCGGAAGAAAGCAGGAAGTCAATGATGGCAAGATTGCGGTTACTGGTTGCCGCTTTCTTTCTTATTACTTCTATCTGTTCTTCGGAGAGCGCTTGTTTAATTACAACAGGAGTCTTTATCCTGTGAATTCTTTTCATCGGACTTTTTAAGATAAAATCTTCTTCTTCGAGCCATTTATAAAAACTTGAAAGAATTCTTCTTACAGTATCCAGCGTTACGTTGGAGCAGTTGTTGATTTTCTGATAGTTGAAAAGATATTCGCGTATATTATTCGTATCAATAGTGCGGATATCGCATTTTATGGTTTTCTCAAAAAAATTAAGGGTCGAAAGATAATATTCTTCTGTTCTTTTAGAACATCCTTCAATTTTTTTAGCGCTTATATATTGATTTATAAGATTTTTGTTGTTTTTTGATGAATAATCATCAAATTTCTTACAGTCAAATACATCATTTAAAACTTCTTCCAGTTTGTTAAGCTGTTCAGAAAGAAGTTCTCCTGCCATACGAGATTTAATTTTGTTGATAATTTCAATATTCATAAGTATCTCCTGATAAAGATTTATCTATTTATCGGAGAATACTTTGCGTATATGTATTTCCCCCTACAAATTGTCATTTGTAGGAGTAAGACATAGCGTTTTCAGACTGGGTGAAAACGCTAGATGTAGGGGTGTAATTCAAAATATCAGTATGAAATCACTTCTCTTTTAATATCATTTTTTTTATTTAATATTAGATATTTTATAATTTTTCTTTCCTTCTTATTTTTAATCGTAATTAATAAATCAGCATCCTTACTATCCAAAATATAGACACCAAGCAATGCAGTTTCATCCAGGTAGTAAAAAAAGAGAGACGTTACATGAAAGCCATAAACTCCTTTTAGTGACTCATTTTTATTGTAAATATTGATCCTAAGTTTTTCTTTAGATTCAGTATCAATATAATAAACTTCTTTTTCTTCACTAGAACAACTACAATTATTATGAAGATATTCAATTCTTGTAAAATACTCACAAATTTGATTATATTCTTCTAGTTTTCCCAGTAAGGGTTTATATTCATTCATTTTTTTTACTAACTGGTTATATTGATTTTCATAGTTGTTTATTATTTCTTTTGCAAAAGCTGATATCTGAAATAATAATAATATTACGATAATATACAATTTTCTTACTGCCATCCTCCACCTCCATACAATGTCTCATTAGAATATCTCGTAAATTCATATTTTGTAATTTTCCAAACTTCAACTCTTTCCGATTCTCCAACCCCATGGTATTCCATATAAATTAATTCCTCCTTTTCAGGATCATTAGATAAAACTGTTGCCGTGTGCCATTGATCGTCTGGATCAATATTATTCTTAAAACTTATAACATCACCAGGTTTTAACATCGGACCAAGGACCTTGGGATCTGTTATACGATTTCCTTTTTCATCCTTATAGAAATTAATTTTACCAGATTTAGCTAAATCTCTTGCTACAGAGTATGGATTTGGATTTAATTCAGGAGAAACCCATGTATTCCTAAAACAGATTGCTCCACCTGCACAAGCAAACCAAAAATCAGGTCTTCCTTTTTCAGAATTTATTCCTCCCAAAAAATCATAGGTTTCTTTTGATAAGATGCCTTTAATATAATGGCTAGGTACATGAGTGCCAGGCATCCATTTTTCTATGCCGCCAAGAATTTTCTGTATATTCTCATTAAGTTTTTTAGTGTCTTTACTATTTCTTCCGTCAGGGTCTATATAGCGTACCGGATTATTGGCTGCGTAGTGATACAAATTGCCATTGATGTGATTAAACACACCGCCCATGCCAGGTAAATTCTGGTTATATCGTTTTG
>DFEB01000076.1 GCA_002368605.1 Treponema sp. UBA3813 | reverse complement strand
AGTTGTTGTGCTTTCCGCTTCCGTTTACGCCGGCAAAAGGCTTTTCTGCAAGAAGGCAGTACAATCCGTGCTTCAAAGCGACCTCTTTCATAAGACGCATGGTAAGCTGGTTCTGGTCAGCGCTTAAGTTCGTCGTGGTGAAAATCGGAGCCATTTCGTGCTGGGCAGGAGCGACCTCGTTGTGCTTTGTCTTGCTCAAAATTCCCAGTTTCCAAAGCTCGTTGTCCAAATCTGCCATGAATTCGGCGATTCGGGGCTTGATTGAGCCGTAGTAGTGGTCGTCCATTTCCTGACCTTTTGGCGGCATTGAGCCAAAGAGAGTGCGGCCAGTGAACATCAAATCCTTTCGCTGTTCCCAGAGTTTTTTGTCGATTAAGAAATATTCCTGCTCAGGGCCCACCGTGGTGATGACTCGTTTTGCAGAAGTGTTTCCGAAAAGACGGAGAATTCGCAAAGCCTGAGTGTTTAACGCTTCCATTGAGCGAAGGAGAGGCGTTTTTTTGTCTAAAGATTCGCCCGTATAAGAGCAGAATGCCGTCGGAATGTAAAGGGAACCGTCCTTGATGAAGGCGTAAGATGTGGGGTCCCAGGCAGTGTAGCCGCGGGCTTCAAAAGTGGCCCGGATTCCGCCTGAAGGAAAAGATGAGCCGTCAACCTCGCCCTTTACCAGCTCCTTGCCAGAAAATTCCATGATTACGCCGGAACCGTTGGGAGAAATGAAAGAATCGTGTTTTTCGGCGGTGACGCCAGTGAGCGGCTGGAACCAGTGAGTGAAGTGAGTGGCTCCCTTTTCGATTGCCCAGTCTTTCATTGCGTTGGCAACCACATTGGCCACATCAAGCTCCAGCGGCGAGCCTTGCTGAATCGTCTTTCTAAGCGATTTGTAAGTGTCTTTGGGGAGACGAGCGCGCATCACATCGTCATTGAAAACCATGCTTCCAAAAATCTCTGGTACGGTAACGGACATTTAATTCTCCTATTTAGGAAAAGAATAGCATAAATCACAAGAAAATAGAATAGGAAAAAAAATACCTGTTACATCGCATGACCGTATCTTTTTATTAAAACCTTTATTTTTTTGCAGCCTTATATAATGGATAGACTTTTTCAGCAATCACTTGCAAGTCACTGATTCGGCTTTCGTGTGATGGGTGGGTGCTCATGATTTCAGGTGGTTGGGCACCAGACGCTGCAGACATCTTTTTCCAAACATTTACGGCATCGTATGGGTCATAGCCTGCTCGTGCCATGAGTTCTGTTCCGATATGATCTGCTTCTGTTTCGTGTTTACGAGAAAATGGCAAGGTAAGTGTGTATTGAGCGGCAATTCCTAAAAGTTGATAACTTTCTTCGTCCAAGCCTAAAATTGTTGCGGCGGCGGCAACACCGAGATTCTGCAAACCTTCCTGACTTGCCCTCTCACGACTGTGTTCCTTTAAGGCATGTGCGATTTCATGTCCCATGACTGCGGCGAGTTCACCATCTGTGAGCTGGAGCGTATCGATGATGCCTGTATAAACGACGATTTTTCCACCAGGCATACACCACGCATTAACTGTTTCATCGCTGATGACATTTACCTGCCAATCCCATGAAAGCGCATCTTCTCGGAATGTAGGTGTTTGAGCAATTAAAAGTTTGGCGATTTTCTGAACTCTTTGAACTGTAGAAGTATTCGTGTTGAGTTTGCCTGCTTTTTTCGCTTCTGCGAGGACTTCTGCGTAAGATTCATTTGCACTTTGCTCGATGGCTTCTTCAGAAATGAGCATTACCTGTTTTCTGTCTGCGCCAACACTTCCTGCCGCTGTAGTCGTTGTGAGACAACTTGTGAGTAAAACAAAAGGAAAAGCGAGAAAAATTAATTTAGGAAGAATTCTTTTTTTCATAATAAGAACCCTATCACATTTTCACTTGCTTTTCTAGACTTTATTGCTTTTTCACAAAATCAGAATAGAATAAAGGAATGAAAAAGAATTTTTTCTATCTAAGCGTATTTATATGTCTTCTCTTTGGCTCTTGTGTATCAAGCCTTGATTCTAATGGCAGACTTTTAAATCCTGATGGTATTGAGACCTCCTATTGCTCTCAGAAGGAACTTTCCTTACGAGAGAGTGGTTATTATTTCTTTGCTTCGCCTGATGAGTGGAGATTACAGTATCCTAGCGGCAGCGAAGAAGGCGGAATGCTGGACGACTGGATTAAGGCAGATTTTAAGAACAAGTATCTTTCTATTTATAAAAATGCGGATGGTGAGAAATTTCTTCGTTTTTCTCTTGATGCCAGCGACAAAGGCAAATCAAAAAACGGCTCATCGGTAAGGGCTGAGCTTAGGCACAATATCGAATGGACTCTCGCTGATGAGAAATCCATGGAATACACTTTTTACATGACTTCAACTGATTTTTCCTCGGCTAAGTTTACGGTGGGGCAGTTTTTGCAGCATTGCGATTTAAAAGATTCGCCTTTGTGTCGCATTGAGCTTGAAAACGGCGGAATAAAGGCTGTGGTCACCAATTATGAAAAGGACGGAAAGACAAAGGCAGACGGTAAATCCCATCGATATGATTTGGGCTCAATCGCTCAGTTTCAGAAAGTGAAAATCAAAATCTCTGTAAGCAATAATGTTTTGAGGCTCTATCGGGACGGTGTTTTATACGCGTCGCATAATTTTCATAGAAATGTCCGCAATGATTACAAAAATTATTTTAAACTAGGCATATATTATCAGAACACGGATTCACCAAAGATTTTCTCCGAGGTTTTTGTGACCTCCTTAAAAGTCCAATAATCTTCCCTATTCTCTAAATCGCCTTTTTTTGATACTATTAAAAGTAACAGGAGTATAAAATGAAAGAACTTTCTGAATTGATGGATTTCCGTCCCAGCATTAAAGTTGTCGATGCTACTTTGCGTGACGGTGGCTTGGTTAATGATTTTTATTTTCCAGAGGGATTTGCCAAAGCACTTTACGAAGCTAATGTAAAAGCTGGCGTTGATTATATGGAATTCGGCTACAAGGCTGACAAAGAAATGTTCGATGTGGCAAAATTCGGTCCCAGCAAATTTTCAGATGACGATTATATCCGCTCAGTCGTTGGTGACAATAACACTGATTTAAAGATTGCTATTATGGCTGATGTTGGCCGCTGTAACTACAAGCAGGACATTGATGAAAAGGCAAACAGCCCGGTTGATTTGATTCGGGTCGCAACTTACCTTCACCAGATGCCGGGCGCATTGGACATGATTGAAGACGCAAAAAAGAAGGGATATGAAGTCAGCTGCAACATCATGGCGATTTCAAATTCTCAGGAATCAGACTTAAAGGTCGCCCTTGATTTATTGGGAAAATCTTCTGCCGATGTAATCTACATTGTTGACAGTTACGGTGCCCTTTACCCAGAGCAGATTGCCCGAATCGCCGACATCTACGGAGAATTCGCCGCAAAATACAATAAAAAACTGGGAATTCATGCCCACGACAATCAGAAACTGGCCTTTGCAAATACAATCGAAGCCGCCGGGGACGGAGTTGACTATCTTGACGCAACTTACGCCGCGATGGGGCGAGGGGCCGGTAACTGTGCAATGGAGCTTTTGCTGGGCTTCTTGCGAAACCCGAAATTCAAGCTCTTCCCGGTAATCAAATTTATCGAAGAGCACATGAATCCTCTCAAAGAGTCAGGCGTTGTCTGGGGCTACGATTTGCAGTATCTCTTAACTGGTGTATTAAACCAGCATCCACGAACGGCTATTCAGTTTACAAAGGACAAGCGCAAGGACTTCTGCGAGTTCTACAAAGAAGTCACAAGCCAGGAATAAATCCTTACAAGATTTGTCGGATAAAACAAAAAGCCGTCTCCCGTCGGGAACGCGCCATCAAACATCGCAGTGAGCAAAGCTCAGGCGAGTTTGTGTCGCAACCCCGACTCCGACGGCTTTTTGTATTTTCTGCCAATGTTGCGGCTTTATTCTCTAAAATAAGAAAACTCCACCCGATTGAGTGGAGTTCATTGCTCGACAACTCGTGAGAGTTGTCGTTAAGATAAATCACGAAGTGATTTATCGCTGGATTCGTCCAGATCCGTCGCCGCCTGCGAGCTTGTTGACTTCGTCCTCAGAAACCATGTTGTAGTCACCGATGATTGAGTGCTTGAGACAAGATGCAGCAACTGCCCAGTTGATTGAATCCTGTGTGTTCATTCCTTTGAGCTGTGAGTGGATGAGACCACCACCGAATGAGTCACCGCCACCTACGCGGTCAACAATCCACATCTCGTATTTCTTTGAGAATGCATAGTCTTTGTCGTCGACATAGAGGAGAGCCTGCCAGTCGTTGCGGTTAGCGTTGATTGATGAGCGGAGAGTGATTGCGACTTTTTTGAAGCCGAATTTCTCTTTGAGCTGGCGTGCAACTGAAACATAACCGTCGTTGTTCAAAGTTCCCTTTGTTGTATCAGTTCCTTCTGATTTGATTCCGAATACATCGTTTGCGTCGTCCTCGTTAGAGATACAAACATCGATATATTTACAGATTTCTGTCATAGCTTTGCGAGCTTCGTCTTTTGTCCAGAGCTTTCCGCGGTAGTTCAAGTCACAAGAAGTTGTGATGCCCATTTCGCGAGCTGTTTTACAAGCCTCGATACAAGCAGTTACCATGTTTGGTCCCAAAGCCGGTGTGATTCCTGTGATGTGGAACCATTTTGCGTCCTTGAGGATTTCTTTCCAGTTGAATTCTTCTGGTTTTGCGAGCTGAATTGAAGAGCCTGCGCGGTCGTAGATACATTTTGAGCCACGCTGAGAAGCACCTTTCTCGTTGTAGTAGATACCAACGCGTGGACCGCCACGAACGATATATTCTGTGTGAACGCCATATTTGCGGAGTGAGTTTACAGCTGCCTGACCGATTTCGTGAGTCGGAAGTTTTGTAACGAAGTATGATTCGTTGCCATAGTTAGCGAGAGAAACAGAAACATTTGCCTCACCGCCACCGAAAGTTGTTGTCATTGAGTCAACCTGAACGAAACGATAGTAATCAGCAGGCTGGATGCGAAGCATCAATTCACCAAAAGTAACTACTTTTGCCATTTTTTAATCTCCTATTTCGGCTTGTATGCCGTTTTTTTGCGAAAAATATTAATCAATTATATTCTATAATAAGAAAATCTGCAACAAGTAAAATTTATTTGCTTTTTCTTATATTCAAGGCGATACTATAAATATAACAAACATTATTCGAGGTACTGCTTATGAAAAAGAGAAGTGTTATCCGAAGGATGGTTACCATCACCGGTATTATCATAGCCGTCCTTTTCGTTGCCTTAATTGAGCTCAGCGTAAAGGTCGTCAATGATTCATCACGCAAGACGGCCGATGCCGACATGGATGCGCTTGCTGATTCTTATTCAAATTATGTCGAATCTTGGCTTGAAGAAAACCTGAACCTTCTTGATTTTTACACTAAGGCAGATGTTGTTTACAATTTCGGCTCTTATGATGAAATCGGTGAATGGCTGGCAACAACGCCAAAACGCCGCTCTTCAGAAATCGACTATGTTCTCTTTATTACCGCCGAAGGAAACACTTATTATGATTCCGGCAAGCGGGGCAATAACTCAGACCGTGCCTACTACAAGGCAATCATGAACGGAGCTGACTATTACATCACTGACCCGACGGTAGCAAAGGCAACCGGCAAAGTCTCAACCATGCTTGTCCGCCCGGCTTTTGACATGAGCGGCCGCAGAGTCGGTATGTTCGTCGGAGTCAAAACAATCGATAAAATCCAGCAGAAAATCAATTCCTTCTCTTTGGGCGAAAAAGGCTATGCTTTCGTCGTTTCTGGCGACGGCACGGCAATGTGTCACCCGGATTCTTCTATTCAAATGCAGAATTTCATCAAAGATTCTATTTCTGGCCACGAAGATATGGCCGAAGTCGCAAATCTGATGATAAACGGAGGCGCTTCAAATGCCGTCATCAATAGCTTCGTCGTCCCCGGCGAAAAAGACTGTATCTTCTATCACCCAATCGGTAAAACAAACTGGTCTGTGGCTATTGCTCTTCCTCTCACGCAGCTTGACGCATCCGCAAACAAAATCCGAAACATCCTTATCGGAAGCAATATCTTAATCGCTGTCATCGTTCTTCTTGTCATCATTGTCTTCATGATTATCATGTTCAGACCTCTTAAAGTCGTTGTTGCCAGCATCGTTGGAATTGCCAGCGGAAACGCAGACCTTACAAAGCGAATCGAAGTAAAAGTAAACGATGAGATTGGTTCTGTCGGTTTAGGATTCAACAAATTCATTCAGAAATTGCAGGAAATCATTGCTGAGGTTAAGAATTCAAAGACATCTCTGCAGGACATAGACGGAAGCTTACAGGCAAGTATTTCCGACACAGAAGGAGCTATTGCCGAAATCAACGAAAACATCAACTCTCTCAAACAGATTTTGGGCGAGCAGACTTCAAGCGTTGACGGAACGGCTAGTGCAATAACTCAGATTACATCAAACATTCAGTCCCTTGAGCACATGATACACACTCAATCTTCTGGCGTTACTCAGGCATCTGCCGCAACCGAAGAGATGATTGGAAACATCAGCGCCATCAACGCTTCAATCGAGAAAATGGCAGGAGAATTTGCCGAGCTTCAAGGAAAGGCAAATCTTGGAGCTTCAAAACAAGCTACCGTCAATGACCAGATTGGCGAAATTGAAAATCAGTCAGCTATGCTTCAAGAAGCAAATGTGGCGATTGCATCTATCGCAAGCCAGACAAACTTGCTGGCTATGAACGCGGCAATCGAGGCGGCTCATGCAGGCGACGCAGGAAAGGGATTCGCTGTCGTTGCGGACGAAATCCGAAAACTGTCAGAAACTTCTTCTGCCCAATCAAAGACCATCGGCGACCAGTTGCAGAAAATCCGAGCGTCAATCGAAACGGTCGTTTCTTCATCTTCTGAGTCTAGCGCGGCATTCACGGCAGTTTCTTCAAGTATCCGTGAGACAGACCAGCTCGTCCGCCAAATTAAGGCCGCAATGGAAGAGCAGTCAGAAGGCTCTAAGCAGGTTTTGGACGCTCTCCACACGATGAGCGACAGCACTGGAAATGTCCGTGCCGCAGCCGAAGAAATGAGCTCTGGAAGCCAGCAGATTTTGCAGGAAGTTTCGCGCTTGAAGGACGCTTCAAGCAATTTGAATGGTTCCGTCGGCGAAATCAACTCAAGCGCGCGAAAAATCAGTGAGACAGGAAATGCCCTCACCGATATTTCTGTAGAAATGAATCGCTCAATCCAGAAGATTGGCGAAGAAATTGACCAATTTAAGGTCTGATTTTATTCTCCGCAACCGGCACTTCCGCCACAACCAGAACAGACGCCGCAGGAGCCGGAGCATCCACCGCCACAGCCGCATGAGTCGTTTACGAATGGCTCAAGCTCGGCTTCGGTGGCATCTCGCACATCGACGACTTCCACATCGAAGCAGAGCTTTTTGCCTGCAAGCTCGTGGTTTCCGTCAACAGTGATAGTGTCATCAGTGACTTTAGTGACTTTTACAATCATGGGGCCTGTCGCCGTATCAGCCTGGAATTGCTGACCCACAGTGATTTCGGCTCCAGTATCAAATTGCTTTCGGGGAACTTCGGCGACGAGTTTTTCGTCATATTCGCCGTAGCCCAGGGCTGGCTCAATCTCTGTGTGGAATTTGTCGCCCGCTTTGTGACCAGTGAGTTCTGACTCAAGACCGGGAATGAGAGAGCCGATTCCGTGCATGT
Organism: Treponema sp. UBA3813; assembly: GCA_002368605.1. Classification (GTDB taxonomy): domain Bacteria; phylum Spirochaetota; class Spirochaetia; order Treponematales; family Treponemataceae; genus Treponema_D. The sequence goes on along the minus strand of DFEB01000076.1, from coordinate 2,146 downwards.
ATTCCAAAGGTTCTCCGCCAAGTGAAGAATCAAGCTGATTTCCGTCAGTATCTTTAAGCGTGTAATGGATTTTAACCATTTTCTGATATTCGATTTCCATGCGATAATTCTAACAAATTTTATTATTCTGTGCTATAATAAAGTCAAATGCTGATTTTCGAGTTGATGAACGATGGCGGACCGAATTCAATGCAAATCCGCCAGCACATTTTTAATTTTCTCCTTGCGAATGAACATAAATGTGTCTCGCTCGTCTCTCATTTTTTAAAAAACGACACGAAAATTCTCTATATTCTTGATGAACGAAATATAATTTGGGGAGTGCTTTCAGTTTCTGTAGGCGGGCAGATTCTCCACTGTCTTGAAAGCGACTCAATTCTTCCTATAGTTCAGGAATATTTCTCTTATGCAAAACCACAAAAATTATTCAGCATCATCGGAGAAAAAAAATATACCGATGCAATCGCAAAAATTTTCCTCAAATTGTACGGTACTGTTCCAAAGGCGGCAAATGAATACAGTCTTATGGAATACAATCAGGCAGCAGCCGAAGAGTCTCTTCTTGCCAATGCAAATGACCACAAAAAGCAGGCTTTTCTGAGCGAATGTGAGGTTTTTACCTGCAAAGATTCAGATTTTGACGCGCTGTTTCCAATTCAAAAAGCCTATGAACTTGAAGAAGTGGTAATCGATAAAAATTCCTTTAACGAAAAAAATTCCCGCATTCTATTGCGCCGTTCAATTCAAGACGGAGGCGTATTCGGAGTAAAATACAATAATCGGATTATCGCAAAGGCCTCTATAAATGCAAAAGGTGAAAAATGTATTCAACTCGGTGGCATTTATACAGACACAACTTTGCGCAACAGGGGAATAGCGACTTATCTCGTTAAAACTTTGACGCAACAGTTTAAAAAAGATGGGAAAATCATCGTTCTGTTCGTAAAGAAAGTCAATGTGACGGCAATCAATGTATACAGAAATTGCGGCTTCGTGCCTTTCACAGACTATAAAATAAATTATTATTGAGAAAATATGAAAAATGACTTTAATTTCTGCCCGGCATGTGGCGGAAAAAACATTCAGAATGTGAACATGCGGAAATGGCTCTGTGCGGATTGCGGATTCGACCTCTACAATAATGTGGCAAGCGCGGTCGGACTTGTAATTCAAAACTCGGAAGGAAAAATCCTGCTGGAAAAACGCGCAAAAGCCCCCCGAAAAGGATTTCTTGCATTTCCAGGAGGCTTCGTTGATCCGGACGAAACAGCGGAAGAAGCTTGTTTTCGGGAGTGCATGGAAGAAATCGGAGTTGAGCCACTTTCCTTAAAATATATCGCGAGTTTTCCTAATACTTATGAATACAAAAACATCCAGTATAAAACTTGCGATGCTTTTTTTGAGGCGACATTGCCTGCTGACGCAAAACTAAAAGCCCAGAAGGGCGAAGTGCTTGGTTTTGAGGAAGTTTTTGTGCGTAACGAAAAAGAGCTTGCTGAACTTCCACTTGCATTTGAAAGCGCAAGGAAGACTCTTGCATTATGGTTGAGGAATAAAAAATGACACTGGAACAGATTGCATATTTTTCTATGTTGGGAATTTCCTTGATTGGCTATATCGCCACATTGATTTCGATTCCCTACAGGCGCAAAAAGATTTTTTCTCAGGCTGGCTCTCTTTTCATGTCCTTAAAGACCGCTTCTTCAAAAAAATGGATTGGAATTGCCGTCCTTTCTTTTATTTTGATTCTTGTCGTGCCGCTCAGAAATTACTCTTGGTTCGTCAATATTATCCTTCTGGCAACGGCTCTTGTTGCGGCTGAAATTGCGGCGAGAGAGGCAGCTGGATGCGGAAAGGCCGGAATTTACGAAAACATGCTGATTTCAGGAACAGATTCTGTTTTGTGGAATGATGTCTATTCCCTTCCGACTCTTGCTTACGAGAACGATGAGGAAACGACACAGGTTGATTTTAAAACTCTTCGGGTAATATTGAACAACGGAAAGGAAAATCTGATTCTGTTTTCCAGTGAAGAGGAGAGAAAGCAAGCCGTAGACCTGATTCTAAAACTTGCGCCCAAGCTAAAACCATAAAAAAAAGGAGCACCGCGTAATGCCGTGCTCCAGATATGTAATCGAACCCCAGC
>DFEB01000035.1:3368-6140 GCA_002368605.1 Treponema sp. UBA3813 | reverse complement strand
ATGGATTTTCAAAAAGAGTTTCTATCAATTCTTTTGAATAAATTTTTGGGGCTTCTGTTTTTACTTTTTCTACAGTATCTTCCAGAAGTTTTTTTATGGCTTTTACTTTCTGGATTGTATCAGCTGCAGTTTCTTCAATTCCCTTTAGAATAAAAATAATCCATTCTTCCCAAGCTTCATTTGTACGTACATTTTGCAAGAGCTTGTAGTAACTGTTTTTATTTTTAATTATGTATGAACTGAGATACAAAATTGGAACATCAAGGTGATGTTTCAAAATCAGATAGAGAATATTTACGATGCGACCTGTTCTACCATTGCCATCATAAAATGGATGAATGCTTTCAAACTGATAATGCAGAATGGCAAGCTTTGAAAGACTATCGTCTTCGTTATTCAGATATTCAGTAAAATTCTTTAATAGTTCATCTATTTCTTCTTTTGACTGAGGAGGAGTATAAACAACTTCATTTGTTGTGTCATTTACAAGCTTTGTTCCGGGCATAGTCCGGATTCCTGCATCATTTTGAACAAGAACTTTTTGGATCTGAACAATGTCATTGATAGAAATAAAACCATGTTCCTTGAGCTGATTAAAACCAGTATAAAGAGCTTCGCGGTAAAACATTACCTCTTTTGTAGCTGAATCAATTTTCGTTACTGTTTCTGATACAGCCTTATAAAGATCATCTTTTGTTGTGATGATGTTTTCTATTTCTGAACTGTCCTTTGATTCCTGAAGTACAATTGCATTAATAAGAATGGATTGATTTGGAATAAGATTTGCACAGCCTTTTAATTCGGCAAGCATTTTTACCGCTTTATTTTCTGCTTTGAGAATCTTAATTGTTTCCATTTTTGAAGAATCAATCGGGAGCTTTTGTAATTCAGTCATGTCCCAATTATACACCCTTTTGGTACATAAGACAAGGAATATGTACCAATTTTTGCAATTTTGGTACGTATAAAAGAAACGTGCACAAATTTTGAGAATTTTGGTACATAATGCCTATTATTACCAATTTTTTCGTATATACGCATTTTTAGGGAATAGAAATATTTACGCCACCTTATAAATCTCGGCTTCAAGTTCGCGGATTGCCTGGAGGTACTGTGGTTTGCCGCCGAAGAGATTCACAATTTCTGCCGGGGTTCCGATTTCTTTGATTGGGTCTACGGTGAGAACTTTCATATCTTCTATTTCTTCGATTCCGGTCTGGGCGTATTTATCTAAAAGGGCATCAAGAACTGCTCGCGCTTTTTCGCCATATTTAGTCCAGTAGTTTCGTTTGCGGACATTTTCGGCGCGTTCTTTTTTTGTAAGGGCTGGGGCATCCCAGGCGATGTGGCAGATTAGGTCAAAAATATCTAAATCAGATTTTATTTCTTCTTTCAGTTCTTCAAAGATAATTCCCTGATTTTCAAGCTCTTCTATAATGGCGCGCTTCTTTTCCGCGTCGTTCCATGTCTGCAAGAAATTGTCGAGTGAGCGGTATGAAGTGAGGATTCCTGTTTTGCAGTATTCTTTGAGGCTTGAGGTTATCAGTTTTCCGCTTGCGTCCAGAAATTCCTTGCGCTCGCTTAAGATGTGAACATCAACGCCTGCGATTCGGACTTTCTCCCGTTTTTCAGGCTTTTGTGGCTCAGGTTCAGCTACAGCAATATTTCCAAATTCGTCATTGATGCGGTATTCTGGAAAAGCAATCTCTTCGCCTGTAACAGGATCAATCTGAGTTTCCTCCTCGCCTTCGTCTATAGTTTGTTCAGAAATCTCTTCGTCTTGCGACGCTTCTTTTATGCGGACTGGCGCTCCGTCAAAGTCCTTGTCTGCGAATTTGTCGGTGACATTGCGAAAGTCGATGATGGTAAAATAGAGTTTTCCGAAATCTTCCTCAACTCTTGTTCCTCGGCCGATTATCTGTTTGAACTCTGTCATGCTGCCGATGTTGGAGTCAAGGCAAATCAGTTTGCATGTCTTTGCATCCGTTCCTGTGGTCATCAGTTTTGAAGTTGTGGCAATAACTGGATAGGTTTCTTCTGTATTGATGAAATCTTCAAGGTAGCTTTTAGCGTCTTTGTCATCGCCTGTAATTCGCACAATGTATTTGTCTGTCTTTGCAGTGATTTCGCGCGGCGCATATTTTAACAAAGCCCGTCGCATTCGTTCGGCGTGCTCGATGTCAACACAGAATACGATTGTTTTATCGTAGGGATTCGTATTCTTGAGATATTCCATAATCTTTCGGGCAACCAAATCCGTTCGTTCATCTATGATAATTGTGCGGTCGTAATCTTTCGTGTTGTAAAGCCGGTCTTCGATAAGCTCGCCGTCTATGTCGGTTTTGTTACGCTCTGGCCTGTAGCCTTCCAGATCGACATTCATTCCAACGCGAAGAACTTTGTAAGGGGCTAGGAATCCGTCGTCAATTCCCTGTTTGAGAGAATATGTGTAAATCGGCTCGCCAAAATATTCGATGTTCGAAAGCGCCTTTGTTTCTTTTGGGGTGGCGGTCATGCCGATTTGGGTTGCATTTGAAAAATATGAGAGGATTTTATGCCAAGCCTTGTCTTCGTCAACAGAACCGCGGTGACACTCATCAACGATAATCAAGTCGAAAAACTCAGGGCTGAATTTTCTGAAAGCGTCCGTTTCTTCGTTGTAATTCGTAAGTCCCTGATACAATGCAAGGTAAATTTCATAAGACTTGTCGATTTTCTTGTTTTTTATGATAGTAAGCTTATCTTTAAAGTGCTTAAAGTCGCCTTTCTTTG
>DFEB01000035.1:0-3326 GCA_002368605.1 Treponema sp. UBA3813 | reverse complement strand
CGCCTTTCTTTGTCTGAGTGATAAGATTGTTGCGATCTGCCAGGTAAAGGATTCGCTTTTTACAGCCAGATTTCCAGAGACGGTAGATGATTTGAAAAGCCGTGAATGTTTTTCCTGTGCCAGTCGCCATCACAAGAAGGATGCGTTTTTGTCCGCGCGCAATTGCTTCTACCGCGCGGTTGACGGCGATTCTCTGGTAGTAGCGCGGTGGGTAGCAGCCATTTCCAAAGAAATATTGGGAAAGAGCCGTCTGTTCGCTTTTATCGTCTAATCCGTTATAGCGTTTGTAACAAGCCCACAAGTCTTCTGGTGTTGGAAAATCGTTTAAATCCAGCTCTTGCGTGATAATCGCTTGCTGAGTTGAATCTAAGTTCCCGCAGTTTTTGCGATATTGAATTATAAATCCGTCTCCGTTAGAAGTGATTGCGACAGGAATATCAAGAGTTTCTGCATAGCCCAATGCCTGCTGCAAACCGGAACCGACGGAATGCGTGTTATCCTTTGCTTCAATTACAGCGACAGGAATGTTAGGTTTGTAATAAAGAATTATGTCAGCCCGCTTCTTTTCCTTCGATAAGGACGCTTCCCCGGCTGGCAAAATGCCGGGCGGGGATTGCCTTGAGGATTGTGGTCTTCCCCGCACCGTTAAGGCCTAAAAGCCCGGTGATTTCGCCTTCTTTGCACTCCAGGGAAAAATCGTCCACGGCAAAGGCATCTTTTTTTGAGGAATAGGATTTTGAGAAATTGATAAGCTGAATCATATTTGCATAATCGGGAAAATGATTTCCTTTCCTTCCTTTTTGGTTCTCAGTTCATTCAGTGAAAAAAGTTCACCCGATGTGATTTCTATTTTTTCAAGCAAATCCGCATCGAGGAATTGGGAAATTTTTTCCTTGAAGAAGATAGAATCCTGATTCTTGACGGTACAGGAGATTTTAGAAAGGGAATTGGCATCAGATAGCTGTCCGTCAAAAATAAAGAAAAAATTTCCATGGTTTTCTTCATCGCTTTCCATCAAAAGATATTCTGTGCCTTCGTCATCGAGTTTCCCTTTCTCAATCTTGAAGGCTTTGCCCGCTCTTTTAACGAATCTTGTCCAATTTTCCTTATTTTTTGTTGTCAAGCCGATTTCAAAATCACCGTCTTGGTGAAAGTCATTGCAGGGTAAAAGAAGAATCTTGATTCCCCCAGCATCAATTTGATTGCCTTTTCCACTTTCGCCTGTCTGATCGGTTATTTGCAATTCTTTGCAGGAAAGTCCGTTTTCCATGCTGAATTTTATGAGCTTTGAGATTTTGGCTTTCTCTAAAAAAAGGCTTATGCAATATAGGGTCATTTTTTAATCTATGTAGGGAATATCGAAAATCATCCTGTCTTTTGTGAGCTCGGCCTTGGGATAGACTTCCTGCGCCTGCTTCAAAAGCACGTCAAGCTCGCGGTCGGTGTAGCGTGGTGAATAGTGAATCATAGCCATGCGGCTTGCATTTGCGTCCCGGGCGATTGTGGCGGCCTGGCGGGCTGTCATGTGTTTTTTTTCTTTGGCCTGATCCTCGCAGTCGTCGGCGAACATGCCTTCACAAATCAGAAGGTCGCTCCCCTGCACTTCACGCGCGATGCTCGGAAGGTACTGGGTGTCGGTCACAAACGAGAATTTGCGGCCGCTTCGTTTTTCGCCCATCACGTCGCTCGGCTTGATGATTTTTCCGTCCGCCGAAGTGACATCCTCGCCACGCTGGAGTTTTCCCCACAAGGGGCCGCGCGGGATTCCAAGAGACTCTGCCTTTTCGGGATTGAATTCGCCCGGGCGGTCAAGTTCTTCGAGCGTGTAGCCAACGCAGGTCTTTGTGTGCGAGAGCGGAAAGGCGCGGATGTAAAAGTCTTTGCCTTCATGCACGACGCAAGGGGCGGTAATTTCTTTTATTATAATTGGATAATTGATGTACATATCAAGAACCTGACGGCTGGTCTCCACATATTCACGTACTTTGGGCGGACCGTAGATGTATAGCGGCTCGGTGCGGTCAACCTGGGCCGAGAGCATGAGCATTCCGGGAAGCCCCGTCACATGATCGGCGTGGGTGTGCGAGATAAAAATGGCATCGATTTTCTTCCATTTGAGGTTGAGCCGTTTGAGGGAAACCTGAGTGCCCTCGCCGCAGTCAAAAAGGAACAAATCTCCGTCACGGCGGAGCAAAACGGAAGTAAGATGGCGGTAAGGAAGGGGCATCATGCCGCCACAGCCCAAAACAAATGCTTCTAAATTCATGGTGGAATTGTATCAGATTTCGGGCGGTTGGGGAATATTTTGGGGGCGCATCCCGCCTGGCGGCGGGTCGGCAAGCACCTTAGTTGTCGTGCTTGTTTGCTTTCCGTGGCTACGGCGTCTTACGCGCCTCCGGTGCTTCGCACTGGCGCAAAAGCGCCACCACTACAATCCCTTGCGCACCTGGACAGGCAAAAAATTGCCAGCCCAGTTTTTTTTACGCTATGCAAGCATTACTTTTTCAGCATAGACTCCGGTTCGCACTGTTTTGTTGATGCGTGTACCTGAACCATAAGCCGTTCTGAGAATCAGCCTGTAGATTCCGCTTACGACAGTCGAAGGAATGTTGAAGAGAATCTTTGAGTTTGTGTTATCAACAATGTTTTCCATTCCGATGGCTGTCCATGTTGAGATGTCAGAGTCATAAGTTCCGTCGTCTGAGCAAGAGGCAAGATACAATCCTGTTTCTGTCTCTTCACCGGCAATCTTGAGCCTTTTACCTGTAATGCGGGCTGAATGACCGATTGAAAGCTCGCAGCCTTCTTTTTTTGTGTGGATATTGTAAAGACTTTCCAAGTCTGGCTCGTTTGTCGCAGTAATATCAGCTCCGACAGTCACACCTTTTACGGCTTCTAAGGCAAGGTCGCTCGGCGTAAAAGAAAGAGTCATGTCAGGAACGTCATTGATGCTTGGGTTCAGAGAGTCCATGCTTGAAGAAGGCTTTATGTACAAAACACCCATTTCAAGAAGGTCTACAGCCTTTCCGCTTTTAAGAAGCTCCAGAATTGCGTTCCTGAAAAGGCCGGCTGAATAAAGCAGAGTTTCCCTGTCCAGGACCTTGTTGTGCTCAAGGACTTTGGAAACAATGTTACCGATAAAAGCCGTGTTGCGCTTTACTTTTGCGTAAGAAACTGCTTTGTCCGAAAGAGTGAGCGTGTGCATTGTGACGTTCACTGTGTCTGAAAGTTTATTTGTCTTATCATTCATGGTGATACCACCTTTAATATAGAATATTTTTTTTGCGGAACGCCTCCGCGGCTGTAAATTCCAAGAAACAAATAGG